>NZ_CP017267.1:1460833-2135000 GCF_001870205.1 Vagococcus teuberi | reverse complement strand
ACGCAGGAGATCGCTGGGTTCGATTCCCGTCGGGACCGTTGTTTTATTAGCGGGTGTAGTTTAGTGGTAAAAACTACAGCCTTCCAAGCTGTTGTCGCCGGTTCGATTCTCGTCACCCCGCTTTAAAAAAAATAGCGGGCTATAGCCCTCAGCTGGTTAGACAGCGCACGCGCTGATAAGCGTGAGGTCGATGGTTCGACGGTCCATTTAGGGCCCATCTACTAGTCTCAAATTTTTATACGATACTTTTAAAGATTATGGCCCGCTTTGCGTCAAGCGGTTAAGACACCGCCCGTGTCGACGGCGGGGTAAACACGGGTTCGAGTCCCGTACGGGTCATAAGTATTATGGAGGATTACCCAAGTCGGCTTGAAGGCCTCTGTGCCAGCGGTGTGCACAACGCCGCGCGGTGTCCGACCCACCCGCGCCGCGTAGTCGGTCGGGTGGCTCGGCAACCAACTCACACTAGATTACCCAAGTCCGGCTGAAGGGAACGGTCTTGAAAACCGTCAGGTGTGTAAAAGCACGCAAGGGTTCGAATCCCTTATCCTCCTTATTAATATCGCGGAGTGGAGCAGCTAGGTAGCTCGTCGGGCTCATAACCCGAAGGTCACAGGTTCAAATCCTGTCTCCGCAATTAGGTTCCGTGGTGTAGGGGTTAACATGCCTGCCTGTCACGCAGGAGATCGCGGGTTCGATTCCCGTCGGGACCGTCTTTAATGGCGCAGTAGCTCAGTTGGTAGAGCAACGGATTGAAGCTCCGTGTGTCGGCAGTTCGATTCTGTCTTGCGCCATTTTATTAGCGGGTGTAGTTTAGTGGTAAAACTACAGCCTTCCAAGCTGTTGTCGCGAGTTCGATTCTCGTCACCCGCTTTAAAATAAATAGGGCCTATAGCTCAGCTGGTTAGAGCGCACGCCTGATAAGCGTGAGGTCGATGGTTCGAGTCCATTTAGGCCCATTGTTATAATTTGGAGAAGTACTCAAGTGGCTGAAGAGGTGCCCCTGCTAAGGGTATAGGTCGGGTAACTGGCGCGAGGGTTCAAATCCCTCCTTCTCCATTATTATTTTTTATAATACTATATTGGCCCGTTGGTCAAGCGGTTAAGACACCGCCCTTTCACGGCGGTAACACGGGTTCGAGTCCCGTACGGGTCATAAACTTGAAATTGTATATACAATTTCAAGTTTTTTTTTATAAAAAATTGATGTTTGGAGGTTAATAAAAGGTATGAAAGAAAGATTATCACACAAAGAAAAGTTGTATATTGGAATTATGGTATTTGGCTTGTTTTTTGGAGCAGGGAATTTAATTTTTCCAATTCAAATGGGACAAGAAGCGGGTAAAAATGTATTATTAGCCAATAATGGTTTTTTAATTTCAGCAATAGGGATTCCATTTTTAGCAATTATTTCTTTTGGATCAACTGGAACGAATAAAATTTTTGAACTAGCTAGTCGAGTATCAACTTCTTTTGCTTATTTTTTTACCATTGTTCTGTATTTAATAATAGGACCAATCTTTGCAATGCCAAGATTAGCAACAACTTCTTATGAAATGTCTATCGCTCCATTTATTCCAGAAAATAAGAGTACATTATATTTATTTATTTTTAGTGCGGTATTTTTTTTATTAGTTTTAATTTTTTCGTTTAAACCGAGTAATATTTTAGATTATATCGGTAAATATTTAACGCCATTATTTTTAGTTTTATTGGGTGGTTTGGTTGTGATTAGTTTTATTTATCCGATGGGGAGCATTAAAGAAGCACCAGTACAACCTATTTATGAATCGAGACCATTTGTTGAAGGGTTTTTAGGTGGTTACAATACGCTTGATGCACTAGCCGGTCTTGCTTTTGGTGCAATTATCATTGAGAGTGTTAAAGGTTTTGGTATTGATAAGAAATCAAGAATTGCTGTTGAAACAATGAAAGCTGGAGTTTTTGGAATTGTTTTAATGGGAATCATTTATACATTATTATCATTAATGGGAGCAATGAGTCTTGGAACACTTTCTTTAAATTTAAACGGTGGGGTGACACTGTCTCAACTAGCTGACTATTACCTGGGAGTTCCGGGAAGTGTTTTACTAGGTTTAATTGTTATTATTGCTTGTTTAAAAACAGCGATTGGATTAGCGACCTCATTTGGTAAAGCTTATTCAGAGATTTTTTCAGAGAAGCATTATTTATCATTTGTATTAGGCTGTTTAGCAGTTGCGTTAATGGTTTCTAATATTGGGTTGAATGCGATTATCACAGCGTCGATTCCTGTTTTAATGTTTATATATCCATTAGCTATGGTACTAATCCTTTTATCTATTTTTAGTAATTGGACAGATAAAATGCCAAGTTGTTACAAAATCACGATGGGTTTTACAGTTATTGCTTCTATATTAGATGCAGTACGTGTACTACCTAATGAATTAAAACAAAATTCTTTTATTAGTAGTGTATTAAGTACTTCAGAACAATATATTCCATTTTTTACAAGTGGATTAAGCTGGATTATATTTGCTTTTATAGGAATAGTAGTTTCTCTAATAGTAAATATAAAAAGAAAACCATCGAGCGTTTAAGCTTGATGGTTTTTTGTATTATAGATAATATTTTTTTGATACGCTCAAGTCATCATTTAATTCATAGACTAACGGTTGTCCTGTAGGGATTTCAAGAGACATAATATCATCATCAGAAATGTTTTCAATGTGTTTTGCCAATGCACGTAATGAATTTCCGTGTGCAGCCACTAATACGACTTCATCTTTTAATAAGCTTGGTGCAATGTGATCATTCCAAAAAGGAAGGGCACGCTCGAGCGTCACTTTTAAATTTTCTCCTTCAGGGATAGCTCGTTTATCAAGATAACGATATTTTGGATCATGTGTTGATGATTCGGGGCTGTTAGGATCAAGTAATGGAGGCAGAGTATCATATGAACGTCTCCATAGTTGCACTTGGTCTGCGCCATATTTCTTAGCAGTTTCTGCTTTGTTTAAGCCTTGTAATGCTCCATAGTGTCGTTCATTTAAGCGCCAAGATTTTAATTCGGGTGTTGAGAGTTGATCAGATTCTTCTAAAACATAGTGACACGTTTTGATGGCACGTTTTAGATAAGAGGTATATGCTACATCAAATAGAATTCCAGCGTCTTTGATTTTTTTTCCTGCATTTTTTGCTTCTTCAATACCTTGTTCACTTAAATCAACATCCACCCATCCAGTAAATAGGTTTAATGAGTTCCAAAGACTTTGTCCGTGTCTAATAAAAACTAATGTTTTCATTTTTTCATCGCCCTTCATAAATGATCATCTAGAAATGTCGACTGTTTTAACCCCTTCATGTTGTGTTCCGATAATGACTCGGTTTACCATGTTTAAGAATAGACCGTGCTCAACCACACCAACTTGAGTATCTAGCCAAGCAGCTAATTCAATAGGGTTCTCAATTTTTTCTAGGTGTAAGTCTATAATATAATTTTTACTGTCTGTTAGCAAAGGATTACCATCGTCAGTTAGACGTAAAGTCGGATTGAGTTTATTTTCGTTAAATAGTTTAAATAACTGAGCACTACCGTAAGGGATCACTTCAATAGGAAGAGGAAAGGCTCCAAGGTGTTTTACCATTTTTGACTCATCAACAATCCAAATGATTTCTTTTGAATAAGTTCCGACAATTTTTTCAAATAAGAGGGCAGCACCACCACCTTTAGTTCCTTGATAATCTTCAGAAATTTCATCTGCACCATCTATTGTTAAGTCAACATAGTCTACCTCGTCAATACTTTTTAATGGTATATCCAAAGCTAGAGCTTGTACTTCGGTTGCTTTTGAAGTAGTAACACCAGTGATTGATAATCCTTCTTCTTTTACACGTCGTCCTAATTCTTCTACCATATAGTAGGCAGTTGACCCAGTTCCAAGACCGACTATCATTCCGTCTTTAATGTAATTTGCAGATTCAATTCCAACTAATTTTTTTAAGTTCATGATAAAAAGATTCCTCCTAATATTCTATAGATTTATTGTAAGCATTATCTTAAAAAAAAGATATACTAAAAAAATTATTTTTATAAATTAAACTATTGACGTTTATTAACAGAGTGTGTTACTATTACGAAGGTGCTTGAGAACAAGTCTTTTTAAATGTATGGACTGTATTAAAGCCTGTTTAAAGTGCAGGATTTCTTGCATTAATTTTTTTAATTTTAAAAAAGAACCACCTGGATGTGTGGCTCTAGGAAAGCTTTATAAGGAAGGAGGAAATTATCATGCCTACAATTAATCAATTGGTACGTAAATCTCGTAAATCAAAAACAACGAAATCTGGCTCACCTGCATTAGGTAAAAGCTATAATAGTTTCAAAAAATCTCAAACTAACGTGAACTCTCCACAAAAACGTGGTGTTTGTACACGTGTGGGTACGATGACACCGAAAAAACCTAACTCTGCGTTACGTAAATATGCCCGTGTTCGTTTGTCAAACTTAATCGAAGTGACAGCTTACATTCCAGGTATTGGACATAACTTGCAAGAACATAGTGTGGTTTTAATTCGTGGAGGTCGTGTAAAAGACTTACCAGGGGTTCGTTATCATATCGTACGTGGTGCTTTAGATACTGCTGGTGTTACTGATCGTAAACAAAGTCGTTCTAAATATGGTACTAAAAAACCTAAAAAATAAATTAAACTGATTAAATAAAATTTTTGGAAGGAGGAGTTACACATGCCAAGAAAAGGTCCTGTCGCAAAACGTGATGTATTACCAGATCCGATTTATAACTCAAAATTAGTGACTCGTTTAATCAACCGCGTAATGGTTGACGGTAAGCGTGGTGTTGCTTCTAGTATCATTTATGATGCTTTTGATATTATTAAAGAATCTACAGGGAATGATCCATTAGAAGTTTTCGAACAAGCTATGGAAAATGTTATGCCCGTTCTTGAAGTTAAAGCTCGCCGTGTTGGTGGTTCTAACTATCAAGTTCCAGTTGAAGTACGTCCAGAGCGTCGCTCAACTTTAGGTTTACGTTGGATTGTTAACTATTCACGTTTACGTGGAGAGCACACAATGGAACAACGTTTAGCAAAAGAAATCATGGATGCAGCTAACAACACTGGTTCTTCAGTTAAAAAACGTGAAGACGTGCATAAAATGGCTGAAGCCAACAGAGCATTCGCTCATTATCGTTGGTAAAATCCTCTGTTTAAAACGAAGAAAATACTGTTGTATTTAAATCAATCAAGTTTGAGAGGAGTTAGAAAAGAATGGCAAGAGAGTTTTCGCTAGAAAAAACTCGTAATATCGGAATCATGGCCCATGTTGATGCTGGTAAAACAACAACAACAGAGCGTATCCTTTATTATACTGGTAAAATCCATAAATTAGGTGAAACCCATGAGGGAGCTTCACAAATGGACTGGATGGAACAAGAGCAAGAACGTGGTATCACAATTACATCAGCTGCTACAACAGCTCAATGGAAAGGTTACCGTGTAAACATCATTGATACTCCTGGACACGTGGATTTCACTATTGAAGTTCAACGTTCATTACGTGTATTAGATGGTGCTGTTACCGTACTTGACTCGCAATCAGGTGTTGAGCCTCAAACAGAAACTGTTTGGAGACAAGCAACTGAATACAAAGTACCTCGTATTGTATTTTGTAATAAAATGGATAAAACTGGTGCAGATTTCTTATACTCAGTTAAAACAATCCATGACCGTTTACAAGCAAACGCTCACCCAATTCAATTACCAATTGGTTCAGAAGATAACTTCACTGGAATTATCGACTTAATCAAAATGAAAGCTGAAATCTATACAAATGACTTAGGAACAGATATCCAAGAAACTGATATCCCTGAAGAATATGTAGATATGGCTAATGAATGGCGTGAAAAATTAGTTGAAGCTGTAGCTGAAACTGATGAAGACTTAATGGAAAAATATTTAGAAGGTGAAGAAATCACTGAAGAAGAATTAAAACAAGGAATTCGTCGTGCGACAATCAATGTTGAATTCTTCCCTGTATTAGCTGGTTCAGCCTTCAAAAATAAAGGTGTCCAATTAATGTTAGATGCTGTTTTAGACTATTTACCAGCTCCAACTGATGTTGAAGCAATTAAAGGTATTGATACTAAAACTGATGAAGAAACAGAACGTCCATCAAGTGATGACGCACCGTTTGCTTCATTAGCATTTAAAGTTATGACTGACCCATTCGTAGGTCGTTTAACATTCTTCCGTGTTTACTCTGGAACATTAGATAGTGGTTCATACGTTTTAAATGCGTCTAAAGACAAAAAAGAACGTATTGGACGTATTCTACAAATGCATGCCAACTCACGTGAAGAAATCAGTACAGTTTACGCTGGAGATATCGCAGCTGCTGTTGGATTGAAAGATACAACAACAGGAGATACATTGTGTGCATTAGATGCGCCAGTTGTTCTTGAATCAATTGAGTTCCCAGAACCAGTTATTCAAGTAGCGGTAGAACCTAAATCTAAAGCTGACCAAGATAAAATGGGTATTGCTTTACAAAAACTTGCTGAAGAAGATCCGTCATTCCGTGTTGAAACAAACGTTGAAACGGGTGAAACTGTTATCTCAGGTATGGGTGAGTTGCACTTAGACGTTCTAGTAGACCGTATGAAACGTGAATTCAAAGTAGAAGCAAACGTAGGAGCTCCTCAAGTTTCTTATCGTGAAACATTTAGAGCACCTATAACTCAAGCAGAAGGTAAATTTGTTCGTCAGTCTGGTGGTAAAGGTCAATACGGTCACGTATGGGTTGAGTTCACACCAAACGAAGAAGGAAAAGGCTTCGAGTTTGAAAATGCTATCGTCGGTGGTGTAGTTCCTCGTGAATACATCCCAGCTGTTGAAAAAGGATTAGAAGATTCTATGGCTAATGGTGTTCTTGCTGGATACCCATTAGTTGACATTAAAGCAAAATTATATGATGGTTCTTACCATGATGTTGACTCGAACGAGACAGCATTCCGTGTTGCGGCGTCTATGGCTTTACGTGCAGCAGCTAAGAAAGCACAACCAGTAATCCTTGAACCAATGATGAAAGTAACAATTACTGTTCCAGAAGATAACTTAGGTGATATCATGGGACACGTTACAAGTCGTCGTGGACGTGTTGAAGGTATGGAAGCACATGGTAACTCACAAATTGTTAACGCAATGGTTCCACTTGCTGAAATGTTTGGATACGCAACAACATTACGTTCTTCTACTCAAGGACGTGGTACATTTATGATGGTATTTGACCACTATGAAGACGTACCTAAATCAATTCAAGAAGAAATTATCAAGAAAAATGGCGGTTCTCAAGATTAATTTTTTGACTAGGCTTTTTTCTGAATTTCATGTAGAATGATGATGTGTGAAGGAAGAGATTCATTAATTGATTTTTTTCCTTCATCATTATAATATAAAATAAATAACTTTTTAATTTTAGGAGGATATATACAAAATGGCAAAAGAAAAATTTGACCGTTCGAAAGCCCATGTAAACATCGGTACAATCGGACACGTTGACCACGGTAAAACAACTTTATCTGCAGCAATCGCAACAGTTTTAGCTAAGAAAAACGGTGGAGAAGCTTCATCATATGCTGATATTGATAACGCTCCAGAAGAAAAAGAACGTGGAATCACAATCTCTACTTCTCATATCGAATATGAAACTGACACTCGTCACTACGCACACGTTGACTGCCCAGGACATGCTGACTACGTTAAAAACATGATCACTGGTGCTGCTCAAATGGACGGCGCGATCTTAGTAGTATCTGCTGCTGATGGTCCAATGCCACAAACTCGTGAGCACATTCTTTTATCTCGTAACGTTGGTGTTCCATACATCGTTGTTTTCTTAAACAAAATGGATATGGTTGACGACGAAGAATTATTAGAATTAGTAGAAATGGAAGTTCGTGACTTATTATCTGAATACGACTTCCCAGGAGATGATACTCCAATCGTTGCTGGTTCAGCATTAAAAGCTTTAGAAGGCGACGCTTCTTACGAAGAAAAAATCTTAGAATTAATGGCTGCTGTTGATGAGTATATCCCAACACCAGAACGTGATACTGACAAACCATTCATGATGCCAGTTGAGGACGTATTCTCAATTACTGGTCGTGGTACTGTTGCTACAGGACGTGTTGAACGTGGACAAGTTCGTGTTGGTGACGAAGTTGAATTAGTAGGTATCGCTGAAGAAACTGCTAAAACAACTGTAACAGGTGTTGAAATGTTCCGTAAATTATTAGATTACGCTGAAGCTGGAGATAACATTGGTGCTTTATTACGTGGGGTAGCTCGTGAAGATATCCAACGTGGACAAGTATTAGCAGCTCCAGGAACTATCACTCCACATACAAAATTTAAAGCTGAAGTTTACGTTTTATCTAAAGAAGAAGGTGGACGTCATACTCCATTCTTTACAAACTACCGTCCTCAGTTCTACTTCCGTACAACTGACGTAACTGGTGTTTGTCAATTACCAGAAGGAACTGAAATGGTAATGCCTGGTGATAACGTAGCTATGGATGTTGAATTAATTCACCCAATCGCGATCGAAGACGGAACTCGTTTCTCTATTCGTGAGGGTGGACGTACTGTTGGTTCAGGCGTTGTAACTGAAATCGTAGGTTAATTTTTAATCTATTCAAATAAAGCATTGTTGTGTAAGGACGTAAGGTTGAGAACATTTGTTTTCAACCTTTTTTATTTGCTAATATTTTTTGAGGTTTAAATGTTGATTGAACTAAAATATTTTTTACAGATTGATAAATTTTCGAATTAAACTTAAAAAAGGGTTGCTTATACACCGCATTTTTAGTATAATTCTAGAGGTGCTGATAAAAAAGTATGTTAGTACCTCGTATGGAAATACGAAGGCGTTGAATCGAGAGGTTGCGACACGCCAGGGAGCATTGCCATGGTGGCGTGTTGGATATTTTCGAGGAGCTATGTCTACTTTTTAAAATAGGCGAAGGAGGGAACAAAATGGCAAAACAAAAAATTCGTATCCGTTTAAAAGCGTATGAACATCGTGTATTAGATCAGTCTGCAGAGAAAATTGTAGAAACAGCAAAAAGAACAGGTGCTGAGGTTTCTGGACCAATTCCATTACCAACTGACCGTTCAGTTTATACAGTAATCCGTGCGACACATAAATACAAAGATTCACGTGAACAATTCGAAATGCGTACTCACAAACGTTTAATTGATATTGTGAGCCCAACACCAAAAACAGTTGATGCTTTAATGAAGCTAGACTTGCCAAGCGGTGTAAATATTGAAATTAAATTATAATAACAAAAAGATGGAGGTGTACTCATGACCAAAGGAATCTTAGGTAAAAAAGTAGGTATGACACAAATATTTACAGAAAACGGCGAGTTAATCCCCGTAACAGTAATTGAAGCAACTCCAAACGTTGTTTTACAAGTTAAAACTGTTGAAACTGATGGATACGAAGCTATCCAAGTTGGTTTCCAAGACAAACGTGATATTTTGTCAAACAAACCTGCTAAGGGTCATGTTGCAAAAGCAAATACGACTCCTAAGCGCTTCATTAGAGAATTCAATGATGTTGAGCTGGGAGAATATGAAGTAGGTAAAGAAATCACTGTTGATGTTTTCCAAGCAGGAGACATTGTTGATGTCACAGGTACAACTAAAGGACACGGCTTCCAAGGTGCTATCAAGCGTCATGGACAATCTCGTGGACCAATGGCACATGGTTCTAGATACCATCGTCGTCCAGGTTCAATGGGTGGAGCGTCTGATCCATCACGTGTATTTAAAGGCAAAAAACTTGCTGGACGTATGGGTGGAGATCGTGTTACCGTTCAAAACCTTGAAATCGTAAGAGTAGATGCAGATAAAAATGTTATTTTAGTAAAAGGTAATGTACCTGGTGCTAAAAAATCATTAATTGAAATAAAAACAGCTGTTAAGGCTGCTAAATAATTGTGGGAGAGGAGGAACTAAGAATGACATCTGTAGCATTATATAAACAAGATGGAACTCAAAATGGCGAAATTGAATTAAATGAAGCTATTTTTGGCATCGAGCCAAACGAAAGTGTTGTCTACGATGCAATTATCATGCAACGTGCTTCTTTAAGACAAGGAACTCACGCTGTTAAAAACCGTAGCGCTGTACGCGGTGGAGGACGTAAACCATGGCGTCAAAAAGGAACAGGTCGTGCGCGTCAAGGATCTATCCGCTCACCACAATGGCGTGGAGGTGGAGTTGTCTTTGGACCAACACCACGTTCTTATGGCTACAAATTACCTAAAAAAGTTCGTCGTTTAGCAATCAAATCTGTTTTATCAGAAAAAGTTGCTGAAAACAAACTAGTTGTTGTTGAAGGTTTAGCTTTCGACGCACCAAAAACAAAAGAATTTAAACAAGTTTTAGAAAACTTAAGTGTTGATACTAAAGTTTTAGTAGTACTAGAGGGTGGCAATGACTTTGCTGCTTTATCAGGACGTAACTTACCAAATGTTTCTATTGTAGAATCAAACAACGTAAGCGTACTTGACGTAGTTGCTGCTGACAAACTATTAGTGACTAAAACTGCTCTAACTCAAATAGAGGAGGTGCTTGCATAATGGAATTAATCGACGTAATTAAACGCCCAGTTATTACAGAAATGTCTGTAGCAGCTATGGACGAAAAAAAATACACGTTTGAAGTTGACGTAAGAGCCAACAAAACATTAGTTAAGCAAGCTGTAGAATCAGTTTTCGACGTTAAAGTTAAAAAAGTGAACATCATGAACGTTAAACCTAAACTTAAAAGAATGGGTAGACACGCTGGTTACACTAAGAAACGTCGTAAAGCGATTGTACAACTAACAGAAGATTCAAAAGAAATTCAAATTTTTGATGCTGAATAATAACAGCATTGACTAAAGTAGGAGGGAAATCACGTGGCGATTAAAAAGTATAAACCTACCACAAATGGTCGTCGTAACATGACTGGTTCTGATTTTGCTGAAATCACAACTTCTAAACCAGAAAAAACGTTATTACAACCATTAAGCAAAAACGCTGGACGTAACAACCAAGGTAAAATCACTGTACGTCATCAAGCGGGTGGACACAAACGCCAATACCGTTTAATTGATTTTAAACGTAATAAAGATAATGTGGTTGGTACTGTAAAAACAGTTGAGTACGATCCAAATAGATCTGCTAACATTGCATTAATCCATTACACTGACGGTGTGAAGGCATATATTTTAGCACCAAAAGGCATCCAAGTAGGTGCACAAATTTCTTCAGGACCAGACGCGGATATCAAAGTAGGGAATGCTCTACCATTGAACAACATCCCAGTTGGTACTGTTATCCATAACATTGAGTTAAAACCTGGTAAGGGTGGACAATTAATCCGTTCTGCTGGAACTAGCGCTCAAGTGTTAGGTAAAGAAGGAAAATATGTATTAGTTCGTTTGAATTCAGGGGAAGTTCGTATGATTTTAGGGACTTGTCGTGCAACAATCGGTACTGTAGGTAACGAACAACACGAATTAATCAACATTGGTAAAGCTGGTCGTAATCGCTGGTTAGGTAAACGTCCTACTGTACGTGGTAGCGTAATGAACCCTAACGATCACCCACACGGTGGTGGTGAAGGTAAAGCACCTATCGGACGTCCATCTCCAATGAGTCCATGGGGCAAACCAACACTTGGATATAAAACGCGTAGTAAAAAAGCTAAATCAGATAAACTTATTGTACGTCGTCGTAAAACTAAATAATTTGATAGCTAAAACGAAATATGTGAGAGGAGGTTCACCATGGGTCGTAGCTTAAAAAAAGGACCTTTTGTCGATGAACACTTAATGAAAAAAGTGGAAGCACAAAAAGATCAACCGAAAAAGAAAGTAATTAAAACTTGGTCACGTCGTTCTACAATTTTTCCAAACTTTATAGGATATACTATCGCAGTATATGATGGAAGAAAACATGTTCCTGTTTACATTCAAGAAGACATGGTAGGACATAAACTAGGTGAATTCGCACCAACAAGAACTTATCGCGGACACGCTGCTGACGATAAAAAAACAAATCGCTAATTGAGGGGAGGACACGAATATGTCAGAAGAAAGAATTACTTCAGCTAAAGCAACAGCTAAAACAATTCGCACTTCACCTCGTAAGACAAGACTTGTTGTTGACCTAATCAGAGGTAAACAAGTAGGAGAAGCAATTTCAATCTTGAAATTCTCACCTAACAAAGCAGCAGGTATTGTTGAAAAAGTGCTTATGTCAGCTATTGCTAACGCAGAAAACAACTTTGATTTAGATGTTGAAGATTTAGTAGTATCAGAAGTATTTGTAAATGAAGGACCAACAATGAAACGCTTCCGTCCTCGTGCAAAAGGATCTGCTTCACCTATCAACAAAAGAACAAGTCATATTACAGTAGTAGTATCAGAAAAATAAGGAGGGACAACCAGTGGGTCAAAAAATTAATCCAATTGGAATGCGTGTCGGCGTCATTCGTGACTGGGATGCGAAATGGTATGCAGAAAAAGAATACGCTGAATACCTGCATGAAGATTTGAACATTCGTAAATTCATTTCGACTAGATTGGCTGATGCTTCTGTTTCAACCATTGAAATCGAACGTGCTGCAAATCGCGTGAACGTTTCAATTCATACTGCTAAACCTGGTATGGTTATTGGTAAAGGCGGATCTGAAGTTGAAGCTTTACGTAAAGAATTAAACAAATTAACTGGTAAACGAGTTCACATTAACATCGTTGAAATCAAAAAACCAGATTTAGATGCTAAATTAGTAGCAGAAGGAATTGCACGTCAATTAGAAAATCGTGTAGCATTCCGTCGTGCTCAAAAACAAGCTATCCAACGTACAATGAGATCAGGTGCTCAAGGTATCAAAACTCTTGTATCTGGACGTTTAAATGGTGCTGATATGGCACGTTCTGAAGGTTATTCTGAAGGAACTGTTCCATTGCATACATTAAGAGCAGATATTGATTATGCTTGGGAAGAAGCAGATACAACATACGGAAAACTAGGAGTTAAAGTGTGGATTTATCGTGGAGAAATTCTTCCTGAAAAGAAAAACACTGAGAAAGGAGGGAAATAATCATGTTAGTACCTAAACGTGTAAAACACCGTCGTGAATTTAGAGGTAAAATGCGTGGTGAAGCTAAAGGTGGTAAAGAAATCGCATTTGGTGAATACGGCTTACAAGCTGTTGATTCTCATTGGATTACTAACCGTCAAATAGAAGCTGCCCGTATCGCAATGACTCGTCACATGAAACGTGGTGGGAAAGTATGGATTAAAATTTTCCCTCACAAATCATATACATCAAAAGCAATTGGTGTTCGTATGGGTTCTGGTAAAGGGGCTCCTGAAGGATGGGTTGCACCAGTAAAACGTGGAAAAATCATGTTTGAAGTTGCCGGCGTTCCTGAAGATGTAGCTCGTGAAGCATTAAGACTTGCTTCTAACAAGTTACCTATTAAAACAAAAATTGTAAAACGTGAAGAAATGGGTGGTGAATCGAATGAAGGTTAAAGATATCAGAGAATTAACCACTACCGAAATGATCGCTAAAGAGAAAGAGTATAAAGAAGAACTTTTCAACTTACGTTTCCAATTAGCAACAGGTCAATTAGAAAATACAGCGCGAATTTCAGAAGTTCGTAAATCGATTGCACGCATCAAAACAGTTTTGCGTGAAGAAGCTGCTAAGTAATAGTGGAAGGAGGCCATTGATAGATGACTCAAGAAAGAAATGAACGTAAAGTTTATACTGGACGCGTAGTTTCCGATAAAATGGATAAAACTATCGTTGTTGTAGTAGAAACAAAGAAAACTCATAAGATTTATGGTAAGAGAGTTAAATACTCTAAGAAATATAAAGCTCATGATGAAAACAATGTAGCAAAAACGGGAGACATCGTTAAAATTATGGAAACTCGTCCATTGTCTGCGACAAAACGCTTCCGTTTATTAGAAGTTGTAGAAGAAGCAGTAATTATTTAATTCGAATTTTCCCATAGAGAAACCTGAAAGTTTGAAAGGAGGATACTCAAGTGATCCAACAAGAAAGTCGTATGAAAGTTGCTGACAACTCAGGAGCTCGTGAAGTACTTACAATTAAAGTACTTGGTGGTTCTGGTCGTAAAACAGCAAATATCGGTGACGTTGTGGTTTGTACGGTTAAACAAGCAACACCAGGTGGAGTTGTTAAAAAAGGCGAAGTAGTTAAAGCTGTTATCGTTCGTACAAAATCAGGAGCTCGTCGTAGTGACGGTTCTTATATCAAATTTGATGAAAATGCATGTGTGATTATTCGTGATGACAAGAGCCCACGTGGTACTCGTATCTTTGGGCCAGTTGCTCGTGAATTACGTGACAACAACTTTATGAAAATAGTCTCACTAGCACCAGAAGTGTTATAATACATACTCATGTTTAAAGGAGGTGCGAAACAAGATGTTCGTTAAAAAAGGCGATAAAGTAAAAGTTATCTCAGGTAAAGATAAAAACAAAGAGGGAATCGTACTCCAAGCATTTCCAAAGAAAGATCGCGTCATCGTTGAAGGTGTTAACATTATGAAAAAACACCAAAAACCTAGCGCGACAGCTCCACAAGGTGGAATTATCGAAATGGAGGCATCTATTCACGTTTCTAATGTAATGGTGGTTGATCCATCTAATGGTGAACCAACACGTGTAGGATACAAAGAAGTAGATGGCAAAAAAGTACGTGTTTCTAAGAAAACTGGAGAAGTTTTAGATAAATAAGAATATCAGGAAGGAGGCAATGTTGAATGAACCGCCTAAAAGAAAAGTATCTTAATGAAGTAACACCATCATTGGTGGAAAAATTTAATTACTCTTCTGTTATGCAAACACCTAAAGTTGATAAAATCGTTATTAACATGGGTGTTGGTGATGCAGTATCAAATAGTAAAAACTTAGATAAAGCTGTTGAAGAACTTGCTTTAATCTCTGGACAAAAACCAATTATCACAAAAGCTAAAAAATCTATCGCTGGTTTCCGTTTACGTGAAGGAATGCCAATCGGATGTAAAGTAACTTTACGTGGAGAAAGAATGTACGAATTTTTAGATAAATTAGTATCTGTCTCTTTACCTCGTGTACGTGACTTCCATGGTATCAGCAAAAAATCATTTGACGGACGTGGAAATTACACTTTAGGTGTAAAAGAACAATTAATTTTCCCTGAAGTTGATTATGATTTAGTAGATAAAGTTCGAGGAATGGACATTGTTATTGTTACAACTGCTAATACTGATGAGGAAGCTCGTGAGTTATTAGGTCAACTTGGAATGCCATTCCAAAAATAATTTAAGGAGGCGAACTACGTGGCTAAAAAATCAATGATTGCTAAAAATAAACGCCCAGCAAAATTCTCAACTCAAGAATATACTCGTTGTGAACGTTGTGGACGTCCACATTCAGTTTATCGCAAATTTAAACTTTGCCGTATTTGCTTCCGTGAACTTGCCTATAAAGGACAAATTCCCGGCGTGAAGAAAGCAAGCTGGTAAAAAAAGTAAACCGCAAAAGGAGGTAAAGGACTCAATGGTGATGACAGATCCAATTGCAGACTTCTTAACGCGTATTCGTAATGCGAATATCGTAAAACACGAATCATTAGAAGTGCCTGCATCAACAATCAAACTTGAAATCGCAAAAATCTTACAACGTGAAGGTTTTGTGCGTGAAGTAGAATTCATCGAAGATGACAAACAAGGAATCATCCGTGTTTTCTTAAAATATGGTAAAAACGACGAACGCGTTATTACTAACTTAAAACGTATCTCTAAACCAGGTTTACGTGTTTATGTAAAAGCTGATGAAGTACCTAAAGTATTAAATGGTTTAGGTATAGCTATTATCTCAACTTCAGAAGGTATCTTAACTGATAAAGAAGCAAGAGAGCGTAACACTGGTGGAGAAGTACTAGCATACGTTTGGTAAAAAATTATTAATCAAGGAGGTGGCCTAGAGTGAGTCGTATCGGAAATAAACCAGTCGTAGTTCCTGCAGGTGTTACAATAACACAATCAGGAAACACTGTTACGGTTAAAGGTCCAAAAGGTGAATTAACTCGTGAGTTTTCACCAAATATTACGTTAAACATTTCAGAAGGTGAAGTTGTCTTAACTCGTCCTGATGATACTAAAGAAAACAAAACCTTACATGGTACAATGCGTGCTAACTTAAACAACATGGTTGTTGGTGTTAGTGAAGGGTTTGAAAAAGCTCTTGAACTAATCGGGGTTGGTTACCGTGCTCAATTACAAGGGAAAAAGCTTGTATTAAACGTTGGATATTCTCATCCAGTTGAGTTTGAAACGCCAGAAGGTATCACAATTGAAGTTCCTTCAAACACACAAATCGTTGTAAAAGGGTCTAACAAAGAAGTTGTTGGAGAATTTTCAGCGAACATTCGTGGAGTACGTCCTCCTGAGCCTTACAAAGGTAAAGGTATTCGCTATGTTGGCGAACATGTAAGACGTAAAGAAGGTAAAACTGGTAAATAACAAATAAATTAATGAGGTGACAAGTGTGATTTCAAAACCAGATAAAAATAAAGTACGCCAAAAGAGACATCGCCGCGTACGTAGTAAAATCTCTGGTACTGCCGAGTGCCCACGCTTGAACGTATTCCGTTCTAACAAAAACATCTACGCTCAATTAATTGATGACGTAGCGGGTGTGACACTTGCAAGTGCCTCTACTGTTGATAAAGATATCGCAGGAGAAAACAAAACTGAAGCAGCTACAGCTGTAGGAGCTTCAATTGCTAAAAAAGCAACAGAAAAAGGTATTAAAGAAGTAGTCTTTGACCGTGGTGGATACCTTTACCATGGACGTGTAGCTGCATTAGCTGAAGCAGCACGTGAAAATGGACTAGAATTTTAGGAAAAGGAGGAACACCATTCATGGCTAATTTAGATGCTAGACAATTCGACTTAGAAGACCGCGTAGTAGCTATTAACCGCGTATCTAAAGTTGTTAAAGGTGGACGTCGTCTACGCTTTGCTGCTTTAGTAGTAGTTGGAGATAGAAATGGTCACGTTGGATTTGGTACTGGTAAAGCTCAAGAAGTACCTGAAGCAATTCGTAAAGCAGTAGAAGATGCTAAGAAAAACTTAATCGAAGTACCAATGGTAGGCTCAACAATTCCTCACGAAGTGATTGGATCATTCTGTGGTGGACGTATCCTTATGAAACCTGCTGTTGCCGGTTCTGGGGTTGCAGCTGGTGGACCAGTGCGTGCCGTCCTTGAGTTAGCGGGTATTTCTGATATTACAAGTAAATCATTAGGATCAAACACACCTGTCAACGTTGTTCGCGCAACTGTTGAAGGTTTAAGTAGACTAAAACGTGCAGAAGAAGTGGCTGAACTTAGAGGCATTTCTGTTGACGAACTAATCGGATAAGGGGGACTAAAAATGAGCGAATTAAAAATTACGTTAAAGCGTAGTGTCATTGGACGTCCTCAAAACCAACGTGATACAGTGAAAGCTTTAGGCTTGAAAAAAACTAATTCTACAGTCGTGAAACCTAACAATGAAGCGATTAAAGGAATGGTTAACACTATATCACATTTAGTGGACGTTGAAGAAATTTAATTATGATTTGTAGGTAGACTATTTTAAGGAGGTGCCGAATATATGAAACTTCATGAGTTACATCCGGCAGAAGGATCAAGACATGTACGTAATCGTGTTGGTCGTGGTTCATCATCTGGTAATGGTAAAACATCAGGTCGTGGACAAAAAGGTCAAAAATCACGTTCAGGTGGTGGTGTACGCTTAGGGTTTGAAGGGGATCGCTTACAACGTGGATTGTTATGCTAATCATCAAATGATAAGTCAGATACAACATCGTGTTACGCTTAGGGTTTGAAGGGGGACAAACTCCTTTATTCCGACGTTTACCAAAACGTGGATTTACTAACATCAATCGTAAAGATTATGCAGTTATCAACCTAGACGTGTTAAATCGTTTTGAAGATGGTACTGAAGTAACACCAACTACTTTAATTGAAGCAGGAATCGTTAAAAACGAAAAATCAGGAATCAAAGTTTTAGGTAATGGTGAATTAACTAAAAAATTAACTGTAAAAGCAGCTAAATTCTCTGAATCTGCAAAATCTGCAATTGAAGCGGCTGGTGGGTCAGCTGAGGTGATCTAATGTTTAAGCTGTTGAAGGATTCGTTTAAGATAAAAAATATTCGTAATAAAATATTTTTTACACTTTTCATTCTCTTCGCGTTTAGAGTTGGAGCACATATTACAGTACCTGGTGTTGATGCAAAAGCATTATCAAGTCTGAATGACTTAGCATTGATGGCGATGTTCAACACAGTCAGTGGTAATGCCATGGAGAGATTCTCATTGTTCGCAATGGGGGTGTCGCCATACATTACTGCGTCTATTATTGTTCAATTACTTCAGATGGATATTGTGCCGAAATTTGTTGAGTGGTCAAAACAAGGTGAGGTAGGTCGTCGTAAATTGAATCAAGCCACGCGTTATATTACGTTGGTTTTAGGTTTTGTTCAATCGATTGCTATCACAGCAGGTTTTAACATGTATTCAAATGCCGGATTAGTGAAAAGTCCAAGTATATTTACTTATGTAAGTATCGGAATTATCTTAACAGCTGGTACCATGTTAGTTACTTGGATGGGGGAGCAAATATCTGAAAAAGGAATTGGAAATGGTGTCTCAATGATTATCTTTGCTGGAATTATTGCAAGGTTCCCTTCTAGCATTAAAGAAATCTATGTAGACTATTTTGTCAATATTGATAAATCTGATATATGGAAATCTGTACTTTTCATGGTTGCTTTGGTTATTGCTATTCTTTTAGTAGTAGTTATGGTAACTTATGTGCAACAAGCAGAAAGAAAGATACCAATTCAATATACAAAACGTGTAGCTGGCGCACCACAAAGTAGTTATTTACCATTAAAAGTAAATGCAGCAGGGGTTATTCCTGTAATCTTTGCCAGCTCAATTATTGCAACACCACAAGCCGTGCTTACAGCGTTGAAAACTTCTCAAGGTGGAAAAGCTTGGTATGAGGTTGCAACTACATTGTTTAATTATTCAACTATCCCAGGTGGAATACTTTATACAATTATGATTGTTGCTTTTACATTCTTCTATGCCTTTGTTCAGGTTAATCCTGAGAAAGTAGCTGAGAATTTGCAGAAGCAAGGAAGTTATATTCCAAGTGTACGACCTGGCCAAGAAACAGAAAAATTCATTTCGTCTTTATTAATGAGATTAAGTGTTGTTGGATCTGTCTTCTTAGGATTAGTGGCAATTCTACCAATTATTGCACAAAATATTTGGGGCTTACCTCAATCAATTGGATTGGGAGGAACAAGTTTACTGATTGTCATTAGTGTGGCTCTTGAAACGAATAAACAACTTGAAGGGTTATTGTTGAAGCGTCAGTACACTGGTTTTATCAGAGAGTAAGAGTGTGTGTTGAGGTTTTACCTCAGCACTTTTCTCGAACTTAAGGAGGAAAACAAATGAATCTCATCCTAATGGGGTTGCCAGGAGCAGGTAAAGGTACTCAAGCGGAAAGAATCGTCGATGTTTATGAAATCCCACATATTTCTACTGGAGATATGTTCCGTGAAGCAATGAAGAATGAAACGCCTCTTGGTAAAGAAGCAAAATCTTATATCGATAAAGGCGAATTAGTTCCGGATTCTGTGACAAACGGAATTGTAAAAGATCGTTTATCACAAGCTGATACAGAAAAAGGATTTTTATTAGATGGATTTCCTCGTACACTAGCTCAAGCAGAAGAATTAGATACAATTTTAGAGGAGTTAGGTAAAAAGGTAGATGATGTTCTAAACATCCATGTAGCAGAAGATGTATTAGTTGACCGTCTTGCTGGTCGTATCATTTGTAGAAGTTGTGGCGCAACTTATCACAAAACAAACAATCCACCCAAAGTGGAAGGTACTTGTGATCGTTGTGGTAGTCATGATTTTTATCAAAGAGAAGATGACAAGCCTGAGACAGTTAAGAATCGTCTAGAAGTAAATATCAAAAATAGCGAACCAATCTTAGCGTATTATGAAGACAAAGGTGTGTTACATACCATTGATGGTGATCGCGATATTGATGCTGTTTTTGAAGATGTGAAATCAATCATAGATAAAGCCAATTAGAAAGCTCATCTAGTTATCTATTCTATGTCACTTACTATTTCTTACCCGCATTTTTTTCATTGAATTGATGTAGGTATCTTTTCTTTATATAGCATTTATGCTATAATACAAAAGTTGAAAAGAAATAGGTGTGAGTACTATTTTGTCAATTGTCAGATGCAAACACTGTATAAGGAGGTACTAGTTGTGGCGAAAGAAGATATGATTGAAATCGAAGGTACAGTCGTCGAAACTTTGCCGAATGCAATGTTTAAAGTTGAATTAGAAAATGGCCACGTTATTTTGGCTCACGTATCAGGAAAGATTAGAATGCATTATATTCGTATATTACCTGGTGACAAAGTAACTGTTGAGTTATCTCCATATGATTTAACTCGTGGTCGTATTACTTATCGCTTTAAATAATTGTACTCCGTAAAATTCAAGGAGGTATAATCATGAAAGTAAGACCATCAGTAAAACCAATTTGTGAAAAATGCAAAATAATTCGTCGTAAAGGTCGAGTTATGGTTATCTGTGAAAACCCAAAACATAAACAACGTCAAGGATAAAGGAGGTGTAACGAATAATGGCTCGTATTGCAGGTGTAGATATTCCTCGTGATAAACGTGTTGTTATTTCGCTTACTTATATTTACGGTATTGGAAAGAAAACTTCTCAAGAAATCTTAAAAGAAGCAGGAGTTTCTGAAGATATTCGTGTGCGCGATTTAACTAACGAACAAACTGATAGCATCCGTGCTGCAGTAGATAAATTAAAAGTAGAAGGTGACTTACGTCGTGAAGTGAACTTAAACATCAAACGTTTGATGGAAATTGGTTCATACAGAGGTATGCGTCATCGTCGTGGTTTGCCAACTCGTGGTCAAAACACAAAAAACAATGCTCGTACTAGAAAAGGACCAGCTCGTTCAATCGCTGGTAAGAAAAAATAAGATTAGAGTGAAGGAGGTTTAAAGCTTCATGGTAGCAAAAAAAGTTTCAAGAAAACGCCGAGTGAAAAAAAATATTGAAGCAGGTGTGGCACATATCCACTCTACTTTCAATAATACAATCGTAATGTTAACTGACGTACATGGAAATGCCATTGCATGGTCATCTGCAGGTTCATTAGGATTTAAAGGTAGTAAAAAAGCAACTCCATTCGCAGCTCAAATGGCAGCTGAAACTGCAGCAAAAGCAGCTATGGAACATGGCTTGAAAACTGTTGACGTAACTGTAAAAGGACCTGGTTCTGGTCGTGAAGCAGCTATTCGTTCATTACAAGCAACAGGATTAGAAGTGACAGCAATTCGTGACGTTACTCCAGTTCCACATAATGGATGTCGCCCTCCAAAACGCCGTCGTGTTTAGTGAGAGTTTATTCATTGGATAGGAATTATAGCGACATTGAACAAGACACTTTCGTTTTGAAAGGGGTATAGACAAGAATGATTGAATTTGAGAAACCAAGAATCACAAAGATCGATGAAGATAGAGATTATGGCAAGTTCGTCATCGAACCACTTGAAAGAGGATATGGAACGACTTTAGGGAACTCCCTACGCCGTATTTTATTATCGTCTCTACCAGGGGCTGCCATCACTAATTTACAAATCGATGGTGTGTTGCATGAATTTTCAACTGTCAAAGGTGTACGTGAGGATGTCACTCAAATTATTCTAAATATCAAGGGACTAGCTTTAAAGCTTTATGCTGATGAAGAAAAGACACTTGAGATTGATATAACTGGCCCAGCTGACGTGACTGCTGGAGATATTCTTACTGACAGTGATGTTGAAATTATGAATAAAGATTTATTCATTTGTAGCGTTGCTGAAGGTGCAACTTTCCGTGCAAGTTTAACTGTTAAGCCAGGACGTGGTTATGTCCAAGCTGAAGAAAATAAGAGTGAAGATATGCCAATTGGTGTATTACCAGTGGATTCTATCTACACGCCAGTTAACCGTGTTAACTACCAGGTAGAAAACACACGTGTTGGGCGTCGTGATGATTATGACAAATTAACTTTAGATGTCTGGACAGATGGATCTATCGCTCCACAAGAAGCTATCAGTTTATCTGCTAAAATCTTGACTGAGCATTTAGATATTTTTGTTAACTTGACTGATGAAGCGAAAAATGCCGAAATCATGATCGAAAAAGAAGAAACACAAAAAGAAAAAATGTTAGAAACAACAATCGAAGAGCTTGATTTATCGGTTCGTTCTTATAACTGTTTGAAACGCGCAGGCATTAACACATTACAAGAATTAACAAATAAATCAGAAGCCGAAATGATTAAGGTTCGTAACTTAGGACGTAAATCACTTGAAGAAGTTAAAGCTAAATTAGCAGATCTTTCTTTAGGATTACGCCAAGAGGACTAATCTAAACCGATTAAAGGAGGGAACACGACGTGAGTTATCGTAAATTAGGTCGCACAAGCAGCCAACGAAAAGCAATGTTACGTGATTTAACAACTGATTTAATTATCAATGAACGCATTGAGACAACTGAAGCTCGTGCAAAAGAAATCCGTTCAACAACTGAAAAAATGATTACTTTAGGTAAACGTGGGGATCTTCATGCTCGTCGTCAAGCTGCAGCATTCGTAAGAAACGAATACTTAGAAGCTCGTTTAGACGAAAAAGAAGAAACTATCATTGAAGAAAGTGCTTTACAAAAATTATTCAATGACTTAGGACCTCGTTATGCTGACCGTCAAGGTGGTTACACACGTATCCTTAAAAAAGGACAACGCCGTGGAGACGCAGCACCAATGGTTATCATTGAACTTGTTTAATTTTGATAATTGCATCACTTTATAGATGATCTTTTTAGAGTGTTATGATGTTGGAGAGTAATCTCCGAGTCTAGCTCGGTGCAGTCCTCTGTCTCTTGTGATAGAGGACTTGCGCTCATCATATAAAGTGCTTTTTTTATATCATCATTTATGATAAATGGTTATTATACATAAAAATGTTTCTTTGTATCCTCAAGTTGTTGAGTTTAGAAAGAAGCATTTTTTAAAAACTAAAATGACGTTATTTAAGGAAGGCAGTAAAATGAAAAATCCCTTAATTGAATTAAATAATATATCTTTCCAATATTATGGACAGGAACATAAAGCATTAAATGATGTATCGCTAAAGATTTATCAAGGTGAGTGGGTTGCTTTAATTGGTCACAACGGATCGGGGAAATCAACACTAGCTAAAACCATTAATGGATTGATTACGCCTGAGTCTGGTGAGATAAAAGTGAACGGAGAAATACTAACGGAAGAAAATATTTGGGATATCCGAAAAACGGTTGGAATGGTATTTCAAAATCCTGACAATCAATTTGTTGGTTCAACTGTTGAAGATGATGTTGCCTTTGGTTTAGAAAATCAGGGAGTACCTCGCGATGAAATGATTGTAAGGGTCAACAATGCACTTGAGAGAGTTCGTATGTCTGACTTTAAGATAAAAGAGCCTGCTAGGTTATCTGGTGGTCAAAAACAACGTGTGGCCATTGCTGGAGTCATTGCGCTAGCACCTGATGTGATTATTTTAGATGAGGCAACGTCTATGCTTGATCCACAAGGTAGACAAGATGTTATTGAAACTATTCGTGCATTGAAAGAAGAAACGAATCTGACAGTTATTTCGATTACACATGATATAGATGAAGCAGCGTATGCTAATCGTGTACTAGTCATGCAAGAAGGACAAATTATTCACGAGGGGATACCTAAAGAAATTTTTTCTCATGGAGAGGCATTGATAGGTATGGGACTAGACGTTCCATTTCCGGAAAAATTAAAAGCTTCATTACGTAAAAAAGGCATTGAGGTACCCAAAGAGTATTTGACGAGGGAAGGAATGGTGGAATGGCTATGGACATACGGTTTGAGAAAGTAGATTTTACGTATCAGCCTAATAGCCCATTTGAACAACGCGTTTTGTTTGATATTAATTTAGACATTCCAAGCAATAGTTATAGCGCGATTGTTGGTCATACAGGAAGTGGCAAATCAACGTTACTACAACATCTGAATGCGTTACTGAAACCAACAAGTGGGAAAGTGATTATCGGCGACAGAGAAATTACACCTGAAACAAGTAATAAAAACTTGAAACCAATCCGTAAAAAAGTTGGGATTGTGTTCCAATTTCCTGAATCACAATTATTTGATGAAACAGTCGCATTAGATATAGCTTTTGGGCCAAAGAATTTTGGTGTATCTGAAAAAGAAAGTGCTCGTTTAGCTAGTGAAATGTTAAAACTTGTTGGTCTTGATGATAGTTACCTTGAGCGCTCACCATTTGACCTTTCAGGAGGACAAATGCGTCGTGTGGCGATAGCTGGTGTATTGGCTATGGAACCTGAAGTATTGATTTTAGACGAACCAACAGCTGGCCTTGATCCTAAGGGTAGAAAAGACATGATGGATATGTTTTATCGTCTACATAAGGAAAGAGGGATTGGCATTATCTTAGTGACGCATTTAATGGATGATGTGGCTGAGTATGCTGATTTTATGGTGGTTGTTGAAAAAGGAAAAATCCAGAAACAAGGACATCCACGTGATATTTTCAATGATGTAGAGTGGTTACGTGAGAAACAGTTAGGTGTTCCGACAGCGACAGAGTTTGCTTTTGATTTAATGGCAAAGGGCATGGAATTTAGTCGCTTGCCACTAACCGCAGAAGAATTATCTGACGAGCTTTTACCGATTCTTGAAAAAAGGCAGGTACTCTCAGATGATGAATAAATTGATTTTAGGTCGTTATATACCGGGAGATTCTGTCGTACATCGTATGGATCCTCGTGCCAAATTAATCGCTAGTTTTTACTTTATTGGGATTATCTTTATTTGTAATAACTTTTTATCATTTGGTGTGATGTTTGCTTTCACGCTATTTTGTATTTGGTTATCAAAGATTAAACTAAGTTTCTTCCTTAAAGGAGTGAAACCATTAATTTGGTTGATTTTATTTACAGTGGGACTCCAGGTACTCTTTACGCGTGGGGGACATGTGTACTTTGAGTGGGGTTGGATAAGCATTAGCCAATTCGGTTTGGTCAATGGGTTCTTTATCTTTACACGTTTTGTGTTGATTATTTTTATGTCGACACTTTTAACGCTAACCACACCCCCATTATCACTTTCAGATGCGATTGAGTATTTGCTTAGACCGTTGGAAAAAGTAAAATTTCCAGCGCATGAAATTTCATTGATGTTATCTATTGCGTTGCGTTTTGTGCCAACGTTGATGGATGAAACAGAAAAAATCATGAATGCGCAACGTGCTCGTGGGGTTGATTTTGGCGAAGGAAACTTAATGGATAAGATGAAAGCTATTGTGCCACTTCTGATTCCGTTATTTGTAAGTAGTTTTAACCGAGCTGAAGAATTAGCGATTGCGATGGAAGCACGTGGTTATCGTGGTGGCGAAGGCCGTACGAAATATCGTGTTCTAAACTGGAATAAAACCGATACACTAGCTATGTTGTCCTTTGTCGTATTGACGATTGTACTGGTACTAGTTAGAAATTAAGACATTAAAAGCGAGGACTTGTGCCTCGTTTTTTCATTGGAAAAAATAAAGGAGATAAAGTGAATGACAAGATATAAAGCCATTATTAGTTATGATGGAACAAACTATGCGGGATTTCAGATTCAACCTAATGCTGTGACCATCCAAGAGGTCATAGAAGCCACTCTAAAGCGATTAAACAGTGGAAAGCCTGTGACAATCCATCCGTCTGGTAGAACGGACTCAGGGGTTCATGCAGTCGGTCAGGTGATCCATTTTGATTTGCCACAAAAACGAGACGTTGAAAAATTACGTTTCGCTTTAGATACTCAAACACCTGAGGATATTAGTATTTTATCGATTGAAGAAGTAACGGAAGATTTTCATGCGAGATACTTGGCGACAGGTAAAGAATATCACTATCATGTCGATACAGGTAAATCTCCCAATCCATTTAAACGATTGTACGCAGCCCATTTCCGCTATGAGCTTGATTTAGAGTCTATGAGGCGTGCCGCACGTTTTATTGAAGGAGAACATGACTTTAGTGTATTTTGTGCGACAGGAAGTTCTGTGGAAGATAAGACACGAACTGTTTACAGTGTGACAATAGAAGAAGTTGGCGAAGATGAATTATTATTTATTTTTAAGGGAAATGGATTTTTATATAAAATGGTGCGCATGCTTGTTGGGACGTTATTAAAAATAGGAAATGGACAACTGCCAGAAGACGCTATACAACGTGCCCTAGCGAACCAAGACAAGAAAATGACAGGACCAACTGCTCAACCTGAGGGGTTATTTTTAATGAAAGTCGATTATAACGGCGAGAAAAAGTGTCATAAATAATGTGAATTTTGTTGACATATCAACAAAATAAGGATAATATGGTTAGTGGTATTGTTTGCCCCACGATGAGCCCCGGAAACTTATTGTGTTATGTCAAACAACAGAAGAAAATTGGAGGAAAAACACCCATGCGTACAACATATATGGCCAAAAATGGCGAAGTAGATCGTAAATGGTATGTAGTGGATGCAACAGATGTTCCTTTAGGACGTCTATCAACAGTTGTAGCATCTATCTTACGTGGAAAAAATAAACCAACATTCACACCACATGTGGATACTGGTGATTATGTAATTGTAATTAATGCTGATAAAGTAAAATTAACTGGTAAAAAAGCAACTGACAAAGTATATTACCGTCACAGCCAACATCCAGGTGGTTTGAAATCTATCACTGCTGGTGAACTACGTGATAAAAACTCTCGTCGTTTAGTTGAAAATTCTATCAAAGGTATGTTACCAAAGAATACTTTAGGACGTAAACAATGGTCTAAATTATTCGTTTATGGTGGAAGCGAACATCAACAACAAGCTCAAAAACCAGAAGTATTAGACATTACAAACCTAATTTAAGGAGGAAAATAGATTGGCTAAAGTACAATATATCGGCACAGGCCGTCGTAAAAAATCTGTTGCTCGCGTACGCTTAGTACCTGGAACAGGTAAAGTAGTTATGAACAACAAAGACATCGAAGAATATATTCCACATGCTGATTTACGTGAAGTAATTATGCAACCTCTTGTTTTAACTGAAACAAAAGGCGCATATGACGTTTTCGTAAACGTTAATGGTGGTGGATATGCAGGACAATCTGGCGCAACTCGTCATGGTATTGCTCGTGCATTATTACAAGTAGATCCTGACTTCCGTGGAGCTCTTAAACGTGAAGGATTATTAACACGTGACGCTCGTATGGTAGAACGTAAAAAACCAGGTCTTAAAAAAGCTCGTAAAGCTTCTCAATTCTCAAAACGTTAATATATTCTATATATCAACATTTCAAGACATTTTCCATTTATTTGGAAGATGTCTTTTTATATTAAGAACCACCCTATCTAATTCCATCTACTAGTTTTGGGAAGTTTATTATAAGTAAAGTTGGCAGGTATAAGTTTAATGATATTATTTGAATTAATATATATTTTTGTTGTACTTGTTTGATAATCCGTAGAAACATAGTTAGCTGTTGAACTAAATAGTAAAATTAATTGTGATTTATCTACTTCATTTTCTTCTGGATCAATCGGATCAATCGGTTTAACTGGTGGTTCTGGATCAGTTGGTTTTATTGGATCAACTGGTTTAACTGGTGGGAGAGTTTCCTCTGGTTTTGGCTTAGTAGGAACTGTTGGAATATCAGGTAATGGACTTGTTCCAGAATTTCCTGTCTTAGGTGAGGTATAAGTACCAACATTATTCTCAATTTCTTTAGCTTTATTTGTTTCCTTTTGATTCACTAAAGGTTTATTTTCATCGGTATTGATAACAATTGATGTTTTTCCATTATTATCTTGAATAGCGACTACACGATTATCCTTCCCTGTTTTTGAATTAATTTCTCCACCAAAAACTAACTTATTTCCTGCATAAATTAAGTCAATATTTGTAATCTGATTGATTTCAGCAAGAGGATTAATTGAGATGTCAGTAGCAACAGATATGGTAGATAAAGTATCTCCCATTGGATAATATACTCGTTACCTTTAATGTCTGATTTGATTTGCTGTGAAGAACGTGGTTGCCAATTAGTATCAGTTTCAGAAGCTTGTGCTATTGGAGATGAGATGAATATTGTCCCACCAAGTACACTTGAATAGAGAGTGCTTTTTACAATTTTAGATGAATTATTCTTTTTCCTTTCTAAATATATGATAATCAAAGTTTATCAATAAAAAAAGAATTTGCAATACATTTTGTATTGCTTAAAGCAATGCATATTTATAGTGTGTAATGTCATATGATTTGAGTAGTAATAATTATATATAAAGAGGAATTGATATAATGAATGAATTCAAATTAAGATCAGATAAAAAGGAAACTGAGAATAAAACAATTCGTTTTCCATTACCATTAATAGAAGAAATTAATGAGGCAATAAAAAAAGAAGATGTAAGTTTTTCAGGTTTTGTAATTCAAGCATGTGAATATGCACTCAAGAATTTAAAGACAAAATAAAAATGTATAGAGTATAGATAATATTGGATTTATAGCGATAAGTTATTTTAATTAAAAGGGGTTTGTTAAATGAAATTAGGGATAATAAATTTTTCAGATATTCATCTGTTTGATGATAATGAAAAGAATTCAATTATGAGTAAAATAGATGGAATTGAAAACGCTGTGAAAAATAGAATTAGCTTTGTTGATAAGATTCTAATTCTTGTAAGTGGTGATACAGCTTTTTCTGGGAAAAATTCAGAATATGAAGTAGCGATCACCTTTTTTATGGATTTAATAGATAGAATAAAAACCGAAAATAAAGATATTGATTTTTTATTTATTCCGGGTAATCATGACTGTCATTTTATAAAGAAAAATGAAAATTTAAGGAATACTTTAATAGATGGAATAGATGAAAATGTGGAAATTGACGATTCTATAATTGATCAGATAATAGTACAGAACGAATATAATGAGTTTAAAAAAATAATGTATTCGTATAATGAAAATACTGAAATAATATTAGAGAACAAATTTTATGAGAAGGTTAATTATAATTTTACTGAAGAGATTAAACTATCTTTTCATTTATTTAACACTGCGTGGATATCTAAACTTAGAGAAGAACCAGGAACAATGTTTTTTCCAAACCAAGTATTTGAAATACTTTGCAAAAGCTTTGATAGTTTTATTAATATATCGGTTTTACATCATCCACCACACTGGTGTGAGCCAAATAACAAAAGACTTTTTGAATCTAGATTACAAGAAATTTCAGATGTTATTATTACTGGTCATGAACATGCTAATAATAGTGGAAAAAAAGAAGATAATTTTGGCGAGACGATTTTTATTGAAGGATGTGTACTGCAAGAGAGTTGGAATTCTGACAAGAGTGAATTTAATTATATAGAAGTTGATATGGAAGCATCTTTATTAAAACTTGAGCAACTTGATTTCAGAATAGATAAAAATGCTTATTATCCCAATAAAAAAGAATATGATTTATCAACTATGAAACAACACGAAATACGAGTTGCAGGTTCTCCAATATATTTAAACCCTGAAATTATTGATTTTTATGAAGATTTGGGAGCACCGATAGATCATCCTGATAAGGGAAGGTTATTATTAAAAGATATTTACGTTTATCCAGACTTTAGTGAAGTTTTAACTGAAGAGGTAGAAAATAAAGTTGAAGATGCAAAAATAGTTATTGAAGAACTTGAAGGATCAGAAAAGTATATTTATATTTTTCAAGGAGACAAAGAATTTGGAAAAACGTCATTATTAAAAAGTGTAGCACTTAGATTTTATAAAAATCAGATATATCCATTGTATTTAGATGCAGGTAATGTGAAGCAGAAAGAATATAAAAAAGTAGAGAAAATTATTAGAGATAGAATTCAAGAACAGTATGGAGAAGAATCATACGAAGACTTTTTCCAATTAGATAAGAGTAAAAAAGTATTATTGGTGGATGACTGGAATCTTATTAATTTAAATAAAGATGGAAAAAATAAACTTTTATTAGAATTATGTAAATATTTTGATAAAGTCATATTATCATCCCAAAATACAACAATGGATATCAAAGATACATTGAGTCTGATAGATACTCAAAATAGAGAGGTTAAAATTTTTAATTTAAAAAAATTTGGATATAAAAAAAGGGGTCAAATAGTTGAAAAGTGGCTAAATTTAAGCCATTTATATGAAATTGATGAAAAAGAAGAATATGTATTTCGTTTTGATGAGTATATAGTCTCACTTAATGAAATAGTTGGTAAAAACTATATTCCACAAGTACCACTTTATTTATTGATAATACTACAATCAATTGATAGCGGGAAAAAAAGTGTGGATTTTGATAAGCAAACGAATGGATACTATTATGAACTTTTGATAAAGCAACTAATATATGATATTCAAATAGGCTCAGATGATATAAGTACTTTAAATAATTATTTGAAACATTTAGCTTATCACATTTTTAAATCGAAAAAAAATACAATAAGTTATTATGAATTTAAAAAACTGTATGAAGATTTTGTGGATTATTATGATTTAGACGAAGCCCAATTTAGGTTTGAGCAAAACATAAAAAAACTTGAACTTGCTAATATTTTACAAGAAAAGGAAAATAATTATTATTTTAAATACAAGTATGTTTTTTATTATTTTACGGCTCAATATATTTCAGAAAATATAAATTCAACGTGGAATAATATTCATGAAAAAGATACTAAAGAAGACGTAATATATTTAATTCAAAATATACACGTGGATTTATATTCGAATATATTAATATTTTTAATACATGAATCAATAGATGAAATGGTTTTTGAAGAGGTTATTAAGCAGTCTAAACAAATATTACCTAAAGAAAATCTCATGGATATTGATGGAGAGTTAAATAATTTAGTGGAAAAATTACCTGAATTAATTATTAATACAAAAGGAAATGCCATGGAAAATAGAGCAAGTTTGTATGAATCTAGAGATGTTACTGAAGAGGTGTTAGAGGGTGAAATGAAAAAGTCACATGAAGAAATTAATGAGTTAGATGTTTATAAGGATCCGTTAATAATCGAATTTGAAAAAGCACAAAAATTTACTGAAGTAATAGGTCAAATATTAAAAAATTATGGAGGAATAATAAATAAGAGAACTAAAGAGTCGTTATTAACTAGTTCATATAGGGTATCTTTAAAGGCGGGAAATATTCTCAGTGAACTTGTTATTAATGAAAAAGAGGATTTAATAAAATTTGTTATTAATGAATTAGAAAAATTAAATAGCGACGAATTAATTAGTAAAAAGGATCTTGAAAATAGAGCTGGAAAGATGGTATTTGAATTTGTTGGACTAATATACTCTTCTATTATACAAAAAGCAATAGTAGATACAGGCACTAATAGAATGAAATCAACTTATGATAAGTATTTGAAAGAAGAGGAAAATACAGCAATTAAGTTGATACTAGTAGGTAGTTTATTAGAAAACACAAGATTAGATCAATCGGAAAAAGTAATTGAAAATTTATATGAAGAAAATAGTAGTAACTACATGGTTAAAAATATTTTAAGACACATGGTTGGTAGACATTTATATATGTTTGATATACCTTATAGTAAAAGGCAACAAATTTGTAAAACGTACGATATAATATATGATCCGTCTTTAAATAAGACAAGATTATTAAAATAATTGTTTGTAGCGAACTAACACAAATATTCATTTGAGCAAATTATTTCAAGGAATATCAAATAGTATCTTTTCAGAGTGAAGACAAACTAATTACTCATTAAGAGTAATTGGGTTGTCTTTTTTACATCCTATGATTAATTTAGGTAAATAATTAAAAATAGACAAAAAAATAGAGCCCTCTAGGTCTCTTAATTTAAGCATTTTTGCTAATTTTTTTATATTAAGACATGCGAAAGTAAGCCCAATTTTCATGTGCATTTTTTCTTTGCCTATTAAGTTGGTATAACGTAATCCATGAAATTCTTTGGCTGTTCCAAATAACCTCTCAATCGTCTGTTTACGATTATTATAGATAGATTTCATTCCAATGGAATGACGTATGTCCTCACATCGTTCCATATCATCTTCCCATAAATGACGTTGAACTTGCTTTCTCTTATCCTTTGATTGCGTACATTTATTTATTAAAGAACATGTCATACAATCATGAGGGTTACTTTTATATTCTCGATAACCATCTCGATTAGTTGTCGTATAAGTTAATGTTTTCATATTGGGACAAATATATTGATCATAGTATTCGTCATAAACATAATCATATTTTTTGAAAAAACCTTTCTTGGTCATGGGTCTCTTGTATGGAAAAATAGGTGTTAAGTTATCTTGAAATAACAAATGGGCAATACCTGGTGTCTTGTAGCCTGCATCCATCACTAATTTATTCAGAGTGAAATGACTTTTTAATTTATTGTAAATAGAGATAAAAGTACGACTATCATGTTGATTACCTGGATGCGTTGTATATCCTAAAACCCATCCGTTTTTATCACATGCCACTTGTGTGGTATAGGCAAAGACTTGTTTATGTTCTCCTTTATGAAACCAGCCACTGTCAGCATCGTTTTTACTAATTTTTTTAACCTTTGTATTTGTCTCACTTTTTTCTTTTCTTTTTAAGGGCTTTTTTAATTGTTTTTCTCTATCGATTTCAACTTCTTTTTGAAGTGATTTTACATAAAATAATGTGTCTTCAGTTATTTCTTTGCTTTCATACTTTTTATTATTTGCATGTGCTTTGATATGAGTCCCATCAATAAATATCTCAGACGTATCAACTAAATGAGCTTCTGTACACTGCGCTAAAATACCATAAAAAATTTGTTCAAAGATATCTGTTCCTTTAAATCTTCTTGAGTAATTTTTACCAAAAGTTGAAAAGTGAGGGACTGAGTCTTGGATATCTAAACCTAAAAACCATCTGTAAGCCATATTTACTTCGACTTCTTTAATCGTTTGTCTCATGCTCTTAATTCCGTATAAGTATTGTATCAAGGGAAGTTTGATTAACATAACTGGATCTAAACTAGGTCGTCCATTAGACTGATCATATTTATCCTCAACAAGTTGATAAATAAAACTAAAATCGACGTATTTATCAATATCTCTTAGAAGGTGTTCCTGTGGAACTAAGTCTTCTAATGAATAAAAACCTATTTGATTACGTTTGCTCATATCTTGCTTTTTCAACATTAATGGTCATTCCTTTCCTCTATTTTACCAAAAAAAACAAAGTATCGAAATTTATCAATACTTTGTCTACAGTCTGTAGTATCTTTTTTTAGTTATAAAATATATCTAGAGATATAAGTAAGTATTAATAGTTAGGTTTTTAAATAGAAAAGAGAGGTAAAGAGATGTTACTAGAAGAAATTAATAAGGCGACTAATAAAGAGTTGAAAGATAAAGGGTTAGTTTCAAATATATTAAAGGAAATGAAAATTCTAGAAATAGAATTAGATATTTATAGTAGTCAGCTTAAGGATAGTTATTACTGTCTTCCAGAAAGACCAGATATTTCTTTTTATTTACTTTGGATGTCGGTAAACAGAGCATATCGAGATTTTTATCTGAAAAATAAAACGATGGATAGTGAAACAGTTATGGGAGCAGAAATGGTTAATAAAATAACTAATCATCTCTCAGATCAAATATCGTCGACGCATACTATTGAATCTCTTATGATTGAATATATAAATAATTATGGAGAACAAATGTTTAATTTTATTAGTAATATCATATTAAAAGGATTGTGCACTGAAAAATATTGTAAAGAGAACTCTTTGACCAGTAAATCCTATACAACTTCACAATTTAAAACAATGAAGAATAGATTTGAAAATGTTGTAAAAGCAATAGAAGAAACATACCTGAAGAAATATTATGATAATTTAAATGATATTAAACAAGATATTAATAAAACAAAAGTATTAATAGAATCGTCTGCAATAAATCATTCGATACTTCGTAGTTTATCAAAACAATTAAGTGAATTGTTGAAGAGAGAAAAGGTTAAATTTTCACAGGGCTCTTTTTTTGAAGAAATTCAACTGTCGGATAATGATTTTGTTATGATGTATTATCAAACTTTAAATGCTATTAGAAATTCTAATATTCATGGAAATGGTAATTCTAGATTATCGTCACCTAATGCAAAGAAGAAATATATGAAAAGTTCAGAAGTCACATACTTAGCCGCATATTTTTATTTTGGATTAGAAATGTATATGTTAGGTGAAGTTACTTTAAAAGATTTGAGCATATTTGAAGAAAACTTAAAGATTATATAATGATATATATGATAAAAAAAGAATCATAATAAATTTAAATGTATTTAACTAACATTCATAAAATTTGGTTCAAATTGGTTCAAGTTATATCCATTTACAGTCCTTTTTATTTATCTCTATCCTTTTTTAAATCTGCTAACTATTGATAGGAAAGGATTCATATAGATAAAGATAGGCAAAAATATTAAACATTCGTTCTCAAAACGTTAATTCGTTTTTATACAGAATATCAAAACACTCTCCGTTTTTGGAGGGTGTTTTTTTGTTGTCATGTATAAATATTAGTTTTTATACACCACTAATTTTAAGAATTCTATTTTAAGTAAATCAGAAGCCCATATAGCCCCTACCGCTTCTTTTTTTCATTTAACCAATGAGAAAAAAGGTTAGTAACAATACCGACAAGTATAGGGTCAACTATCAGTGATACAACTTTATCCAATCTTAAATTCCCCTCTATCGTTTTAACATATCCTTTTCTAGTTTTTCTTTGGGGATTATTTCAGGATTCAATTGTTTAAAAAATATTTTTGTTTAATGATTAGAATGAATATTTTTTTGAAAAAGCACCCTGATTTTATCAGATTGTAGTGATCCACATACCTAAATTTTTTTAGTTTTACTAATTAAAAGTAAGCCTAATCAGTTTACTTTTTGTAAGTAATATTATATGATGATGTCAAGTAAGAGAGATATCTTTTTTTAATCATTTTTATCTCGAATTCGAAATAAATGATAGAGGTGATGACTATGAATCAAACAGAACAATCGTTAAACACATTTATTCAATTGATACGGGCAAGTAATAAATTGGAAAAAATCGTCAGACAAGATGTCACGCAGTATCAATTAAATATAACCGAATTTGCGGTGATGGAGTTGCTCTTTCACAAAGGAAAACAGACAATCCAAGTGATTAAAGAGAAAATTTTGATAGCTAGTAGTAGTACGACATATGTTATTGACCAATTAGAGAAAAAAGGATTTGTCACAAGACAAACCAATATTAACGATAAGCGAGTGACGTTTGTTGTATTAACAGAGCGTGGGACACTACTCATGAAAGAAATTTTTCCTAAACATGCTAAAACCATTACTGATTCAATGTCATGTTTAGAACAAAATGAATTAGAACAACTATTAAAGTTATTAGCCAAATTAAATAGGTCACTAGGAAAATAGTGACATCAGGAGGAATTGGAAATGAATGAACAAGATAAATTATTAGGCATTCACCACATAACAGCAATGACAAGTGATGCTAAAAAAAATTATGACTTTTTCACTAATATATTAGGTATGAGACTAGTTAAAAAGACGGTTAATCAAGATGATATCTATACTTACCATACTTATTTTGCTGATGATTATGGGACACCAGGTACCACGATGACGTTTTTTGACTTTCCCAATAATCCAAAAGGTATAAGAGGTACTAATGCTATCACGCGTATAGGGTTTAGAGTTCCTACTGATGCCGCATTAGAATACTATAAAGAACGATTTTATGAATTTAATGTTGATCATGATGATATTTTAGAAGAATTTGGTGTAAAAGTATTGTCATTTAGAGATGAAGATGGTCAGCGTTATCAATTAATATCAGATGAAAATAATTATGGCGTAGCGGCTGGAACTGCTTGGAAAAATGGTCCAGTACCTGAAGAATATGCCATATATGGTTTAGGTACAACAGAGATAACAGTTAGTTACTTTAAAGAGTTTAAATCCTTAATGGAGACCATATTCTCGTTTAAAGAAATTACTCATGAGGGAAACCGATATTTGATGGAAGTTGGTGAAGGGGGCAATGGGACACGGATTATTTTAGTTGAAGAGACTCAATTACCTGATGCTAGACAAGGATACGGAGAAGTGCATCATTTGGCCTTTCGTTTGAAACATCGTGTGTCTTTACAAGTATGGAAAGAGTTATTTGATCAGCTAGGATTACCTAATTCGGGTTATGTGAATCGTTTTTATTTTGAATCACTTTATGTCAGAGTAGGGCATATTTTAATAGAACTTGCAACAGATGAACCTGGATTTATGGAAGATGAGCCTTATGACACATTAGGAGAAGCATTATCACTACCCCCATTTTTAGAAAAGAAACGTGAATATATAGAAAGTGTTATCAAACCATTTAATACAAAAAGATAGAGGTGTTTAGATATGGAATCTATAAATAGAATACATCATATTTCTGCTATTGTTGGAAATCCTAAAGAAAATGTGAGATTTTACGAAACGATATTGGGACTTAGACTGGTTAAACAAACAGTTAATTTTGATGACCCACAAACGTACCATTTATATTTTGGTAATGAACAAGCTGAACCGGGGACTATCATAACTTTTTTCCCATGGGATACAACCAGTCGAGGGCGTGTTGGTAGTGGACAAGTTGGTCGCATTGCGTTTCGAGTTCCTAAAGGTAGTCTCGCTTATTGGAATAAACGTCTTACTTCTTTTAATGTTTCCTTTGAGATAAGTCAATTATTTGGAAAAACGACACTATTATTTAATGACTCTCATGGTTTAGATATAGCTTTGGTAGAAGGTGAAGAAATGAACGGATACCAAATTATGGGATTTCATGGCGCAGTATTGTTATCTAGCCAACCTAAAGATACGATGCAAACATTAAGAGATGATTTAGGGTTGAGTGTAGTATCCGAAGATAGTGATGCCTATCATGCTGAAACAATAGGTAAAGAAAAACATCATATTGTTATTCCAAAAGAAAGATTACCACGTGGACGTTTTGGAGTAGGTACTGTCCACCATATTGCCTGGTCAGTTCCGGATGATGAGACACATCGCATATGGCAAGATTATTTATATGAAGAAAAATATCAGGTAACAGAGATAAAAGATAGACAGTATTTTAAAGCCATTTACTTTATTGAAAAAGGAAATATCGTGTTTGAATTAGCAACGGATAAACCAGGGTTTACCATTAATGAGTCTTTAGACCATCTAGGTGAAAAGCTAATGTTACCGCCACAATATGAGCATATGCAATCACAATTAGAGAAAAGTCTATTACCACTTCGATAGGAGGAAAAGAGATGTTATCACTAAATCCAAACACCATGAGTGAACGAGAAAATTATAAAATGCTGATTGGCTCAATCATTCCTAGACCGGTCGCAGTTGTTACGAGTCTAGCGAAGGATGGGACACTAAACATTGCACCATTTAGTTATTTTAATATTGTAACCTCTAATCCACCGATTATTTCGTTATCGATTCAACGACAAAATGGTCAGATGAAAGATACAGCACATCATATTGTGACAAGTAAGGAAGCTGTGGTACATATAGCTGAAGAGTCTTATATCAAAGATATTAATCAAACTGCGACTAGTTTTAGCTCAGATGAGAGCGAGTTGAGCTTGACGAATTTTACATTAAATCAAGCTAAAAGTATATCAGTACCAATGTTGTCAGAGCTTCAAATCAAGATGGAAGTGACGTTGTATCAACATATTGAAATAAAAGATGACCATCAAGTGACAGCTGATTTATTGTTATTATCAGTTAATTATTATCATATTGATGATACATTATACGATCATGGTAGAATTGATTTTAAAAAGTTACGTCCAATGAGTCGTCTTGCAGGAAATGATTATGCCAAAATAGGAGAGGTCATCACAATTGAACGACCGGTTTAAGGGAGATAAATACGATGAATTATACAATTAAATATGGCGGTAAGGAACAGCCGGTTTTAATACTATTACACGGAACAGGTGGAAATGAATCATCTTTATTGGATGTTGGTAAAGACTTAATGTCAGATGCGACATTAATAGGTATTAGAGGAGAAGTATTGGAACAAGGTCAGTCTCGCTTTTTTAGTCGAGTAAGTGACGGTGTTTATGATGAAGTAGATTTAGAAATGCGTGCAAACGACTTACATAGGTTTATTAGTGAGCTTTTGCAAAAGAGTCAGTTAACTACTCAAGAGATTGTCTTAGTTGGTTATTCTAATGGTGCAAATATCGCTATTAAGTTATTGCTTAACTACCCTGATAAGTATCAAAGAGCAGTATTATTTCATCCTATGTACCCAATAGATGTTTTAGAGGATCACGATTTAAGTCAAACAGAATTATTTGTCACATTAGGAACACAAGATAGTATTGTTCCCATTGAGGAAAGTCAACGAGTTTTGACTTTATTTCGAAGATTTCATGCGAATATCCTATCAGAGTGGACATTAACGCATCAATTGACCTATTTAGAAGTTGAAAAAGCCAAAAAATGGTTGCATCGGATAATAAAACAAAACGAGCATGAATAATCATTGCTCGTTTTTATAGTGGTGAAGGATTAATATAGTGGGTTGTTTTATTCTAATTATATTGATTTACATAGCTATCAGACCAGAATTTTTTTGCGATTTTTTGTCCTTGATTAATTTTTGCCCATTGTTGTGCTTGGGTTAATTCATTTCCACAATCACATGACGCAAATCCACATTGATGAGATAAAAGTAATCTTTCTTTTGGTAAAATTTGACTCGCTTTTTCGAGTAATTGATAGATTCTTGTTTCATCATCTAAAGTAGCTGTTTTACTTGATAGTAAACCTAATACTACTTCCACATTTGGCTTATCTTTTAAAGCTTCTAAAGCTGAGATATCTCCTACACGTTCATCATCCCACTCTAAGAAGAAACGGTCATAGTGTTGCTCGCCTAAGAATTTTTTCGCAATCGTTTGGTAACTACCACCAGCAGCATGACGACTTTGATAATTTCCACGACAGTTATGTGTCCAAACTTTCAGTCCTAATGAATGACCAAAATCAGCCACTTCATTGTTAATGGCAATAAATGTATCAGCTAAATCTTCTAAACTTTCATTTCCTTCAGCGAAGAAACTATCTTGGTTATCTGAAGAGAATAGTGTCCATAAACAATCATCAAATTGGACAATTTCACCACCAATTTCTTTAAACTCTGTTAGAAATTCTTTGTAAGCATTAATCAAGCCTGTTTTCAAATCATCTTGTGTTTTATAAACTTGCCCGTCACCATATAATCCATTAAATACTGTCAGTTCTGTAAAGGCATGAGCAGCGCCCCATACAGTTAATTTTGCTTGAGTGTTACCAGCGTCTTTTTTGACTTCTTTAAAAATTTTAAGGAAATGGTGGTTTTTACCGCTTAAAGGAGCCACGATACGAATTCCAATATCTTTACGTGTTTCAAAATGTTCCCCATCATGATCTTTAAACGCATAACCATGATCTGTGATAAAACGCTCCACACCAGTTAATCCCCATAAAAAGTCAAGATGCCATAGTGCTTTTGAAAATTCACCGTCTGTCACAATATCAATCCCATGATTGATTTGTTCTTTGACAACGTCTTTGATAGCTTGTGCTTCGACTTCTTGATAACCAGTAAAATCTTCATAAAAAGGATAGGTAATATCATCACGCGCTTCGATTTGTTCTTTGTATGCTAATAAATTTTTTGGTCTAAGTAATGATCCAACTAATTGAAATTTTGATAATGTCATAAAAAATCCCTCCGTTTTTTAAGTGTTGAACGTATTGTAACAACATTTATTAAAAATAGATAATATATAATAATTTAGTGATATAATAGGTAAAAACTATAACTTAAGGAGGTCACTATGCGCATCCAACAGTTAGAATACTTAGAAAAAATAGCGGAAACAGGATCAATAAATGAAGCAGCAAAGCAATTATTTATTAGCCAACCGAGTTTGTCACAAGCGATGAAAGAGTTAGAAAAAGAGTACAATATGCAATTATTTTATCGTAGCAAGGTAGGGATTACGTTGACGAGTGAGGGACGAGAGTTTATGAACTATTCACGGATGATTCTTGATCAAGTCAACTTACTAAATGGTCGTTTTAAACAAGACACAACAAGAAAACGAACTTTCAGTGTATCTGCTCAACATTATGCGTTTGTCGTTCATGCCTTTGTTGAGTTAGTCAAAGAAGTTGGAAAAGATGAATATCATTTTACATTACGAGAGACCATCACTGAAAACACGCTAAATGATGTGCAGACATTTCGTAGTGAGTTAGGTGTGATTTATTTGAATGACTTTAATAAAACAGTGTTAAAACGCTTGATTTCTGAAAAAGATTTGACGTTTGTGCCACTATTTGATGCCAAACCTCATGTATTTGTCGGACGGGATAATCCACTAACTAAACAATCAAAGTTAACACTAGAGGATTTGGAGGACTATCCTTATTTGTCTTATGAACAAGGTGAAACCAATTCTTTTTATTTTTCAGAAGAAATATTGAGTACGCTACCTCATAAAAAGCACATTCAAATAAGTGATCGGGCCACCATTTTTAACTTAATGATTGGATTAAATGGCTACACAATTAGTTCAGGGATTATTAGTAGTGAGTTGAATGATGAAAAGATTGTGGCAATTCCACTTGATGTGGATGAGACTATGATGTTAGGGTATTTACGTCATAAAAAAATTGAACTAAGTCAAGTGGCACAAACCTATATTAAGTTGTTGAAGCAACACATTAAACATTTTGGATTTGAGGTATATGATTAATCTCATAAATCGTGCGAATAAAACAAAAATATGATAGACTATTAACCACTAATCAGGAGGAGTTAGGATGAAGAAGAAAGGGATATTGTTGATAAATTTAGGAACACCCAAAGAAGCGACACCACAGGAAGTAAAAAAATATTTGCGAGTTTTTTTATCAGATAGACGTGTTATCAAGACACACCCATTCTTATGGCAACCGGTATTACGGGGTATTATTTTAAATACACGCCCCAAAAAGTCAGCTAAGTTATATCAATCGATTTGGACAGAAGACGGATTTCCATTATTAAACTACACCTTGGCACAACGAGATAATGTGGCAAAGTTATTTCCTGATTGGGAAGTTGAAGTAGGGATGTCTTATAGTGAACCAACGATTGAACAGGCATTAGACAAGTTGTTAAAAAAAGGGGTAGAATATGTGACTATTATTCCAATGTACCCACAGTATTCTGGATCAACAGTCGGCTCTGTTTTTGATCGTGTGATGCGTTATTTTATAGGAACGGATAATATCATTGATATTCGATTTATTCGTTCTTATTATAATAATGAGTTATACACGTCTTATTATGCTGAAAAGATTAAAGAAAGTTTGTCACGTCACGACATTGATAAGATTGTTTTATCCTATCATGGCATACCTGTATCGTATGTTGAAGATGGTGATACATACCCCAAAGAATGCGAAGTGACCACACAAAAAATCATGGGAAAAGTCGGTAGTGACGTCCCATTTGTTCAAACGTACCAGTCGAAATTCGGACCAAATGAATGGTTAACCCCTGCGACAGATACCACATTAAAAGAATTACCTCATCAAGGAGTGAAAAAGGTATTAGTTGTCGCACCAGGATTTGTGGTGGATTGTTTAGAAACAATAGAAGAATTAGAAGAAGAAAACAAGGGATATTTTTTAGAAAATGGTGGAACAGAGTTTATTTATTTACCACCATTTAATGCAGATAAAACGTTTGCAGACATTGTCAAAGAGATTATAAACAATTAGAAGGAGGTCATTTATGACAGTAACATTTTCATATGCCACACGTCAGGATTTACCAAAAATTATTGAGATTTATAATCAAGCAGTTCCAACACGTATTTCAACAGCTGACACAAATCCTGTAACAGTGGAATCAAAAAAAATTTGGTTTGAGTCTTATAATCAAACGACACGACCATTATGGATAATGAAGAAAAAAGAAGTCATTGTTGGGTGGGTTGCGCTAGAGGATTTTTATGGACGACCAGCTTTTAAGGCAACAGCTGAAATTAGTTTATACATTGATGAAAATTATCAAGGACAAAGACTCGGACAAAAAGCATTAGATTGGGTATTTTCACAGCTTAAAACGTGTCAGGTTACCACGATTATGGCCTATGTGTTTCATCATAATGAAGCCAGTCAAAAACTATTTTTTAGAAATGGCTTTGAACAATGGGCCCATCTACCTAATATAGCCAATATGGATGATGCGTTATATAGTTTAGATATACTAGGAAAAACATTTGAATAAGATGTTAAAGTCGTCATTATAAAAATAGAAGAAATGTTTGGCCCAGTGACTATTTTAGTAAATAAAGTTAGTATGATTGCTTTTTACAAGAATAAGAAAAAACTTATTATGTCACCCATGGTCTAATAAAAAAACACTTGTTATTTAATTATGTTTAATTAGGTAACAAGTGTTTTTTTATTATGTTTTATATATAAAACTATCATGTTAGTGTTATATGTTAATAAAACCAAAATTTAAAAATATAATAAGTCCATTAATTGAACATTTTTTATTATTTGTTGTTATCTTTATGGTTTAAAATGTTAATAAATGATAAAAAAATAAAAATAGTGTACTATATATGTATATATTGTGTTTTTTATGATTTTTTAATTTATTTGGTTTTATTAATATAATAATAAGTGATTAAAGAATATCATAACTAATTTTCGTTTATGAAAAATCTATTTTTCTAGTTTGGAGGGGTGTATTCATTATATATGAAGCGGGTTTGAAGTCTCTTTAAAAGGGAAAAAAATAAAAAAGGGGTACGAAAAGTGGAATTCAAAAGGTTAATTAAAAAAATAGGGCTATTGGTTTTAATGGTTATACCATTTATTTACGCAGATGTTGTGAAAGCTTCAAACGAGGATTTAACGTATACCATATCTGTCAAACCGGTATCTAACCAAATAGATAAGCAAGCAACATATTATGATTTATTGGTTGAACCAAGTCAAAAAGAAACATTAACAGTGATTGTGAGCAACACTGGCAAAGAGGAAAAAACATTACGAGTGACGCCAACAAATGCTATTACCAATCAAAATGGTGTTATTGACTACTCTAGACAAGATAAAGATTACAAGTACGATTCTAATCTAAAAATACCTTTTACAAGTTTGGTTGAGAAGGAAAAGCAAGTAACCGTGCCGGCTGGTAAAAGCGAAGAGGTTAGGTTTGAGATGACGGTTCCTAAAGAGCCATTCAAAGGAATGATTCTCGGTGGTTTTTTGGTAGATGTGGTTGAATCTGAACAAGGAACAGATAATTCCGCATCTGGAGGGGTAAAAATTGTTAATAAATTTCAACTGGTTAAAGCGGTTATGTTAAGAGAAAGTGAGGAAACGGTAAAACCTGAAGTGGTACTGAATGAGGTAAAACCTGATTTAGTGTCTTATCGTACAGCAGTTACAGCTAATTTACAGAATACGGAACCAACTATGTTTGGAGATATGACAGTAGAAGCCAAAGTGACTGAAAAAGGAAAAAAAGAAATTTTAAAAAGTGATACTAAAAAGGGGTTAGAGATGGCACCTAACTCTAATTTTGACTACCCTATTATGTGGAATAACGAGCGATTAGATCCAGGAGAATATACGTTATCTCTGTTAGCAACATCGGGTACTAAAAAGTGGCAATTTACTAAAGATTTTACGATTACTAAGGATGAGAGTAACAAGTTAAACAAAGAGGCAGTAGAACTAGAAGAACCAGAAAAACCGTATTGGTTATATATTCTAATCATTGCCATATTTATCCTTTTATCTTTGATTTTATTAGTCTTAGTTTTACGACATAGAGCGAAATTAAAACAGCAACAAAAAAAAGCGAAAAGAGGTTCTCATGCTACAGGTCATAAAACAAAAGGTGGTCATAAAGGAGGAAGTAAAAAAAGGAGTAGAAAATCTGATAGAAAGGAGTAGAAAAGATTGAAAAAAACATGGGTGATAGTATTTAGTCTTATTCTTTTTTGGAGTTTATCTTATCCAAGTTTTGTTGAAGCGGTAGGAGAGCCATACACAATTGATCAAGCCCCTTTAGATGTTCCGGAGTTCGATGATTACACCGTAACAAAGGTTAGTTCATTATCTGAATTAAGTACAGCACTTAATAGTTCCACTTCTAAAGTAAGTATTGAACTTCAAAATGATATGACCATAACCAGTAGTATCATTATTAACGGCGATAAAGAATTAAACCTAAATGGTCATACATTAAATGCAGGGACAAACGGTTATTTATCGATAGATGGAAATAGTACGACAAATCAGTTTAAATTATTTAATGGAAAAATCATCGGAGGACCTGTTACACAAAGTCCAGGAAGCCGTGATACTCAAAATTCGGCCTTTTTAAATGTTTCTTATCAAAAAAATATAAATGTTGTATTTGAAGACATAGCGTATAAAAGTAATGATAATGGTGGTAACTTTTTTGTTGGATTGGCAACGAATGTGTTCTCTTTAGGTACAGTAACAGTGGAGACCTATGCACAAAATATACGTGCTGGAAATATCACGTTTTTAGGCGACTTTAACGGTTATTCTTTTGGAAATGGGTACCCTGACGAATTTGGTCAAGGAAAAGGTGGCGTTAACTTAACATTTGGTGGCAAGGCTTATTCGTATATTAATAAAACTAATGGTGGATCAACATTAATGTCTCAAGCAGTAGGGGACAGAAGGATATACATTGGTAAAAATAGCCATGTTGTGTTAAATAATACTAATAACGCAAATAACAACAGAGGTTATTTAGCTTATGCTAATAACATTGGAAACTTTTCAATTATTAATGTGGATGGAAGTTTAGAAGCGACATCAGTTGGAACATCTTTAAGAACAACAGCATCTCAAAGTAATAATGGGACGCCTTATAATAATCAAGCTGGTACGTTTAATGGTCAAGCAAATATATATGTCAATCAAGGAGCCAAGTTTAAAGTATCATCAACTAATGAAACAGCAACTTATGGGACATTATTTACTTACAATACTAATTTATATGTTTATAAACCTGATGTGTTGGATATGCGCTACTTTGGTAGGAGTAATTTCTTCTTTGCTTTTCCTGATTCACCACAATCTAATTTATATTTATATGATCAAAGTATTGGTGTTTGGCTTAAAGATGATAAAGGGATTGGAAATCCTACAAGAATTTGGCAAAATGTTGACTGGATGAGATTGCTTAATTTCTCTATAAATAGTGCAAATAACGTTAGCTCGTCTGATCCGACATTAACACCTGACACATTTAAAATAAACGATTACAGTCGTATATCTAATAATGTCGAGCTTCCTATGATAGTACTAGATCCGACATTTATCAATGAATCCGATCAAGCCTTTTTAAATAATGGGGATACTACCTTTAGCGGTACAACAGGTTATTATTTACCAGGAAACGTGAAGTTAGATAAAGCAGCGTCAAATGCAACTGTAACATTGAATTTAAATGGAAAGACTTATACGACACAAACAACAGACGATGGGACATGGCGCTTTGCAGACTTGGATTTATCAACAGTTAAAGGTGGAACGATAGGTACTGTTGACTTAGTGGACACAGACAAACGACTAGCCACTCAAATCAAATTTACCGTAAAAGATACCATCCCACCAAAAGCTACACCTAAATTAATAAAAGCTGATTTAGGAAGTACCACTAAATTAAATAATCCATTGGATGGTATTTCCACTTATAGCGACGAAACCACAACAAATGACAAGATGACAGTCGAATTTGTCAATAGCGATGCTGAACGAACTAAGATGGTCAATGAGTTAGGTGTTCATGATATTGGTATAAACGTTATTGATGAAGCGGGAAATAAAACACTCGTATCAACAAAAGTGGTTGTACATCCAAAAGGAGAAAACATTACAGATGGTTATGTTTTCGGAAAAGACTACGATATCGATTATCTAACATGGGTAAACGCGTCAGACAGTCAGAAAAGAGAGTTCGTCTTATCAAAGGATTATGGGAATACAAAGGGATATGCTATATCGGGAAACACCATTACAGATGTGTCGACTGATCCAAGTAACATGTTGATAACTATACCTAGTAACAACTGGGAGCCAAATAAAACGTATGATATTCCTGTAAAGGTTAACTCTTATACCAAAATAATAAAAGTTACCTTGGTGCCTAGTACCGTTAAGATGACTATTAAACAAGTATATAAGGGAACGGACACACCTATTTATAGTGATTTAGAAACTAAATCACTAGTAGAAAATGATGTGTATGAAGAAACCATTGGAGACAATATAGAAGAAGTTTTAAATAAGTTAATTTCTGATAAAAAAATAGTTTTAAATTATGAAGGGTATAATCCTGTAATTGTGTCAGATTACAAAATTTATCAACATGATAAAGAAATGACTAAGTCAGACACTGTACCAAATGACGATTTTTCCATTATTTATGAATACGAAGGGCAATTAAAATTTAAAGATATTGCTGAGAAATTAGACTTTGGTTCGGTTACTATCTCTGCAGAAGACACTGAAACACCATTGAGTGATTCAAGTGATAAGTCTCTTTCTATTATAAATACCATTCAAGATTCAACGTGGAAATTAAAAGCGTCGCTACCTTCAGGCATCACACAAGTCAATGGGAAGAAGTCTCCTTTTATAGGGAATGTTATCTATAAAGATATACTAGGAGATACCTTACGTATAGGGCAATCAGCGACTATTATTGAGACACAAAAAGATAATCAGTTATTTAGTCACATACAGTTAAAAAATAAAGACACGGGCATATTCTTAAAGCAAGAGGCTGGTAATTTAAAAGGTAGTTACTCAGGGGAACTTTTATGGACGTTGGAAGATTCACCTTAGCATAAATAAAAGAGAGGGATGTGAAAATGAAGAAATTACTTTATCTATGTTCTTTAGCGATGATTGTTATATTCGGTTATCAAGTCCAAGTGGCAGCTGAGACAAAAGAGAGTACATCTGAAACAATCATTTCAGAATCTGATATTTCATCATCAAGCGCCAAGGTGAATTCTCACGCAACCATCAGTTTTTCTAGAAAAACTATAAAAGAAACGAATGGAAATAGCGATTCATCGTCAAATAATAAGGCGTCAAGCACCATTCCCAGTTCAGGAGCACGACTTCCTTCTACTGGGGAAGCATTAGGTATAGGAGTATCGATGATAGGTTTTTTATTACTTTTTATTATTTTTAGAAAGGAAATCAAATCTATTTTTATTGAAAAAAAATTTAGTCAAAAGGAGAAGATATAAAATGAAAAAAATGTTAGGAACATTACTAATTAGTTCAACTGTATTAGTCGCAGGGTTACAAACCTATGCAGTGACTGTCGAAGAAAATGGACAAATTAACTCAGAGGCAACCATTACGGTAAATCCTGGTGCTAAAGAGCCAACAAAACCAGAAAATCCTGATACCCCTTCTGGCGAGACTGGACAAAGTGGTCCTCTAAGTATTGATAATGTCATTGTTTTTAATTTTAAAGACATGAATTTAAGTGGACGAACACAAAAAATTTCGTTAAAAAATGATGGAGCAGAATCTATTGCCAAAAGAAACATTCAAGTAACCGATACACGAGGAACAGGTGCTGGTTGGAATTTACAAATAAAACAAAGTGAACTAACTGATTCAACGACTAATCCAGGAACAACGAATACGTTAAGAGGTGCTTATATCACATTAAATAATGGATCAGTTGTAGCAGGTAGTGACAATGCTGTGGCACAAGATGACGCTGGTATTACACCAACGCTAAATGAGTACGCACCAAATGCTGAAAACAAAAATAGTTTTCAAAAAATTATAACGGCTGAAAAAGGTCAAGGCATGGGGACGTTTAAAGTTTTTTATAATAAAGACGCAACAGGTTTAGAGAAGGACGTAGCAGATGATATTCAATTAGTTGTTCCATCAGGTAATATGATTGGGACGTATCAAGGAACGGTTACTTGGGCATTATCTGATAGCCCATCAGCAAGTCCAGTAAAATAAAAAAGGAGAATTCACATGAAAAAAAATATTTATTTATCTAGTTTGTTAGTTTTAGGAACTCTTTTTAGTGTTAGCCAATTAACTGTAGCTGAAGAAGCACAAGGTCTTAATAAAGCTGGTACAGCCAATGTTCAAATTACTGCAGGTTCTGACGTTATTACACCTCCAAGTACAGACCCATATCCATCTACTGGCCCAATGTTACCAGTAAAAGATCTGGGGATTACGAGTGCAACGGATTTGTATTTTGATGCTATATCATTAACATCAACGACTACAACCAGAGATGCGCTATATGTTAAATCTACTGGTACACCTATTACTAATATCGGTGTGGTGGACAATACAGATATATCAAAAGATGATACTGTCTATACACCGGGTTATAGTGTGACTGACCGTCGTGGGACAGGCGCTGGTTGGAATTTAACCTTAACATTGGGTGATTTTATTGAACAAAATGTTGCATCAGATGATACTGAACATACGTTAAAAGGGGCACAATTATCTTTCCCAGAAATTACACCTAATACAACCAAAGATGCCTCTCATAGTGTAGCACCTACCAGTTTTGCTAAAACGTTTGATGCAGGTGGTACGGCAAAAGTGTTGATGTCTGCTGCTAAAGATCAAGGTATGGGATTATGGGAAGCACGTTATAATTCGAGAGCACTAGAATTATCAGATGGATCAACTACTGAAAAAAAACCGATTCAATTATCTGTTCCAGGAAATAATTATGCAGGTCAATATCAAGCAACACTTACATGGAACTTATCAGACTCACCAGCTGCACCAACTGCTGAATAAGAGAGAGTATAAAAAGGAGAGAGTATAATGAAAAAACAAGTCAAATTAATCAGTGTGATTTCTTTAAGTGCGATTTTTATGGCATCTTTTGGTACAACCATTATGGCAGCAGAAGGAGAAAATGCTGAATCAAACGCAACGATTAAAGCCATTGCAGGAGGAAATACTCCTGTGAAACCTGTTAACCCAACTGATCCCAAAGACCCTACTAAACCAGGTCCAACCGATCCAAATGATGGAAATACAACTGGACAAACTGGTGCTTTACAAATTAACTATTTATCTAACTTAGATTTTGGTAGTGATATTGAGATTACAAGTAAAACTGTGACAGCCAATGTTAAGAATGATACGCCTAGATTTTATCAAGTCAGTGATTTAAGAGGCACTGCAGCAGGTTGGAAATTAAATGTATCTCTAGGAGATTTTGTTCCAACTGATACTAAAAATACGAATAAGCCAATTACGGGTGCTACTATATCATTTAAAAATGGTGAAGCTGTTACAAGTAATGATACTGTAAATGGTAGTGATGTTGACCTTGCTAAGACACATGATATTAGTTTGTCTGCTGGTAATACAGGGGTACAAACCTTGTTATCAGCTGATAAGGGAACAGGACGAGGAACATGGTTAGCAAGATATACAGCAGAAGCTGGTGCAACAGATAATGAACATATTGTTTTTAGTGCTCCAACTAATAGTATCACTGCAAACACTGGTTATAAAGCAACATTGACTTGGCAATTAGTTGATGGCGTAAAATAAACAGATTACAAGTTAGGAGAAGTACTATGAAAAAAATATGGTTTTGTTGTACCTTACTTTTATCTACTCTAATCATAGGGGAAACTGTATTAGCAGTAGATATGGAACCTAAGACACAAAAAGCGACAGTTAACTTAATCGAAAATACCGATCCTTCTGTTTCATTGTTAGAGATTACTAAAGCATCTGATTTAAATTTTGGATCTAAGGCAATAGGTATTACAGATATGACATTAACAGAAGAACAATCACCTAATCTTGTCATAACTGATATTCGTGGAGATGCTCCGGGTTGGTCTCTTTCTGTATCTTTAGGCGAATTTAAAGATTCCTCCAATAGTCGAGTATTAAAAGGAGTTCAATTGTTTTATCCAGCCATTACCTTGACGACAAGTGCAACAGTTGATGTTGCTGAGCGTACACCAGAAACTCTCTCAACGGATGAAAGCTTTGAAGATTCTTTCGTCAAGGGTTTAAGGATTAACTCTTCAGATACACCAAGTAATAAAGTATTAATAAAATCTGTATCTGGAAAAGGAAATGGTCAATGGACGGGAACGTATGATGCAACTCATAAATTAGAATTAAACATACCTGCAGGTAACCTTGCGGGAAACTATGAATCATCATTGACTTATACCTTAACAGATGGACCAACAATATAATTTAGGAGGAGATAGAATGAAATCACATAATATAAAGAACATACTCTTTGGGTTAAGCTTGTCAGCTATTGCTTTAATGACAAGTAGTGTGACGTTTGCTGCATCCGTTAATCAAGATGCGACTGCTACATTTAATTTGGTGGCTCCGACAGAGACATTAAAACTGACAGAGGCATCAGATATTACATTTAAAGATGCGACTATTTCAGCAGAAGATATCGTAACAACTAATTCAAATGATGTGAATATTTCTATTCAAGAATTAAGTGGTAATGCTCCTGGATGGCAATTGTCTACCAAATTGAGTCATTTTACAGGAAGTACTAAAGGTAAGCAACTGACTGGTGCTCAATTGTTTTATCCTAGTGTGACACCAACAACCACAACAAGTGGTGATACTAGTGCCATTTTACCTAATACATTAACTACAGATAATGCCTTTACTGGAGATGAAAAAGGAAAGATTGTGTCTTCTGGTGAAGACGCTGTTAATATTGTGACAGCTGATGTCGGTAAAGGTTATGGTAGCTGGACTATACAGTATCCAACAGATAAAATTCAATTAAAAATCCCAGCTGGAAATTTACAAGATACTTATACAGCAACATTGACTTATACATTAACTGACTCACCAGTGTCACATTAAATAGCTGGTTACTCTATCTTAAAAGGTTTCCCAAAACTTTTAGTTAAGTCAATAATTTATTGCTTGATAAGCAGACTGAATTTCTTTATAAATAAAAACGGAATGGATCCCAAAACGGATGGCAAATATGAAAACACCTTCGTTGTATTCATGCAAATTGAAATTACTAGAGGTATGATTGTAGATTTATAAAATAATACAATAAAAATCATAGAAGTCTTCTATTTAGATAAGACTTCTACGATTATTTTTTATGGCTTTATAATTTAAAGGGCTGATGAATCAAAATTCGATTCATCAGCCCTTTTTAGTTTGTTTTATTTAAAAACATGTCGTCTATCTAGTAAAATTTAAGTACCAACAAAAACATTAGGTAGAAAGGACGACATGTCATGAATAATCATATCAAAAAAATGCTAAGAATAACAGGTAATTATTTAGATTTAGCCAGTACAGAAGAAGCTAACATTAATGGAAGAATACTTTAATTATTAAAGGGACTTATTCCCCCCTACCTTATGCTAGTAAAAATTGTAAACAAAATTGGACTACTCAATGCTCAATCGTTGAAAAAGTTGTCATATTAGTAAGTTTATTACTTTACAAATCTTAGAACTTTTAACTGAAAAATGTCTATGACGTTAATCGCTAAATTATGCCAAGTCTCCTTAACGACTTGTTATAAGGGTTATTAAATATGTTGAAACTCAATTACCACATCAACTTAAACCCCAGCGATTTCCTGACGTTCTAATGGTAGACGAATTCAAGTCGCATGCTAGTAGAGAAGACAAGAATACTCATATAAAAACACTAAAACGAGTGTCATACGGATTCAAATCATTTCATAATATGAGAATAAGGATTTTCTTGATAAACGGCCTTATAAAAAATAAAATAACTAAAAAAGATGATAAATGTGAGATTACTCTCACAATCATCATCTTACCAATTTAACTCATCAGTCCTATTTGACAAAGAGCCATTTTTATTAGAATGGGTTATAAGTGATTGTATTGTTTTGTGTGTCGCCGACTTGAGTATCTGTTTGTGAAAACGAGCTCGTTTCATTTAGTTTTTTTATTTTCTCCTGAGCAGTTTGGATGTCACTTTTTAGATCTTTTATTGTGGTATTTTTATCACTTAATTCTTTTGATTGTTTATCTATCGTTGCCTTTAATTCGTTTATTTGAATTTGCGCTTGAGCAATATCCTTATTATTTTGTTCTACTTTGTAGACACTTACTCCAGCAAATATAATTAACGACATTAATAGTACGATATTTAAAATACCTTGTTTTTTCATTATATCAACTCCTCATATCATCATACCAAAAAAATAATTAGTTTCATATATTATTTAGAAATTATTGTTAATAAAATAAATAGTTTACTCCACGTTAAAAGGTTGGCTAAATTCTTGTGCTAAATCAATAATTTTTTGATTAAATGTTGTCTGAAATGTATTAGATTGATGAATGTGTTTATTTACTATAAGACTTATATAGATTTGTGGCGGTTGCTCAATTTCAACTTTAACTAATCCCGGGTGATCTCGTACTAAAATATCACTTAAAAAGGCTATCATGTTTGTAGAACTAGCAATTGATAGAGCAGTCTGTATTTCTTTAGTATAAATTGTTTGAATATTTTTTAAGTGATGATCTAATACCCAGTCATCAAAGATTCGGTGGTGCATGTATCCTTTTTCTAATGAAATAAAGACATCTTCCTTACAAGTTGTAGGGGAGGTCTTTTTTTTAGTAGCAAGTGGGTGGCTCTTGGATACCCATAAAGCCATGTCTTCTTGTTTTAATGGAACTTGAATTAAAGAGTCATCGTTAAATACAGGTTCGTCACTTCCAATGATTGCAATGGGAACCTTACCGCTTTTTACTAGGCTTAACATAACATCAGAACTCTCTTCTTCAATGAATTTTATTGAAGAAGAAAATGTATTCAAATGAGGTAATAAACGGGACATAAAATAGCCTCCAATAGTTGGTAAGAAACCAAAATAGACGATTTGATGTTTAAAGTCATGAATCTCCTCTTCAGCTTGTTCAACTGACTTTAAAATTTGATGAGAATAACGATATAAAATGTTACCGGTTTCAGTTAAACTAAGCTTCTTGTGAATTCTTTTTCTATCAATTAGAATGGTATCTAGTTCGATTTCTAGTCGTTTTATAGCCATAGAAATAGAAGGTTGGGATATATAAAAATAATCAGCAGTAGCAGTAAAATTAAGCGTTTGCGCAAGATGATGAAAGTATGTTAAATCTTTTAAATTCATGGTAGGCTCCTCTAAAATATTGTGAAAAAACACTCATAAGTAAAATGTATATAAAAGCAATTTGCATAAACAACGCTTATAATATCATAAGGAAATAGTATTATTCAAAGAATCTATCTCATGCTATATTTATGTCGATAAAACGTTTACAAAACGAAAGTGAGTTGATTTTTATGAAGCAAATCAAACAATTTTTCTGGATTTTTTTATTTTCTTTATTAGGTGAAATAGTCTCTGCACTATTATCTAATTTTATTGCAATTCCAGGAAGTGTGATTGGTATGGTGCTCTTTTTCTGTGCTCTTCACTTTAAGTGGGTTAGGATGGACCAAGTCGATGAAGTGGGAACATGGTTAACTAATAATATGGGAATATTCTTTGTCCCAGCAGGCGTTGGACTTATGGCACACTTCGGCATCTTAGCCAATACGTGGTGGCAATTACTGGTTATTATGGTTGTGACAACAACACTAATGATTGCGTTTGTTGGACGAATTGTTCAAGCTGTTAAATCAAAAGAATTGGAAGCGGAAACAAAATCTGCAGATACTCTTGAAGAAGTTGAGGTGGAAGCAGATGTTGTCTAATGTAATAGAAAGCCCATTTTTATGGATAAGTTTAACAGTTGGTTTATATTTACTATCAGCAAGATTGAAAGCTAAATGGCCGAAAAATCCATTATTTACGCCATTAGTATTTGCGATTATAGCACTTATATTAATTTTAGTATTCTTGGATATCCCGCTTGAAACCTATAAAAATGGTGGACAGTTTTTAAGTTTATTTGTTACTCCAGCGACTGTTGCTTTAGCCATTAAGTTGGAACAAAATTTTGTTTATTTGAAAAAATATTACCTAGCTATATTAACGGGAATATTTAGTGGTGTGATTTTCCATACCATTATGATTTATGCTTTCAGTATGTTATTTAAATTCGAACAAGAGATGGGAGCAACATTAATTCCTAAATCAATTACGACGGCTATTGCAGTAGGAGTATCTGACTCTCTTGGCGGGATTGTATCACTGACTGTTGCAGTGGTTGTTTTTACGGGCGTTATTGGAGCGATGATTGGACCAACTGTCTTTAAGTTGTTTAACATTACAGATCCAGTGGCTCAAGGAGTCGCATTAGGAAGTTCTTCTCATGCTATGGGAACAGCAAAAGCGATTGAACTTGGTGAAGTTCAAGGAGCTATGTCAGGCTTATCAATCGTTGTAACAGGTATTACAGTTGTAATATTGGTACCATTTACAGGACCAATTACAAATCTTTTATTTTAATTAAGTTAGGGAATAAAATTTAAAAACCCAAAAATCAAAAAAGGATGAAAAAAATGACAGAACAACAAACATACAATGCACCAACAATCGAACAAGAAATCGACGTAATTAGTACGTATAGATTAGAAGAAGCGGCAAGCAAAGTGATTCCTAAAGGAGGGTTTGACTACATATCAGGTGGTTCCGGAAAAGAGTTTACTCTCCAACGCAATGATGAAGCTTGGTTAAGTAAAGGTATTTTACCTCGCGTGTTAGCTGATGTGGAAAATCCAGATACATCAACAAAAATCTTTGAACACGATTTAAAAGTACCATTTATCATGGCTCCAATTGCAGCTCACGGATTAGCTCATGCGACAAAAGAAGCAGGAACTGCAAAAGGTATTTCAGAATTTGGTGGCACCATTATGTCTATCAGTGCTTATTCTGGTGCGACATTTGAAGAAATCGACGCTGGTTTAAATGGCAATCCACGTTGGTTCCAAATTTATATGAGTAAAGATGAAGAGATGAATAAAAACATCTTAGATGAAGCAAAAGCAGATGGAGCGACAGCGATTATTTTAACAGCTGATGCAACACTAAGTGGTAACCGTGAACGTGATTTAGAAAATAAATTTGTGTACCCATTTGGTATGCCAATTGTTTCTCGTTATTTGACAGGTTCAGGGAAAAACATGTCACTAAATAATATCTATGCTCAATCAAAACAAAAAATTGAACCAGCAGATGTGAAATTTATTGCTGAATATTCTGGTTTGCCAGTATTTGTTAAAGGTGTACAAACGCCTGAAGATGCTGTATTAGCAATTGGTACCGGAGCAGCTGGTATCTGGGTATCAAATCACGGTGGACGTCAGTTAGATAATGCACCAGGATCGTTTGAAGTGTTAGCTGAAATCTCTGAAGCAGTAGCAGGTCGTGTGCCAATCGTATTTGATAGTGGTGTTCGTCGTGGAGAGCACATCTTTAAAGCACTAGCAAGTGGAGCAGATATTATTGCTTTAGGTCGTCCAGTATTATTTGGATTAGCTCTAGGTGGGTGGAAAGGTGTTAAATCTGTTTTGGAATATTTTGAAACTGATTTAAAACGTGTGATGCAATTAGCAGGAACACAAACAATTGAAGATGTCAAACATGCACGATTATTCGATATGAAAAAATAAACCTATTTTTTTATATTACCTTTATTTAATTATCTCTTATATTGAAGTTAGTGTTTCTTAGACAAAGCAAGCTATTAAAATGATATATATAAGTGTTATCAGTTTGTTTTCTAATATAATAGGAGTATAATTAACTTATACTTATTGAAGAGGTGTTTTCAAAATGACAAATTATGAAAAAAAAGAAGACAAAGTAATTGATGATGTTGTGAAAGTTTTAAATGAATTAGATGCTAATTTAGATAAATTAGATCAAGTCGAAACTGACCCTAAAAATCATAGTGTAAGAAAATGGTACTATGAATCTAAAGCATTACATAACATTAAACGTATTTTACATGACATTGAAAAATACGAAAAATATGACGAAAAAGAATTTGAAAAAATCGAAAAAGAATTTGAAAAATACGGTTTATAAGATAAAGACAGATAACTCATTTATGGGTTGTCTGTTTTTATTTTGTCATAGTTCGGGACTATAGGCTTTGCGTCTTTTTGTCATTATTAGTATAATACCAAGTGACTTAGTAAAAGGATTTAGAACGGAGAAACTTATATGACAACCAACTTTTGGCAAGAATTACCGAAGCCATTTTTTATTTTAGCACCAATGGAAGACGTGACGGATGTGGTATTTCGTCATGTGGTGAAAGAAGCGGGTGCACCTGATGTGTTTTTTACCGAATTTACTAACTCGGATAGTTTTTGTCATCCAGATGGTAAAGAAAGCGTTCAAGGAAGATTGGTCTTTGAAGAAGACGAGCAACCTATCGTGGCGCATATCTGGGGAGATAATCCTGAGTACTTTAGACAGATGAGTACAGAACTAAAAGAGATGGGATTCAAAGGCATTGATATTAATATGGGATGTCCTGTCCCTAATGTGGCAACACGTGGGAAAGGTAGTGGCTTAATATTACGTCCTGACGTGGCGGCAGAATTAATCGCCGCAGCAAAAGAAGGTGGACTACCAGTCAGTGTGAAAACACGTATTGGGTATCACTCACAAGATGAGATGATAGATTGGCTGACACATATTTTAAAACAAGATATAGCGAACTTGTCGATTCATTTAAGAACTCGAGATGAAATGAGTAAAGTACCTGCTAAGTGGGAATTAATTCCAGAAATATTGGCATTAAGAGATGAGATAGCACCTAATACACTCATTACTATTAATGGAGATGTGCTTGATCGACAGATGGGACTTGAGTTAGTCGAAAAATATGGTGTGGATGGTGTCATGATAGGAAGAGGGATATTCAAAAATCCATATGCCTTTGAGAAAGAACCTAAAAATCATTCAACAGAAGACTTATTAGGGCTATTGAGACTTCAATTAGACTTACAAGATGAGTATGCTAAACAAGTGCCACGTTCCATTGTTGGTTTGCATCGATTCTTTAAAATTTATGTTAAAGGCTTTCCAGGAGCCAGTGATTTACGTGTTAGTTTAATGAATACTAAATCAACAGATGAAGTACGTGCCTTATTAGATGCCTTTTTTCCAAAAGATAACTAAATAATCATTAAAAGACATTGTTTCTTAAATTTAAGAAGCAGTGTCTTTTTTAAGTGTTTAAGTTGTTTAGAAAAAAAGAAAAGTGTTTAAACAGTATAATTTACCTAAAAACCTTTTGTAACCGCATTCTGTGACTGCAGAAAAGTTGGCATCATACTTGCTTATATAAAAGCGAAGAGGTGAAAAAAATGGAGAGAAGTTATTTAATTGCAACTCATGGCAAATTTGCTAGCGGGTTACAAAACTCGTTGAACGTCTTAACAGGTAGTGGAGACAATGTCCAAGTAATAGATGCTTATGTTACGGATGATGATTACACACCAAATGTTCAACAATTTATTCAAGAGGTTAGTGAAGATAGTCAGGGGATTGTATTCACAGATTTATACGGTGGGAGTGTGAATCAAAAAATTGCCGCAGAAATTATGACATCAGGGAAAGACAACATTATGTTGGTATCAAATTCAAATTTAGCTATTATTTTATCGATTATGTTTCATGAAAATACTGGCATGTTGTCAAAAGAGGATATATTAGCTGCAATTCAAGAATCACAGGTTCAACTGGTTTCAACCACAATAGAAGAAGAGGACGATATTTTTTAGGAGGAGAAAAAATGATTACACAAATTAGAGTAGATGACCGATTAATTCATGGACAGGTGGCTGTTGTATGGACAAAAGAATTGAATGCCCCACTTTTAGTTGTAGCAAATGATGAGGCGGCAAAAAATCAAGTGATGCAAATGACATTAAAAATGGCCGTACCAAATGGCATGAAATTATTAGTTCGTTCAGTGGATGATGCGATTGAATTATTTAATGACCCTCGTGGAAAAGATAAACGCATGTTTGTGATTGTAAACTGTGTATCTGATGCGAATAAAATCGCGCAACACGTCGATGCTGTAGAAACAGTGAATGTGGCAAATGCGGGTCGTTTTGATAAATCAGATCCAAAAGACAAAACAACAATTTTCCCAAGTGTGTTACTTAATCCAGATGAATTAACGGCTGCAAAAGAATTGTCTGAGTTAGAACGTGTGGAGAGCTACAATCAAGTTTTACCAACTAATCCAAAATTAGAATTGAAAAAAGCATTGAAAAATGTTTAAGGGGGATAAAAAATGTTAATGCATGCACTTATGGCAGGACTTAGTGTGTTTATCTGTTTTGCTGGTAACTATTTAACAGGTCAAAGTATGTTGGAACGCCCATTAGTTGTGGGTCTTGTGACAGGGCTATTGATGGGAGATTTAAAAACAGGTGTTTTGATGGGAGCAGCACTTGAAGCCGTGTTTATGGGAAATGTGAATATTGGTGGCGTAATCTCTGCCGAGCCAGTGACAGCAACAACTCTTGCGACAACATTCGCGATTATTGCAAACGTTGAGCAAAAAGCGGCAATTACATTAGCCATTCCGATTGGGATGTTAGCAGCGTTTGTCGTGATGTTTTTGAAAAATGTCTTGATGAATGTTTTTGCACCAATGTTGGATCGTGTTGCACGTGAAAATAATCAACGAAAAATTGTGGCACTACATTATGGGACATGGATTTTTTATTACTTTATTATTGCTGCGATTTCATTTGTTGGGGTCTTACTTGGAAGTGAACCTGTTGCCGTTATGGTAAATAACATTCCACAAAATGTGATGAATGGATTGAGTGCGGCAGGTGGCTTATTACCAGCTGTTGGGTTTGCGATGTTGATGAAATTACTTTGGGACAATAAATTAGCGGTATTTTACTTATTAGGCTTTATTTTAACAGCTTACTTGAAATTACCGGCTGTCGCAGTGGCGGCTGTTGGGATTGTGATTTGTGTGATGATGGTTCAACGTGATGTACAAATGATGAATTTACCAACCACACAAGGAAAAGTAGCAAGTGGTGAAATGAGTAAAGAAGAAGAAGAGGAGGACTTTTTCGCATGAAACTAAAACAAGATATGTCAGTTGAAGATAAAAAAATGATGCGCTCAGTCTTTTGGCGCTCATGGACAATGAATGCTAGTCGTACAGGAGCAACACAATATCATGCGTTAGGTGTTATCTATACCTTACTTCCAGTCATCAATCGTTACTACAAAACAGAGGAAGAACGAGCAGACGCGATTGTCCGTCATACAACATGGTTTAATGCTACTATGCATATTAATAACTTTATTATGGGTCTTGTTACCTCAATGGAAAAACAAAATAGTGAAGATGAGAATTTTGATGCAAGCTCAATTACTGCCGTTAAAGCATCATTGATGGGACCTTTATCAGGTATTGGAGATTCATTCTTTTGGGGGATTTTACGCGTTATTGCTGCAAGTATTGGGATTTCAATTGCCAGTACTGGATCAGTTATGGGAGCCATCGTTTTCTTAGCACTTTACAATATTCCAGCTTTTATTATTCATTATTATGCTCTTTACACAGGCTATTCTGTTGGGGCCAACTTCATTCAAAAGCTTTATGAAAGTGGCGGTATGAAAATACTGACTAAAGCATCTAGTATGGTTGGATTACTAATGATGGGAAGTATGACTTCTTCAACTGTAAAATTCAAAACGATTTTAGAAGTAACAGTCAGTGGTTCTGATCCAATTAAAATTCAAGATTACTTAGATCAACTATTTGTAGGGATTGTTCCATTAACAGTAACATTGATTACGTTCTGGTTATTACGTAAAAAAGTAAATATCAATGTTGTGATGTTTGGCATTATGATTTTAGGGATTATTTTAGGGTTACTTGGTATTTGTTAATCAATTTATTACACAATACATAGGGTTTTGGTAATGAATCATGACACATTAATCAGGTAAACTATGCTAAAATTTAACAAGCAAAGCAACTGTGTGTCGTTATGTTATCGGTATGTAAGAGTGAAACGCATGGGCAATACGTGCCATGCGTTTTTTAGTATGTAGGGGGATTGGTAGAATGAAGGAGTCGACTAGAAGGCATTTGCTTCAAGGTATAGGGGAGGAACAAGTTGGGATTACGACAACTGAATTAGCTAAAAAAATTGGGTTAAGTCGCTCAGTCACGAGTTTATATTTAAATGAGTTAGCCAAAGATAAAGAGGTTATTAAAAGTGAAACATATCCAATCGTTTGGCGACTAACTAGTCACGATTTCCATACGTTACAAGATGTGTTTGAACAATTTATCGGTAGTAAAGGCAGTGCCAAATCTATGATAAAAACCTGTAAAGCTGCGATGTCTTATCCACCAAAAGGACTACCTGTTTTAATTTATGGAAATAGTGGGGTAGGGAAAACCTATTTAGCACACTTGATTTTTGATTACCTTAATCAACAACAGGCGAATTGCTCAGATAATATCGTGGTATTTAACTGTGCGGATTACGCAAATAATCCTGAATTGTTATCTTCAACATTATTTGGTCATAAAAAAGGGGCTTATACTGGTGCTGACAAAGATAAAAAAGGGTTACTTAGTAAAGCAGACAACGGTATTTTATTTTTAGATGAAGTCCATCGTTTGTCATATGAAAATCAAGAAAAACTATTTCAGTTTATGGATTCAGGTCAGTTTCGCTTAATTGGGGAAGAAGATAAAGTAGAAACAGCTAACGTTCGCTTGATTTTTGCAACAACAGAAGACCCTAAAGAGGTGTTATTACCAACCTTTTTACGTCGTATCTCTGCTGTATTGGAGTTAGCGGATTATCATCTACGGCCATTACAAGAGCGAGAGACGATTTTAAGAGTCTTGTTTTTAAAAGAAGCGAAATTGTTGAAAAAGGACATGATGATTGATCGTTTGATTTTTGATCGCTTTTTACATGAAAAAATGTCAGGAAATATTGGGCAATTAGCCAACAAGGTCAAGTTATATTGTGCTGATGCACTTCATTATCAAGAGGATAAAGATGTGCTATACATAGGTGATAATCACGATGATGTAGTGAAAGTGATTTATGATGAACCACTTAATCAACTAGTGGATGTGTCAAAAGAGATGCCGGAAAAACTAAATGTGTTACTACATTCCACGAGTGATGTATTGGAGTTACGAGAAACGCTACTGGGTTTTCCGCTATCCAAAGATGATTTTGGTGGAGAAACCTATGTTTTAAAACAAATTAGAGAAAAAATACTTGCTAATACTAAACAAATAATGGGTAAAGTAGATAGTGTGACACCTTATCTTGAAAAACTAACTACATACCTATTACTAAAAGATTGTATCAAGTTTGATCATCAACCAATAAAACAAATGATTAGTATGGACTATCCACGTACGGCACTTTTTGCTAAAAAAATTACGTCTAAACTACCCGTTGAATATAAAAAAGAAGCACGTTTTTTGTTGAGCCTATTTTTAATAGGATCTATAAAAGAAGAAATTGCTTATCATGCATTACTTGTTGCTCATGGTGATACAACCGCAAGCAGTATTCAAGCTGTGTCCAATCAATTATGTGGCAATTATGTGTTTGATGCGATTAACATGCCACTTGATGCCTCTATTAAAGACATTGTATTAGAAGTGAAATCGTGGCTTTCTGAGCGAGATACTTCTGAAGGGGTCATTATGTTGGTAGATATGGGATCATTGGTTCATTTTTATAAGAGTTTAAAACCAGAGATTATGGGAGAATTATTGGTTGTTAATAATCTTACGACCTCATTTGCACTGGAAATTGGTCAGCAACTACTGAATCATCACACATTTTATGACATCACCAAAAATATTAAACAAAAATTTATCACAGATATTCAATATTTTGAAGGCTTTTCAAATGATCGCAATGTCATTATTTCAAGTATATTGGGTTATGATATTGCCAAAAAATTGAAGAAATTATTTGAACCGTTTATTAATCCAGAAATAAAAATCATTGTGATGCATTTTAATGAATTGCTCGATATTTTAGACCGTGAAAACTCAGATAAAGGTTATCTTGATACAACAGAACTCATTATTACGACGTCTTATCTCGATAATAAAACAGCTGTGTCTTCCGTTAATTTATTAGATATTTTAGATGAGGATACCGAACATCAAGCGATGAAATATACGTTTCGTAATACCATTCACGAAAAATACATGACTGATTTGACTAATAAATGTATTTATTTCTTCTCAAAAGAAGGTCTATCTGAAAAATTAAATTTCTTAAATCCGGAAATCATTATTAAACAAGTAGAGCTAATTATCGAAAAATGTGAGAGACGTTTTGGCATTAAATTTAACGTCAAAATTAAATTCAATTTGACGATGCATTTAGCATTGATGATTGAACGTACGATTTTAGGGTCAGTTGATTATCCTGTGCCAACTGATTTGTCGTTATTAAAGGTCAATGACAATTATTTCTACTCAAATATTAAAGATTTATTGTCATCTATTGAGGATTTTTATCGTATTAGTATTTCTGATTGGGAATTATATGTCTTACATGAAATTATTGCGAGTTAATTAGTTTCAAATATAATATTTAGACATCATTGGAACATAAATTAAACAAACTAAAAGAAGATTATCATAGAAAAGACAATAATGATTTTTTTGTATTTCATCTTCTAATCAAGATAGTAGTTATATCAGTGGCTAATGCTTACACGTTAATGGTGGCGCAGTATTAAATGGCTAAAAAAATCCAGACAATTGTAAAAACTTGTCTGGATTTTTTTATTTTGGTAATACATCTTCAGGAATCGCAGACACATAAGTTTTACCATTTAAAACGTCTTGGTGTTCTGCTTTAGCTTTTTCGATTAATTCAGGGTTTGTTAATAGGTCATAAGCTGTTGTTGCGATGACTTTACCTGCGGCGATTAATCCTTTATGAGCGACGCTAGATTTCCCATTAGCAGCCCATTGCCAACTGTGAGCTGGTGTTCCTTGAGGCTCACACCCAATAAATACTTGTGCTGTTGGACAGATCCAGCTAACATCTCCAACATCAGTTGAACCTTGTGTGTCATCAGAGAAGACTAAAGGCATAACTTGTTCTGAAACAGGTAAACTACCCAATCGTTTTGCATCGCCGTCTGATAAAGTTGGATCGACTTGTTTCGCTCGATTAATCAAGTGTTCTTTTGTTGCATCAGGTAAAGTATCGTAGTAACGTTGAGCATATTCTTGATCTTCTTTTGTTAGATTCGCATTCCCATATTCTTCGAGATTTTTTTGCATGACGGTAGAGATAGCTTGATTAGGAATGTAGTCATAACATGCGGAATCAAACCCGATGTCTAATTCTGTCTCAGTCATCCATGCAGCACCTTCAGCGATTCGCGTGACACGTTTGAATATCTCATTGGCTTGTTCAATTTTTGGAGCACGAATAAAATAGTGTAATTCCGCAGAGGGTTGAACCACGTTAGCAGAATCTCCACCTACATCTCGAAAGGCATAGTGAACACGGCCTTCATCAATGATATGCTCACGTAAAAATTGTACGCCGACATTCATCAATTCGGCGGCATCTAACGCACTACGGCCATACTCAGGTGCAGCAGCGGCATGAGCTGCGATACCTTTGAAACGATAGTAGATTTGATACACTGCTAAGCTACTAATTGACCAAATCCCGCTAATGTCCCAAGGATGCCATGACAACGCAGTATCCACATCATCAAATACCCCACTTCTTGCCATATAGGCTTTTCCATACCCACTTTCTTCAGCAGGACAACCAAATAGTTTGATGGTACCACTTAGGTTGTTTTCTTCCATATAATCTTTAATCCCAACAGCACCAGCTAATGCACCAGTTCCAAGTAAGTTATGACCGCAAGCATGTCCATTACCACCTGGGACTTGGGCTTTCTGTTCACCTAAATCGGCAACTTGACTTAAATTGCTCAATGCATCATATTCGGCCAAAATACCAATAACTGGTTTTCCAGAACCATATGTGGCGACAAAACTGTGATCCATGTCTGCTAGCCCTTTTTCAATAGAGAATCCTTCTTTTTCTAAAATATCATAAAAAGGTTGAACGGATTTTTCTACAGCAAATCTCGTCTCAGGTGTTTCCCAAATTTTATCTGCTGCTTCAATAAAAGTTACTCTTTTTTTCTCGATTAATTCATTGATACGTTGTTTTGCTTTTTCCATATTATTTTTCTTCCTTTCTAATACCAAATAAGACAGTTAAACCAGCAAGGATGCTAGCAATTGCCATAAACACAAATGACAGAGTAAATGATCCACCACCAACTTTAATGAGTTGACCCAAAATCATAGGTGCAAGGAAACCACCGAGTGTGCCACCTGTATTGATAAATCCCATAGATGCCCCGATAATTTCTGGATTAATTAGCTTATGTGGTAGAGTAAACATAGCTGTAAAAGCACTGACAGATAAAATACTAACCAATACTAAGAAAATCATAGATAACACTAAGCTATTGGAAAAGATAAAAGCAATTACTAATACAGCAGTGAGTGCTGTTGTTAAAAAAATGAAGAGTTTTTCTTTTCCTAAAAACAGTTTGGATAGTAACACACCTGAATACATTGTTGCGATAGTTTGAAATAGAGCATTAACAGCTAATAGATACCCGATACTTTTTAAATCTAATTCAAACTTTTGATTTAAAACAGATGGTAACCAAGACATATTTCCATATAGTAAGAAATTTTGCAGTAACATAGCCATTGCAAGAAAAACAACGCTACGATTTAAGAACACATTTGAGAATGGAACACGTTTTTTGTCTTGTTGTTGCACGGGTGTGTTGTTAGGAACAAAAATAAAAATTAAGATTAGTGATAATATAAATAATCCAGCTAAGACAAAATAAGCGTAGCGCCAGTTTATATTGATAAGGTTCGCACCTAAGGTAAAGGCTAATATGCCACCAATCCCAGATGTTGATAAAATGATAGATTGGATTAGGGTGCGTTTTTCAGGTTCAAAATTTGTTGCGACAGCTTTTGTCACACTAGATGGGTATCCAGCATGTCCAACACCAGCAAAAAATCTTACTAAAATAAAAGCGGACAATGCACCAACTAAACCAAATGCGGCTGAAAAGATGGCAACTAATATCATGGATAGCATTAACACTTTTTTAGCTCCGATTTTATCAGCTATCCAACCACTAGGAATTTGCATGAGGGAATAACCTAAAAAGAAAAAGGACATGATACGGCCAGTTTGAGCAGAGTCTAGATTAAATTCTGAGGATATTGGGATAATAGCTGTTGAAATCATGCTTTTATCCATATAAATAATTGAGTAACCAACCATAAGTGATAGGACGATACCGATTGTATTTTTTTTTGTGGTGTTTGTATTATATTCCATACTTCCAACTCCTTATGTTAGGTAAGTTATGTATTATTAAAAAAATCTAACGTTTATTTAATAATACATACATTAAATGAAAAATACAATAAAAAAATAGGATTGATTTAAATAACTTCAATCCTATTGGTAGATAATTATGGTGTATTTTGCGATGCTTCCATGATTCGCTTGTTTCCTTTATACAAATCCCATATGGTCCAAGCTAAAAGAAGTAGCACTCCAACAATGAGCACATAGGCAATGCTGTGTGCGGTGGTTAGTTCTGTTTGACTTGGCGTGTCACCAAAAAAAGCTTCCATCTGACTGGGTAGTCCAGATAAGTTGAGGTAAGTTAAGGCAATAACTGACATCCACCCAAAAAATTTTACGATCCCATTATTTTTAAAGCGATGTCCCATTTCAGCTTCACTGTTTGTCATCATAAGGAGTGGAATCATTGAAAAAGGTAAGGCGAAAGCTAAGAATACTTGTGAGTTATTCATTAAATTGTTAAGGGCTTCGTGTTCTTCTAATGTCCCTTTTTTACTTGTCATCATGACACAGATAATAACAGGAATGACTGAAATTAAACGTGTCACTAGACGTCTTAACCAAGTTGGAAGCTTCATATGAATAAACCCTTCCATGATAACTTGTCCAGTTAACGTTCCGGTAATAGTTGAGTTTTGTCCTGATGCTAAAAGTGCGACAGCAAAGAGAGTGGATAAGATACCTGATTTTGCCACTGATACAAGAAGCCCATTGCTTAAAGTATTAGGGTCTGACAAAGCTTCATATAAACCAAAGAATGACGGGTCTTTGACAGTGCCGGATTTAAAAACGGCTACTCCCATAATTAACAATAAGGCATTAACGAAAAACGCCATAGTCAATTGAATATTTGAATCCCAAGTCGAAAAACGAACCGCTTCAGCTACATGGTTTTCATCAGAATGGTCAATTTTTCTTGTTTGAGATACCGCTGAATGCAGATATAAATTATGTGGCATAACCGTTGCCCCAATAATTCCTAGTGCACCAGTTAAAGGTGTTTGTCCTCCGATTCTTGGTGAGTCAGCAAAGGTGTCCTTAGTAGGAATTAAGCCTTCAAAAACAGCTCCCCATGATGGATTGGATAAGGCAATTTGATAAATAAAGACAAAAAGAATGACAAAAATTAGGCAGACAACTAACGCTTCAATTTTTCTAAAACCGATTTTTGTTAAAAGTAGTAATAGCAAAACATCAAATACAGTAATAAGTACGGCATAGAGCAGTGGAATACCAAACAGTAAATACAAGGCAATTGCAGCTCCAATAACTTCAGCAATATCAGTGGCCATAATGGCTAACTCAGTTAAAATCCATAAGACAATCCCCAGCTTTTTACTTGTTCTAGCACGAATCGCTTGGGCTAAATCCATTTGGGTGACAATCCCTAACTTAGCAGCCATGTATTGCAAGAGCATAGCAACTAAACTAGACATCAAAATGACAGACATCAATAGATACTGAAAATTTTGTCCACCTGTAATGGATGTTGACCAATTACCTGGATCCATATACCCAACAGCAACTAACGCCCCAGGTCCTGAATAAGCGAGTAATGTTCGCCAAAATCCTTTTCCTACAGGCACCTCAACTGATCCATTTATTTCTTCTAAAGAGCGTCCGTTTGTATGGGCGATTAGTTTGTGAGATTCATGATTATTATGAGGTTCACTCATTTAACCCCTCCTTTATTTTTTTCTGTACATATCATACACTTAAACCTGCAAATGTGAAAGTAAAGTTTATTGAAAGATTGATATCTGAGAAATAATGGGACATAAGACAGTTCATTAAAGATGAGAATATTTTTTAATTATAATCAACACCCTATTTCGGTTATTTTATAATCTATAAAGAAAGAACGATATAATCGACTAATTATGATGATATCGCATAGATACAACCTCATTGGCTAAAACTAATGAAGTGATAAATTATAGGTATAGTGGCTTATCATTATGATAAGTCACTCTTTTTTTCTATTTATTTGCAATAAAATGAGTAGCTTATAAAGTCATGATGAATTAATTATCTAATGATACTGAAATTAGTGTATAAAAAGACTTTTCATACAAAATATTGAAATAAGTTAGTTATTTTTTTGATGAAAAAAATATATATGATGAAATGATGAATAAAGAATGAGTAAGACAAAAAAATAAGCATTCTATTCTTATTTAGAACATAACATTCACAGGCTGATTACTAATAAATGAAATACAATCCACAAATAATTTACTTTTTATTCATAAAGGTATTAAATTTATCTAAAAATAATATTTAATATGATGATTTTGTTATTAATGTATCAAAGATTGTTTTAAAAAAAAAAAGAGTTATGATTTAATCACAAGCAATATAAAAACGAATTCATGAAAAATGGATGAAGAGGAGAGATGATATGTCATGAGTGCGAAAACAGCAACACCTAATAAAAAGTTGACGTTTACGTCAATTTATTTTTTGGGTATCAATGCAATTGTCGGATCAGGAGCGTTTTTATTACCGCAACAGATTTATAAAAATATTGGGGTAATGAGTATTCTGGTTTTGCTTACTGCAGCATTAACAGTAAGTATGGTTGCATTGTGTTATGCGGATTTATCAAGTCGATTTTCAGGATCAGGAGCAGCATGGCTTTATTCGTATAACGCATTTGGTAGATTTACTGGGTTTCAAATTGGATTATTTTCGTGGTTTTTAGGATGTCTGACATTTACAGCAGAATCTGTTGCCTTACATCGAACATTAAAAAGCATGTATCCCGTGTTAGATAATCCAATTGCAAAATATGCTTTTCCAATTGGTATGATAGTTCTATTAAGTATTATCAATCTGTTTGGTACAAGTATAGTTAAAAAAATCAACAGCGTGTCTTCAATTATTAAAATTGCTACTTTGGTATTTTTCCTTGTCGTCGGTGTGTTCTTTATTAAAACAGCATATTTTACCCCTATTGTTCCTGAAAGTGTTAAAACAACAGGTAGCTTCTTTGGTCACTTTGGTCAAGCATTTAGTGTCGTATTTTACATGTTCACTGGATTTTCATTTATCCCAGTAGCAGCTGGACAAATGAACAACCCAGAAAAAAATATTCCAAAAGCATTAATCGCCGTTATGTCTAGTGTGACTATTATTTATGTGTTAGTACAAGCAATAGCGATTGGTATCTTAGGACCAAATATTGCAAAATTTGATATTCCTATTGCTCAAGCACTAAACGCTTCTATTGGTCATTGGGCATATGTACTGATTGTCATTGGTATGATTATTTCAATTTTTGGTGTGGCTTTTGCCGTATCATTTAACACACCAGTTTTAGCTGCATCTTTATCAACAGAACATAACCTTTTACCCTCAGCTTTTGGTAAAAGAAATAAAAATGATGCACCTTATATTGCGGTCATTATTACGATGATTATCAGTATTTTCTTAGTGTCATTTAGTTATATTTTCTTAGTAGCGGCCATTGTTTTAGCATCATTTATCCAATATGTTCCATCAATTTTAGCCGTGATTAAATTTAAACATACAAAACAATTTCCAAATAACGGTTTCTCTTTAAAGGGAGGAGATACTATTCCAATTATTGCGTTGATTATCTCAATGTATTTATTAACTAACTTTAGATTAGATGTTTTATTACTAATCGTCGGTGTGTTTGTTGTTGGATTGATCATGTATTACACAAGTATCAAAAATAAACCAGATTCACCATCAGCACCACAAGCACCAAAAGGTAAAGTCGCTCAAGCAACCACAAAATTAGCTGACAAAGTCGCAACGACTACTCAAAGTGCACCAACACATGTTTCAACAAAATAAAAATAAATGAATGGAGTGTTCTATTATGACAAACGAATTAACTTTTGATCAAATTAATAACATGCAAGAACTTTTTGCAGGTGACAGAGCAAATGAAATCGCCCAAACAGCTGCCACAACAAACGGTATTTTTAAAGCGTCTGAAAATATTCGTGCAATTGATGATGCGAACTTTAACTTTTCGATTGATATTGATTCACATAAAGTAACAAACCAAAATCAAAGTGGTCGTTGCTGGATGTTTGCTTGTTTAAACGTCATTCGTTTCCAATTAGAAAAACAATATAATATTGAAAATTTTGAATTATCACAAAACTATTTATTTTTCTATGACAAATTAGAAAAAGCGAATTACTTCTACCAAAATATTCTTAATACAGCAAACGAGCCTATTTCTAGTCGCGACGTTCAATTTTTAATCAACTCACCACAACAAGATGGTGGCGATTGGAACTTAATCATCTCATTAGTAGAAAAATATGGGGTCGTACCAATTTATGAAATGAATGACTCAAGCTGTAGTATCACATCAGCTGAATTAAATACGATGTTAAATCGTAAATTAAGACGTGATGCTGTTGAGTTAAGACAACTTGTTAAAGATGACGCGACAGAAGCTACTATTAAAGATTACATCGAAAAAAGTCTATCTGAAGTTTACAGACTACTATCAATTGCTTTAGGGACTCCACCAAAAACAATTGACTTTACATTCAGAGACAAAGACAAAAAATACACTTCTTATCAAGGGCTAACACCACAACAACTTTACACTGACTACATTGATATTGATGTAACGGACTATGTTGGATTAATCAACGTTCCAGCTGAAAACATGCCTTTTGGTAAAGTTTACGAAGTGGCGTTATCAGGAAACATGGTAGGCGGTACACCAAACCGTTATCTAAACATTAAAATGGATGAGTTAAAACAATCCACAATTAAACAATTAAAAGCTGGTGAACCAGTTTGGTTTGGTTGTGATGTGTTAAAACATTTTGACCGTCAAAAAGGAATCATGTCTCATGATTTATATAAATTTGAAGAGTTATTCAACATGGACTTTTCAATGACAAAAGGCGATCGTTTCAACTACAAAGAAAGCTTACCAACACATGCTATGGTAATTGGTGGCGTAAATCTTGTAGGTGATATGCCAACTAAATGGAAAGTAGAAAATAGTTGGGGAGAAAAAATCGGTGACCAAGGTTACTGCGTGATGGATGACAAATGGATGGATGAATTTGTCTTTGAAGTCGTTGTGAAAAAAGACTATCTAACAGAAGACTTAAAACAAGCCTTAGTAACAGAACCAGTGGAATTGCCGTTTTGGAACCCTATGAACCCAATCGCTTAAGCGTGTATCAATAGAAAGAAGGAAATAGTATGTGTACAACCGTTGTTGTCGGAAAAAAAGCCTCTAGAACAGGATCAACTTTGATTGCTAGAAACTGTGACTCTGAAGAACCTATCCAACCCGTTCGTTTTATTACCGTTGCTGAAGATGCTCATGTGAGTGGTACTTATAAAAGTAATATGACGAAATTTACTGAAAAATACCCAAACAAATCATTGAAATATACAATGGTGCCATTTTTGGATGAAAGTAAACTTGGTATTTTTGGTGAAGCTGGAATTAACTCAAAAAATGTGGCCATGAGTTCAACAGAAAGTATTTTCTCAAATACAGATGTTCTAGCCATTGACCCATTAACTCCAGCAGGTTTAGGTGAAGATTCATTACTTAATATGGTCTTACCATATATTGAATCAGCAAGAGATGGTGTGACTTATTTAGGTCAACTGATTAAAGAACATGGTTCTCATGAAGGAAATGGTGTCATTTTTAGTGATAAAGATGAAGTATGGTATATGGAAATTCCATGTGGTCATCATTGGGTTGCTCAACGCGTGCCAGATGATTGCTGTGCTGTGATTGCCAACCAATCAATCATTGAAGAAATTAATTTTAACGACCCAGAAAACTTTATGTATTCTGAAGGAATTCGTGAATTTGTTGATGAGTATCAATTAAACCCAGATTATGAAGGATTTAATTTCCGCCATATTTTTGGAACAAGTACAAAAGAAGACAGACAATATAATACTGCCCGTGTGTGGTATGGTCAAAACTATTTAGGTCATAAAGTAGAAGATCCTAGAAGTAGCGATATGCCATTTGTCTTTAAACCAAATCGTTTACTGACAGTTGAAGATGTGGCTGCTGTACTAAGTTCACACTTTGATGAAACAATCTATGATCCATTTAATCCTGAGAGTGATGTCGATCGCAATGTATTTAGACCAATCTCTATGAACCGTACGGCTGAATCTCATATTTTAGAAATCAGAAACAACGTACCTGAAGAAATCGCTGCCATCATTTGGTTAAATAGTGCACCAACTGCCTTTAATCCGTATGTGCCATTCTTCGCTAATAGTTTAGATACACCAAAAAGCTACCGTGATACAACCGATAGCTATGATATTAAACAAGCCTATTGGATGTATCGCACATTAGCTGTATTAGTGGAACGTGATTACAACAAATTATCTTCTGTAAATTTTGACTATTTAACAGCTGCCAAAACATTAGCAAAACATCTTGTCTTAGAAACAGATAAAGCTGTTAAAGATGGCAATATTAAAAATATCGAAGAGTTCTTAACGGAACAAAATAATAAAAATATTGACCAAATGAACGAATTAGCGATGACTCATATCGGCGAATTGGTTAAGAAAGGGCTAGGCTTATCTAAACTCACCTTTGATATAACCAAAGATGTATAAAAATAAGAGAGGAGAACGTATTATGGAAAACAAAAGTGGTAGTAAGGCATCTACTGCTTCAAGTGTTGAACCGGTAGCAACTAATGCACAAGGAAATAACACTGCAAGTAAAAAAGGTACTTTATCAAAAATAACATTAGCAACATTTATTGGGTTAACATTCTCTCTTGTAGCAGGTCCATATTATTCAACACTGACAGCAACAGGCTGGAACATGTTTTTATTCATGGGTATTGCTGTGATTGGGTTTGCTTTACCAATTGCTTTAATGTCTGGAGAGTTTGGGACCACATTTCCTGGTCAAGGGGGTCCAGAGCTCTGGGTTAAAAACACCCTGGGACCTAAGTGGGGATTTGTAACATCTTGGCTCATTTGGGCAGCGATGTTTCCTTCCATGGTTGTAGTAGGAACTGGTTTTGCACCAATGGTTGCGTTATTACTGAAAAAAGAAAGTTTAATCGAGAATTCGATGTTTACATTGGTAGTTATTTTAGGATTAGTTTGGTGTATGACACTGTTGAATTTAAAATTCGACATGGCAAAAGTAAATGGTAAATTCGGTATTTGGTTAGGTTTGTATATTCCTGTTGTGATGCTATTTATACTTGGTGTATTTACCTTTGTAAAAATTGGTTTAAACCCAGATAGTATATTAGGAACCTTTTCATGGTCAAAATTAGTTCCTAAATCTTTCACAAGTGGTTCTGGAATGTACTTTAGTGGGATTATCTTTATCTTCTTAGGAATAGAGATGTCTTCTGTGTTTATTACTCGTCTGAAAAAACCATCTCAACAATATGCTAAAGGTGTTATTACATCCCTTATCTTATTAGCATTGTTCTCATTGATAAACTCATTTTTAGTAGCAAATGTTATCCCAGCAGGTAAAATCCAATTAAACAATGGGGCTCAGCCATTACAATTGTTTGCTGATCGTTTAGGTTTACCATATTTTGTTGTTCAAATTTTCTGCTTACTTTCTATTGTGAGTGTATTGACTAATATGTCCACATGGTTTATCAGTGCTCAAAAAACAATCACTGCAAGTGCTAGGGAAGGGGACTTCCCAGAAAAATTCAAATTCTGGAAAACAAATAAATTTAACTCATCAAATACCTTACTATTTGTTCAAGCGATTGCGATTACTATTTTGTCAGGAGCATACGTTGTCATCCCTGGAATTAACAAAGTATTCGTTATTATCACAAATAGTGGCACAATGATCTATTGTCTAGCTTATACATTAATGGCTTTGGGATTTATTGCGATGAGAAGAAAATCGCCCGATACAGAACATCCTTTCCGTGTAGGTAAAAAAGGGAATGGTCTTGGATTCTTTTTTGCAGGTTTATTGATGGTAACTATCGTGTTTGCTTTAACGTTAACCTTTATGAGTAATACGATTGAAAACTTAATCTTTGTTTTAATCTTTGTTGGTATTCTATTTAGTATCCCGTTAATCATCTATAACAAGAAAAAAGATAGCTGGTTAACTGACGTACAAAAAGAGATGGCAAAAGATAGTACCCAGACAACAAATAAATAATAACGGAATAACTGTTTATCTTTTTAGGTAAACAGTTATTATTTTGTACAAAAATTTAGTTAACTCACCATAAAAAAGTTGTAAGAGATTCACAAAAATAACGCGAGATATACATACAAAAGGAGTGATATATAAGTGTACCAATAAAAAGATAAATTTAGGAATGGCGTGTTTTATATGTCTAGGTCATTTGCTAGTGAACGACTCAATGAAATGAAGAAAGATTTCAATTCAAACTGAGGAAATCAAGTTGCCCAAACAGCTGCGACAACTAATGGCTTGTTTAAAGCAGCAGAAAATATCCAATCAATTGATGCGGATGAAGAAATTATACAGCCTAAATTATCGTGATTTTTCTATTATAATAATGAAAAAACTAGCATTAGAGTTAGGCACACAATGATTAATGGAATTGAGGTTGTTTCGGTACTATATAAAGAAAGTCGAAGAGAAATTAACCTCTTCGACTTTTCCCGTGGGATGAAATTGAAATCTGCTTAAAGCAACATAGCCCATTAAATAAAATTGGGCTGAGTCTGTCTCATTTTTTAACTTTGTATCAGAACCTAATGTACTAGGCTATAGCAAAAGAGTTAAAAATAAGAGTCTTTATTCAGTTAATATTATATGGTAACATTTAATTAATAAAGGTTTACAAGCTAACTTTTATGCTATTTTTTAATAATAATTTTCAAAAAACCATCTTTATAAAAACTGTTAGGAGTGTTCATAAAATAATTAATTTAATGCTTAAACAATCTATTTTATTAGTCTATACACTGCACTTGAAATTATTATGATTAAAGTTTATGAAAGATTATATGGAGGAGAAGCTGGATGTTGAAAAAATATAAAGTATACATCATTTCAATCGTTGTTTGTTTATTTTTTACTATATGGGGAGTAACACCACAATCTGTGTTGGGAAAATTTTCATTAAATGAAGTAACTATGGTAGCACAAAGATTTATATCAAATGAATTTGGCTGGTTATACACATTACTGATGCTATCTTTTATAATTTTATGTGTATTTCTAATGTTTTCAAAATATGGAGATATTAAATTAGGAAAAGAAAGCGATATTCCTCAATTTAGTTATGTATCATGGATTGCTATGCTTTTTAGTGCCGGAATGGGTATAGGGCTTATTTTTTGGGGAGTATCTGAGCCAATTATGCATTTATATGAGCCTGCCGTGGAGTCTGACAACTTAATTCAAAGTGCTCGTTTATCCATGAATTATACGTTTTTTCATTGGGGATTACAACCATGGTCACTTTATGCTTTTTTAGGATTAATTATTGCCTATAATACATTTAGACATGATCGACCAGCATTAATAAGTGAGAGTGTTATCTACTTGTTTAAAGAAAAACATCGGCCAAAAGTCACTACAGTTACCAATATAATTGCTATAATTGCTACAGTTTTTGGGGTAGCAACGTCACTTGGATTAGGTGCTCAACAAATATCAGGTGGATTAAATTATCTTTTTAAAGGTATACCAAATACTTTTTATGTGCAATTTATCGTAATCATAATTGTAACTATTCTATATTTAACAAGTGCTATGACAGGGCTAGATAAAGGTGTGAAAATTCTAAGTAATACTAATGTTGTCTTTGTTTGTTTATTAATGTTTGCAGTTTTATTTATTGGTCCAACATCGTTTTTACTTGATCTATTCGTTCAGAGCGTTGGAAATTACATTCAAGAATTGCCTGTATTAAGTTTTCATATGTCTATTTTTGATGAAAGTGGCCGTGAATGGATAAATAGTTGGACTTTATTTTATTGGTCATGGTGGATTTCATGGTCACCTTATGTATCCACGTTTATCGCACGCATTTCTAAAGGTAGAACAATAAAAGAGTTTATAGGTGGTGTTTTAATTATTCCAACAATTTTTGCTTTTTTATGGTTCACAATTTTTGGTGGGTCAGCTATTTGGCAAGAAATGTTTAATAATATTGAGATTTTTAGTGTTATACAAGAAAAAGGTGTTGAAATTGGTCTGTTTTCCATGTTAGAAAATTATGGTAGTTTTGGAAAACTTTTAACTGGTTTAGCAATGTTATTAGTATCATCATTCTTTATAACTTCAGCTGATTCAGCAACATATGTTCTAGGAATGTTCAGTTCAGAAGGAGAGCTAGTTCCAACAAAACGAGTTAAAGTATCGTGGGGGATAGTTCAGTCTTCTATAGCGATTATCTTATTGTATGCTGGTGGTCTTGAAACATTACAGGCTGTATCAGTGCTATCTTCGTTTCCATTTATCTTTATTATTATTCTTATGATGGTTCAGTTCTTTAAAACTATATCAAAGGATTATCGAATCTCAGAGTAAGACATCATTAAAAAGATGAAGACACTAGCGCTTACACATCTTACTACAGATGTACTCGCTTTAATAGAATCATATTACTATCAAAATAAGAAAGTAATATTTGCTGCTAAATAATTGAAACAATCTGGATAGACTATTTACAATATTTATAACGCATTAAACAATGGGTTATCTATTCTTGATTATTATCAACGATACCAAACAAATAAAAAAATTGCGATAGACGGTCTACCTGTTTACCTGATAACGAAAAAGAATATATCCAAAAGAAAGTGGTGCAAGGTTGGCCTCTGATGTGATTGTTGGACGTGCTGAGTTTTCTAGTTTTTGTTCTGCTCGCACTCTTTATCGTTTATTTTAAAGAGACGATTTTGATGTCTCTTCTTTACCAATGAGAGCCAAATGAGCATAAAGAAAAAAGAGGAAAACAAGCTTTTAAAAGAAACTTTCATCAACGTAATAAGAACTATCAACTCTTTAATAATGCATTTAGTTACCTTGAAGGCAGCAAAATTGTTGGGAAAGATCATAAAATTGCTGTTATCACACTCGTTGAAAGACTATCAAAAGTGATTATTACATTAAAACCAATAGACAGACGAGCAATAGATATAGATATCGAAAATAGTTCAAATAATTGGTTTAAGAAATTTCTATACCATCTATTTCAATCAATCACATTCGATTGTGGTAAAGAATTTTCTAATTGGAAATCAATCAGCAATCTAAATGATATTGATAGTTATTTTGCCGATCTAGGAACCCCTCACAACGTGGTTTAAATGAATACTCTAATGGGTGATTACGTAAAGATGGCTTACTTAAAAAAATGGATTTCAACAAAGTTGAGGAATCTTTTATCTAATCTATCGCATCTAAAAGAAATAATATTCCTAAAAAATCATTAAATTATAAAACACCATTGGAAGTATTTTTGAGTTATGTAGACAATGATATTTTGTCTAGCTTAATTTAACAAATGAAATAAAATAAACTAAAAAGGGCTGATGAATCGAATTTTGATTCATCAGTCCTTTAGATTATAGAGCAAAAAAAATAACTGTCTAACGACCGTTTAAAAGGTTAAGGAGACCGATTTATTGACCTTTTATTTTATTGACAAATCCTAAGAAAGTGAACTAAAATTAGGTCAGCGTTATGTATATCTTTTTTAAGCGATAGATGACTATAGACATAAGGATGGGTGATGTGTGATGGATGAGAAAAACCTGCAAATGATTATGGGACTCATTATGCATAGTGGAGATGCTAAAAGTTATGCGATGGAAGCAATTCAGGCAGCAAAGACAAACGATTTTGCTGCAGCAGAAGTAAGTTTAAATGAGGCGAAAGAATCTTTGATAAAGGCGCATCAATCTCAAACAGAGATGCTAACTAAAGAAGCTCAAGGAGATCCAATAGAAGTAACACTTCTTACTGTGCATAGTCAAGACCATTTGATGACGAGTATATCCTTTACTGATTTAGCCAAAGAAATGGTTGATTTATATAAAGTGATTAATGGAAGGTAAAAGAAAAATTTATAATTTTAGAAAGAAGGGAATATTATGCCATCATACGCTGTTCCCTTATCAACGGCAATTATCTGTTTTGCTGTAATATCATTTATTGGGACTGCTCCGTGGACGATTTATCAATACCGAAAATATGGTTATTTTAACTTTTGGCGTAACCTAGTATTTTTTAGTTTTATCTATTATTGTTTGACCGCTTTTTTTCTAGTAAGCTTACCGCTACCTAAAAATCGACACGATATAGAATTTAAGCATCATGTATATATTCAGTTAAAACCATTTAATTTTTTAAAGGATTTTACAACCATACCTGGATTTGAAGCAAACAATCCTAGGACATATATCAAGTTAGTGAAGTCTTTTACTTTTTTACAAGTGTTATTTAATATCATGTTACTATTGCCTTTAGGGGTATATTTACGTTTCTTTTTTAAGAAAGCGAAAAAATGGTACATCGCATTACCAATTATATTTAGTACGACACTATTTTTTGAGGTATCACAGTTAACGGCTTTATTTGGATACTATGAGTACCCATATCGTTTATTTGATGTGGATGATTTGATGATGAATACTTTAGGAGGAATGATTGGCTTTTTTGTTGCGCCAATATTATTATTCTTTGTTCCGAGTCGAGATCAACTACATAAACAAGATGATAGTTACACATCCGATCATATTGCATCATATGGGTCTCAACTAGTTGAAGTCCTCCTAACATTGGCTGTTTCTCAAATGATTGGCTCGCTGTTATCAACGTTTATTTTTCGAGAAAGTGACATGTATTCAATAAAATTAGTGATAAGTTTTCTTTTCATGGTAGTTCTGCCTTTTATGATGAAAGGGACAACTGTAGGAGGGAAAATAATCAAACTCACAATACGCTTGCCAGAAAAGAAACCCATCACGTCGCTTATCTATCGTTTTATTCTTATTTTTACTCCGTCACTTGTCAGTCGTTTGGGGCAAAGTATTTATGATTTTTATTCAGAAAATATCTATATGATTCTATTCCAACTATTGTATTCACTGATCGTATATTTTGTGGGCGAGTTTTTTATTTATTATTATAAGAGATTGGATTAATAAAAAAGACGTTGTATTTTTTAATCACTTATCTAGAATAATTTTCATCAGAAAATAAATATGAACCTACCTTTTAAAATTAAGAGGTAGGTTTCGTTGTGTGTAAATGATATGATACTTTATAAATAGTCATGAGAAAGTAGGAGAGAAAATGAAGGTTACAGAAGGATACATGCCATTTTTAGAGTATCAAACATATTATCGAATTGTCGGAGAAGCATCTGAAAAAAACCCTTTATTATTGTTACATGGAGGACCAGGGTCGACACATAATTATTTTGAATTATTAGATGAACTGGCAGATGATGGGCGACAACTAATCATGTACGACCAATTAGGTTGTGGTTTGTCATCTATTCCTAATAAACCAGAGTTGTGGACAGCTAAAACATGGCTAGATGAGTTGATTACATTAAGAGAATATTTAGGTCTAGAAAGAGTTCATATCCTTGGGCAGTCATGGGGAGGGATGTTGCTTATTAAATATATGTGTGACAAAGAACCTAGTGGTGTAGACAGTATTATTTTATCGAGTACCTTATCGTCTGCGGAATTATGGAAACAAGAGCAACATCGTTTAATCAAATTAATGGATGAAAAAGAGCAAGAGGCTATAGCATATGCTGAAGCAAACAATGATTTCTCAAAACTAGAGTATTTAAAAGCAAATGATCTATTTATGCAACGACATGCAGGTGATATGCCAACTAAAATATCTCCGGAACCTCTTAGACGTCAAAAAACCAGAGGAGAGCAAGCTTATCTGTATGCGTGGGGACCAAATGAATTCTTTCCTATGGGAACATTAAAAACATTTGATTATACCGCTCAGTTGCATCAAATTAAGGTACCAGCCTTGATTATTAGTGGGGCTGATGACTTGTGTACCCCTGTGATTGCCAAGACAATGTATGATGAAATTCCAAACGCAACCTGGGAGTTATTTCAACACAGTCGACATATGCCGTTTGTAGAAGAACGAGATAAATACATTAATATATTAGCTAGTTGGCTTGAAAAGTGAGCAGGTTAAGAGGATACTACCTATTTTTATTAATCTATGGTAGAATTTCCTAATAAGAATATTACGTTTCTTATTAAGAAATAATGAGGTGAAAGCGTGAAAGACAATCAATTGAAACCATATGGAACAGTATTGATTAAAGCGGCTAAAATACTAGATTGCTTAGCAGAAACAACAGGCGATATTACACTAAAACAGGTTGCAGACTTATCAGGCCTGACAACATCTACCGCGTTAAAAATATTGGATACATTAATACTTATTGGATATGTAACACGAAATGAAAAAAGTAAAACATATTATCTAGGTCCTAGCATAGTAAAATATAGTCAAGTATATTCAAGTAATTCGATGTTAAAAAACATAGCTGAGCCCAGTTTAGAAAAACTTCAGTTAGAAGTAGATGAAACAATACATTTAGGGATGTCTAATAATAATGAACTGATCTATATAGATAAACTAGAACCTAAGGAAAAGTCGATTTATATGTCATCTAAGGTTGGAGCAAGAAAACCTCTTTATTCGACAGGAATGGGAAAAGTGTTTTTATCGGCATATAATGATGAAGAATTAGAGCACTACTTTAAAACAGTTCCGCTACAAGCTTATACAGAAAATACTATTACTAACAAATTTTTGATGAAGAAAGAATTACAGAAGATAAAAGAAACAAATATTGCCTATGATGATGAGGAAATGGAAGAAGATTGTTATTGTATTGCTATGCCTATAATGACTAAACAAGGACGGGTTGAAGGAGCATTTAGTGTTAGTATGCCAAAATTTAGAGTAAATGAAGAATTTAGAAATTTTGTGATTGATAAAATGTTAGAGGCAAAAAATACTATCGAAAAAAATTTGAATTAAATATAAACAAATTAAACTGACTGTAAAATTAAGTAAAATAACTAAACAAAATCATTTGTGATCACTCTTCTTGTTTCCTTTGGTTGGAAATACAGTTTGAGTGTATCGCAAATGTTTTTTGTTTTTTGACCTACTTAGGGCATTATCACTGTCTATTAACAAAGATTATTAACATTATATTAAAAAAGTTGTTATAAATTGACTTTTAAGTTATAATTTAAACTAAAATAAGAATTTAACTAAATATATTAAAGGAGAAAAAATTGAAAAAAATATATATTATTATGATGCTAATTTGTTTTTCTATTTGTCTAGTTATTAAAACTGATTTGGTATGGGCATCATCGAATTCAGAAATCACGGGGATGTTACCTGAGCAAAATAAAAATATTGATGATCGTGTTCCCCTAGTCTATGGATATGAAATTAAGGAAGATATTGTTAAATTGAACAGTGCTAATGATGTTTTTAATATTTCTATTATTGGAGATAAGGAAAATAATATGTACTTTTGTTTAGACGAACGCAAATATAATCCAACTGATGGAGAATTAAATACGTTAGAACCTAGTAAACAATTAAAACCAGAAATTAATTGGTTATCGTCAAATTTTTATAATAATATTGAAAACCTTAAATGGAATAAAAACACACCCAATAAAAGTGGTGGAAACAGTCCTATAGATAGCTTTAATAAGGCTAATTTTTACAATAAGTATGTCTATACACAATTAGCAATTTGGCATTTTACTAATCCTACACAATTTTCGATGAGTCGTAATGTAATTAAAAATAATCCCGAGGTTATTGCATTAATTAACGAAGCAAATAAAAATAAAAATTTTTATAATCCGACGTATACCGATGCGTTAAATGTTATTAATAATATTAAATATGAAGCGACAGAATTATCTAAAGAAAGTGAAGATGATGATACTTATATTTTTTCAACTACTATTGTAAATTCAGGATCAACCGAATCGTTCGATGTTAAAGATATCAAGTATGCAGTGTCAATAGAAGATAAGAGTCAAAAACGTGATGTTACTAAGGACGTTACTATTACACCGCAATCAAATAATAAAATATATATACAAGTACCTAAAAAGCTTTTGCAAGAATCACAATCAAAACTTATAGTATCAGCAAGTGCAACAGTTACTTCAGATAAAGCATTTACTACTCATTATGACAATAAAAATAATAAACAACCAGTATTGGGTGGGTATAAATTTAGTAAAGTACTATTGACTGAAAAATCAATTGAAATCAACGATAAAACACATTATTCTGTCTACAAAAAATGGGATGATCAGAATAATCAAGATGGTAAAAGACCAAAAGAGATAACTGTCCAGTTATATGCTAATAATCAAAAACTGGGAGATCCCATAACATTAAATGCTAACAACAATTGGCAATATACATGGAATGATTTAGATGCTATTACGAATGGGAAAAAAATCGAGTATAGTGTGAAAGAGTTAGGAGAAATAGAGCCTTATAGTTCATCTATCACAACAGATAAAGATCAATTATCTACTACTATTACGAATTCTTATAGTCCAGAAGTGACTAAAATATCTGGTGAAAAAGTTTGGGATGATCAGAATAATCAGGATAATAAGCGTCCTAATTCAGTGACTGTTAATTTATTAGCAGATGGTGAGGAAATAGATGAAAAAATTGTAACACCTAATTCAGAAGGTCATTGGACTTATGAATTTACAAATTTACCTGTATATGCGAATGGAAAGAAAATAGTTTATAGCATTGCAGAAGATACCGTTCCTGACTATTCAACTGAAGTGAATGGCACAACGATTACAAATTCTTATACTCCAGGAAAAACGAGCGTTTCAGTCGCTAAGATGTGGGATGACAATAACAATCAAGATAACATACGACCAAGCAGTATTGAAGTTCAACTTTATAAACAAACTGAAAAAGGTAAGGTAGCGATAGGTTCTGTTGTATTGTTAGATGAAAAGAATAACTGGTCAACAACATGGTCAGATTTACCTTTAATGGATAGTGGAGAAAAAATTAAATATACAGTTGAAGAAGTGAATGGTTCTAAAAATATACCGGGTTATACAACAACTATTGATGATGATGATCATGGAAATATTATTATTACAAATAAGCATGATGTTGAGTTAACAAAGATTCAAGGTGAAAAGACTTGGAATGATGGCAATAATCAAGATGGTATTCGACCGGATAAAATTACAATCAGTTTATACGCAAATGGTGTTAAAACAGCTCAAAAAATTGTGACGGCATCAGATAATTGGTTATATGAATTTAATGATTTGCCTGTCTATTCACAAGGGGAAAAAATTAACTATACTGTACAGGAAACACCAGTAGAGGGATATGAAACAAAGAGTGATGGAGTGAATATAACAAACACACATACTCCAGAAACAACAACAGTTACTGGATCAAAATCATGGCATGACCAAGATAATCAAGACGGCATTCGGCCAAATAAAATTACAGCTATTTTATATGCAAATGGAGAGGAAGTTGATCGTCAAATAGTTACGGAAGAAACCAATTGGGTATACACATTTACAGATCTACCTAAAAATAGTAATGGGAAAGAAATAGAGTATACTATTAAGGAAATTCCTGTACCTGGATACGATCTAACAGTAAATGACATAAATTTATTAAATACTCATGCTGTAGATAAAACAAAAATCTCAGGAACTAAAACGTGGGATGATGATAACAATAACGATGGGAAACGTCCTAAATCAATTATTGTGTATCTTTATGCAGATGGTGAGCGTATAAAGCAACAAGAGGTAACACCTGATAAGTCTGGTGTTTGGTCATACGAATTTGATAATTTAGATAAATATAAAAACGGACAAGAAATAAAATATACTATTCAAGAAGAACCAATCCCTCATTATGAAACCACTATTAACGGAACAAATTTAGTTAACCATTATACTTCAGAAGTGACTGATATTAAAGGTATCAAAACATGGAATGATGCGAACGATAATGATGGAAAGCGACCTAAATCTATTACTGTTTATTTAATTGCTAATGGAAAACCTGAAGCTGAAAAAATAGTCGATGAAACGACCAACTGGGAGTATAGTTTTACCGGATTACCTGTATATAAAGATGGAAAGAAGATTACTTATACAGTTATTGAAGAACCCGTTCATGGATATGAAACATCTATTGATGGCTATAATATAACTAATACTTATTTACTTGAAAAAACCAGTGTCACTGTATCAAAACATTGGAATGACTCAAACAACCAAGATGGTATTCGTCCACAAGATATTAGTGTTCAACTTTATGCCGATGGCGAAGAATCAGGTAAACCTGTGACACTAAACGAAGGTAACAAGTGGCAATATACTTGGAAAGAATTAAATAAAAAGAAAAATGGTAAAACCATTGAATATACAGTGAAAGAAACAAATGTACCAAAAGGCTATAACTCAACCATTGCAAATAATGACAATGGCAATATTATAATCACAAACTCTCATGAACCAGAAAAAACAGAAGTTTCTGGCAAGAAAACCTGGGACGATGCCAACAATCAAGATGGTAAACGCCCAGAATCAATCAAAGTAAACTTATTAGCAAATGGTTCCCAAGTTGATTCGAAAACAGTGACTGAAAAAGATAATTGGGCGTATACGTTTAGTCATTTAGATAAATATAAAAATGGCGAACCAATTGTTTATACGGTTAGTGAAGACAGTGTGCCTGACTACACCGTCTCAATGAAAGACAACAATATTACAAATAGTTACACACCAGGAAAAACCAGTGTCACTGTATCAAAACATTGGAATGACGCAAACAACCAAGATGGTATTCGTCCACAAGATATTAGTGTTCAACTTTATGCCGATGGCAAAGAATCAGGTAAACCTGTGACACTAAACAAAGGTAACAAGTGGCAATATACTTGGAAAGAATTAGATGAAAAGAAAAATGGTAAAACCATTGAGTATACAGTGAAAGAAACAAATGTACCAAAAGGCTATAACTCAACCATTACAAATAATGACAATGGCAATATTATAATCACAAACTCTCATGAACCAGAAAAAACAGAAGTTTCTGGCAAGAAAACCTGGGATGATGCCAACAATCAAGATGGTAAACGCCCAGAATCAATCAAAGTCAACTTATTAGCAAATGGTGTCAAAGTTGATTCGAAAACAGTGACTGAAAAAGATAATTGGGCGTATACGTTTAGTCATTTAGATAAATATGAAAATGGCGAACCAATTGTTTATACGGTTAGTGAAGACAGAGTGTCTGACTACACCGTCTCAATGAAAGACAACAATATTACAAATAGTTACACACCAGGAAAAACCAGTGTCACTGTATCAAAACATTGGAATGACGCAAACAACCAAGATGGTATTCGTCCACAAGATATTAGTGTTCAACTTTATGCCGATGGCAAAGAATCAGGTAAACCTGTGACACTAAACGAAGGTAACAAGTGGCAATATACTTGGAAAGAATTAGATGAAAAGAAAAATGGTAAAACCATTGAGTATACAGTGAAAGAAATAAATGTACCAAAAGGCTATACTGCTACTGTCACAGATGATGGTAAAGGACACCTCACTTTGACAAACTCTCACAATGTATCAAAAGTACCCGGAACTAGTGGAAGTGGTACAACAAATAATAATAAATCGAATTTACCCAGTACAGGTGAAGGTCATTCAATGAGTCCTATTTTCTATGGAGCAGGCATATTATTAATGTCAATGGGTGCTTTTTATATTAGAAGAAAACACTAAAATCCATGTTTATAAACATCAATTTTATGGGCTCTTTGTCAAATAGGACTGATGAGTTAAATTGGGGCTCTTGGTCAACTAGTGTGGGTAAAAGATCAAACGTTAGAATTTAAGATCTAGAAAGCTTTTTAGTTTTCTAGATCTTTTTTGGTGATTTGAAAGCAGACTTCTTTAAACAAATTGATAGTCGTAGCTTAAAATTATAAAAACTTCTCATGCCATAGGCATTCCTCTTTATGACTTTAATATGGTTATTCATACATTCTAAGGGACCATTTGAATAAGATGTTTCAAAGGTGTTTTTTATTTCTTCTCGATACTTTTTAAATGTTTTAAAAACAGTAACAAACTCTTTAAATTGTGTCGGTTGATCATTTAATTCTATAAATAAAGAATAATCTTTTGTTTGAATCGCTCTTAAAATTTGTTGATAGGTGTTGTAAGTTTCTGTCAATTTAGAATCATAGGCTAGCAAGCGTTTAAGTAATTCTTTTTCAGAAAGATACGCTTTAAATAAAGGACTCCAATGTTGCTCGATATACTCTAATTTGTCATAACTTTTTTGAAGTATCTTCCAATATTTTTTAATTCTCCTATAGATAATGCCATTATCTTTATATTTTAATTGAGTCGTTATTTTAATCCGTATCTTTTGAAATGCTCTGCCGATATGTTGAACGAGATGGAATTTATCTAAAACTACTTTAGCATTAGGGAAAACCCGTTTAGTCAAAGTGATATAAGGTTGATAGATATCTGAAACAACATATTTTACGTGTTTCCTATTAGCTAAAGAGAAGCCGTTAAAATAATTCTCAATTTTTGGTAATCTTCGATCAGGTAAAATATCAATTAATTCATTTGTTTCGCCGTCCATCATAATAAAGCTCATTGAACCAGCTACTTTTTTAACGGATTTAAATTCATCAAAACAAAGGACAGATGGCAGCTCATAACTATATTTCTTGATTGGTTGATACCGTTCTTTTAATACTTGATAGACAGTTGAAGTTGAGATATTCGTTTGTTTTGCAATACCACTCATGGCGTATTTAGAGGTTAATTGTTTTGCGACAAGCCGTTTCAAATTATTAGAAATACAGTTGTTTCTAGAAACGAAAGGAGTATCTAAAACAAAGGTCGTATTACATTTTTTACAAAAGAAACGACGTTTCTTTAATCTAATATAAGTGACATATTCCGAAACACTAGGCATTTAATTAGACTAGTTGTATATCCCCATTTAATAATATTAGAGTGGTTACTTTGACAATGCTGACAGCATTGAGGAGATTCTTCTAAAAAGCCATGGAATATCCGAGAGAACACGCCTTTTATTTTTTCAGTAGATAAACAGTTTTCATTAAAAATAATATTTAAGTCTAGTATATTTAAGATATCTTTGATAGTCTGTGAATATGATATGTGGTATCCTCCTTGGTTTGTTTTTCGCAATTTCATTCTAACGGATAACACATGTTTTTGTGTACTAAAAACTGCTGGTAACTTTCGTTACCAACAGTAAAAATTATAGAGCCGTTTTTGTGTACAAAAAAACTGCCGGTAACTTTTGTTACCAACAGTAGAAATTATAGAGCCCAAAAAAACTACCAGCCACATGACTGGTAGAAAAAAGGAGTTGTTTTATTTACTTTGGGGGAGTAAATAAAGTAAAAAAATTGTAGGGTTGTTTGTTACTACACAAAGAATAATAACTCTTATCTATGAAATAAATATGAAGACATGTGTGCAATTGTTTGAATAAAATTCGATTAATTATCGGCTAAATAGGTTTCTTTTTTAAGACGTGTTAATTGTTTAAAGGCATATTCTTTTTGCATGGCTTCACTTTTTGTTTCAAATACTTCATGATGAATCATTTTTGCTGGTCGTCTTTTTTTTAGTCTAGTATATTTTGCGCCTTTACCAGAGTTATGCTCAGCTAGTCGTCTTTCTAAGTTTGTGGTATAACCAGCATAAAAAGTATTGTCAGCACATAATAATACGTAAAAATAGTGATGTTTAACTTGTGCCATGAAGCATCTCCTTAATCTCTGGTAAATACTCATTATCCTCACCATAAACATAAAGAGGAGGAAGAATTCTTAATCCATCTGTTTTCCCATCTTTAATTCCTTCAATGAGTAATGTATTGGCTTCTTTATTCGTTTTGGGATAGACAAATTGGATTCGTTTTGGCGCAATACGATTTTTTTCCATACTATGTAAAATATCAATCAAACGATCAGGTCTGTGTACCATCGCAATTTTTCCATTCATTTTTAATAGCTTAGAGGCTTGTTGAAACACATCATCAATTCCTAAATGAATTTCATGACGAGCAATCGCTAAATAAGGATTAGGGTTTTTTTTACTATTTGGCGCTTCTTTAAAGTAAGGTGGATTGCATGTGATAAAATCCACTGAATCGGGTTTTATAAATTGCGTGATGTTTTTAACATCAGCATGAATCATGGTCATTGAGTCGTTAAACTGGTTTAATTCGATACTGCGTTTCGCCATATCATAGAGCTTTTCTTGTAGTTCAACGCCAGTAATTGTTGCGTGTGTTCTAGGGTGCATAAATAAGCCGATAGCACCATTTCCAGCGCAAAAGTCGACGATAGCCCCTCTTTTAGGAATCGAGGCAAAATGAGCTAATAATACAGCATCTAGCGAGAATGAAAACACATCAGAGCTTTGAATGATTTGTATGTCTTGTGATAGCAGTTGGTCAATGCGTTCACCTGGATTGAGTTTTGTCATCAATTAAGTCACATCCTTTGATATCATTTGTACATTATATCAAAGTTACATAAAAATAGAATAAGAAAAACTTGCAAGTTTTGATTTAATTCGGCATACTGATAGGGAATTTAATGTAAAGGATGAAAAAAATGTATCGAGTACTTTTAGCGGTTGTTCGATTTTTAACGTTTGTCATCAATACCAACTCAAGATTTGTTGGTAAAGACAATCTACCAAAAGATAGAAATTATGTCCTAGTCAGCCCACATAGAACATGGTTTGAACCATTGTACTTTGCTATGGGAGCTTGGCCGAAAAAATTTGCTTTTATGGCAAAAAAAGAATTATTTAAAAATCCGATCTTATCTTATATTTTGAAAAAATGTCATGCTTTTCCTGTGGATCGTGATAATCCTGGCCCTAGTGTGATTAAAACACCAGTTAAAACGTTGAAAAACACTGATTTAAGCGTCATGGTCTTTCCTAGTGGCAGTCGTTACTCTGAAGAACTAAAAGGTGGTGCGGCACTTATCGCAAAAATGGGGAAAGTTGATATTATTCCAGCTGTGTACCAAGGACCATTGACATTCGGTGGATTGTTTACAAAACGTCGTGTGACAGTTGCGTATGGAACGCCAATTGATATCTCAGATATTAAAAAAATGGACAAAGATGGCATTGCAGAAGTGGAAAGACGTATGCAAGAAGCATTTAATCAATTAGATTATCAAGTCAATCCAGATTTCGTTTATGTGCCACCAGTTAAAAAAGAAAAAATAGACTCTTAGAAATTATTCTAAGGGTTTTTATTTTTTATTGTTGACATGTAGTTAATGCAACATCACGTTTGATGGGCATATTTAAATATTAAATGAATAAAAATTAGAGGTCGTGTTCTTAACTAATAGGTTATTATTTGTAAGGTCATAGTAGTTTTGTTCAAAAATCTGTATACAAAGAAGTTAACAGAAATACTAAAATAAGACTAATATGATCGTAAAAAATAAAAAACTCTCACCATAAAATGATGAGAGAAGGAAGGAAAAAATAAAAAAGTTATTTAGCTATTTATTTCTTTTTGGGGGAAAAGAAATAACGTGGATGGTAGGATTCGAACCTACACCTCAAAGGATAGAGAATGAACTGTCTGTTAAATCTCAATGAGTCAAAACACCTCGTTCACCCACAACATAATTAAGTTGTATTAATTAACTATAAACATAGTTTAACGTGATCCTCTTAAATTTAGCTTAAAAAAGTCTGTAGAATTTATGAAATGTGAGAAAAATTTTTCGTTAAAAAAGTAAGTAGGTCAAGATAAGGAATCCATTAAACAATCTGATTAAAGTTTGTTATAATGGAGAGAAGACCTTTTTGGAGGAATACGATGAAATTTTTACAGACAGCTGATTGGCATATAGGACGTAAATTAAATGGATTCAGTCTACTAGAAGAACAACGAGATGCATTTGATAAAATGCTACAGGTTGCGACAGAACAAGATGTCGATGCAATTGTTGTCGCAGGAGATTTATACGATCGCTCGATGCCGTCTGTTGAGGCAGTTGAGTTGTTAAATACGATGATGATTGAGATGAATCTGGTGCATAAATTTCCTGTTTTAGCCATTTCAGGTAATCATGACAGTGCGACAAGATTATCAACAGGATCTCCTTGGCTAGAAAAAGAGCAATTTTATTTATACACACAGTTGGAACAATTTTTTTCTCCTGTTGTGGTAGGTGATACACAGTTCTTTTTAATGCCTTACATTGAGCCGGTTCATGCAAGATTGTATTTTAATGACGATACGCTAGTGACTATTCCACTTGTTATGGAGCGTCTTATGACAGAAGCAAAATCATTCTTTTTACCAGATAAATATCATGTGTTAATTAGCCACTTTTTTGTGACTGGCGCGTGTAAAAGTGAATCTGAAACACCACTTGAAGTAGGAGGACTTTCTAGTGTGCCAGCTGATATGTTTGAGTTGTTTGATTATGTGGCATTAGGGCATTTACATGATAAAAATGCATTAAGTAATCAAGCGTCGATTAAATACAGTGGGTCATTATTGAAATACTCATTATCTGAGAGAAATCAGGATAAAGGTGTCCGTGTGGTGACTCTAAAAGATGACGGCGTAGAAAGTCAGTTTATCCCAATAGCTCCTTTACGAGATGTGGCCCTTTTACGTGGCGAATTTTCAGAATTAACAGATTATGAGTTTTATCAAGACGTTAATCGTGAAAATTATATTGCGGTTGAATTAACTGATAAAACAAGTGTGCCAAATGCGTTGTCAGAACTTAGACAAATTTATCCACGAATGATTAGTTTAGAACGTATCAGCGAACAAAAAGATATCACGGATGAGCGCTATGACGATATCGAGATAAAAAAAGTCTCTCCAAAAGAAGTCATCGCAAACTACTTTGAAGACGTGACCGATGAAGCTCTAACCATAAAGCAACATGAATGGTTAGAAGAAGCATTGATTGATGTAGAGAAAGAAAAATAGGAGGGAAATCATGAAGCCTTTAACATTAACGTTAGAATATTTTGGACCATATGAAGATGAGACGATTGATTTTTCTTCTTTTTACGCACAATCATTGTTTTTAATTTCAGGTAAAACAGGTTCTGGGAAGACAACACTTTTTGATGCGATGAGTTATGCATTATATGGAAACACATCAGGTGATTCTCGTGAAGCAAAAGAAATGCGGTCAAATTTTTCGACGATTGATGATGTGACACGCGTAACATTTGTGTTTGAACATGACAAAAAAACGTATCATATCGTTCGTGAGCCGGAGCAATTACGTAGAAGGTTACGTGGTGAGGGAGAAAAATTAGAAAAAGCCAAATCAGTTTTGACAATTTTTGATGAAGATGGGAAAGAAGAAGCACAGTATACCAAACAAATGGATGTTAACATTCATATCCAAGAGTTATTACAACTTAGTGCAAAACAATTTTCGCAAATCGTGATGTTGCCACAAGGTGATTTTCAACGGTTTCTACAATCTGATAGTGACAATAAAGAAGCTGTCTTACGCCAGTTATTTGATACTTCTAAGTATCAAGAAATCGCTAGAAAGCTTAAAGATAAGAAAAAAGAGCATTCTAATGAGTTAAAGAAAGAACAACAAAAATTACAAACGCTCTTTGAACAAGTCGAATGGGATGAAGAGTTCCTAGAAACTGTGTCAGGTGATAGGACAATCGAAGAAAAATTAGCGTTATATGATGAACAAAAACAAAAAAAAGAGCAACACATTGCTGATTTAAATGATAACGTGACGTTAGTTAAGAAAGAACGGGATGACCAACTTGCTGGATTAGAAGTAGCTCGAGCGTTAGAAAAATTATTTGTCGAAAAAGATGAAACCGAAAAAATGCTAGAGAAACGATTGCTTGAAACAGAGAAAATCAATGACTTGAAACAACGTATGACACGTTTTTCTCAATTAGAACCATTAGAAAAAGTACTGATTGATATCAGCACTTCTCAGACAAAGCTAGATGAACAAGTGCAACAACAAACGATAACCAAAACAGAACTTCACGAGGTAGAAAAACATCACTTGGAATTAGTTGATAAGAAAAAAGCGCTAGATAATCAAGAAACAACGATAAAAGAGCTTGAAACTTATTTGGTGAAATTAGAAGAACGTCTGCCATTATTTGAAGAAGAAGCACAGTTAGCTAAAAAACTAGCAGAGTTAGTCACAGAAGAAGAAAAACAAGCAGTTGAATTAAAAGAGCTTGAAACACATGTTGAAAACGCAAAACAAAACCAAGATGAGTTGCAACAAGCAGTGGATACTATTCCTTCTTTATACAAGGAACTGACTAACTTAAAAGAAAAACAAGTGAAAGAAACATCATTATTAGACGATGTGACATCTTTTCAAACTTATCTTGGTGAAGAAGAGTCTTTAAAAAAAGAGTATGAAAAACATGAAGAGACACTGTTGTTACGACAAAAAGAATTAGAGGACTTAAAGCTTAAATTAGCAGAGAAAAAAGATTCGTGGGCACGAGGTCAAATTGCTAGATTGAGTTTAGATTTGATAGACGGTGAACCTTGTCCAGTTTGTGGCGCGATTGACCATCCAGAACCTGCTCATGTAACACAACTATCCAAAGAAGAATTTGATGTCTTAGAACAGAAAATAGAATGTCTTACAACAAAAGAAGAGCAGTTAGTTCAAGATATCAGTCATCTACAAGCACAAAAAGATGCGACACAAGATAAGGTAACTAGTTTAGTATCCAAACAAACCAGTTTATCAGAGAAAATATCAACTAATATGGTAGAGATAGATAAGACACATTGGTTAGAAACAGTGACTAAACAAGTTAAAATAACCACTCAACAAGTGAGTGATTATACACAACAGCTAACAGAACTTGAAGTCAAACAAGAAGAGTTGGAACAAGCTAAAGCTGAGTTAGGTCAGCTTGATAAAAAACGAAGTGAAAGTCAGACTACTATCCAACAAATCAAAGAAGAAAAACGATTGTGTCAACATAGTAATGATGAGTTGAAAAAACGTATAGGAACAGATGTTACTTCTTTTGAAGAAGCAAAAAAAGAACAACAAACAATCAAGCAACAAATTGATACTTGGTATGAAGAAAGCAAACAATGTGACAAATCATTATCTGAGATGATGACTGATAAAACGAAATTACAAACAAGGCTAGAGGAATTAGAACATAATAAACAAGTCCTACAAAACGAATTAACCGAACTTGAAAAAAGTAAAACAGCCTTTTTATTTGATTATCAGTGGGATGAAGAGATGCTTCAAACTATCTTAGCCGATAAAGAAAATAAAGTAAGGTATGAAGAAACCATTGCTCAATTTGAAAAAGAAATTTACTCATTAAAAGAAACGTTATCGAGCTTGAAAGATAAAACGAAAGAAGCAGACAAACCAGATTTAACAAAATTAGAGAAACTATACCAAGTAGCAAACCAAAAGTATGAACAAGTGGTAGATGATAAACGTCAACAAGAAATTAAATTGGAGAATAACAATAAAACAATTCAAACGATTCAGACATTGATGACAGATATCAAAGAAGATATGCGAGTATTGCATGAGCTGAGTGTGTTATCAGATGTGTTAAATGGAGATAGTGACAATAAATTAAGCATTGAGCGATATGTGTTGCAAAGCTATCTGCGTAAAATTTTGGCCGTTGCAAACCACACATTGAAAAAACTCACACGAGGTCGATATACCTTTGCATTAAGAGATGTCAAACAATCCTCGAAGAAAAAAACAGGTTTAGAAATTGATATTTTTGATGACAATGTGGGGCAACTAAGAGGAGTCAATACTCTGTCAGGTGGCGAGAGTTTTATTGCGTCTCTTACATTAGCATTGGCACTAGCTGAAGTGATTCAAAGTGAAGCAGGCGGTGTGAAAATTGATGCGATGTTTGTTGACGAAGGGTTTGGCTCGCTAGATGAGGAGGCACTTGAAACAGCGATTCGTGCGCTTGAAACAATGGGTGAGAGTAATCGATTGATTGGCATTATTTCTCATGTTAATGAATTAAAAGAAAGAATCCCACAACAATTAAAAATATCAGTGTCTAAAGACAATCGAAGTCATGCGACACCACAGCTAGAATTCACGTAAGGAGTGGTAAAATGAAGTGGTCCATACCGGAAAAAGTAATAGAAGAAGGACGAGAGTGTGCCAAAGAAGGCAGGGTTGTCTCTTGGTCTAAAAATCTAGAAAGACGTGTATGGTACGCTGAAGTCATCGGAAGTGACATGCTTTATGTTGAACTAGACGGAACAGCTAAAGAAGATGATGTATGCCAGTGTATGTATTGGGAACAACATGGTTATTGCAAGCACACAGTAGCAGTAGAACTTGCAATGCGTGAACAAAGGGTATCACGATTTATTCCTCGTACGGAATTAAAAGAAACAGATGCACCAAAAGTTATTTCTCCAGCTGTTGTTTTTACAAAAGGATTTGAACGACTGCAAGAAGCAGAACTTAGAAAACTGATTAGACAAACAGATGATTTGTTTTTAACATATGGAATAGACATTGTCCCAACGTCTGAGTATCATGATGAACAATCCGTTTTGGGACTCCATTTAAGAATCGGAAGACGAGATACACCAAATAAAACGTATGTTGTAAAAAATATGGATGAATTTTTAGAAGCATACAAACAAGATAGGGAAATTCGGATTAGCACGATTAATTGGAAAGTCGGAGCAACTGCATTTAATTCAGAAGATAATGCATTGATTCACAGTATGTTGGCTATGAAAGAACAACAAACATTAGTCGTTAATAGTCGCTCACAAGCTAAATCTGTGATTGATAGACGCTATATGATATTAAGTAAGCAAGAAGCACGTGAGTTATTTGATCACTTTAAACATGACAAGGCATTTGTTATAAAAGGGTTTGATACTCAGATTAAACGTGCGGTGATTCATCAAGGGAAGATTCCATTGACAGTAACTTTATCACCAGTGGGTTTAACGGATTACGAATTGACAATTATTGATCCGTTTATTGTGTTTTTAGAAGAATACCGATGGTTAGTTGGAACAGATGGCTTTTACGAATTAACAGAAGAGCAGGCAGCTAGTTATCAAGTGTTAACCCAAATGCTGAAACGACTTGATAAGCCAACAATTTACTATACCAAAGATCAGGTGAGTTCACTCTTTTCGTATGTTTTACCTCAACTAGCATTGTTGTGTGACTTTGAATTACCCGAATCATTAGATGATGAGGTATTACGATATCCATTAGATATTAAGTTGTACTTCCACAAAGAAGAGGCATCATTAGTAGTTCGTGTTGATTTTTGTTACGGGGATTATGTCTTTTCAAATGAACCGAAATATAGCACGTCCATCGGTGAAGAAGGTGTCGTGTTACGTGATAAAGTACAAGAGGAACGGCTACTGACACTATTACGTCATTATGGGTACGGAACTTATGCACAAAAATATAGCAAAACTTTTCCAAATGATTTGGAACGTTTTTACTTCTTCACAAGAGAAATTCCAACGTTTGAAAAATACACGACTGTGCATCTTTCAGATGATATTAAAGCTTTGTATTTAACAGCAGATGAGCATCAACCAAAAGCTCGTATTATTGAAAATGGGTCATGGTTTGATATCCAATTTGATATTTCATCTGTTGATGAAACAGAAGTCAATGACGTATTAAGTAGTTTAATGCAAAATAAAGAGTATCATCAGCTACGCAATGGTCAGGTGTTGATGCTTGATGATGAGGCATATAAAGAAACCAATCAAATGCTACGCTTATTGCGTGAAGATATTCGTCTAGATGGTAATCGTTTAGAAGTCCCAACTTATCGTAGTTTAGTATTGAGTGAAGCTATGACACAGTTATCAGATGTCGAGACGAGTGATTATTTTGAAACGATGGTTGACGAGTTGACCCATCCTGAAAAGGTTGAAGTTTCTTTACCGAATAAATTAAATGCCACGTTACGTGACTATCAGTTAACAGGCTTTAAGTGGTTTAAAATACTTAGCAAATATCACTTTGGCGGAATTTTGGCTGATGATATGGGGTTAGGTAAAACCATTCAGACTATTGCGTATTTACTGTCAGAAAAAGAAGATGGCGAGTTGACAAAACCAAGTGTCATCGTAGCTCCAGCTAGTTTGTTGTATAATTGGCAACTTGAGTTAGAAAAATTTGCACCAAGTTTAAAATCTAAGTTGATTATCGGTGGAAAAGAAGAAAGAAACGAACAAATTGCGTCACTTGATGATGTTGATGTGGCGATTATTTCTTATTCAACGTTACGTCAAGATAGTACAGAATTTAGAAAAATTGATTGTCACAGTGTGATTTTAGATGAAGCACAAATGGTGAAAAATTCGACAACAAAAACGTTCCAATCAATATCTGGATTAAAATCAGATCGCGTATTTGCTTTAAGTGGGACGCCAATTGAAAATAGATTAGAAGAATTATGGTCATTATTTAAATTATTGATGCCGGGATTTTTCCCACCAAAACGTCGGTTTAAGCAGCTTGAAACAACTGAAGTCGCCACAATGATTAAGCCTTTTGTATTACGTCGAGTGAAAAAAGAAGTCTTGCAAGATTTACCAGATAAAGTGGAAACAGATCGATATTCTCAATTAACAGGGGAACAAAAAACCGTGTACGTGGCTTATTTAAAACAAATTCAAGAATCTATGTCACAGCTTAATGAAAAAGATTTTAACAAACAACGTATGTCAATTTTAGCTGGTATTACTCGGCTGCGTCAGATTTGTTGCCATCCAGGATTATTCATTGACGGGTACACAGGTGGTTCTGGAAAAATGGATCAAGCACTTGATTTAATTGAACAAGCCAAAAGTAATGGTCGACGCGTATTATTATTTTCTCAATTTACTGGAATGCTAAGCATTTTAGAAGATGAGTTAGCAAAAAGAGACGTCGGTACATTTTACTTGCGTGGTAGCACACCGGTTAAAGAGCGTCAAAAATTGGTTGAGAGATTTAATCGTGGCGAAAAAGATGTTTTCTTGATTTCACTTAAAGCTGGTGGAACAGGATTAAACCTTACAGGAGCAGATACGGTCATTTTATATGATTTGTGGTGGAATCCAGCAGTTGAGGAACAAGCAACAGGTCGAGCTCATCGTATAGGTCAAACAAAAAAAGTAGAAGTATGGCGATTATTAGCTGAAGGCACCATTGAAGAGCGAATGAATCAACTTCAATTAGAAAAAAAAGCACTGTTCCAAAAAGTCCTTCATTCAGAAGATGCACCAGAATTGTCATCAATGACGATGGATGATATTAAACATATTTTAGCCATTGGTGATGAGGATTAACATGAAAGGTCACTCTTTCATGTTTTTCTTTTTGTATGATATAGTTTATTTTACAGTATTTATTTAGGAGGAGTTAGATGGTAAAACGATTCTTTTCGTATTATCGACCGTATAAAGCATTATTCATTGTCGATTTTACATGTGCAATTATCGCAGCATTACTTGAATTATCATTTCCGGTTATTGTCAATCAAGTGATTGATAGAATTATGCCGTTAAAAAATATTCGCTTGATTTTATTAGTCAGTGCGGCATTGTTTGGATTTTACGTCATCAATACCACATTACAGTATGTCGTGGTTTATTTTGGACATAAGTTAGGGGTTAATATCGAAACGGATATGCGTAATGAGTTATTTACACACTTGCAAAAACAACCTTACGACTATTATGACAACCAAAAAACAGGAAAGCTGATGACACGTTTAACGAGTGATTTATTTGAAATTTCAGAACTGGCTCATCATGGACCAGAAGATGTGTTTATCACGATTATGACACTTGTTGGGTCATTTCTATTAATGTTTCAAATTCATCCTCAACTAGCTTTTGCGACAGCTGTGATGGTGCCTTTTATTACGATTGCATTAGTCTTTTTCAATAAAAAAATGACAAAAGTCAATACAACGATTTATGAAAATCTTGGCGAATTTAATGCAGGAATTGAAGCCAGTGTGAGTGGAATTCGTGTGACGCAAGCTTTTGCCAATGAAGAACATGAGGTCACTCGGTTTGCCGGACTAAACGAATTATATCGTCAATCAAAACTAGCTTTTTATAAAACGATGGCAGTGAGTTCATCATATAACTATTTGATGATTCGGTTGATTAATTTATTTGCTTTATTATTTGGGTCTTATTACACGATACGTGGGGACATAACCAATGGGAATTTCGTTGGGTTTATCTTGTTATCAAATGTGTTTGCTAGACCAATTGAGAAAATCAATACTATGATTGAGAGTTATCCAAAAGGGTTTGCCGGATTCAAGCGATTTGTTGAAGAGATTGACAAAGAGCCCTCTATCCAAGATAGTGACACGGCAGTTGACTTAAAACCAGTGACAGGAAACATTGAATACAGAGATGTTTCATTTAGCTACAGTGATGGCACGCAAGTATTTGATAACTTATCTTTAGATATAAAATTAGGGGAAACAGTGGCTTTTGTTGGGCCAAGTGGGGCAGGGAAAACAACCTTATGCCATTTATTACCACGCTTTTATGATATTGATAGTGGTGATATTTTGATTGATGGTCAAAACATTCAAGACGTTACATTAAAATCATTGCGTGAACAAATTGGATTAGTCCAACAAGATGTCTTTTTATTTCCAGGAACGATTAAGGAAAATATTTTATATGGAAAATTAGATGCAACAGAAGAAGATGTGTTAGAGGCCGTGAAACTCGCTCATTTAGAACAAGTTATAGACGGCTTGCCTGATGGGTTAGACACAGTCATCGGCGAACGTGGTGTGAGATTATCAGGCGGACAGAAACAACGTGTGGCGATTGCTCGCATGTTTTTAAAGAATCCACCAATTTTAATTTTAGATGAAGCCACATCAGCTCTTGATACAGAAACAGAACAAGTGATTCAAGAGTCACTAGGTTCACTGGCTAAAGGACGCACGACTCTCATCATCGCACACCGTTTAGCGACAATTAAGGATGCAACTCGTATTGTTGTCGTTGATACAACAGGTATCGTTGAAAGTGGCTCACATGAAGAGTTAATGCAAAAACAAGGAGCATATAAAAAATTATATGACGCACAATTTAGAAACTAAAAGCTAGGAGCAACTGCTCTTGGCTTTTTTCTTTTTTGTAGGAAACATGTGATAAAATAAAAGTAATCAAACTAAACAACTGGCCAGTGAGGCGATAATCATGGCTTATTTTCTTCAAATATCAACGCTATTAAATATATCGTTTTTAATTCCCATAGTTTTATCAGATTTAACCATAAAAATCGTTCGCTTGTTTCGCTATTTTGGATGGAGTATGGATATAGGACTGATAATTTCAGAACTATTTTTGTACCTTCTTATCTATGTGGTAAGTGTGCTAGTAAGAGATAAAGTTATACCGTTTATTCAATCTAGAAAAAAAGAAAAAGTAGCAGTCGGTTGTTTATTAATTCCTTTATGCAGGGTCAGAGTCATATGAATATACAGATATTATGTTGGGACAGAGGTACCAGTTCTCGTGAGTATCATCATTATTATGGCTTTTGCTGTATTGATTTATACGTCTATGCAATCTATATCAAATAGCCAAGAGCTTAGGCTAGAAGTCGTAAAGCAAACATTAGAAATGAAGTATATGAACGAATACGCCAAAGAAACAACAAGACAGTACAATGAAATCAGAAAATTTAAACATGACTATGTTAATATTCTATCTTCATTGGATTACTTTATTCAGTTAAAAGATATGGACAAACTATCTCACTGCTATCAAGAAGTTATTAGACCAACACAGGAACTACTAGACACAAACTCTTTTAACTTTAAAGAACTCTCAAATATAAAGTCTGATGAATTAAAAAGTATTCTGGCAATCAAAATGTTGTTAGCAAAAGACCAAGGTGTATTAGTTCAAATGGAAGTGCCAGATGTCATATCAGATAATTTGCCAGTGGATTTTGTGGTACTCATAAGGATGATAGGCATACTATTTGATAATACTATAGAGGAAGTCGTTCATATACCAGATGGAAAAATAGAAGTTGGTTTGTTTTCATTAGATGATAATTATTTATTTGTCATAAAAAATCCGATTAGGGATAACACCCTATCTCTGCATCAATTAGAAGTCGAAGGATTTTCAACTAAAGATGACAATAGAGGACTTGGTTTATCAAATTTAAGAGAATTGAGTAAACGAGAAAAACACCTCATGTTAGAAACATCTATGACAGACAAACACTTTATCCAAAAAATAATCATCAACTCAGGAGGTAAAAAGATGGTCCCCATATTTATTTGCGAAGACGACGCGATACAACGACACCGTTTAGAAGATATCATCAAAAAATATGTAATGATTGAAGACTATGACATGGAAATTGTTCTATCAACAGATAGTCCTAATGATTTATTACAGTATGTAGATGAGCATAGAGATGTGCGAGGACTTTATTTCTTAGATATTGATTTAGGTCAAGAGATGAATGGCGTCGGCTAGAAAAGTAAAACTATTGAAATGATAGGAGATGGTTATCATTAAACGATGTGAATGGGCAAACAGCAATGATTTAGAAGAACAATACCATGATAATGAGTGGGGCACACCAAATTATGATGATGCTACATTATTTGAATCACTCATTTTAGAAAGTATGCAAGCAGGATTAAGTTGGTCAACGATATTAAAGAAAAGAGACACGTTAAGAAAAGCCTATGATGGGTTTGACGTGGATAAAATTAGTCAGTATACGACAGCTAAAGTGGAGTTATTGATGAATGATGAGGGTGTGATTCGTCATCGCTTAAAAATCCAAGCAACAATTAGTAACGCACAATCTTTTAAACTTATACAAAATGAATATGGAAGCTTTAGTGATTACATTTGGTCATTTGTTGATTTTAAGCCAATTATAAACAGTTGGGAAACAATTAAGTCAGTTCCTTCATCTACCGAACTCTCCGATAAAATTAGTAAAGACTTAAAATCAAGAGGATTCAAATTTTTAGGTACGACAACCGTTTATGCTTTCATGCAGTCAGTCGGGCTTGTTGATGATCATGTGGTTGATTGTTTTAGACGAACGGGTATCACTAATTAACGTTTGAGCAATGATAAGTGTCATTTAGGGTATTTTTATAAATAAAGGACATTTTTATGATAATCTGTACTCATGATAGAACAACATAAATAGGAGCTGAGACAGATGAAAAAAATGATTGATTTACCTGATGTTATTTTTATTTCCCTCTTATTTGGTAGATTATTTTTGTTGACAGTAGGAAATGTTGAATTGGTCGTTGTGTTAGTGTTTATATTAATGGGTGTATCTATTTTGTATTACGTTGATCAAAAAGACGGCTGAATAAATAAAATAATGGAGGGATTGGCTTGAGTGATAAAGAGCAACAAAAGAAGTTTTCACAAAATGCTAATATCAAAAGTAGTGAGTTCAATCGTTTGAACACAAACCAAACAGAACATGCTAATTTTATTAGCAAAGGCCAGACTTTGCTCGTTCCTGATCTAGATAAAAAAACGGATACTGCCAGCTCACCTTATATCTTGATTTATGGTGTATCAGCAGTTACATTATTTTTTGCTCAATGGTTTATTGGAAAAAACTTCTTAGCCAAAGAAATCTATTCATCCACAAAATTTTTAATCATAGTATTAATTGTTAGTGTGTTATTACCGGAAATAGTCATAAAGACAGTGGTATTTTTAAGAAAAGAACATAAAAAAACCTTGAATGGATTAACCATTCAAGGAAGGAGTTGTTTTTATTTACTTTGGAGGAGTAAATAAAATGAAAAAGTTTGTTAGGGTTGTTTTGTTGGTACATTTATATAATATCTATAATTTGTGAATTTTTTGTTAACAAATAGTGTAATAATTATAAATAGTTGTTAAAGTTACTATTATTACAATAGACATTAGATAATAATAGGCTAACACATTAAAATATTATTAATATTATTAGTTACTTAAATGATGTATAGTGTAGATGTGATACATAATACGGTGAGGAATGTGAGTATGGAAAATAATTTAATGGAGAGATGGTTAGATTATACCAATCAACATAATAAGCTAGAAAAAAAATTAGAAAATACACTAAAAAGAAAAGTGAATTTATCATTAAATGAATATTATGTTTTATATTATTTGGGAAAGACACCTGGCCACTGTATTAAATTGATTGATATAAGTAAATATTTTAATTTAAGTCAAAGTGCAATGTCTAGAATGATGGTTAGAATGGAAAGTGAAGATTATGGTATGATAGAAAGAACGACGTGTCTAGATGACAAACGTGGTATATATATCCATCTAACAAAAAAAGGAAAAAATATGTTGATTGAAGCTGAGAGATATATAGATATTATCCTAAATGAACGTTTATGATTAAGTCATTATGCTTGCTCATAGACTTTTTTTATTATAACATACTATCCATAAAATGCGTGCGCATGCATTTATATAAAAATTCCCTAAAAGGTGAGGATCATGTTGAAGAATTTTACTGATAGTGTAACATTTAAGCGAGGATTAACATTAAAAAATAGATTGTTTATGGCCCCAATGACAACTAAGATGTCTTTTTACGATGGCGTTATTACAACGGATGAAGCAAATTATTATGGGTTGCGCTCAGGTGGTGTGGGAGCAGTAATCACAGCTGCGGCTAACGTTCAAGAAGATGGTAAAGGTTGGGAAGGCGAGTTGGGAGTTTATGACGATAGACAGATTCCTGGTTTGAGTAGCCTTGCAAGTAGTATTAAAAAAAATGGCACCAAAGCTATTCTACAAATTTTTCATGCTGGAAGAATGACAGATTCTCAGATTTTGCGTGGTACTCAACCAATTTCAGCCAGTAGTATAGCCGCAGAAAGACCAGATGCGGAAATACCACGTGAAATGACTGAAAGTGATATTTTACATTTAATCGATAGCTTCAAGAAAGCGACAATTCGTGCGATTAAGGCAGGATTTGATGGAGTTGAAATACATGGAGCAAATACTTATGTTATTCAACAATTTTTCTCACCACATTCTAATCGACGAAAAGATGAATGGGGTGGCACATTAGAAAAAAGATACCATTTTATTGATACTATTGTCGATGAAATAATTGATACAGTTGATCAATCAGAGGTAGAAAATTTTATTATTGGGTATCGATTCTCACCAGAGGAGTTTGAAAATCCTGGTATTAAATTTGAAGATACGTTGTTCTTAATCGATAAATTATCTAATAAAGGATTGGATTATCTTCATATTTCTTTAAATGATTATAATCGTAAATCTGTTTCTCCTTCTTATCAGGATAAATCGATGCTTGAATATGTTTATCAAAAAATAAATAATAGAGTCCCTTTAATTGGAATAGGTGATGTGAGAACTTCAAAAGATGTCAAAAATGTTCTAGAGAATGCTGATTTTGTAGCAGTTGGTCGTTCTATGATTATTGATCCTCATTGGGCACAAAAAATATTGGATAATAAAGAACCTCTTATTAGAACGTCTTTATCTATGTATGACAGAGAAGAATTGTTTATTCAAGATGGGTTGACTGAATTTCTTGAATTTATGATGCCTGAAAGATTAAAAGAATGATGAGATGACTCATCATTCTTTTTTTATAATAGGATTTAGTTATTTTTTGATAAAAAATAGACCTAACAGGATTTTGTGTTTTTTTGTCGTACGTTTCATATTGGAGTGCCTTTTGTTTCTCCAATAAATCTTAAACACCTGTTAGGTCTTATTTTGTTAATAAGGAAGATTTCAAATTCCCACGCCTTTCTATATTGTTTAAACTTCTAATTCACTTACATGTGTTTCTGTTTACATGTCAATCAGATACAAATCTTTTAAACATTACCTTTCTTATAAAGCTGATAAAATTTAAATATCTTGTTAACTAATTGTGGGAATTGTAGTTCCTTATGAGTTCATATTAACTCATTTCTAAATAAAATGCAAGCGATTACATTTTTAAAATACGTATTTGCTTCAGTTATATTTTATATAAGGAAACAGAAAAACAAAAGCCATTTTTAGCTTCTGTTTTCTTCACAGATATTTTTGTTCGATAAATAATTGTTAGGAAGGCTTAGTTAAATCGACGACACCCAACTAGGGTGGGATGAGGGTCAAAATCTTCAGATAGTGCTGGTACGTTTGTCACTATTTCTGTAGCATTGTGACCTATAATATGTGCAACAACAATGGCAATGGCAACAACTATTATCATAATCATCCACCTCCTAAAATTAAAAATAGCCCTAACCAAATAAAGAGGTTAGGACTTAAAAGAACGAACATATTTTAAGTAATATGTTGAGCTTTAGCACTATACAACGTAAAGAAAAATCTTAGCTATCTTATGAAAAGCCTTCACGACAATTCCTGTTCTACCCATTGGTGTCTCTCGACGTTTTTGGGCAATAGCCTGTGTTTGCATAGGAGCCTCACCTAACAAAATTCATTTATCGTGTTTTATTTTAACAGAATATAACGAATTGTCAATCATTAACTTGTTTTGTGAGTAGAAAAATAGTGATAGGGATGGTGATGGCAATACTAATACCACTAAAAATAATCGCCACCCACTCTGTCACAATTAATTTACTATTCACTAGCTGTGTCAGACTATATTTTAAATCAAATACCCAAATCAATAAGGCAAATTGGCTACCAATCGCTGCAAAAATTAATGTATTAATCGTTGGCCCTAAGACATCTTTTCCAACAGTTAGACCGGATTTTTTCCATTCAGATAATGACAAATCAGGTAATTTCTCTTTGATTTCTATCATAGAAGATGTAATCGAAATAGCGATATCATTAATCGCTGCAACGACGGTCATCAATAATACAGCGACACTTAAATCAACGAAAGATACTCCAATATGTAAGGAATACATATCCATCTCCATTAGGCCTTCAAGAGGAATTCCTTGAAGATGTAACGTTGAGGTAACAAAAAGTATCGGTAGGACCATTAAAAAGATGACAAAAGTACTGCTAATAAAAGCAGATTTAGTTGAGTCATTGTACCCATTGATATTAAATAAATTATTTGCGCTAATTAAAATCGACGTTAAAATCGTTAAAAAAATTGGTGAAAATCCTATATTAATACACAAAATCATGACAAATAACATCGCTAAATTAATAGCTAGTGTGATAAGAGTAAGGACACCTTTACGTTGTTGAAAATACCATAATAAAAAAATCAGAACCATAAATAATACTAAGTTAACGCTCATACTGATTCCCCCTTGTTAGAAAGATACTGGCGATGTAACTGGTGATGGGAATAGTCAAGACGATCCCAATGCTACCAATTAACGCACGTGTCATTTCAAGAGAGAGAGAGATAGGAAACGTATAGTTAAACGACATATCGTTTCTTAAAAAAATCAAAATTAAAGGAATCGATCCACTCAAATAAGAAAAAAACATGGTATTAATCATTGGCCCAATGACCTCAGAACCAACTTGAATCCCTGATTGATACAATGATTGAGGTGTTAATTGTTTATGCCTTTGAGAGATTTCATTCATGGCAGTGCTTAATGTAATCGAAATGTCCATGGAAGCACCCATTGTCCCAATTAATAAACTTGAGATAAATAAGACATGTTGTGGTCTAGTTATTAACTCCATCTCCTCATATCGTAGTCCTTTATGCTTTAGTAAAGTAATGATACTGACACCAAGAACAAAGGTAATAAGGGTGCTACATAAAGTTGTAAGTATAGAAATTTTTGTTTTTTGGTTCCAGCCATTTGAGACAATTAATGTACTGGCGACAATAATCGGGAAAAATAATAAAGAAAGCCAAATGAGTGATTGACTCGAGACATGTTCATACAGAACCAAAAGTAAGTAAAATAGTCCCGTATTGATAAGTAATCCAATCAATGATGCTACACCACTTTTTCGCCCAATTACAATCAGTAGTAAAACAAATCCTAACATCAATATTGCTAGTCCAGTATCACGTTTACTGTCAATGATAGTTGCTTGTGAAAAATCGTTGTCTTTAATAGACAAAAAGACTAAATCACCTGTTTTATACTCTTGATCTTTGATTCGTGATTGGCTAAATTTATTTAAAATAGTTAGCTCTTTTCCTTTATTTTTTGTAGATAAAAGAGTTAGATGGATTTGTTGGGTAGAGATAATATCTTTGTTTTGATGTTCATCAATGGTGTCGTTTTTTTCTACTATTTTAACTTTAGTTATTTTACCAAGTGGTTCTTGGTAGTGGTCGTATTGAAATGTTTGGAAAATCCACCAAGCATTTAATAATAAAATGACCACAGAAAGAACTTTCCAACTATATTTTTTCAACAAGAGAAACCTCCTCATACTTTAGGATTGATAACAGTATAGTTATATTATCCTGATTTTTTATGAGAAGGCTAATGATATCTATTCAAGATAACAGTTTTAATCTTTTTTTAATAAAGACGATTAAAGCAGTTATAAGCGAAATAATGATAGCGTATTTGAAAAAAGTTACCCAAAAAACAAGATTAGGAGCTAAAATAATCCACACCATCCAAAGCACAAAAATAATAGCTAATTGTTGTTTTAAATTTAGTTTTCTGATTAGTAACCATCTTAAAAAATCATCATCATAAGACTTGGTATCTCTATATTGTTCATATAATTTCATAGATTATTCCTCCTATATAAAAACTTTAACTATTTTCAAAAAATGATGGTTAATAAAAAATAAATGTGTTACTATTTATAATATATTAAATAAAATTGTATCATAAAAACAAATAGATTAAAAAGACCTAAAAATAAAAAAATCAAAAAAACTGTTGACAGTTTTACAAGATAAGTCTATATTTACTTTAATAATATTTTAATCAAATTCCAATTAAAGGGGAACATTATCATGAGAGAGAGCAAGAATAATTTAGTCATTATTTTATTACAGGTTAGGAACTAGGACACGTTGGGTGAAAAAACATCTACAGGTCGAGTTCCTATTTGTTGTAAGATAATGGGATTCTTGCCTTAAAGCATTCCATTGAGTGTCATACTTAAATGGAATGCTTTTTCTTTTATTCTTAGAGGAGGAAATTATAATGAGAAGTGACAAAATCAAAAAAGGTGTCGACGCAGCACCAGCAAGAAGTTTGTTGTACGCAACAGGACAAGTGAAAAATGCCAAAGACATGAACAAACCATTTATTGCTATTTGTAATTCATACATTGATATTGTACCAGGACATGTGCATTTAAGAGAATTAGCAGATATCGCAAAAGAAGCGATTCGTGAAGCTGGCGGCATTCCGTTTGAGTTTAATACAATTGGCGTTGACGATGGGATTGCGATGGGACATATTGGCATGCGTTACTCTCTACCTAGTCGTGAAATCATTGCGGATGCAGCCGAAACGGTGATTAATGCCCACTGGTTTGATGGGGTATTTTATATTCCAAACTGTGACAAAATCACACCAGGCATGTTAATGGCAGCTGTAAGAACAAATGTACCAAGCATCTTTTGTTCAGGGGGGCCAATGAAAGCAGGGATTGATCCAACCGGTAAGGCTGCAACCTTATCATCTATGTTTGAAGCAGTTGGAGCATTTAAAGAAGGTGGCATGACAAAAGAAGAATTCTTATTCATGGAACAAAATGCTTGCCCAACATGTGGCTCTTGTGCAGGAATGTTTACAGCAAATTCAATGAATTGTTTAATGGAAGTTTTAGGAATGGCTGTACCTTATAATGGAACAGCGTTGGCAGTCTCTGATGAGCGTCGTGAATTAATAAAACAATCAGCCGTTCATTTAATGGACCTTGTAGAAAAACAAATAAAGCCACGAGATATTATTACAAAAGAAGCAATTGATGATGCGTTTGCCTTAGATATGGCAATGGGCGGCTCAACTAATACGGTGTTGCATACATTAGCTATTGCCAATGAAGCAGAAATTGAGTATGACTTATCTGATGTTAATGAGATTGCTAAACGTGTGCCTTATTTATCAAAAATTGCGCCATCATCTTCTTATTCAATGCATGATGTACATGAAGCAGGTGGCGTGCCAGCTATCATGAATGAATTAACTAGTATCGAAGGAGCCATTCATCCAGATCGTATCACAGTTACTGGAAAAACAATTAGAGAAAACGTTCAAAATGCTTTGATTAACAATGAAGAAGTGATTCGACCAAAAGAGAATGCATACAGTCCTGTTGGTGGCTTATCAATTCTTTATGGAAATATTGCACCAGAAGGTTGTGTCATTAAAGTTGGAGGGGTTGATCCGTCTATTTCAGTATTTAAAGGAAAAGCGATTTGCTTTGACTCACATGATGAAGCTGTTGCCGCGATTGATAATCATACAGTACAAAAAGGACATGTTGTGGTGATTCGTTATGAAGGACCAAAAGGTGGCCCAGGAATGCCAGAGATGCTAGCACCAACATCAAGTATTGTTGGCCGCGGATTAGGAAAAGATGTTGCTTTAATTACTGATGGACGTTTTTCTGGTGCGACACGTGGAATTGCAGTAGGACATATTTCACCAGAAGCAGCCGAAGGTGGACCAATTGGATTGGTTGAAGATGGCGATGAAATTGAAATTGATTTAGTGAATCGTATAATCAATTTAGCTGTATCTTATGATGAATTAGATGAGAGAAAAGCGAAGAAAAAACCATTTAAAGCAAAAGTAACAAAAGGATATCTAGCACGATATACAGCTTTAGTAACCTCAGCACATACAGGGGCTATTATGAGAATACCAGATAATTTGATGGGTGAGTAAGGGGGCAAGTCGTATGAATAAAAAAGGAACAGAGCTATTCATTGATTCCTTATTGGATGAAGATGTTGAGATGATATTTGGTTATCCAGGTGGAGCGGTTTTGCCACTTTACGATAGCTTGTATGACAAAAAAATTCCGCATATTTTGACGCGACATGAACAAGGAGCGGTACATGCAGCAGAAGGATATGCTAAAGCCAGTGGCAAACCAGGAGTCGTTTTAGTAACAAGCGGCCCTGGAGCCACCAATGTGATTACGGGAATAGCCGATGCGATGAGTGATTCGGTACCATTAATTGTCTTTACAGGTCAAGTAGCCAGTAGTGGTATCGGGAAAGATGCTTTTCAAGAAGCCGATATTTTAGGATTAACTACTCCTATCACGAAATATAACTATCAAGTGAGAAAAGTAGAAGATTTACCTAAAGTGATTAAAGAAGCTTTTCATATTGCGACAACAGGAAGAAAAGGACCAGTGGTGATCGATTTACCAAAAGATATCACGTTAGATGAAACACCGGTCAAAAAAATAGCCGATGTGCATATACCAAGCTATCAACCAAATTATATGCCACATCCTAATCAAATAAAGAAAGTCGTGACTGCGATAAATCAAGCAAGTAAACCAGTTTTCTTAATTGGTGCGGGCATTCATCACAGTGATGGGACGACCGAATTTAGAGAATTATTAGAAAATTCAAAAATTCCAGTTGTATCAACTCTCCTTGGCTTAGGAATTGTACCAACAGATAATGATTTATTTTTAGGCATGGGTGGTATGCATGGTTCCTATGCAGCCAATCAAGCATTGATGGAAGCAGATTTGTTAATCAATATCGGATCTCGCTTTGATGATCGATTAGCTAGTTGCCCAGAAAGTTTAGCAAAAGATAAAACCATTATTCATGTGGATATTGATCCAGCTGAAATTGGGAAAATTATTCCAACAGATATTCCGATTGTAGGGGATGCTAAAGAAGTCATTCGATTATTAAATAAAGAAACATTTAATACAGAAAACTATGATGATTGGCGTGACACAGTTAAAAATTATCAAACAGAAGCACCATTTACTTATGAAGAAACTGTGGAAGAAATCAAACCACAACGAGCGATTGAACTTATTGGGAAAATTACTAATGGTGAAGCAATCGTCGCCACAGATGTTGGTCAACATCAAATGTGGGCAGCCCAATTTTATCCATTTAAATATCAAAATCAACTGATTACTAGTGGTGGTTTAGGCACGATGGGATACGGTATTCCAGCTGGTGTTGGCGCACAATTAGCCAAACCAGATAAACAAGTGGTGATTATTGTTGGCGATGGTGGCTTTCAAATGACCAACCAAGAGCTAGCTATCATAGAGCAGTATCATCTTGCACCGAAAGTCATTTTGATAAACAACCATTCACTTGGTATGGTTCGTCAGTGGCAAGAGAGTTTCTTTAACGAAAGACGTTCTGAATCGGTATTTTATAATCAACCAGATTTTCAAAAAATGGCAGAAGCGTATCATTTAAAATCTGTCAGACTAGATAATGCTGAAATATTGGAAGAAGAGTTGATTCAGGCGTTTAAAGAAAAAGAGCCAATGGTAATTGAAATTAATTGCTCACCAACAGAGCATGTGTTGCCAATGGTGCCACCAGGAAAACCTAATAATGAAATGATTGGGGTGGTGAAAAGATGAGACGAATAATTTCAGCGAAAGTTAGAAACACATCAGGTGTATTAAATCGTATTTCAGGAGTACTCACTAGACGTCAGTTTAATATTGAAAGTATTTCTGTAGGTGTCACAGAAAACCCTGATGTGTCAAGAATTACCATAGTTGTAAGTGTTGACTCGGATTTTCAAATGGAGCAATTGATTAAACAACTAAATAAACAAATTGATGTCATAAAAGTCATCGATATGAGTGCAGACTCTCATTTAGAGAGAGAACTGGCACTGATAAAAGTTGCAACAACTAGTATCAATCGACAAGAAATTATGTCGATGATTGAGCCATTCAGAGCAAGTGTCATTGATGTGAGTAGTCAATCTATTATCATCCAAATAGCTGGAAGCAGTGAAAAAATTGATGCATTAGTAGATGTATTAAAAGTATATGGGATTCAAGAGCTTGCAAGAACCGGAATTACAGGGTTACTTAGAAGTTCTATAAAATAATAAAATTTATCGGAGGAATTAATTATGGCAAAAGTATATTATGAAGATTCAGTTCAAGGTGATCAGTTAGAAGGAAAAAAGATCGCAATCATCGGTTATGGTTCACAAGGTCATGCCCACTCACAAAACTTACGTGACACAGGTCATGATGTGATTATTGGTATCCGTGAAGGGAAATCAGCAGATGCTGCAAGAGAAGCTGGCTTTGATGTATTCCCAGTAAGTGAAGCAGTAAAAAAAGCTGACGTTATTATGATTTTAGCACCAGACGAAATCCAAGGAGATTTATACAAAAATGAAATTGCTCCATACTTAGAAGCAGGAAATGCCTTAGCGTTTGGGCATGGATTCAATATTCACTTTGATGTAATCCAACCACCAGCTGATGTGGATGTATTCTTGGTTGCGCCAAAAGGACCAGGACATTTAGTTCGTCGTACATTTGAAGAAGGATTTGCTGTGCCATCATTATTTGCGGTACAACAAGATGCAACAGGAAACGCTCGTGACATCGCTTTAGCTTACACTAAAGGAATTGGCGCGACACGTGTTGGGGTTTTAGAAACAACATTTAAAGAAGAAACAGAAACGGATTTATTTGGTGAACAAGCTGTATTATGTGGTGGAACAACTGCATTAGTTCAAGCAGGATTCGAAACATTAGTAGAAGCTGGATACCAACCAGAAATTGCTTACTTTGAAGTATTACATGAATTAAAATTAATCGTTGATTTAATGTATGAAGGTGGTATGGAAAAAATGCGTGATTCAATTTCTAATACTGCTGAATATGGAGATTATGTTTCTGGACCACGTGTTGTAACAGCTGAAACAAAAGCACGCATGAAAGATGTATTAACTGATATTCAAGATGGAACTTTTGCTAAAGGATTTATCGAAGATAACAAAAATGGATTTGAAAAATTCTATGGATTAAGAAAAGAACAACAAGGACACCAAATCGAAGCAGTTGGTAAAGAATTGCGAGACATGATGCCATTTGTTAATAACAAATAGGAGGCGTTTCTATGGGGACGTTGGTGACAAGTGAACAAGTTGAAAAAGCCAATCATATATTGGAACCGGTGGTAACTAAAACACTACTCCAATACGATGATTACTTATCAAAAAAATACGATGCTGATGTATATTTAAAACGTGAAGACTTACAAATAGTTCGGTCGTTTAAATTACGTGGAGCATATTATGCTATCAGTCAATTATCAAAAGAAAAGTTAGCTAAAGGGGTGGTGTGTGCCAGTGCTGGAAATCATGCACAAGGAGTTGCCTATACATGTTTTAAAATGGGAGTTCCTGCTACGATTTTTATGCCAGTGACGACACCAAAACAAAAAGTTAACCAAGTAGAAGCATTTGGTGGAGATCAAGTGACAATCAAACTTGTTGGAGATACGTTTGATCAATCGAAAGATATGGCCATTCATTATGGTGAAGAACATGGATTAACGTTTATCAACCCATTTGACGATGAAAACATTATTGCAGGACAGGGAACTGTGGCTCTTGAAATTGTTGACCAATTAAATAAAAAAGAAGCGTCACCTGCTGATTACGTCTTTACCCCTATTGGTGGTGGAGGATTAATCAGTGGCATCAGTGCCTATTTCAAAGATAAAAGTCCAACAACAAAAATTATTGGAGTCGAGCCGGTTGGAGCAGCCTCTATGTCATTGTCCTTAAAGGAGAAAAAAGTGACACCCTTATCTCATCTAGATAAGTTTGTTGATGGGGCAGCTGTGCAAGAAGTAGGAGCAATGACTTTTTTACACAGTCAAGAATTGGTAGATGGCGTGTGTGAAGTACCTATTGGAAAAGTATGTAGCACGATTTTAGAGCTTTATACGAAACAAGCCATCGTTGTTGAGCCAGCAGGAGCCTTATCAGTAACGGCATTAGATGATTATAAAGATGATATCAAAGGTAAAACCGTTGTGTGTATTATCAGTGGTGGAAATAATGATATTCAGCGTATGCCTGAAATTGAAGAACGTTCACTGATTTATGAAGGATTAAAACATTACTTTGTGGTTAATTTCCCGCAAAGAGCAGGGGCGTTAAAAGAGTTTGTATCAGACGTTTTAGGTCCACACGATGATATCACTAAATTTGAGTATACGAAAAAAATTAATCGAGGAAGTGGCCCAGTTGTGATTGGTATTTTACTCCAAAATCATGCTGACTACGCTTCGTTAATTGAGCGACTCACAATTTTTGATCCAAATTATATTAATCTACAAGAAAATGAATCATTGTATACATTACTAGTCTAAAGGAGAGAGTGTTATGACAAAGTCAACGACAAGCATTTATCGATTATTATTAATGCAGGGCCCAGTGTAGATAGTACACTATGGGTCCTATTCGACTTTGTCTGACATGGGATTCTTGACTGAAAGACTTCTCATGTTTCTACGTGAGGAGTCTTTTTAATTTGTTAAAGGGGAGATAATGATGAAAACTATTCAATTTTTTGATACATCACTAAGAGATGGTGAACAAACACCAGGTGTTAATTTTAATACAGCTGAAAAAGTAAGAATCGCTAAACAATTAGAAAGTTATGGGATTGATGCATTAGAAGCAGGATTTCCAATCACATCACCAGGAGATTTCGAAGCTGTTTCAGAAATTGCCAAAGCTGTGGATAAGATGACTGTTGTTGGATTAGCTCGTTGTCGTAAAAAAGACATTGATGCTGCATATGAGGCATTAAAACACGCGAATCATCCACAAATCCATGTTTTTTTAGCGACAAGTGAGATTCATATGAAATACAAACTCCATATGAGTGAAGAAGAAGTACTAGCTTCGATTAAAGAGCACGTCGCGTACGCTAAATCACTGTTTGAAAACGTACAATTTTCTCCGGAAGATGCTACACGTACTGAAAAAGAGTTTTTAGTTAAAGCCATTCAAACAGCCGTTGATGCGGGTGCAACAATTATTAATGTTCCAGATACGGTCGGCTATTCAAATCCAACAGAGTATGGTGAATTATTTCAATATATTACCTCAAATTGTCAGAATATTGATAACGTGATTTTTTCTTGTCATTGTCATAATGATTTGGGGATGGCAACAGCAAATGCTTTAGCGGCCATTGAAAATGGTGCGGGACGAGTTGAGGGAACAATCAACGGGATTGGTGAGCGAGCGGGAAATACAGCGATTGAAGAAGTCGCACTAGCTCTTCATATTAGACAAGATTTTTATCAAGCAAAAACAAATATCATTTTAGAAAAAACGAAAATGACGAGTGACTTGATTAGCCGATTGTCAGGTATCCCAATTCATAAAACCAAACCGATTATTGGTGGCAATGCATTTGCTCATGAATCAGGCATTCATCAAGATGGGGTATTGAAACATCCTGATACCTATGAAATTATGACACCACAATTAATTGGACTAAAAACGAATCATTTGCCTCTTGGGAAATTATCAGGTAGCCATGCATTTGGTCAGAAATTAATTGAGTTAGGCTATACGAACTTAACTCCAGAGGAACAACAAATTTTATTTGATGAGTTTAAAGTATTGGCAGATAAAAAGAAGAACATTTTGGACAGAGACATTCATGCATTAGTTGCTGGTAATACTATTTCCACAAGTCAAAGTTTAGAATTAAAGAATTTACAATTGCAATTTACTTCAAATGGTCAACAAGCTGCTGTGATTGAAATTGAAACGGCTGAAAATGACCAATTATCAGATTCAGCAACAGGACTTGGAAGTATCCAAGCAATTTATAATACGATTAATCGAATCATGGATAAAGATGTTCAATTAGATGCGTTTAGAATAGAGTCGCTAACAAGTGGAAAAGATGCGCAAGCAGAAGTTCATGTAGAAGTATCTGACCCTGAAACACAGGAATCCGTTCATGGAGTGGGCATTGATTTTGATATTTTAACAGCTTCAGCTAAAGCATATCTCAATGCATTTAGTAAACTAAGAGAAGGTGAGAAACGTGACTAAAATTACAGTATTAAAAGGTGATGGTATTGGTCCGGAAATTATGGATGCAGGACTAGATATTTTATCAGTGTTTAAAGAAAATGGCTTGTTTGATTATGAAGTATCTGAGGAATTAGTTGGTGGAGCTGCGATTGATGCAGTTGGGAAACCACTTCCTGAAAAAACAGTTGAAAGTTGTCAGTCATCAGATGCGATTTTACTAGGAGCTATTGGTGGACCAAAGTGGGACCATTGTAAAGAACGACCAGAAGCCGGACTTTTAGCACTTAGAAAACAATTATCGTTGTATGCTAATATTCGTCCAATTCAAGTTTCAGAAGAACTCGTTCATTTATCACCTATTAAAGAAGATAGAATTACTGGTACGGATTTTGTGATTGTTCGTGAGTTGACTGGAGGTATTTATTTTGGTGAATCACGCGAATTAAATGAAGAAAATGCGTTAGATACATGCATTTATACAAAAGAAGAGATTGAGCGTATCATGCGTGCAGCATTTGAATTAGCTCAAACAAGACGAAAAAAAGTCACATCGGTGGATAAATCAAATGTACTAGCAACAAGCAAATTATGGCGTCAAGTGGCAATTGAGGTGAGTAAAGATTATCCAGATGTGACACTAGAACATCAATTAGTGGATTCTTGTGCGATGGTGATGATTACTAAACCAAAAGAATTTGATGTTATCGTGACTGAAAATATGTTTGGCGATATTTTAAGTGATGAAGCTTCTGTGTTAACTGGAAGTTTAGGAGTATTAGCTAGTTCTAGTTTATCTAAAACAGGTATTCATTTATTTGAGCCAATTCATGGATCAGCACCAGATATTGCGGGTCAAAACGTGGCTAACCCATTATCGATGATTTATTCCGTGTCGATGATGTTACGAGATAGCTTTAAACAATATAAATTAGCTGACATGGTGGATGAAGCAGTTAGACAAGTGATGAAAAAAGATATTATGACAAAAGATTTAGGTGGAAGTTATTCAACAACTGATGTCACTCGACACATTCGTCAGGAATTAATGGAAATTATAGGAGGTTAAACATATGAAAACAACACTATTTGATAAAGTATGGAACAAGCATGTCGTTGCAGGAAACCCTGGTGAACCTCAATTATTATACATTGACCTTCACTTGATTCATGAAGTGACGTCACCTCAAGCCTTTGAAGGATTGAGACTTGCTAATCGTCCACTTAGACGTCCAGATTTAACATTTGGAACAATGGATCATAATGTTCCGACAAAAGACATTTACAATATTTCTGATTTAGTTGCGAAAAAACAAATTGAAGCACTTGAAAAAAATTGTGCAGAGTTTAATGTGTCATTATTCGGTAATGGACATGACAAACAAGGGATTGTTCACATGATTGGACCAGAAATTGGTGTGACACAACCTGGTAAAACCATTGTTTGTGGGGACTCTCATACAGCGACTCACGGAGCATTTGGTGCGATTGCGTTTGGTATTGGGACAAGTGAAGTAGAGCATGTATTTGCGACACAAACATTATGGCAAACAAAACCTAAAAATATGGGTGTTAAAATTACTGGTGATTTGCAAAAAGGTGTTTATGCCAAAGATATTATTTTGTATTTGATTTCAAAATACGGGGTAGACTTTGGTACTGGATACGCAGTGGAATATTATGGTTCAACGATTGAAGGATTAACAATGGAAGAACGTATGAGTATTTGTAACATGTCCATTGAAGGTGGTGCGAAAATGGGAATGGTCGCGCCTGATGATACAACATTGGACTATTTAAAGGGTCGTGAGTTTGCACCCAAAAATTGGGATCAAGCTGTTGAAGAATGGCGGACATTAAAAACAGATGATGATTCATGTTTTGACAGAATTATTGAAATTGATGCCAAAGACATTGCCCCTCAAGTAAGTTGGGGAACTAATCCAGGTATGTGTGTATCTGTTGACGAATCTTTCCCAGAAATCAAAGATGAAAATGACACAAGAGCCTACGATTATATGGACCTAAAACCAGGTGGCTATGCTAAAGATATCGAGCTTGGTTATGTGTTTATCGGCTCATGTACAAATGGTCGCTTGTCTGATTTGGAGGAAGCGGCAAAAATTGTCAAAGGTAAAAAAATTCATGATGGGATTACTGGGATTGTCGTTCCAGGCTCACGTCCAGTGAAAAAAGCAGCCGAAAAAATGGGTTTGGATAAAATATTTGAAGAAGCTGGATTTGAGTGGCGTGAACCGGGATGTTCTATGTGTTTGGGAATGAATCCTGACCAAGTTCCAACCGGTGTGCATTGTGCTTCAACATCTAACAGAAATTTTGAAGGACGACAAGGGAAAGGTGCGAGAACACATCTTTGCAGTCCAGCAATGGCGGCTACAGCTGCAATCAATGGTCACTTTGTTGATATTAGAGAGGAGATGGCATAATGGAAGCAATCAATCATTACGAGGGATATATTGTACCGATATTAAATGATAATATTGATACAGACCAAATTATTCCGAAAAACTTTTTAAAACGAATCGAAAAAACAGGATTTGGTCAGTTTTTATTTGATGAATGGCGTTATTTAGATAATCGTGATGAAAACCCTGACTTTATTCTAAATAATGAAGAATATAAAAATGCAACGATTTTATTAACAGGTGATAACTTTGGGTGTGGATCATCTCGTGAACACGCGGTATGGGCCTTAGATGATTACGGATTTCGTGTGATTATTGCGGGTGGATACAGTGATATTTTCTACATGAATTCTATTAACAATGGACTACTACCAATTATCTTACCAAAAGAAGAACGAGAAAAAATTGCAAAAGTAAAAGCAACTGATACAATTAAAATTGAGTTGGACAATCAATTAATCAAAGTAGAAGATGAATCTATTCACTTTGACATTGATAAAAAATGGCGTGATAAATTAATTAGCGGTTTAGATGAAATTGATGAAACAATGGCTTATAAAGATCAAATTTTGGCTTATGAAAAAGCACACGGTATTTAATGATTAGTGAGTAAGTGGAGACATTTACTCGCTTTTTTGGTGGGTAAAGGAGAAAAGAGATGGATGTACAACTTGAACAAGTGACAGAAAAGGATGAAAAGGTCATTACAGAGATATTGATTAGGTCTTTTGATTCAGACACACAATATTATTTTGGTGAAAACGCAGTAGGTGGCCCCACCAGGATATGATGATGGATTATTAGCACGAAAAATCATTAAAGCAGAGAATTTAACTAGTTTTATGATTTGTCAGGACGAAAAAAAGATAGGGTGTATCAGTATAGATTTCTATAGAAGGGAAGTGGCCTATTTTTGTATCGTGTCAGAGTATCATCAACAAGGAATTGGTACATGTGTGTGGAAAATAATTGAGCAGATGTATGGATCAAATGAGTGGGTGGTTGAGACACCTGATTATTCTTTGAAAAATCACGCTTTTTATGAAAAATTAGGATTTGCAAAGATAGGTGAGACAGTTTATTCAGAAACAGCTAAATCATATGTTTTTGAAAAAATAGATAGAGCCAAACTGACGCGTGAAAAGGTAAAAAAGTTAGTTAAAGAACAACCTGATTTTATGAGGTTACTTAAAATAATTGATGATTTATCATTACAAGACGCTTGGATAGTCGCAGGTACTGTAAGAAATTATCTCTGGAATGTTTTATCAAAATCAAACGAGTTAGATGTTACGACGGATATTGATGTGGCTTTCTACGATAAGGATATTCCGTATGAAAAAAATCAAGAGATACAAGATGAATTAATGAAGAAATACCCAGACTTTAACTGGGAAGTGAAGAATCAAGTTTATATGCACATTCATAATTCAAATACATCAGTTTATAAGAGTAGTAGAGATGCAGTGTATCATTATCCAGAAAAATGTACATCTATTGCACTTCGAATTAACAAAGGAGAGATTGACGTATTTTGCCCATATGGATTAGAGGACATAGAACATTTTGTTGTCTCTCCAACCTCATATATTATGAGTGATAGAGAAAGAATTAAGTTATATAATGAACGACAAAAAACGAAAAAGTGGAATGAGAAATACTCGAGATTGAGTATTATTTTGGCAAAGATGGAGAAATAATGAAACAGTATCAAAAAAGAGTATATGAAAATAAAGTAAAGCATGGTTTTAACGTTGCAAATGTTGAAACAGAGTTTTTATTACTTTATGGCGAAGTTTCTGAAGCGTTCAATGCATTTAAAAAAAATGAAAACATAGGTGAAGAGCTAGCTGATGTTGCAATTTATTTATTAGGTATATCAGAGATTTTAGGAGTAGATTTAGAAACGGAAATGCTCAAAAAAATGGATATAAATGAGAATAGAGTATATAAATCAAATGGTACTAAATATCTAATAAAGGAGCCAAACGAGTTAGATGATTAAAATTTATTTAGAATCAAATCAGGTTAAGAAAAAATTGGTTATAAAAGATATTTTAAACGATCTACCTGAATGGTTTGGAATGCCTGAAGCAATACAAGAATACGTTGATTTTGGTATGGAATATCCGTTATATGTCGCATCAAAAAATAGCGAGGTAGTTGGGTTTATCAGTTTAAAAGAAACGAGTTTGAAAACAGTCGAAATTTATTGTATGGGAGTAAAAAAAGAATACCATCATCAGGGGATAGGTCGAATGTTGATGGAGAAAATAAAAGAGATTTGTTGTGAGCAATATGACTATTTACAAGTGAAGACTGTTGCAAAAGGACACTGTCCTCAGTATGATGCGACTAGTAACTTTTATGAATCGGTGGGATTTTGCGAATTAGAAGTTTTCCCCACTCTCTGGGACGAATGGAACCCCTGTTTAGTACTGATTCAAAAAATATGACAGTTGTTATGTAATCTGAAAAATCTATGTTTTTTAATTTATTTAAAGTATAATATTAGGAAAGTATTTATTTCTAACGCTAGGTTTATGAAAGGAGTGGGTGATGAAAAAGTTTTGGAATGTTTTATGGATTATTATGTATGCATTGAGCTTACCATTACAAGTACAAGGTTTACTAAGAGAGGATAATATCTGGCTGAAGTTTGTGGTGTTGTTATTCACTTCGACGATCACAGCGGTTGCGTTAATACAATCAATGAAAAACATTAGGGATGAGTGATCATTTTTAATGTTTTTTTGTGTTCACTTGTTTGATAAAATAAATCAAAAATCATAGGGTTAAAAAGATAAGGAATAAAGTCTCCTGATTCTACTAGCTGATTAAACTCAGATTGAGTAACGAAGGCAACGTGTTGAACTTCTTCTTTTTGCAATTTAAGTTGTGACATGTCTATATCTTGTTGAATAAAAAAATAATGGTCCCATCCTTCTTCAAAAGAACAAACAAATCTTGAAGGTGTATCTGCTAAATTGATTGATATACCTAATTCTTCATGTAATTCTCGCTCAGCTCCTTTAAAAACAGGCTCATCTGCTAGGACTTGTCCACTTGCAGAAAAATCCCATAGGTTAGGGAATGAATTTTTGTTAGAAGAACGTTGTTGAATTAATAATTCATTTTGATGGTTGAATAATAATACCGTTACAACCATACGATACTCTCCTTTTTTAAAGGGATGCTTCTGACACCAGTTTTTTTAGTAGGTTGTTGTTGGGCATTATAGATAGTAAAATGTTCTTCCAAGATATTTCCTCCTATAGTTAAACCACCAAATAGTATTCTATTCAGTGGTTAGTAATCTAAGATAATTTTTTTATATAATGAGCCAATGCACTAAGGTTTACTAATTCACCGATGATAATCAAAATGGACACAATCAATTTAGATTCATCCTTTAATAGTGAGAAAAGCAAAATAGCTAGTAAGATACTTAGCGTTATTAGACTGATAAGAGTAGCAAGTTGGAGCGTTTTTCGATTTGATTTTTTCATAATAGCAGTCAATAAAGTAGAATTATTAGTTAAAAAGAGTGAATCAAGAGAAATATCCAATAATTTTGCTAAGACAATTAAAGAATCCATATCAGGATACTCTTTATCATCTTCCCACTCAGCAATGGTATCTTTTTCAACACCCATTTGTTTCGCTAATTGTTCTTGTGTTAACTGTTTCTCAATACGTTTACTTGTAATAATATTTCCTAAATTCATGTAATCTCACTTTCTTTTTTAATGTTTTATATATAATGTAAAAACAATGTATTTGAAACATAGAACTCAATTTATCCACTAGTATGTATTATAATGTATTTTCAAAAAAAGTACTATATTAATGACTATGATTTACAAAATTAAGTAGGTAAACTAAAATGAACAATACTAGGATATATCATTTCGAAATAAAGAGGTAGACCATAAATGAAAGAGAAATTATTAACAAAAATTCAGTCAGAAAACGATGTGTATGCGGATGAAGAGATATATTGGTTAATGGATAATATCGGAAATACAGATGCTAGTATTCGTGATGATATCGTGTTTAATACTTTGGCAAATGGAATAGTAGAAGGAATGTTTACCGATAAACAGTTTATCCATATCAAAGATAAGACAATTGAGGAACATTTAATATTTTATCGTATAGAAGAACAATTACCATCTACACTGACAAGAAGTTTTACCGCACTTTTAAATGGATTCATTATTCAATCCGATGGTGATTTAAAATCACCTTACCATAATCTATTAACACATGACGAAAGAGAATATTTTTTTAATACAGCTATTATTTATTTACAAAAGGAAATAGATAAGACTGGCTATTCAGAAATATATGGATGGGTACATGCTTTTGCTCATGGTGGGGATTATCTTAGTAAAGTAGTACAACATTACTTATTTGAAGAATGTTTATCTAAAGAGGTCTTAGAGACAGTAAGTTATGTACTAGATAATATAGAAAAACCATTTTTAGATGAAGAGGAAAAACGTATAGCTCATGCTATCTTTGTAGGAATTAAACATCATAAAATATCAGATGAACTCATGATAAGTTGGATACATCAATTTAATTTTCCATTAGAAATAAATGCCGATTTTTACCGATTAGCAACATTTAAAAATATTTTAGCCTATATTTATTTTCATTGTTTAACAGAGGAATGTTTAACTAAAAATTTGGAACAAGTTCTTTTGGGTTACTTAAAAGAGTATTAGTATTTATTTTAAGGAACGTAGACAATTGATTAAATTTTACTATAATTAGAAACAGCTGCATCAGTCAATCACAATATGACACTACCAAGGAGGTTTTTCATGAAAAAAATAATGATTATCGGCTCACCTGGTACCGGTAAAAGTACACTTGGTCGCCAATTAGAAGATAAATTATCAATTAAGCTATATCACTTAGATAAATTGTTTTGGAAACCTCATTGGGAGATGAGTACAAAGCATGAGCAACAAACTATTCTATCAGATATCGTGGAGAAAGATTCTTGGATTATTGATGGAAACTATAGTAGTACGTTAGACATCAGAATGAAACAGGCAGATACTATTATTTATTTGAAGAAAGCAAGATTAGTTTGTTTGTATCAAGTTTTGAAGCGAGTGATTAAATATCGTGGAACAACTAGACCTGATATGCAAGAGGATTGTCCTGAAAAAATAGATATAGAATTTATAAAATGGATATGGCACTTCCCTAAAAACCACGAGCCATTGATAGAAGAACAAATGAATCAGCTGAATAAATCACAAGTGTTAGTCACACTATCTAGCAGAAAAGAAGTGAAACAGTTTTTAAAAAGAATGGAATATGTACAAGAATAACCTACAGTGAATAGTCGCTATAGGTTATTTTTTATATAAATTGTCTTTTCAATTATTTCCTTAATGACTGTATCAAGTGAAGTATCACTATTATTAATCTTTTCATGTTGTGGCACAGACTTAAACGCTTCAAGTATCTCATCCACTTTACTCTCGCCCCATTCAATTAGTGATTTAGGACGTTCTTGGAGTCTTGAAATAATGGTTTCTTTTGATACATCAAGTTGAATATGACAGACTGGTATATTTTCTTCACGTAACTTTCCAAGAATTTCAGAAACAGCTTCTGTTTTGTAAATTGTCATGGGCACAATAATATCCCCCTCGTATTCTTGATAAATTTTTTTAAGTAGATGAACATTCCACTGGCGCCATTCCGGATAATACTGAAAATCACTTTTTTGCATACTAATCGGCAAATTTGAACGAAAAAGGTCACCAATATTTTCTGGATCATACAAAAAAGAAGGCTGAATCTGTTTAACTAATTCAGTCGCCACTGTTGTTTTACCTGCGCCAAATGCCCCGTTTATCCATATAATCATAAGAATTAATCTCCATTCAATTTGTTTTGTTAAATATATCATGGTAGACGGATCAAGTACAAATGATGAATAAAACTAAACTTGTTAATCTATCTATGTATGATTAGGGGATAAGTCAATCAGTTAGTTTGAACAAAAAAGGTATGATAAATGATTGTTTTGCACATAGTATTTTGTTACTGGAAGGATTATAATTTGGAAAACGCTATCACGAAGAGGTTTGTGATTTTTGAAAGAGGGATAAGGCAATGAACGAGTTTAAAATCACGGCAACGGGTGTCTCAATGAACTATATGCCACAGTATTTAGCGCAAGAATGTGGTTTTTTTAAAGAGGAGGGTGTAGATGTAACAAGTTACACTCCAACTCCTTGGGTAGATGGATTAGATGATATTAACAAAGCAGAGGCTGATGTTCTTTTAGGTGGTATTTGGGTTCCTATTATGTATCACAACCATATAAAAAATTATGTCTCTGTCGCAAAGATTGCATCAAAATGCCCATTGTTTATCGTATCGAGAGAAAAAGTTGACTCTTTTTCATGGACGGCTATGGAAAATAAACGCGTATTAGTATCTGGTGGTGATGGTGCGAGTCATTATGTCGCAGCATTAGGAAGTGCTAAAAAAGGTGGGGCGAATGTAGAAACCATTCGTTTTGTTCATGATTTTTCCACCTCTATGTTATGTGAGTTATTTGAAGGGGGATTTGGTGATTTTATCGTCTTACAACCTGATGTTGCACACTCAATGATTGCAAGAGGTAAAGGATATTTCTATAAAAACTTGACGGAAAAAGATGAAAAAATTCCTTGGAGTGTTTACTACACATTACCTGAAACGATCGCAAAAGACCAAGATAAATTCAATCGATTTGTTGCGGGATTGCAAAAGGGAACGACCTATTTATTGGAAAATGGTGGGGAAGTATGTCGTCCGATTATTGAAAGGTTTTGGCCACATATGTCTGTTGATGAAGGGGTTAACACGATTGATACATTTATCAAACAAGGCATGTGGACCCCTAGCATTAAAATTGAAGAACGTGAATTAGAAACATGGCAAGCCGATTTAGTGTTAGGAGATTTAATTGATAAACCCATTTCTTATAACCAGTTGGTTGATAACAAACCTTTTGAAGCAATAAAAAAACAAGGAGGTATGTAGATATTATGAAAATAATGGTAGCTAATCCAAATAGTAATAAAGAATTAACAGATGTATTGATGGCATCAGCACGACGAGATATCAGATATTCATCTGTTGAACTCATTCCATTTACCAATCCTTTAGGGTCAAAACATATTGATTCAGTTTTTGGAGATTATCAATCAGTATGGTCATTTGTTCGCGAAATATTAAAAGAAATTGATGAGGTTAAACCAGATGCTGTCGTGTTGGCAGGATTTGGGAATTTTGGCATGTTTGCACTAAAAGAAGCGTTGTCTATTCCAGTTATTCCAATAGCTGAGGCGTCACAAATGATTGCCCCAATGCTTGGACATCGTTACTCTGTTTTGACAGTATTCAATCAAAATATCCCTTATCAAGAAGATTTAACTCGTTTGTTTGGGATAGAGTCTCGTTTAGCTTCTGTCCGTGGAATTGAAATGAATACAGATATTGTTGAAACGACAGACACGACGAAAGCGTCTCTTGAATATACCGTTGATAAATTAATTCATGAAGATGGTGCAGAAGTTGTTGTATTAGGCGGGGCGAGATTTGCACCGTATGCTCAAATGTTGAGTGACAAATTTAATATACCAGTAATTGATCCGGTCGCTGTATCTGTTAAATTAGCCATTTTATTTGTTGAAAGTGGATTGTCTCAAAGTAAGATAAGAAAATTCAATCAACCGCCACAACCATTAGTTAATTATTTTGTTGGTAAAGAAGGGGAGTAACGAAAAGATGTTAGAAAAAATAAAAAATTCAAGCCTATCTATGCGTATTGTCGCTGGATCGATTATTGGGATACTCATTGGTTTTGCTTTTGGCGAGAGCACAGCCAATATCCAGTTTTTAGGTGATATTTTCTTACGTTCAGTGAAGATGTGTGTGCCACTTCTTATTTTTTGTTCAATAGTAGAAGCAAGTGCCTCATTGCCTTTGCAAGAATTAAAATCAGTTGGCTTTAAAACATTAGGTGTATTTTTCGTGAGCACATCATTATCCGCTGTTTTATCAGTTATTGTCGCAAAATTTTTTCCACCAGTATTAAATATTACTGTTCCTGGAAAAGGTGCTTATGAAGGTGCAGCAGGAAGCGAGAGTATTCAAGAAACACTGGTAAATTTTATCCCAGATAATGCAGTTGCAGCTCTAGCAAATGGTACGATTGTTCAAATTATTATATTTGCCGCATTGTTTGGAATTTCAGTTAATGTATTGAAAGAGAATAACCCAGCAGTTAATAGTGTGTATGAATTTACATTAGGATTAAGAAAAGTTATTATGCAAATCGTGACTATCGTTATGATCTATGCTCCAATCGGTATTTCGGCTATGATTGCAGGGGTTATTGGAACGAGTGGTGTTAGTGCTCTTGCTTCACTAGGGCAAATATTATTATTAGTAAGTATTGTAGATATTATCTTTTTTGCAGTATACACATTATATATGTCAGTGAGATATAAATTAAATATTGTCCAATTATTAAAAAATAGTTCAAGCATTATATTAATGGCATTTACGACAACATCCTCAGCAGTCACTTTGCCAGTTGCTTTGAATGAAGTACCAAATAAAATGGGCGTTAAGGAAAGAATTTCTGATTTTGTGCTGCCACTTGGAAATGCTTTGAATACAAATGGTGCCCCAATTTCCAATATTTTATCAGCAGTTGCCTGTGCATCTATTTTTGATATAGAATTTACTACATCAAAATTAATTTTACTAGGTGTATTTGCCATCGTCGCATCATTTGGTAATCCAGGTGTTCCTGGCGGTGGGATTGTCTCAATGGCCATTGTGTTCCAAATGATTGGAATACCAGTTGAGGGAGTAGCAGTTTTTGCGGGATTAGATTATTTTTACTCATTAACACGCGCTCCATTAAATGTGATGGGGAATGTGTATTCATCCATTATTGTTAGCAATAAATTAGATGAATTTGATAAGAATGTTTTTAATGATTAAAGTTGTAAGAAGTTTTTCATAAAAGGAGATATAAAAACGAATAACAAAAAAGTACTTACTATAATAACAGTGTCAATAGTAACTTTGTTTACAGGTAGCATAGTGTACGAAAATGCCATGCAACATTATCAATATCAAGAAGATACTACCTCTTGGAATCAAAAAGAGGAAAGAAGAGATAATTTCCATAATGAGAATGCTAGACAGATAGAACGAAGAAATAGCTGTCATCAAATGATGGATTTTGATGGTTATAGTAGCAGTGAATCTTTATTTGAATAAATCAGAGTGAAGATACTCCAATTATTGTTAATGAATAACTAGTTTATCTTCACCCTGTAATACAATATTATCTTTTTTATGTGTTCTATGAAATAATTAAATGAAAAGGATGATGCATAAATATATTGACTTGTTTGTTAAAAATATATTTGATAATCTTTTTTAATCACCAATTGTAAAATTAAGCTAGGTAACTAAAAAAATCATTTGTAATAAACTCAAATTGTCTTTCCAACCAGAGAAAACAAGATGAGTGATCACAAATGGACTATACACATCTTACTATAGATGAGCAATAGACATCGAAAATAGTTTAAATAATTGGTCTAAAAATTTACTATGCTGTCTATTGAAGTCAATCACCTTCGATTGTGGTAGAGAATTTTCTAATTGGAAATCAAACAGCAATCTAAATGGCACTGATATTTATTCTGTCGATCAAGGAACACCCTCACAAAAGGTCTTAATTGAACACTTTAATGGGTTGTTACGTAAAGATGGATTACCTAAAAAAATGGATCTCAACGAAGTTGAAGAACCTTTTGTCTAATCTGTCGTTTCTAAAAGAAATAACCTCCCTAGAAAATCATTAAACTATAAAACACTATTGGAAGTATTTTTGAGTTATATAGACAACGATATTCTGCATAGTTTGATTTGATAAATGAAAGTTAAAAAAAAACATTGATTTTTTCAAAAAATATACCTATAATTATATTTAGTATGATTAATCATTAAATCCTTTAGTATGATAATTCGTAGCAAATGGTTAGAGATTAGTTATTTTCATTTATAGTGAGTATTTTTGATGGTAAAATTAAATAAAAATATAAAAAATCAAGGGAGTAGTTATGGAAAATAGATTAATAAATCCAATTTTAAAAGTTAAAAACATCTTATTATTAGTTATTTTACTAGTTAATATTTTAAATTTCAATTTAGTAAAAGTATATGCTGAAGAAGATAATTTAAACTATACTGTTTCTATTAAACCCGTAGAAAATCAAATTGATAAATCATTAACATATTATGATTTACTAGTAACTCCTGGACAAAAACAAACATTAACAGTTGTTGTCACTAACACAGGAGATAAAATCGGAAAATATCAAGTGGTACCAACTAATGCCATCACTAATCAAAATGGAGTTGTTGATTATTCAATTCAAGAAAAAAATTATAAATATGATAAAACTCTAAAACATCCTTTTACTAGTATGGTAGGCGAGAAACAGGTTGTGGAAGTTCCGCCAGGAGAAAGTAAAGAAGTTAATTTTCAATTAGAAGTACCAAATGAAACATTTAAAGGAACTGTTTTAGGTGGGTTTTTAGTGGAAATCCCAGATGCAGATTCTAGTGTCAAAGACAATTCTAGTCAAGGAGTTAAAATAGTTAATAAATTTCAGTTAGTAAAAGCTGTGATGTTAAGAGAAAGTGAAGAGACTATTTCTCCTGAATTAGTGTTAAATAATATTAAACCTGCTTTGGTTTCTTATAGAACTGCAGTAACAGCTAACCTTCAAAATATTGAACCTACTATGTTTGGAAAAATGACTGTAGATGCTAAAGTAATGAAAAAAGGACAAACTGAAGTTCTAAAGTCTGAAAAGAAAGAAAATTTGGAGATGGCACCTAATTCGAATTTTGATTTTCCTATTATGTGGGGTAACCAACGGTTAGAGCCGGGTGAATATACATTAAATCTTGTGGCCACTTCTGGAAAAAAAGAATGGAAATTTACCGAAGATTTTACTATTACTGCGGAAGAAAGTGATAAAATCAACAAAGAGGCGGTGGACTTAGAGGAAGTAGCCCCTCCATATTTGTTATATATAATAATTATAATAGTTGTTGTAATTCTTATAATGGCGATTCTTTTGTTAGTTAGAAAAAAAAGAAAAGCTAATAGAAAAAGAAAAGTGCAATCAAATAAAAAAAAGAACAAAAAAAAGAATAAAAAAAAGAACAAAAAAAAGTGAGGAAGGGAATTTAAAATGAAAAAGAATTTAATTTTGTTTGGGTCTATAATTTTAATAGGAGGAGGATTTCCTACTTTAGGATTAGCTGATACTTTAGGGACTGCATCAATTGATTTTATAGAGGATAGTGGAACAACAAGTCCAAAGGATCCAAATGATCCATCTAAGGACAGTGCTTCTCCATCTTTTCCCGATGAAGAAGGAAATAAGGAAACTGGTGGAGTAGGACCTCTTTCACTTGATGTTGTTCCAGGTAATATGAATTTTGGAACGCAAGTGCTTGATTATAAAGGAGGTGTATACAACGGAATTCCATCAAGTTCTAGTGAATCAAAAGGATTACATTTCATTCAATTAACAGATAACAGAGGTTTAGCTAATGGTTGGCAAGTAACTGTAAAAAGAACTGAGTTTTCAGACGGTAATAAAACAATAGATGGTAGTAGATTGCTGATTCCGATGGGGGTAGCAAGAAATTCACTATCAGACACACCAACAGCTGCAGATCAAAATATAGTAATCAATTCTATTTCAACAGAAAACGATCCATTCAAAGGGATGTATGAAATAGGATTAACGTCAAGTACACTATTAAGTGTTGGCGCACCAACTGAAAGTAATCCAGTTATTGGAAAAGGTACCACAGTATATTCGTGGGAAGTAGGTAATGAAAAATTAAGTATCCCAGCCGGTTTTGGAGCCATAGGGAATTATAGTTCAACAATCAATTGGACATTATCTGCAGGTGTTAGTTCTTAGTTTTAAATCGGATTAAGGAAATTGGATGAAGGGTGAGTATTATGTTTTGTGCAAAAAGAAAAGCTACATTGGTCATATCAGTTTTATTTATCCTTTTTTTTAATAAATTTGAAGTTTTGGCAACTGATACAGCTAAAAATTCTGGGATAGGATACAGCATACAGAAAATTTCTCCAGGTAATGAAATAGATGAAACCAATTCATTTTATGATATACGGGTTGTACCTGGAGAAAAGAAAAAAATAGAAGCAAAAATCATAAATCCTACAAAAGAAGAAATCACAGTTAAGTCACAAATATTTTCGGCATCGACCAATGATAGTGGTGATATTAATTATACCTCAGAAAATAAAAATCCAGACAAAACATTAATATATCCTTTGTCAGATATAGTGCAGATAACTAGTTCAGATGTAAAAATAACTATTCCGCCTAATGATGAAAAGGTAGTTAGTGCTAATATTGTTGTACCGAAAGGTGCTGAAGATGGTGTCATTTTAGGTTCTTGGTATTTTGAAAAATTAGGTCAAGAAAATGCTAAAGAAAATAAAAAAGGTATTACTATTAACAATAAATATAGTTATGCATTAGCAATTAAACTCACAGTAAACAAAGAGGTAGAAAAACCAGCGTTGGAATTGATTGATGTTAATGCAGAATTAAAAAATTATCAAAAAGTGATAGTATCAGAAATTCGTAATGAAGTTGCAGCTGTGGTATCTAAATTGGATGTTAGTGCTGAAATCGTCAAGAAAAATTCAAATGATACTCTTTATAAAAATGAACAAAAAGAAATGATTATGGCACCGAATTCCACTTTTAAATTTCCGGTTTATTTGGGAGAAAAGCAATTAATTCCTGGTGAGTATACAATGAAGATGAATGTAAGAACATCTGATTCAAAATGGCAAACACAAAAGTGGGATTGGGAGAAGGACTTCACAATAACAAAAACGACAGCACGCCAGTTGAATGAAAATGCTATAAATGATCCAAAAGTTGAAAAAAATTGGTTCAATATTATCGTGATAGTCTGTCTTTTTTTAATAATAATTTTTTGTATAGTTATATATACCATCTACAAATGGAAGCTAAATCAATCTAAAATTAAGAAAAGAAACAAAAAAATGAAGAAAAATAAAAAATCGAAAACAAGGAAACATAAAACATAATAGTGTAAGTATAAAAAAGTAGGTGAGGTAATGAAGCATTATAAGTATTTTGTATCTATTCTCTTTAGTTTAATCTTAGTAATAAGTATGGGTAGCAATGTTCGTGCAGCTGAAAATAGCTCAATGCAACCACAAGGACGAGGATTTGTTACTCCTGAAGGTAATTTACAAAATGATATGACGCCTTCTGAAGACTATCCAGCAGATATGACTGTTGATCAATATTTAGAGCAGTATACATATCCACATCTGCCTAAAGGAGGTGTCACTTCAGCATATAAATCTATAGAGGTAGATATACGCTCAGTTGATAAAAATAAAATTGCTTTAGTTAGAAATACTGAAGAATTAAATAGAGCCATAACTAATAATAATATTGAAGTGATAAGTTTTATGGCATCCTTTAGAGTAACTTCGTTAAGCAGTAATGGAGCTGCAAATAGAAAAATTGTCTTTGAAGGCAATAATATGTTAGTTGATTTTGGGACTAATTTAAGTAATTTAGATGGCGCTAATAGGGAAATAGTTATCCAAAATTTGAATTCATATCATGGTAACTACTATGGTTTTTTCAGACCAACAGCGAATACGTCTATTTTAAAGTTTCATAATTTAAATGATTATGGAAGTCAAATAATTAGTTCACAAAATCTTCCTGTTCAAATATCAGGTGATTTTCAAAATAGATTTACTAACAATGGTCCTAACAGTGCAGCTAATTTAGTTTATCGGTCACCAATTGATGGGACAACTAATGTGACTGCTCAGACTGTAGATCAGCAAAACTTTGAATCCTCTAATTTAGAATTTTTCGCAGATTCTAATGTCACTTTACAAACTGGTAATGGTATAAATATTGACCTTACATCTAATGGAAATATCGTTTTTTATGAGAATGCTAAAGTAAATATCATTGGAGCATCTTCGTCTAATGGTAGCGGGGAAGGATATCAAGGTTATGCAATAAGCACAAGAAATACCAGTAATTTTATAATGAATAAAAATTCTGAAATTAATTATACCTATACAGATCCAGGAAATGGAAATAGGAACTACGCAGGGTTGCTGTGGTTTCAATCTGCAGGATCAACTTTCAATATGTCTGATGGAGCAAAGTTAACTGTCAATAAGAATTCACATACTGGGAATAATGGTCTTATCCATTTCAATGCAAGTGGTAGTTTCAATATGAAGAATAATAGCTCAATTGAAATGAATGTGCAGGATGTAAGTAATGGGGCAACGGCTGTTAGTTTGGCCGCATCGGGTTCAACATTTAATGTAGATGAAGGTAGCAGTTTGAAAACCAATTTTACTAGTTCTGGATCTGGTAATAACCCTGTTATAAACCTAGGAGGTGGTGCTTCCTTTAATATTGGTAATAATAGTACAGTGGATTTAACTACTAAGGGATATAATAATAATATCCTAAGCCTAGGATCAGGAAATGCGAATCAAGGCACTCAATTTAATGTAGGTGAGAACGCAACTTTTAATATAAATTCAACAAATAGAAACTCATGGTCTGCTGATGTAATGAATGTAGGTAACTATGCCAACTTTAAAGTGAATCGTTTAGGTACTTTTGTATTATCAGCAGATCAAGCAAGATATCTCTTCAACGTTGGTACCAACTCAGTCTTTCAGTTTTCAGATGCTAAACTCGTAGAGTTTGGATTCACAAATAGTCCACCAGCTAATTCAGCATTGATTAATATGAACGGAAATTTTTCTATTGATGTGCAAAGGGTGAAAGCTTGGAACCGATCAAGTTCGGTGTTAAATAGTCAAAATCCTGACTATGATTGGAATCCCATGTTTGCAATGTCTATACCATATCAGGGTGTGAACATAAATAGATCTAGCTTGTCAGGATCATCGACTACACCAGGAACTGCGGAGAATTTTAAAGCAAATTTTAATACTGGTACAAACACTGGTTTTCAAAAATTAAGATTCGATTTTATTCCAGATGTTGATGTAATGATAGATAATAAACCCACTGACAATCCAGCTAGCACGGATTCGAAAAAAATAACAGGTACTGCCACGGCGGGGGCTTATGTACGTTTAACAGACACCGTAGTTGAGGGTGGATATAGTTCTTTCCCAAAATCTAATAATAATATTCCTAATCCGTCGATAAATTTGGATGGCTCTAGTGGAGAGACTTATACAGTTATCGCAGATGAAACAGGCTATTTTGAATTTACAGTACCTACTGAAACAGATGTTCCTTTTGTTGCTGGTAATACAATTCAAGCATATGCATTTAAAGATGGTAAATCGGCAACTACAGAAGCTGTTGTATCAGATACTACTCCTCCAGAAGCTGAATTAAAGGATTTATATTTTATGAAAGGTTCTCCTGTTCCAGATGTTAATGAATTTGTTGTTAAGCTAACTGATACTAATCCTTCAGGTTCACCATCTGTAGAGTATATCACACCCACAGAGACACTATCGGAGTATATGAATACAGTTGGTGTACATGAGATAGAAATTAAAGCACAAGATAATGCTGGTAATTCTAAAAATTATGTTACAAAATTACATATTCTAGAATCAACCAGTGGCATAAATGGAGATGATGTTACTTTAACCAGTACAGATATTATGGATTTAACAAACGATGAATTCCAAACATTAATAAAAAATAGAGTTAATGCATCAGCTTACGTCATAACCGATGGTAAATATAATGATTTAACTGATAAAATTCAATTTGATTTTAGTAGTGTTGTAAAAAAAGCTGGAGAATACGATTTAAAAATAAGTGTATCTTCGACAGATTCAGGTGTAGCGGGGGGACTAAATAAAACTGTTAAAATAACTATCGGTAACTTAGGACCTACTAATCCAGTGGATCCTGATAATCCACAAGAAGGCACTACGCCACCAAATGGGTCAGAAAATGGGGGAACAAATCAAGTAGGTGCGTTACGTATGGATTATGCACCAAGTAACATTAGCTTTGGAACTGTTAAATACAATCCAGGAACAACTATATATAGCGCTAAAGATAATAAAAACATGTCAGGTGCAGATTTATCTAAACAGTGGATACAGGTATCGGATGATCGTACTGAGGAGAATGGTTGGTCAGTAAAAGTTTCTCAGGAGCATGAGTTTACTGATGGGACAAATCAATTAAAAGGTGCAACGATTACTATTCCAAAAGGCGAAATTAGAAATTCTTTAGTTGAAGGTGTAATACCTACTACGGGTTCTGACGCAAAAATGACGTCTTCCACTGTTGAGATTAGTGCTGGAATGAGTAGTACAATGTTCAGTGCTAAAAATTTGGATAGAGATAGTCTCGGAAAGCAAATTACAACTTATCAATGGGATCCAACAAAAGTAACTCTAAAAGTTCCGAAAGGAACAGCTAAAGTAAACTCTTCCTATTCAACTACGATTAACTGGTCACTTGTAAGTTCACCTGATCAGTAGTTATAGTAAGAGAATTAAGGAGGAGGAGTAATGAAAAAAATCATAGTTACTTGTTTTTTAGTTATATCTTTATTGCTATTCGGTCAAAAAAGTTGTGCAATCGAAAGTAAGAATTCTGAAAGTTATACTTACAGTTCTAAAGCAGAATCAAAAGCAACAATTGGGTTTTCTAATAAAAACATTCAGAAAGATGGTGGAGGGGTTAAGCCACTTTTACCATCATCTGGATCATCTGGATCTTCTATATCCAGCAAATTACCTTCTACGGGTGAAAGTGTAGGAATAGGTTTGATGTTATTGGGGTTGATTTTTATCATCATATTCTTCAGTAAAGAACTGCAGAGTATGATTAAAAATAAAAATAATAAACATAAGGAGAGAGTATAAAATGAAAAAAATAATAAGCGGTCTTTTAGTAAGTTCAGTAACACTTGGTTTGGGATTGAGCGTTAGAGCAGCAACAACTGTTAATGACGATAAGTCAGTGACTTCGGATGCAACGATAACTGTTACAGAAGGAACAGATGTAACGCCTCCGGAAAATGGGAACAAACCGGGAGGAGAAACCGGTCAACAAGGGCCTTTATCTATTGACAATGTGATTGTGTTTAATTTTGAAGACATGAAATTAAGCGGAAGAACTCAACAGATTTCATTAAAAAATGATGGTACAAATTCTTCTGCAAAACGAAATATACAAGTTACAGATACACGAGGAACTGGAGCGGGTTGGAATTTACAAATTAAACAAAGTCCGTTGGTAAATGCAAATAATGAAGAACTTAAAGGAGCTTACATATCAATGACGGCCGGAAAGGTTGAAGCTGGCTCACAAAATGTATCTCCTGAATTAGCACCAACAACTCAAGCATACGGAGATGAAGGAACATTGAATTCTTCATTAGCACCGATTTTTACGGCAGCAAAAGGTAACGGTTTAGGAACGTGGATTAGTTGGTATAATAGTACCGCTGAAGATCCAAATGGTACTGTAACGGATGTTCAACTTAATGTTCCTTCTGGTAATAAAACAGGGGACTATTCTGGTACTGTTACATGGGTATTAAATGATAATCCTGGAGCTTCTGAAGCTCAATAATTAAAAGGAGAGTAAAAAATGAAAAAGAATAAAATTATAACTAGCCTAATATTAACAACAGGCATAGTTTTAGCAGCAGAAAAAATATCATACGCGGCCGATAATGACTTAAATAGAGAAAGATCAGCAAATGTTGAAATTACAGAAGGTTCTGGGGGAGATGCTAACCCTATAGACCCTTATCCACCAACTGGTCCTATTGTTCCTGTAGTAGGATCATTAGGAATTAGTAGTGCTACAGATCTTTATTTTGATGCTATACCTTTATCATCAAGTAAAGTTACTAGAGATGCTTTGTATTTACGTAAGGATAATGCAACAGGAGAAGTGTCACCTATTTCAAATATAACGGGAGAAAATGGCAATTTACCTGAAGTACCTTCAGATGCAAATACCTATGTTCCTGGATATAGTGTTATTGACACGAGAGGAACTGGTGCCGGTTGGACTTTAACTTTAACATTAGGCGACTTTATTCAACAAAACGTAGCATCAGGTGCGACCGCTCAAACATTAAAAGGAGCAACTTTATCCTTCCCACAGGTAAATGCAATTACAAATAAAGATGCTGTCGGAGTTGAGAATAAAGATCCTAAAGTATCTGCACAAATTTTAACTGCTGGCGATACAAGTTCTAAAGTACTGATGGCCGCCTCAAACCAAGGAGAAGGTATGGGAATGTGGGAAGCTCGCTATCACTCAAGAGAATTAACGTTATCAGATGATACAGTAGTAGCAAAGGCACCCATTCAGTTAACAGTTCCTGGGAATAACTACGCTGGTGTATATAAAGCTGATTTAACATGGAACTTGACGGATACTCCACGAGCTACAAACGCTCAATAAAAAATAATTAAATTAAAAGGGGAAAAATTATGAAAAAGCAATTAAGTTTATTAAGTACAATTTTTTTAGGAAGTGTATTAATTAGTACTGTTGGAACGAATGTAAGTTTAGCTGCACCTACGGCAGAGGTTGATTCTAACGCAACTCTAAAAGCAGTAGCAGGAACTGAACCTGTTAAGCCTGTAAACCCTACAGATCCAAAAGATCCATCTAAACCAGGTCCTATTCAACCAGCTGATAATGGTAATGAAATTTCACAAACAGGGCCATTACAAATAAATTATCTATCTAATTTGAATTTTGGTGACGATATTTCAATTACAAGTAAAACAGTTACTGCTAATGTTAAAGATGAAAGCACACGCTTTTTTCAAATTTCTGATTTACGAGGAACAGGAGCCGGATGGGATTTAAATGTGAAACTAGGTGATTTTCTTCCAGAATCAGGTGGAACTACAGAAGATGTTATTAAAGGAGCAAGTATCACGTTTAAAAATGGTGTAGCAAGAACTAGTAACGATATAAATGCACAGGGAACTGATGATAATCCAGCTACTGTGCCATCAGAGTTGGTTCTAAGCTCAGGTAGTGCAAGTGTATCTAAAATGATGTCTGCTGAGGCTGGAAATGGACGCGGTACATGGATTGCGGCTTTCGATAAACCAGCAAGTGAAGTTGATAATTCAAATATTACTTTTTCTGCACCTACAAATAATATCTCAGCAAACACAAACTACACTGCTAAGTTGACTTGGCAATTAGTAGATAGTCCAGCTCAATGATAAAAGTGATGGGGGTTTCTTATGAAAAAGTTACTTTTATTTAACGTACTTATTTTGAGTGTGATGTTTTTAAATGATAAAGAAGCATTTGCTGCAGAAATAGGTGAGTCTAAAAAGGCATCTGTAATTCTAACTCAAGATGAATCTCCTGGGGCTAATTTATTATCTATTACACAAGCTTCAAATTTAAATTTTGGAAGTAAAAGCATTACACTTGATGATTTAATTTTTAAAACAACAGAAGCTTCAACTATCCAAATTACAGATTTACGAGGATCTGCTCCTGGATGGAGATTATCGGTTAGCTTAGGTGAGTTTACAAGTACAGATAATAAGAAGTTATCAGGTGTTCAAATGTTCTACCCATCGGCAAATTTTTCAACTGTGGAAGGTGCTGTTAATTCAGATATTAGAAAACCAGTATCGGTTACTAATTCATCTGATATTTCATTTACCGATCCAAATGTAAAAGGTGTATTATTATCAGCTTCATCTACACCAAGTTCACAAGTGTTAATAAATGCAGCAAACGAAAAAGGTAATGGTCAATGGACAGCAACATATGCATTAGATAATTCAATTGAGTTAAAAGTACCATCTGGTAACTTTGCGGGCGCTTACTCAGCAAATTTGACATATACATTAACAGATGGACCAAGTGCAACATAAAAAGCGATGAAGAGGGGGGAGAATAATGAGAAAAAAAATGATAATAATGAGCTTTTTGTCTGTATCGGCTGTAGGTTTTCAAATGCCAATTTTAGCAGCAGAATCCGCTTCTTCGACTAATACAGCATCTTTTAATTTAGTTTCTCCAAAAGAATCATTAACTATTGTTGCTGATGATTTATCTTTTAGAACATCAACAATTACTGCAAATGATCTTGTCACCACATCAAGTACTAATTTAAAAATTAACATTCAAGAAATCAGTGGAAATGCGCCAGGGTGGTCTTTAACAGCTCAATTAGGGGATTTTGTTAATTCTGATTCTAGTAAAGTTATAAAAGGAACACAGTTATTTTATCCTAATGTTACGCCTACAACGACAACAATTGGAGATACGAGCAGTATACAACCAAAATCTGTCGGTATGGAAAAAGCATTTTCTGATGGGGTTTCTGAAGGTCAAGTCATTAATGGTGGAGGTGACCCAGTAACCATAGCAGATGCAGCAAAAGGAACTGGGTATGGTAGTTGGACTTTTAATTACGCAATGGATTCAGTAGAGTTAAAAATACCAGCGGGTAATTTAGCAGATGCATATACAGCAAATTTAACATATACATTAGCTGATAAGCCTACGACTGCAGGAGCCTCATAATACTATTTGATTTTTTATCAGAAAAGTTTGAATAATTGAGGATTTTATAATTTTTGTCTTTAAATGTTAGAATGAAGAGTTTGAATAATTAGTTTTTAAAATAAGGTCTTAAGGATGAAAAATATAACTCTTTATCAAATAGGACTGATGAGTTAAATCGGTAAGATGATGATTGTGAGAGTAATCTCACAATCATCATCTTTTTTAGTTATTTTATTTTTATAAGTCCGTTTATCAATAAAATCCTTATTCTCATATTGTGAAATGATTTGAATCCGTATGACACTCGTTTTAGTGTTTTTATATGAGTATCCTTGGCTTCAATTTTTCCATTGGAAAAATCATAAAGAAGGGCATTACGAATACCTGTTTCATAGGCAAGTAAGTTCTCTAATTTGTCTTTAAATAGCTTATCTAAGTTATTAGGTAAGTTTTTTAACAGGTCAAAAAATGATTGACCGTCTTTATTTCTAAAATGATACGTTAGTAGTTGGAAAATATCATAAGCCTCTTTTAGATTCGCAGAGAATGAGAGTAGTCGATCAATCATCATTGATTTCGTTAAAATAGGGTACTTTGGAGAAGGGAAACTTCTCCAGGTTTTAAATTCAGAAATAGAGATATTTTGTTGATTTTTTAAAAGGAATTTCCAATTTGATTTCAGTTTATTAGCCTCTGAGTTTTTCTTTTGGCGAATCAATACTTTCATTTCCCGTACCCTAAATTCATTAAAAGCAGTATTTAAATGCTTTATAACATGGAATCGATCGATGATGATATTAGCAGTTGGAAAGCCTGTTTTAGTCAATTGAAAATAAGCAGCATTCATATCAGTGACTAAAAACTTTACTTTTTTTTGTTCCTCCAAAGGCATACGATTAAAATAAACAGTCAGTTTATTTAATGTCCGACTAGGTAGTATATCAACTAATTCTCCTGTTTTTCCATCGGCACAAATAAAGCTCATCTTGTCTTCTCTACTAGCATGTGACTTGAATTCGTCTACCATTAGAACATCAGGAAATCGCTGGGATTTAAGTTGATGTGGTAATTGAGTTTCAACAGATTTAAGAACCCTTAGAACAGTCGTTAAGGAGACTTGGCATAATTTAGCGATTAACGTCATCGATATTTTTTCAGTTAAAAGTTCTAAACTTGCAAAGTAATAAACTTACTAATAGGACAAGTTTTTTCAGCGATTGAGCATTGAGTAGTCCAATTTTGTTTACAATTTTTACTAGCATAAGGTAGGGGGGAATAAGTCCCTTTAATAATTAAAGTATTCTTCCATTAATGTTAGCTTCTTCTGTACTGGCTAAATCTAAATAATTACCTGTTATTATTAGCATTTTTTTGACATGATTGTGCATGACATGTCGTCCTTTTTGTTTAGTTTTTTGTTTGGTATACTTAAATTTTACTAGATAGACGATATATTTTTAAATAAAATACAAAGGGCTGATGAATCGAGTTTTGATTCATCAGTCCTTTACATTATAGAGCCAATACAACTTGAGTGTATTACAAATGATTTTTTAGTTGTCTAGCTAATTTTATAATCGGCTTAGTAACACTATTCTTGTAATTGAATAATGGTTTGTACAGGGTGATGATCAGTGTATTTGAAGTTGTAGTCAAAACTATTCGTTCGTTTAACTTTGATATTATCTGAAACGATAAAGCCATCAATCACATAGACTTGAGAGGATTCATAATTACCAGTAAAAGCATGGTTTAATACTCTGACTGATGGATGGGTATCATCATATGAAAAAGAGAAATGGTTAGGGATATCAGTTGAACTAATACTCCCAGGTTTCCATCCATTCTGTCCTGTGTTTGGAAAGGGATTACTTCCATCAAAGACTTGATTAAAATCTCCCCCGGCAATGACATAATTACCTTTGTTATATTCTGTTTCAAGTATTTTTTTTAGTAATTTACTTTGTTCGATCTTCCCTTGTCCGTCATCATAGGCATCCAAATGTAAATTAAAAACAACTAATTCTTTTTTGCTATCCTTGATAGGAAATCTTGTTTCAAGCAATGCACGTTTTAAATTAGCTAGCCTGATTGGCCATGGAAAAGGATTTGGTAATGCAATACGTTTGGCTTCATTCATATTTAAGTTAGTCATAGTCGCTATACCACTTTCTACTTTGCCAATTGGAGGTAAAGGAAAGGGAACATAGGGAACATTGAAATTGTAAGCAAAAACACTAGGCACATGAAGTGATGTTGATAATATACTTTTTTGATTTATATAATATGAGCGTTTTGAATTAATATCGACTTCTTGTAAAAGATAGATATCAGAAGAATGCTCTTTTAACATGTTTATAATACCAGTTAAGTTTTGTTTTATAAACTCACTGGATTTTGGTTGAACTGTTTCTCCACCATCCATAAAAAAATCTTCGGAGCTAGATAAGCCCCCATAACCAATATTTAGTGTTAACAATGAAATATCATGGTGTTTCATCAACTCTTCTTTTCCATTCGTGACGGTTAAATTTTCCGTTTTTTTTGGTTTGTATTCATTTACAGTGAGATAACCAATAAATAACAATATAATGATTAACGAACTCACCATAACTCCAACTATTATTTTTAATATCTTTTTCATATTCTCTCCTTTATGTCAGTAAAATGACTAAGATTTATTATAAAACAAATCAGAGCACTTAAAAATAAGATGTTGTCATTTTTAAGATTAAAGTCATTGGAAGATCACATTTTTTTCGATGTAAGTCTCTATACTGAACATAATTCATTAGAAGGAGGTATCATTATGTTAACTATACCCTATTGGTTAACAGCTTTATCGTGGGTTAGTATCATACTTGCAAGTCTCTGTTTTATTTATATTGTATGTGATATCATCAAACATCCACAACAAATGAAAATAATGACTCTTGTTTGGCCGTTAACAGCTTTATTTGGTTCAATTATATGGGTTATAGCTTACAAAAAGTGGGGTGAAAATAACTCATCACATGAGATGGTAATGGATGGTTCAATGACTATGGAAAATTCAATGAACCCAAAACCTATGGCTGTGTCTGTTTTTATTGGAACGTGTCATTGTGGAGCTGGATGTAGTTTAGCTGACTTGATGATAGAATGGCTTTTATATTTTTTTCCAACACTTTATATTTTTGGTGGCTATCCTATTATTTTCTCTCAGAAATTATTCTCGGGATTTGTGTTAGCCTTTATTCTTGCACTTTTTATCGGTATTATGTTTCAATATTTTGCCATTGTTCCTATGAAGCATTTATCTAGAAAAGAGGGGATTGTAGCAGCTATAAAAGCTGATACATTATCTTTATCTTGTTGGCAAATTGGAATGTATATTACGGTATCATTATGTCAATTAGTTGTGTTTCCTCATTATTTTGGAGGAGCGATTCCCCCAACAAGTCCAGTTTTTTGGTTTATGATGCAGATTGCTATGTTAGTAGGTTTTTGTACAGCATATCCAATGAATTGGTTTCTTATAAAAACTGGTGTAAAAGAGCGAATGTAAGGTCATTGTTATTGGTATGGTATACAGTGAAGATAAAAATGTGCCAATGGTATAATAAAGTTATCAGAAAAAAGGAGGAGTTGTAATGACTTTATTGGCATTATTTCAAACTGTTTTAAGATTAGGGTTGTCGATTGTCATGGGAGGGACAATTGGCTATGAGCGAGAACAAAAAAATCGGCCAGCAGGAATGAAGACGCATATATTGGTATGTCTAGGTGCGACAATTATTGCATTAATTCAGCAAGAAATAGCTCAAGAAGCAATTCGTTTAGTAAGATCAAATCCTGATATTGCTCACATTGTCAAATTTGATCAGTCGAGATTAATTGCACAAGTGGTAAGTGGTATAGGTTTTCTAGGTGCAGGAACGATCATTGTGACACGACAACGTATCACGGGATTGACGACAGCAGCTTCACTATGGTCATGTGCTGCAATTGGTATAGGATTAGGAATGGGCTTTTATTTGGTTACGATACTAGGATTTCTTTCAATTATGTTTTCTCTTTCTTTGGTTAAAAGGATTATCACAGTGTCCAAAGTTAACAATTTAGAAATTCAATATGTGCATCGAAAGGAAACGAAAGATTTTATAAATCATTATTTTGATGCTCATCATATTGAAATAGATGATGTGACGTTTGAAGTACAAATTATAGATGGTGAAAAGTATTATAAAAATGTGTATACAATTGATTTACCAAAGTCGTTAACGTATGCAGATGTTATCGAGGAGTTATCAATGTATACAAATGTACGAGAAATAAGATTGGTGGCTATTAGTGACTGAATAATGATGCGTATGTTATTTTTTTAGAGTGTAAGTATAATTTCTTGCGAATTTAGTTACAAAAGAATAGTATGATAATAAACATAGAAGTTAAGAGAGGAAGAGGATTATGTCAAATGAACGAAATGGTTTTGATTGGTTTTCATTTTTACTAGGGATTTTATTTATTTTTGCTTCACTTACGTCTTTTCAAGACCCAACAGGAAATTTAGTGGCTATTGTGGTTGTGTTTGGAATCTTTGCTATTATAAAGGGGATTTTTGAATTATTTTTAAGAAAAAAAGTCAGAGAGTTTACGGGAATATCTTCCACAATGCCAATTATTGTTGGAGTGTTTGATGTAATTGTTGGAATTTTTTTATTGTTTAATATCTCAGCAGGTGTCATTGCGTTACCTTTTGTTTTTGCTATTTGGTTTTTAGTAGATTCTTTTGTTGGTTTGTTTAGTTCAGGGGTCTTAAAAAATAGTAGTACAGGTTATTATTGGTTTTCTATTATTATTAATATTTTAGGTGTGATTGTTGGGTTTATGTTATTAATGAATCCGGTATCGTCCGCTTTAACCTTAAGCTTTTTAGTAGGATTTTACTTTATGATGTTTGGTATTACAGAAATTACATATGCTTTTCGTTAGAAGATTAGATTACTATGTTATAATATAAACAAATTAATCATAGAAAAAGCAAAGGTGAGATAAAATGGAAAAAATTATCATTCATTGTACCACAGAAATTGTTCATGGTGGATGTAATGTTTGTCCAACAACTGCAACACCGACTTATGATGTAGAGATAGCTGGAAAAACAACCGCCATTCCTAATCTTGATGTTGTTTCCTTGTTACGTCCAATTTTAAGAGAACATGGTTACAAAGAGCGTCAGGAATATGATGTAGCTGGGGATTACGATGTATTTGAAAACACATTGAATACCGTAAATATTTTTGAATCTTATCAAGGATTACGTTTTGAAAATGGTCAATTAATTAAGCACGTAAAACCAAGTTATACAACTGACACGGAATTATTTAAAGTAGTCAATGAATTGTTAACAGAGCTATTTAAACTTGAAAAAATAGATTTTATTACTGATATACCTGGAAATTAAAACGACCTATTTTCTTTATTCACATGATGTGAGTAAAGAAAATAGGTCTTTTATATAGTAATAATATATAATCACCTCTATTTATAAAGATTTTGGAGATTGATTGGCTATTTTTATGAAAGCGTGTTATATTTGAGTAGAATTAAATACTAGAAACATTTGGGGTGCGTAAAGCTGAGATTATACCCATGGAATCTGCTCCAGTTAGTACTGGCGAAGAGAAATGTATCATTTATGATGAAAACATTGAACCTAGGTCTATTTACGCCCATCCAATTTATTTGGACGGGCTTTTTTATTGGAAAAGTGTCAATTTTTATCAAGATGAATCATCAAAAGCAACTCTCCTTTGTTTCTTATCATAGAGAAAAAGGAGGTTTTTTTATATTTAAAATTAACACTTATTTAGTATATTTCGAGGGACATAAAGGTAAATAGAATTAGGGAGATGGGCAAAATGAAGGAAAAGTGGACGTTACGTCAGGTTGTTTTGTTAGCATTATTAGCCTTTTTATTTGGTGGTGTATTTATGGGAGCAGGGTTTTTATATGCTGGATTATCAGCTATATTAACGCCCATTGGGTTAAGTCCTTTTGCTAATGAAATATTATTTGGTTTATGGACAATGGCTGCACCAATGGCAGGGATATTAATTCCTAGAAAAGGAAGTTCAATTTTAGGAGAAATGTTGGCTGCATTAGCAGAGATGTTGTATGGAACATATTTTGGACCAGGTGTTCTTATTTCAGGTTTTTTCCAAGGATTAGGGACAGAACTAGGGTTTATGGTAACACGATATAAACGCTACGACATCGTGCCATTATTCTACGGGGCAATTGGTACAACAGTCTTAAGTTTTGTGTATGAATTTTTTAAATTTGGTTATGGAACGTATTCAATTGGGATGATTTTATCACTTCTTGCTGTGCGGTTTTTATCGGTGACGTTCTTTGGCGTTGTTGTGGTGTCAATGGTCATGAAGCTTTATAACCGTTCACAAGAGCTTTCGGTAGTAAACGAATGAGAGGGATTGAATTAAGTGAGTTGACGATTAAACGTGGCGATAAAGAGGTGTTACGTCAGGTTGACTTTGTTTTTTCTCCTCATGAATTTATTTTGCTATCTGGTGCCAGTGGTAGTGGTAAATCAACATTATTAAAAGCCATTGCTGGATTCGCTGATGTGCCATATTCGGGAACAATCGCCGTTGATGGAAAGAGTCTAACACAAGCGAATATGTCTGATAAAGCTAGACAGATAGGCATGATGTTTCAAAATCCAGGGCAACAATTTACGATGAAAACGTTACGTCGTGAAATCATTTTTGTGTTAGAAAATTTGCAAACAAAACCTAGTGATATTACGGAACAAATGCAAGAAGCCGTCCTATTAGCAGATACGACAGAGTTATTAGATAGGCAGCTATCTACTTTGTCAGGTGGGGAAAAACAACGTGCGGCATTAACCGTTCTTTTAGCGATGAGAAGTCCATTTTTATTACTAGATGAGCCGTTTGCCAGTATTGATCCTAAAACAAGAAAATTACTCATTCAACAGTTACATCAATTAAAAAATCAAGGTAAAACGATTATTATTTGCGACCATGATTTTAATGATTATGCTGATGCGGTTGATACATGGGTGACACTAGATAATCAAGTATTACAAAACGTTCCAGTAGCTCTTTTAAAGCAGGTGCAGACAAATGTGTTCTTGACTGATCATAGAGCATCTACGGATGGCATTTTAAGATTAGAGGATGTCAGATACAAGCAAAATAAACGCGAGCTACTGAGTCGAGATTCTTTTCATTTTTCTAAAGGAATCACGACACTGACAGGAGATAATGGAACAGGAAAATCAACGTTGTTTCGTTCGATAGCACAATGTCATCGTTATAAAGGCAAGATGTTTTTATACGATAAAAAGCTTAAAAAAACCCGTACGCTATACCAGACATTGTCCTTAGTTACTCAAGAAGCAGAAAAACAATTTGTGACACTCACACCAGCTGAAGAATTTACTTATAGTGAGTATCAGTGGGAGGACGCTAAACGTCAAAGACAAGAAGCAATTGAGTTTTTAGGATTGGAACCACTACTTAATCGAAGCGTGTTTCATCTAAGTGAAGGACAGAAGAAAAGTATTCAATTATTGACGATGTTGAGTTTAGACGTTCCGTTTTTATTATTAGACGAGCCATTTTCAGGTTTAGATGAACGTGCTGCCAACTATTTTGCTAATTGGTTTAAAAGGCAAGCAAACAGACAAGATATGATGATTATTTCGCATCGATTGGCACCGCTTGATGGGGTTAGTCAGCATCATGTGCATTTAGATAAGAAACAATTATGGCAACAAGATTATTCGGCAGAGGAGGAGATAAAGGATGTCAGTGACGAAAAGTTCTGCTTTAGTGCTAAGCGGACTACTACTACTTTTGACTATTGAATTATCATTTACCTCATCCGTGACGTTAAGCTGGTTTGTTGTGTTAGTCAGTGCCTTGTATTTTATTAGTAAGAAAAAATGGTTTGGGTTGTTTGGTTTAGTTTTTTTTCCATTAATTCCAGCGTTAGGAACGTATTGGTCAGTTTATCTATATGGAAATAATCCTGATTATGGTCTTGTTCTAGTGAGTCGAACCTTTGCTTTTGCTGCGATTGGCATGGTGTTTGCGTTTGGGGTCGACTTAGAAGAATTACTATTAATTTTAGAGCAAAAAAAATTACCAGCGTCATTTGTTTATGGCATTTTAGTTGTTTTACATGCGATGCCTGTGATTCAACGAGAGATTGTGGCACTAAGAGAAGCTAGTTTATTTCGTGGAAAAAAATTATATTTTTATTCGCCATTGATGTATTTAAAAGTTATTTTTGTCGCCAACCATTGGCGGGATAGTTACACAGAAGCCATGTTTTCAAGAGGATTTGATGAAGAAGGCGAAAGGACGCATTATACACAATATAAAGTGTGTCCTAAAAGTTTAGTTATATTAGGTATATTAACGGTTATATCACAATTTATATTAATCATTACTTAGGAGGAAGAAAGATGTTTACAAAAATTGCACGAGAGAAATCAGCACCTTATTGGGAAGGAAGTTTTACTCATCCATTTGTTGCAGGACTTCAAGAAGGAACGTTATCTGATGAAGCGTTTCGCTATTATTTGATTCAAGATGGGTACTACTTAGACCATTTTAGCAAACTTCACCGTTTGATAGCAGAACAAGTAGAAGATGAAGAGGTAAAAGAGATGTTACTAACAGGAGCAGATCACTTAAAAGAAGGTGAGATGAGTATTAGAGAGGATTTCTTTACTGAGTTAGGTATTACAGATGAAGCAGTCGCTAGCACTGACATTGCTCCGACTGCTTATCATTATGTGTCACATATGTATCGCCAATTAATTGATGGGACGCCAAATAGTGCAGTCGCAGGGTTACTACCATGTGCGTGGTTGTATCAAGAAATTGGGACTGAATTAATAAAGACAGGTTCTCCTCATCAGTTGTATCAACGATGGATTGAAACATACTCTGGTGAAGAATCAAAAGAAGAAGTCGCTCATAAATGTGCTTTACTGAATCGACTGTATGAAGAAAGCGATAAGGAAGAACAAGAAAAAATGATTGAGGCCTTTTATGTGAGTGCTCAAATGGAATACCTATTTTGGGAAATGGCATACACACATCAAAAATGGCCGGAAGGAGAAAAAGATGCCATCTCAAACTACTAATTTAAAAAAACTACTGATTTTATCTCTGATGATTGCGATGGATGTGGTATTATCACCACTCTTTCGCATCGAGGGAATGGCACCAATGTCTAGTGTGATGAACGTGATTGGTGTGATGTTAATGGGACCCTTTTACGGTACCATCATGGCATTTGTTTGCGGTGTACTCCGAATGATGCTTCTAGGGATTCCCCCACTGGCCTTAACAGGTGCTGTTTTTGGCGCATTACTTGCTGGAATATTTTATAAACTTTATCCAACGATTTACAGTGCGATGTTTGGTGAATTTTTAGGAACAGGAATTATTGGTTCGCTATTATCTTATCCTGTAATGGCTTGGTTTACAGGAAGTCGTAATGGTATGTACTGGTTTTTCTATACACCAAGATTTATCGGTGGCGCGGTGATTGGTTCATTTGTAGCCTTTATTGTGATGAAAAAATTAGCGAATGTTCCAACGTTTCAACGAATTCAAGCGATGTTTTTTAATGTGAAAGTGGGTGAAGAGCAACATGTTACGAGTTAATCAATTTCAAACTCCCTTTCCTCTAATACCTTCTCCCCTAGTGCATTGTATTACGAACTCAGTGACATGTGAAACGGTCGCAAATAGTGTGTTATACATTGGAGGAAAGCCAATTATGACAGAAGATACGCGAGATTTTTCAGATTTATATGAACAAGTAGGTGGCGTGTTAATCAATATTGGCCATTTGTCAGAAGAAAAAGAAACTGCTATGGAACTAGCCGTGGAAGAGGCTCATAAGCACAACGTCCCTATCGTTGTAGATAATGTCGGCGTCTCAAGCTCAAGAATACGAAAAGAAGTAGCCAACAAATTATTGTCTTTTGAACCAACTGTTGTCAAAGGCAATGTGTCAGAAATGCGAACGTTGTGCAATTTAGCCAGTCATGGAAAAGGTGTCGATGCAGCCGAAGAAGACCAAGATTCGTCAGCGATGAAAGAATTGGAAGAAGGACTATTAGCACTAGCTAAAATCCATCTAAATACGTGTTTTCTAGCGACAGGACCAAGTGATTTAGTGGTGTATCAATCACAAATTGTGCTACTACAAAATGGCATTGAAGCGTTGGATCAATTCACAGGAACGGGGGACGTCGTTGGGGCATTAATTGCAGCACTTTTAGGTAGTGGGGTGGATGTATTGCCAAGTGTTTTACAGGCAGTAAGCTATTTTAATTTGTGTGGTGAAGAAGCATTAGAAATAGTTCAAAATGACGCGAAAATTGCGAGTATCCGTGAAGAAACATTGAATCAATTATCATTATTAAAACAAAATGAGTCATGGCAAAACGGGATAAAAGGAGATTGGTTATGATTGATGAGGCATTAACATTGTATTTAGTGACAAATTCAGATGGGTTATCTGATGACGTCTTTTTTACAAGAGTAGAGGAAGCTTGTAAAAATGGTGTGACACTTGTCCAATTAAGAGAAAAAAAAGCTAGCACACAAGAGTTTTATCAAAAAGCGTTAGCAATTAAAGGTATCACGGATAAATATGGCATACCTCTTATTACCAATGACCGAGTCGATGTGTGTTTGGCTGTTGATGCAGCTGGCGTGCACATTGGGGATGATGAGTTGCCGGTGGACATGACACGTCGTTTGATTGGTCCTGATAAATGGTTAGGTGTCTCAGCTAAAACCGTTGAGAGAGCACTTGAGGCCAAAGAACAAGGAGCAGACCATTTAGGTGTCGGGGCAATGTTTCCAACAACGACGAAAGAAAATGCTCCAACAACGGATATCTCAGTTTTGCAAGATATCATTCACGCAGCACAATTACCAGTTGTCGCGATTGGTGGGATTAAAGAAGAAAATATGGCGGCATTACGTGATACAGATATTTCAGGTGTCGCGATTGTGAGTGAGATTATGCAAGCAAACGATATTACCAAAAAAACGCAAGCATTAAAGCAACAAATTGTCGATATAAAGGAGAAAAATCATCATGACCGTTAACCAAACCCCACAAGTAGTAACCATTGCCGGGAGTGATTCAGGTGGTGGAGCAGGAATTCAAGCAGACTTAAAGACATTTCAAGCAAGAGATGTTTTTGGCATGAGTATTGTTGTTGCCTTGACTGCACAAAACACATTAGGTGTACAAAGTAGTTTACCGATACCATGTGACTTTGTTGCAGAACAATTTGATTCTCTCACAGCTGACTTTCGTATTCGAGCATGTAAAACAGGGATGCTAGCTGATAAAGAGCATGTTCAAATCGTTGTTCAAAAACTAAAAGAAGTGGATTTTGGCCCACTGATTGTAGATCCTGTGATGATTGCTAAAGGAGGGCATTCGCTATTACAAAAAGAAGCGGTAGATTGCATTAAAGAAGAGTTACTCCCACTAGCTTCGGTGTTAACCCCAAATATTCCAGAAGCAGAAGAATTAATTCAGCAAGAGATAAAAACAAGCGAAGATATGATTCAAGCAGCACACGTTTTACAAGAAATGGGTGTTAAAAATGTGGTAATAAAAGGAGGTCATTCAACCGATATTTTGGCAAAAGACTTTGTCTTACTAGAAAATAGCGAGACATTTTGGATGAGTTCAAAACGCATTGAAACGATTAAAACACATGGGACGGGTGATACATTTTCATCATGCATAGCTGCTGAAATAGCAAAAGGTAAGTCGGTTAAAGAAGCGATACAAATTGCGAAAAGTTTTATTCAAGGTGCGATAGAACAAGAGATATTTGTTGGGCATGGACATGGTCCAACGAATCATTGGGCTAATCCAGTTCAAGATATTATCATTGATTAACAGACTTTAAAATGGATGTTTATTATTGCCGAACTATCAAATGAATGTTACAATAATGTTACAAAGGAGCAACAACGTTGTAATGTTTTGTTGTTAAGGAGGTAATTGACATGAAAAAGTTAATTTGGAGTAGTATTTTAATAAGTACGTTAATGGTTGGTAATATTAGTCAAGCAGCTGATTCATCAACAGCAACAAAAGAAAGTGAGTCAATTAGTCAAGTGACGACTAATTCGACTGAAACGACAACAGAGTTTACAAGTGAAGCAATTCCAGATGGTCTTGCTATCACAAAATCAGATATTTCGTTATTAATCAGCGATATGGTAAATGAAGGCAAATTATCACAGTTTCAATACGAAGATTTCCAAGCACGTATAGAGAAAGCAACAACAATAGAAGAAGTAACTTTAGTTTATTCTGACGCGCTTGATTTAGCAAAATTGAATAAAGACTTATATCAAAGTAGTTTTGATGAAAAAGTTTATAATACAAAATATCAATTAGGCTTATTAGTTAAAGCAGGCAAACTGACACAAAAACAAGCAGATCAATTCATTGAAAAAATTGATAAAAGTACAACAATCGAAGAGTTAGATAATTTGTGGGCAGAAATTGAAGCTACAGTGAATAAATCAACAGATACAACAAGCAGTACTAACTCAAGTTCAAGCAGTGTTAAACAGACACAAGAAGTTAAAATAACACCCAAATCTGACACAAAAAATAGCTCATCCAATTTACCAAAAACAGGTGAAAAAGAATCGAATGTTGGATTACAGTTAATAGCTGTAGTGTCATTACTTATGACTGTTATATTGATAAAACGAAAATCATAAAAACTAAAATAAAAAGAGAGTCACAACCAGTTCATTTTGGTTCTGACTCTCTTTTATACCTATTCTGAAAATGTCACAGATAGTGTGGCTTCTGGATCGATACTGGTTAATAGTCTTTGATAATAATCTGTTGCTTGATCTTTTAACCATTCTTTATTCATATCAATGTATTTAACTAATGTATCATCACTCATCGCGTTGTTTGATAACTCGTGAGTGTCGATGTCTTCAGTAATGAAACTGAGAATGTCATTCTTACTGTTGACTACTTCAAAACTTGGGTTACTAATCCCCACCACGATAAATTCTGGAATGGCGATGTTGTATGTGTTTTGTAAACCGGGTGCTTTTTGTATCGTCACGTCATTGCCATCAAATCCTAATTTTGCTTCAAAAGTTCCTTTGACATATGTTGTTTTTTCACTAAAAGGAACGTCCATTCCTAAAAATGTTTTCACCTGACTTTTATCGTAAATATCTGTCATGCTCAGTCCTAGTATCGCCACTTGACTGCGTTTAGTCATGGCATTGACAACTTGTATTTCAGATGTTTTCGATTTGGTATGCCAAATCGAACCATTACCTGACATTAATCCAATAACCCACGTTCCAAGTAGTAGTGCTACAAAGCAAAAAATAACCCATATATGAACTTTTAGTTTAAAAAATTTTCGAATAATCAGTCACACATCCTTTTTTGTTTATTATACTATAAAAAAACATTTTGTTGATGAAATAACATTTAAATTTTATCTTCTCATTTTTCCTCAGACAATTTTTATCATTATACTTGTCATAAGAGAATTGATTTGCTATAATCATAAACAATAATTAAATAAAAGTTAGAGATGAGGCGCATTGATCATTATTAGATAAGGTTTGGAATCTGCAAGATACCTTATTGAAAGGGTGATATGCCGAAATGTATATGTTATTGCAGTAGCATATGCGTTGGATTTGTAGTTAATAGCTATAAGTCTGTCATTATTTTCAAAAATAATGGGGTGCATCGCTTGTAGATAGTTAAGACAAGTTCATGCCTGTGAACTTGTCTTTTTTATTTTTCGATGCCGATATAGGAGGAAAAATAAAATGACAAAAAGAAGTGTCATTAAATTTGGTGGAACATCGGTCGGAGATTTTTCAAAAATTAAAAACATTGCAAAATATCTAGCAAATCGTGCCAATAATGGTGAGGAATTAGTTGTCGTTGTTTCTGCGATGGGGAAAACGACAGATGAGTTGTTAAAAAATGTTGATTTGTTATCCAAGGAACCAGACCAATATGATTTAGCCCTACTTCTAACTACTGGAGAACAACAAACGATTTCTTACTTAGCTATTGCGCTAAAAGAGCTTGATGTCAAGGCAAAAGCGATGACAGGATTTCAAGCAGGGATAAAAACAAAAGGGCATTACATGAAGAGTAAGATACTAGAAGTCGATAATGAAGCTTTTAATAAAGCGTTCTGTTCAAATAAGGTGGTTGTCGTAGCGGGTTTTCAAGGGATGAATGCAGATGGCGAGTTAACAACGCTTGGTCGTGGAGGAAGTGACACAACAGCTGTTGCCATTGCATCATCTTTAGAAACATCTTGCGAAATTTATACAGATGTCGCAGGAGTGTATGGCACGGACCCACGAATATATCCAGCAAAACGAATAGATGTTGTGAGTTTTGAAGAAATGATGGAAATGAGCGCATTAGGCGCTGGCGTACTTGAAACAAGAAGTGTTGAAATTGCTAAAAATTATCATGTACCCATTTATTTAGGACAAACATTATCAGATGAAAGAGGGACTTGGATTATGCCACAAAAAGATATATTAGAGAAAAAAGCAGTAACAGGTGTTGCACTTGATAAAGACATGCATTATGTCACTTTTAGCTATCCAGAAAATGATGCCACTTTATTGAAACAATTGTTTATTTTATTAGAAAAAGAAGAAATTAATATAGATATGATTTCTCAAATTGTCAATGAAGACGGGTTGCAATTGTCGTTTACGATGAAAGACACAGATACGGTCGAATTAAAACATATATTTGATACGTTATACAAAGAATTTACTGAATTAAACTACGTGGTGAAATCAGACTATGTTAAAGTATCCGTGATTGGTTCAGGCATGCGAGATATGTCTGGTGTTGCAAGTAAAGTATTTATGACATTGTTAGAAAATGATATTGAATTTTATCAAGTAACCACCTCTGAAATTAGCATTTCTTATGTCGTGGATCAGACAAATGGTGTGTTAGCAGTTGAAAAATTATGTGAAGCGTTTGGGTTATAAAAGAGAGGAGAATGAATGATGACCCCATTATTTAAAGGTGCAGCTGTTGCAATTACCACTCCATTTAGTCATGACGAGGTAGATTATGCGACGTTTGAAAAACATGTAAATTTTTTAATCGAGGAAGGACTTCAAGCGTTATTTGTTAATGGGACAACTGGCGAAGGATCGACATTAACAGAAGAAGAACGACTTAACTTAATTCGTTCATCTCTTAAAGTATCAAACGGACGAGTACCAATTATCGCAAATACAGGAACAAATGACACAAAAGCTTCACTATCACATTCTTTAAAAGCAAAAGAAGCCGGTGCTGATGCGATTATGTTAATTACACCTTATTACAATAAAACAAGTCAACGTGGTTTAATCAAACATTTCACATTGATAGCAGATGCGGTAGGGTTACCAGTTGTCTTGTACAATGTACCTTCTCGAACTAATATGACGATTGAACCTGAAACGTTAGTTGAATTAGCAAAAAATCCTCATATTGTGGCATTGAAAGATGCAACAGGTGATATGGAGTATTTACGTCAATGTAAAGAATTATTGCCTAGTGATTTTGCTATTTATAGTGGTAATGATGATGCGATTATCCCGTTTTTTGAAGGTGGAGGAGATGGTGTGATTTCTGTTTTAGCTAACGCTACACCAAAAGAATTTCAAGAAATTTATACGACATTCCAGGAAAATCCTGCTAAGGCAAAAGAATTATTTGAACAAATTTTACCACTGATTAAAAGTTTGAGTGTTGATATCAATCCAATGCCAATTAAAGCTTTAGTTAATCATTTAGGTTATGCTAAAGATGAAGTTCGTTTGCCATTGGTCGAACTAGAAGACGATGCACGTGCGCCAATCGAACAAGCATATCATGTATTTAAAGGAGAGTAATCTATGAATATTATATTAGTTGGCTATGGTGCAATGAATCAACGAGTGGCTCATTTAGCGAGTGAGAGAGGACATCGTGTAGTGGGTATAGTGACGCCTGTTGAAGGAGAGTATCCTTATCCAGTGTTTCAAGTGACAGATGAGTTACCTAAAGCAGATGTTATGATTGATTTTTCTCATCCAAACTTAAGTTTACCGATGATTAAAAAAAATACTGGAATCCCGTTAGTTGTGGCAACAACTGGACAAAAAGAAGACATCATTGCGTCATTAGAAGCTGTATCCAACACAACACCAGTTTTCTTTAGTGCCAATATGAGTTACGGAGTCCACGTGTTGACGGAAATTATAAAATACAGCGTACCACTACTTGAAAATTTTGATATCGAATTAACAGAAAAGCATCACCGTAAAAAAGTCGATGCACCAAGTGGCACTCTCGTGAAATTATATGATGCGATTAAAGAAATCAAACAAGAGTCTTATCCTGTTTATGATAGACATGAACGCCATACGCCAAGAGATGATGACGAAATCGGAATTAGTGTGATTCGTGGTGGCTCGATTGTTGGAGAACATGAAGTGCTATTTGCCGGTGAAGAAGAAACAATTCAAATTATTCACCGAGCACAGAGTAAAGATATTTTTGCCAATGGTAGTTTAGATGTGGCTGAAAAATTGGTCCATAAACAACCAGGATTTTATACATTTGATAACTTATAGAAAGAAGGGGTATTTTTGGAATTACAATCAGCACAAGAAATTATTCAATATATTAGTGAGAGTAAAAAGCAAACACCAGTAAAAGTTTATGCCAATGGAGAATTTAAAGGAGTCGAATTTCCAGAAAGTTTTAAAGTGTTTGGTTGCAAATGCTCGAAAACAATTTTTGCAGATTATAGTGAGTGGGAAGTGTTTTATGAAGCGAATCAATCACTTTTTAAAGAGGTAGAGATTGAGTATGACAGACGTAACTCAGCTATTCCTCTTATCGATCAAACAAAATTAAATGCTCGTATTGAACCAGGTTCATTTATCCGCGAGCACGCAGTGATTAAAGATGGTGCAGTTGTCATGATGGGAGCGACCATTAATATTGGAGCAGTCGTTGGAGAAGGAACGATGATTGATATGAATGCCACACTTGGTGGGCGAGCAACAACTGGAAAAAATGTTCACGTCGGTGCCGGAGCGGTGTTAGCAGGTGTTATCGAACCACCTAGTGCTCAACCAGTTGTGGTAGAAGATGATGTGTTAATTGGCGCCAATGCAGTTATTTTAGAAGGCGTTCGAGTTGGAAAAGGAGCGGTTGTAGCTGCAGGCTCAATCGTAACAGAAGATGTTCCAGCTGGTAGTGTTGTAGCAGGAATTCCAGCAAAAGTGATTAAACAAGTGAGTGACGTAAATGAATCAAAAATTGAAATCGTTCAAGCATTGAGAAAGCTAAATGAAGATTAAACCAAGAAAGATTATAGATAACAGGAGATGGTCGTGTGACAGAAGAGTATTTAATACAGACACGTCGTTGGTTGCACCAACACCCTGAATTAAGTTTGCAGGAATTTGAAACAACTGCTTTTATTAAAAAAGAGTTGGATAAAATGGGTATAGCATATGACACGCCACTTGAAACAGGTGTTGTAGCTTATATCAAAGGAACTGGAGATAAAAGTATTGCGTTTCGAGCAGATATAGACGCGTTACCTATTCATGAAGAAAATAATGTGGATTACCGCTCACAAGTAGATAATGTCATGCATGCATGTGGTCACGACGGTCATATCACCATGTTATTAGCGTTTGTTAAACAGGTAAAAGAATTATCTAAGGTTTCTCCACTTAAATCAACGGTTTATTTCATTTTTCAACCGGCAGAAGAAACTTATGGTGGTGCAAATATCTTACTAAACCAGTATCAGTTTGATATGACACCATCGTTTGTTTTTGGGTTACATATGATGCCAGATGAAAAAGAGGGAGTCATTGTATCTAAGCCAGGACCTATTACAGCTAGTGCAACAGAGTATCGTTTTTTTGTTAAAGGACTATCGGCTCATGTTGCCAATAAAGAGCAAGGCCATTCAGCCGGAGAGGCATTATTAGCTATTTTAAATCAGTTATCTCAACTGCAACAGTATCATCTCGCCGGGTTACACCAAAATATTGTGCATATTGGCTCATTTAAATCTGGAGAAGCGATTAATACTGTCCCATCAAATGCGTATCTAGAAGGGACGATAAGAACTTATAGCCAAGAGGATTTAGACATTGTAAAAGAACAAATGACAAAAATTAAACAAGCAAGTGAGCTGTTGACAAATTGTTCGGTTGATCTAGTGTTTGCTGAAGGGTATCCTTCAACAATTAATGATATGACAGCTTATGACTTGATGAAAGACGCGAGTGAGGATACAAGTTTAACGTGGGTTGAAAAAGTTGAACCTTATCTATTTGGAGAAGATTTTTCATTTTATCAACAACTAGCCCCATCATCATTTGCTTTTTTAGGTTGTCGTAATGAGGACAAAGGTTATGTCACAGGGTTACATACATCGACCCTTAATTTTGATGAACGAGTACTGGAAAAAGGTGTTGAGTTATATACATCATTATTAAAACGATTCGAGGAAACAGTATGACAGCAATTTGGACGGTAAATAAATCAATTTTTAAAAAAAATATCACACAAGTCGCCGGAAATTCACCAGTGATGGCTGTTGTAAAAAATAATGCATATAATTTTGGATTAGACTTTGCGATTAAAACGTTTCTGGAGTCTGGAGTAGAAACGTTTAGCACGACATCTTTACGCGAAGCCATTAAAATTAGACAATTAGCACCGGAAGTAGTGATTTTTTTAATGAATCCCTCTATTGAATTTGACACGTTAAAAGAGTGGGACATTCAGATGACATTACCATCTTTATCTTTTTATCATCAATATAAGAATGAGTTATCTGGGATTAAAGTCCATCTAGAATATGAAAACTTACTTCATCGTTCAGGGTTTAAAACATTTGATGAGATGAAACAGGTGATAAAAGAAAATAGTGACTTACCTAAAGAAAAACAACTAGATATTACCGGTATTTGGACGCATTTTGGCTACGCTGATGAATTTGATGTGAGTGAATATGAGATAGAAAAAGAAGCATGGTTAACAGGATTAAACGATATATTAAAACAATATGATTTTCAATTTATTCATGCACAAAATAGTGCGAGCTTCATGCGGGATGAGTTATTTGAACACCACACTCACGCAAGATTAGGTATCGCGTTGTACGGTTGCCGCCCATATTCAAGTTTACCTAAAGGATCCGTAAAACAGTCACTAACATTAAGTGCTAATGTGATTCAATGTCGTGAGTTAAAACAAGGTGAATCAATTGGTTATAGTTTTTCTTATACTGCTGATAAAGATATGACGATAGCAGTTGTTGATATTGGATATGGCGATGGCTTATTACGCACGCGTAGTAAACATGACTGTATGATTAATGGTACACGTTACCAAATCAAAGCGCTCATGATGAGTCACTTATTGGTTGAAGTGGATAAAACGGTGAAACCACAAGATACTGTTGTGTTATATAGTAAAGACATGCGAGTTGACGAATACACGTTTAAAGGGGTAGGAGCTAACTCAGAACAACTCAGTGCACTAAATCATTGTACGTTAGAAAGGAAGATTATTGAATGACACTAGATTATATAAATGGTGAATTAACCTTACATGGTCATAAATTAACAGATATCGCACAAGAATACGGCACACCGCTTTTTGTTTATGACGAAGAGATGATTCGTAATCAGTGCCGAAGATTCCATCAAGCTTTAAAGTCTTCAGGTTTAACGTATACCATTTCTTATGCATCAAAAGCTTTTTCAGCTATTCAATTATTTAATTTAATGGCAGAAGAGAACATGGGACTTGATGTGGTGAGTGAGGGAGAGCTATACACTGCTTTGCAATCAAGTGTGTCACCAGATACGATTCATTTTCATGGAAATAATAAAACCAATCGAGAAATTCGTTATGCAATCGAGTCGGGAGTCGAGTATTTTGTGATAGATAGTTTATCAGAAATTGAACGATTAAACGAGTTAGCAACGAAAAAAATCAAAGCATTACTTAGAATCAACCCAGGTGTTGAAGCACATACACATGAGTTTATCCAAACAGGTCAAGAAGACAGTAAATTTGGTTTAAGCATTCAAAAAGGGCTGGCTCTTGACGGGGTCAGAAAAATTGAACAAGCTGAAAATATAGAGTTTATGGGAGTTCATTTTCATATTGGCTCTCAGATTTTTGAATCAACAGGAACGGTTGTGACAATTAAACAAGTCATCAATTGGCTGTCAGATAATCAGATTCAAGCTCAAGTATTAAATATTGGTGGTGGATTTAGTATCAAGTACACGGATGATGATGTGAGTTATCCAATTGAAGAAGGAATTAAAACCATTACAGATACATTGAAAACAGCATGTCAAGAAGCAAGTTACCCACTTCCTGCCATTTCATTAGAGCCAGGGCGTTCGATTGTGGGAGAAGCGGGATTGACACTATACGGGGTTGACCGAAACGGATATTCGGCGAGAAGAGTTGAGGTCGATGACGCTAGCGATATAGCAACAGAGGAGAAGCGGGATTGACACTATACGAAGTAGGAACGGTTAAAGATATTCCTGAAACAAATTATTATGTGTCGATTGATGGAGGAATGAGTGATCACATCAGAACGGCGCTTTATGGTGCTACGTATGATTTATTATTAGCAAATCGAGAAGAAGAACACGATAAACTGATGACAATTGCCGGTAAACTTTGCGAATCAGGTGATATTATTAGACGGGACATAAAATTACCGTCAAGTATACATCGTGGAGACTTACTTGTGGTATTATCAACAGGTGCCTATCATTACAGTATGAGTTCCAATTATAATCAAATGTTAAAACCTGCTGTAGTCTTTGTCACGCCAGAAAAAGTTCGTTTAGTGGTGAGACGCCAGACACTAGAACACCTTACAGCACAAGATGTAAGGTAAAACGAAAGAAGAGAAGAACAATGGAAGAGACACAATTTAACAAAAGAGCCATCAATCTACAAGTACCAGGAACAAGAAAATTTTCAAATCAAGTCAAAGAATATGAAGACGGGGTGGACTTAACACTTGGTCAATCTGGCTTTGCAACACCTGAGTACATTAGAGAAGCTATGATTGAGGCAATCAACCAAAATAAATTGAGATACACACACAATAGAGGATTAATCGAATTACGTGAAGCTATTTCAGCTTACAATAAAAAACGTTTCGATGTGACATATGATGCTGAGACAGAAATCATTGTGACTAACGGTGGGTCTGAAGCAATTGATAGTGTGTTACGAACGATTCTTGAAGAAGGAGACGAGGTGATTATCCCTTGTCCAACTTATTTAGCGTATGAACCAATTGCTAAACTTCAAGGAGCTAATACAGTCTTAATTGATACGACGAAGACCAATTTTGTCTTAACAAAAGAAGCTTTAAAACAAGCTATTACACCAAAAACCAAAGCGATCATTTTTAATTACCCAACAAATCCAACAGGTATGATTCCATCGTTGGAACAAATGAAAGAACTGGTTGATGTATTGAAAGACACGGATATATTTATTCTGACGGATGAAATATATTCTGATAATGTTTATGATGGTGAGTTTCATTCATTTATGGAGTTTCCAGAAGTTAGAGAACAATTATTTGTCATCAATGGTTTGTCTAAATCTCACGCGATTACAGGTGGGAGAATCGGCTACATATTAGCGCCACCTTTTGCAACAGAGCAAGTCACAAAAGTGCATTTGTATAATTCAGTTTGTGTGGCTACTCCTTCTCAATACGGAGCGATAGCTGCTTTTACAGATGAAACAGGACCAGGTATTTTAGCAAAAATGAATGAGGCGTATAAAGAACGACGAGATTTTACGTATAAACGTTTGAGAGAAATGGGGCTACCCGTTGAATTGCCAAAAGGTGCCTTTTATATTTTTCCGATTATAGCTGAATACAACAAAGATTCGTTTGAATTTGCCTCTGAACTTTTAGAAGCAGAACATTTAGCTGTGGTACCAGGAAGAACTTTTTCAATTTATGGTGAAGGTCATATTCGTCTATCTTTTGCGTGTTCAATGGAAGAACTTGAAGAAGGATGTAACCGATTGGAACGATTTTTATTAACGTATAACAAACAATAAAGATTAGATCTATTTTATTTATTATGTGATTACTACATCTTTGTGATGTGATAGCTTGTTTTTCTAGTCATAACCTTTTATGAATAGATGTTGTCGATTGAACAGTCTATCCTCATCTATTTAAAAAGTATTGTCAGAATATATCTTTTGAAGGATTCAAGTTTCCAACTAGGCGAGAGTCGTGGAATAGACTTGTGTCTTTCTTTTTTTAATCTATTAGAATAAATAGTTTAAAAAAAGAACAGCATCGTCGTTACTCAATTGAAATGATGTGTCATATTTGTTTAAATAGATGTAGTAAATAAAAGCGAAGAGGTATCTTATGAAGACACAAAGAGAACGAATGACTAATGGAGACATTTATTATCCAGGTAGTGGTGATTCTGAATTAAGACATTTATTTATGGAGAGCAGACGTTTGATGAGAGAGTACAATCAAACTAGTGAAAATGAGCCAGAAAAACGTAAAGAAATGTTGAAAAAATGGTTAGGCAAAACAGGAGACAACATATATATTGAGCCGAATTTTAAGTGTGATTATGGTTTTAATATATCTGTAGGAGAAAAATTTTATGCTAATTTCGACTGCATTATGTTAGATGTCTGCCCTATTACAATTGGAGATTATACCATGTTTGGACCCAGAGTGAGTTTGCTAACAGCCTCTCATCCGATTGATGCTGAAATTCGGACATCTGGTTTAGAAATTGGTTCACCAATTAGAATAGGCAATCAAGTTTGGCTTGGTGGCGGTGTGATAGTTAATCCAGGTGTAACGATTGGGGATAATTGTGTTATTGGTTCTGGTTCAGTTGTCACCAAAGACATTCCTGCTAATACAATTGCTGCTGGGAACCCGTGTCGTGTAATACGTGACATCACAGAAGAAGATAAAAAATATTGGGAAGAAAAAGCACAAATATATTGGGATGAAGTCGAAAGTCAGAAGTAATGACGGTATATGGTATATTGCATAAAGTTATGTTACTTTATATAAGTAGATAATCTAGCACAAAGGAGTTTTATTAGTGAAAAAGAAATTAAGATTGTTTGGGTTAGTATCAGTTGTAACATTAGGTTTGTTAGCTAGTTGTGGGACAAAAGAAGGAACACAAGAGAAAAAGACGATAGATACGTCGCAAAAAGAAACACTATCATTAAGTTTTGGTGCCATGCCAGCTGTAGATAGTTTACCAGTTTATATTGCAGAAAAAGAAGGTTACTTCAAAGAAGAAGGACTAGACTTAGAATTAAATAGTTTTAAATCACCTAAAGACCGTGATGCTGCGTTAACCAGTGGAAACTTAGATGGGGCTAATACTGACCTTATTGCACTAAGTACGTATAGACAAGGCGATATGGATGTGAAAATTGTTAGCCAATCAATTGGAACGTTTTCGATTTTAACAGGAAATAATGACATAACGTCTTTAACTGATTTAAAAGGAAAAACAGCAGGATATGCCAAAAATCAAGCACCGTATTACTTCTTAGACGAAGCATTAAAATCAAACGGCTTAGAAGTGAGTGAAGTTGACTTTGAAGAAGTGCCTCAAATTCCAATTCGAGTGGAATTGACTCTTAATCATAAAATTGATGCAACGGTAGTTCCTGATCCATTTAGAACAATTGGAATGGCACAAGGTTTAAGAGAATTAACTAACAGTCAAGAGTTAGACATTCAATCAACAGTATTTGGCTTTACAAATGATTCATTGACTAATAATAAAGAAGCCATTGAAGCTTTTTACCGAGCTTATAACAAAGCCGTTGATTACGTTAATGAGCATGATATAGATACGTATTATGATGTATTAAAAGAAAAAATTGGGTTTACAGATGAAATAAAAAAAGACGTGACATTGCCTAAATATGTTCATGCTGAACAAATTGATGGTAAACAAGTCGACAATGCTTTTAATTGGTCTAAAGAAGAAGGAATCTTTACAAAAGAATATAACCAAAAAGATGTGATGAGTGATTTACTCGTTAAATAAGTATAGAGGTGAAAGAGATGTTAAACATTAATAAAGTCAGCGCGTCGTATGATGATGTCGGCCTGATTTTGGATGACATCTCTTTTACTGTTTCTAAAGGAGACATTGTGGCATTGATAGGGCCTAGTGGAACGGGAAAGTCAACACTATTAAACTCGATTACGACACTTCATAAGGAGTATGAAGGGATGATTACTCTAAATGGTGACGTCATAAATCCAAAAAAACAAAAAATTGCTTGGATACCACAAAATTATGGTTTATTACCTTGGGAGACAGTAAAAGAGAATATTTTATTAGGTGGAACTATTCGTAAATTAAAACCATCTGATTTAAACTCACGATTAAATCATTTAGTAGAGGAGATTGGATTGGCGGCTCTTTTGGAACGTTACCCAAATCAATTAAGCGGTGGCCAACAACAACGCGTTGCTATTGCCCGAGCGATGCTAGTGACGCCAGATATCTTTTTATTAGATGAACCATTCTCAGCCCTAGATGCGTTAACACGTGAGCATATGCAAGAGTTATTCTTAACACAGTGGTCAAAAGAATTATCACCGACTATTTTAATAACCCATGATGTTGAAGAAGCAGTGTTTATGGCAAGTCAACTCGTTTTATTATCTGGTAAACCCGGAACAATCAAAGCAGTAATTGATAATCCTAGCTTTTCACTTTCATTAGAAGAAAAAAGGCTATCTCCATTGTTTTATGACACTATTAAACAAGTGAGAGGAGCGATGAAAAAATAATGAGAAAAAATATGTCAAAACTTATTCATGCTCTGATAGCATTTATTTTTTTAAATTGTTTGTGGTGGTTGGCTAGTGTGTCGCTCAATCAAAACATGTTGCCATCACCTTTTGCAGTGTATCGTCATTTATTTACAATGAATCCCTCCATCCTATGGTTACACACTTATAATAGTCTGGTTCGCTTATTTTGGGGCATGTTTATTGCAGTAGTAATTGGGTTTGTGATTGGAGTGTTGATGGGGAGATTTCCGAAAATAAATCAGTTATTAGATCCCATCGTGTATTTAACTTATCCAATTCCTAAAATTGCCTTACTACCTATTATTATGCTGTTATTTGGTTTAGGTAATGTGTCAAAAATTACTTTACTTGTTTTAATCATTGTATTTCAAGTGGTTTTATCTGTTAGAGATGGTGTAAAGACTATTCCAAAAAGTTACTATCATCATTTATATGTGTTAGGAGCTAGCCAATTTCAGCAGTTTTACAAAATTACCTTGCCGGCTGCTTATTCAGCTATTTTAAATGCGATAAGAATTGCGTTAGGAACAGCTATAGCTATTTTATTTTTTACAGAAGTGTATGGCACTAGCTATGGGTTAGGATTTTTTATTATGGATGCTTGGGGCCGACTGGATTACTTAGATATGTATAGTGGTATTTTGGTATTGAGTTTAGTAGCATTTATTTTATTTCAATTAATAGACTTGGCAGAAACTAGAGCTGACAAATGGCGTAAAACTAATTAAAATAGGTAGATAACGACAGTTAAAGCTGTCGTCAGAAAAGGAACAAACGCAATTTTTTCTATACGTTTTGATGAGAGTAAATTCATGAACAAAATAAATAGAATACCAAGTGATGATGCGATGAAAATGAGCCAAATGAGTTGTAAGCTAGACAAACATGTTGCCCACATGACTAAAAGTTTCACATCACCAAAGCCTAATTGATTAGGTAACAGGTAGCTGATTAGTCGTAATATCAGTAAGACCATCATAGGTAAAACAATTTGTATATGGGGTATCTGTGATATAAGTAAAGAGGTAAAAAATAGTAGGGATAGGAATGGATCGACGATGTATTGGTAAATATCAATAATCGATAAAGAAAATCCCATTAAAATAAGTAAAATATCAGTTGTAGAAGTATGCTGCAGACATAGTAGAATTAAAAAGCATATACATCCCAATAGATTATGTAAAGATATAATCCGTTTAGGGTGTGTCATGCTTTTTTCTTGATGAAACTGGTAAAAATAAAAGTAAAATAAGATAGTATAAAACCAAGATAAAAGTAAGTATATTAAGAACAATAGAATTCCCTCCTTTAAGAAAAGATACGTAATAAGACAAAACATTCTTTTTAAAAAAAAGTATGGTAAAATAATAGTAATAAAGTCAAATAATGGAGTGTAGATGGCATGTTTAAACATAAAAAAAAACTTGTTTTAGTATTTTGTATGATTGCTCTTTTCTTTTTTTCTGGATGTTCATCTAAAGGAGAAAATGTAGATAAAGTGGTGTCGTTATTTGCCAATCGTTTATTCTATGATACACAAGTGGATGACTATAAAGAAATGTTTTCAGATAGCCAATTATATAATAAACGAGCTCAAGAAGTAGAAGAAGATTTACAAAATAATTTTGCTACAGTTTTTGAACCAATTTCTGGAACATTATCTAAAAGCGAAAGAGAAGATATCTCAATATCATTAATTGATAAAATCAGGGACAAGGCGAGTTACTCTTATACAATTGATGAAACCACAAAAAATACTATAAAAGTGACATATCATATTAAAGGGTTTGACTATGCTCATCTAGTAGGCATGACGATGTCAAATTTAATCAAAAATGAGGATAAAATAGAGCCAGGATCTGTTGGGGCAAAACACATCGTGACATCTGCTTATTATGATGCATTGGAAAAATCATCAAGTGTTGATAAAGCAGTTGATGTCAGTGCTTACTTTAAGCAAGATAATAACAAAAAATGGTTAGTAGATAAAACAAAGTCAAAAGAAACAGATATTCAGAATTTATTATTTGCTTTTATGACCGGTAAAAAATACGATGATGATTATGAAAAAAAAATGTTGGAAGAGATCAATCAAATTACGACACAAGATTCAACAAAATAAGCAAAAATACCTTTTTTCCGATTAATTGGAAAAAAGGTATTTTTAAGCTAGATTAATTAAAGGGCTCTTCTTTTTTTAACTTTTTTTGTGTTTGTAAATATGTAGTAAATAATGAACAGTCCTGTAGCACTAAAGAAACATATGACACCAACAACAAAACCAGGAGGTAAGAAGCTTAATTCAATATCATGAACACCTGCTGGAACGTTAAATGTTAAGAACCCATCTTGAAAATCTTTTGTTGCGACTTGTTTATTATCAACTTTTACGGTCCAACCTTTGTCAAAAGGAATGGTCGTAAAGACGACTTGTTCTTCAGGAGTTTCAACATGAGCCGTTGCTTTTCTACCATTTACAACAAATTCTACCCCTTTATCTTTTATAGAGTTCATTGCAGCATCGAATTTTGGGATATCCAATAAAACAACTGGCGGATTAATTAATTCAACTTCATCTGTCCCATAAAGTGTCACAGAAAATTCAACGATCGAATCTTCTTTGAAATATCCTAGGTTGTAATATTGTCCAGTGATACCAATTTGTGACTCATAACTGACATTTTGCGTCGTTACTTTAGCCGTAGAACTTTTTAATGCTCCAAAGTTTGTTGGAAATAGACTATAGTAAGCTTGTTTTCCAGCAGGAACACTAACTTGGTAGTTAACTACTTTTGCGACATTCGGCTGTTGCTCTTTGATAGCTATTCGATTATTAGATAAATTAGTGATTTGAGCATTCTGTGTACTAATTACTGATGGTGATGTGAAGGTATAGTAAACTTCATTTAAATCAGCTAATTGATTGACTAAATTCGTTTGAGCACCTAAATTATCCTTTTCAGGTAGTTTTATTTTATACAACTCTTCATTTGTAAGCATTCCTATAGGTATAGCATTTTTATTTTCATATAATGTGTATTTTCCTCGTTTTTCTATAGGTAAAAAACCATACTTCAACACGTTTTGAGTACTGATATTATATTTAATCCCCATCAAGCTATCCATTAATAATGTATTATTTTGATAGCGTATATTTAAACTAGTCCCTCTCGATCTAAACCCTAAAGTATTTAGTAAAGCAGAAGAATGTCGATTTCTAATAGAAGAAAACATACTAATGCCGCTATAACCATAATTAAAGCTATCATTGCTTGAAATTGGAGATAATGATTCTAAACGTTGGAAAGAGTCTTTATCGTCTTCTTCAGCTTTATCAACCAAGTATTTATAATCAGGATATGGACTAGAGTAAAGACTTCTTGAAGCATAGTTCCAGTCTTCTAAAATACCATTTAACATAAATGATGTATTGATGTAGGCTTCCCCAGTTACTATGAGTAATAATAGAAAGACAAAAGATTTTCTAGGTAACTGATTGATTTGATAGAAAAAGATTCCCACAAGATATAAAGCCAAGAATAAAATGGTCAAGACAAATTGTTTCAATGTGACAAAAGCATAACTATCTTTACTTGAAGCAAAGAATGCCATTGAAAATAGTACAGCTAAAATTAAGACAATTCCTACCATCACATTTAAATCTTTTTTAGTGAATTTTTCCCATCCAAATCCAGCTAGCATCACAACTAAAAATGAAAATAAGAAGCTATATCTGAATAAAAACATGTTTGGAGCATGCATGCCGTGCCAGAATAAGTTAAGAGGTTCAATATAAAAACTTGCTATTAAGACGGCAAACAAACTGGCATAACCAATTTTATTCTTTAATGGAATTACTCGTGAACAGAAGTAGAAAATACAGAAAATAAGTGGCAAAATACCAACATAAATAAAAGGAATAGAACCATATTTTGTTGTATCATAAACACCTATCATATTTTTTATGACGATGTCCCAAAAGGCAGTTGCTTCTGTTTTAAATTTTGTCATTTCTGATAGGGTTTCACCATTAGATAGTAAATCAAAAACAGCTGGAAGAATCATAATCATTGATGCAACACCAGCAAGTAGTGACGTTGTTAAGTAGGGAACGATTCGTTTTTTATATAATTGTGAGTTTGTTGCCACTCTAACAACGAAATAAAGAAATGAAAACAATCCAACCATAAATCCAAAATAAAAATTCGAAACAAACAACAAGAAATATGAAACAAATAACAGTGCGGACTTTCCTTTTTCAAGCACGCGATTGATTCCTAAGAAGACAAGAGGTAGGTACATAAAGACGTCTAACCACATAATTAATTCTGATTGAGCCATAGCAAACGACATTAAGGAATATGATATGGCTAAAGTCACATGAGAGAGATTTGGTAATTTATACGTTTCTTTGGCAAAATACCAAAAAGATAGACTTGCAGCACCAATTTTAATCAACGTCATAACATATAATGCGTCAGGAATATTTTGATTATCAAAAAAGAAGACAATCGGTGTGAATATTCCACCTAAATAATAAGAAATAAGTGACCAGTAGTTCAACCCAAGTGAGGCATCCCATGTATAAAAGATACTTTGTTTACCATGTAAAACATTATTGAAACTTGCATGAAAATTTGAAAACTGTGAAAAGGCATCACTTGCTAATACGCTTCTAGCACTTCCAGGGTAAATTCCTAGGCTAAGATAGACGCCTATCATGATTAAAAAGGGAATTATAAAAGCGGTAAGTCCATACTTACCACTAGTTTTAAAACTTTTTTTTATTTTTGATGACATAATCGTTCATTTCCCTCCTGAAAAGTAAATTTATCTAATTTGGCCTTCCCCAAAAACAATATATTTTGTTGTGGTTAACTCATTTAATCCCATTGGTCCTCTTGCATGAAGTTTTTGTGTGCTAATCCCAATTTCGCCACCAAAGCCGAATACACTCCCATCAGTAAAACGTGAAGAAGCATTAACGTAAACCACAGCAGCATCAATTTGTTGCATGAATTTTTGTGAGTTTTGGTAACTATCTGTCACAATCACTTCTGAATGTTTTGTTCCATAATGATTAATGTGGTTAATGGCTTCATCCAAACCATCGACAAGTTTGATAGCTAAGATTAGATCGTTAAACTCTGTCGCAAAATCTTCTTCAGTCGCTAGTTTAGCGGTTGGAAGGTAGGGAAGAGCTTCTTTATCGGCGCGTAATTCAACATGATGATTATCCAGTTCAGGACCAACTAACGATAAAAAGTCTGTTGCTATAGACTTATTTACTAAAAGAGATTCTGTAGCATTGCAAACAGAAGGACGCTGGCATTTTCCATTAATGACGATATCTTTTGCCATCTCTAAATTTGCTTTGTCATCAACATAGATATGGCAATTTCCTGTTCCAGTCTCAATCACAGGAACAGTCGCATTTTTGATAACAGATTGTATTAAATTTGCTCCACCACGAGGAATTAAGACATCTAGATAGTCAGATAGTTGCATAAATTTTGTCGCCGTTTCTCTTGATGTGTCATCGATAAATTGGACACATTCTTTAGGGAAGTCAACAGCATCTAAGGCTGCTTGAATAGCGTGAACTAAAGCTTGGTTAGAATGAAATGCTTCTTTTCCACCTCTTAAAATAATGGCATTTCCAGATTTTAAGGCAAGGGAAGACGCGTCTGTTGTAACGTTTGGTCGTGACTCATAAATCATTCCAATTACGCCAAGTGGCACACGCTGTTTACCAATCAGTAAGTTATCTTCGTTTCGCCACATATGATCAACTTTTCCGATTGGGTCATCTAATTCAATGGTAGTTTTAATATCTTGTTGCATCGTGTGAATGCGCTCTTTAGTCAAGAGTAAGCGATCGACCATAGTTTCAGGAATACCGTTTTCACGAGCTAATTCAATATCTTTTTTGTTAGCGGATAGAATATCTTCCATATTATTATCAAGATGTTTCACGATTGATTCTAATGCATCATTTTTAGCTTTAGTCGTTGCATTGTTTAAAAAGAATGCAGCTTTTTTTGCCTGTTTACCAAGTGTCTCTAACAGTGTCATGTATAACTCCTCCTTTTTATCACATATTTGAAAAAAGTGTCCCAACTGTTTTACCTTCTAAAATATCAAATAAAATAGCCGGATCTTTTCCACTAGCTAAAATCATTTGAGATTGATTGTCTAGTACTCGTTTTGCTGCTTTTAGTTTACTAGCCATACCTCCAGTACCAAACTCGCTTCCTTTATCACCTGCTGCCATTTCCATAACATCTGTAATTTCCGAAATATGGGAGAAAAGTTGAGCTTCTGGATTTGTTTGTGGATTATCATCGTAAAACCCATCAATATCAGATAACATCAGTAATAAGTCAGCCTGAGCTAAGCTACATACAATAGCAGATAATTGGTCGTTGTCGCCAAATTTTGTTAAGTGGTCCAATTCATCAACCGACACGCTGTCATTTTCGTTAACGATAGGAATCACTCCCATATTAAGCAGTTCTTCAAATGTGTTAATGACGTTTTGTCTGCTTGTTGGAAAGTCAATCACGTCGCGAGTTAATAACACTTGGGCAGATTGCTGATAGTAGGCTGCAAAACGTTGTGTGTATATTTTAATCAGTTCAGATTGACCAATTGCAGCCACCGCTTGTTGTTTTGCGATTGTTTCAGGTCGTTTATCTAAACCAAGTAATTTCATTCCAACACCAATCGCACCTGAAGAAACTAAAATGACTTCGTACCCTAGTTGTCTAAGTGATGTGAGTGTAAAAGCTAATTGATCGATTGCTCGTAAATTAATCTCTGTATTTGGTAGAACCAACGAACTGGTCCCGACTTTAATAACGAGTCGCTTACTTTCTTTTAATAATTTTTTTCTCTCCAAAGTAATCCCTCTTTTTTGTTTAATGACTATTTTTTTTAGTGTCTATCCATGCTATAATAACTTATTTTTAATTGTGTTTCCACTAATAGAAAATGAATTTTTTTATTTGAGTGTTGACTTTAAAAAAAATGAGTATATGATTGTCATGAATACTAACTTTTTAAAGAAATGAGGAGTGAAAAAAGTGAGTCAAAAATCTAATCAACAAGCTATAGATCGTTTTACATTAGGTGGAACGCTTGTTGCTATGGGAGTTGTTTATGGAGATATTGGAACCAGTCCTTTGTACGTTATGAAAGCCATTGTGGATGGAAATGGAGGACTAGCCCACGTATCAGAGACGTTTATCTTAGGTGCGGTATCATTAGTTTTTTGGACATTAACTGTATTGACAACGATAAAATATGTCATGATTGCACTAAACGCTGATAATCACGGTGAGGGTGGTATTTTTTCACTTTTCACATTAGTTAGAAAGAATAGTCGTTATTTGCTTTATCCTGCAATGTTAGGTGGGGCGACATTACTCGCTGATGGGATTTTAACGCCAGCAGTGACGGTCACAACGGCTATTGAAGGCCTTAGAGGGATTCCTTCTTTTTACGAGACGTTTGGCGATAGTCAACAAATTATTGTCATTATAACGGTTATTATTATCTTTTCATTATTTATGGTACAACGATTAGGAACAAAAAAAGTCGGCACACTGTTTGGGCCGATTATGTTTGGTTGGTTTACATTTATTGGATTAATTGGTCTATCAAACTTCATGGGAAATCTTTCAGTTATTCGTGCACTAAACCCATATTATGCTGTTCATTTATTGTTTTCTGGAGAAAATAAATTAGGAATACTTATTTTAGGAAGCGTGTTTCTAGCAACAACTGGAGCAGAAGCATTGTATTCAGATTTGGGGCATGCTGGTAGAAAAAATATTCGTGTAAGTTGGCCATACATCAAAGTCTGTTTAGTTTTAAATTACTTTGGTCAAGCAGCGTGGATTATCCGTGTTAAAGATATGCCTGAGTATCAAAATATGGATATGCTTAATCCATTCTTTAGAATGATGCCACAAGCACTGACTGTTGTAGGGGTGGTTTTTGCCACAGTTGCGGCGATTATCGCGTCACAATCATTAATTTCTGGTTCGTATACATTGGCCTCAGAAGCGATTAAATTACGTTTACTACCAAGGATGAAAATTATTTACCCAACTGACCAAAAGGGGCAATTGTATATTCCAGGGATTAATAACATGTTAATGATTGGCTGTTTAGCTGTTGTGTTTGGCTTTCAAACATCTGCTCGTATGGAGGCTGCTTATGGATTAGCAATCACCATTACAATGTTAATGACAACTATCTTGTTACTTGTTTACTTACTACAGGAAGGAACCCCAAGGCCACTAGCGTATCTGATTTTTATCTTTTTTGCAGTAATTGAAAGTATCTTCTTTGTTTCCAGTGCATCTAAGTTTATGCATGGAGGCTATGTGGCATTAGGAATCGCGTTAATTATTTTCCTCGTCATGCTCATTTGGCATCGTGGAAATATCATCACGGAAGCAACATCTAAACGAATTTCCTTATATGACTACAAAGAGCAATTAGGTGAGTTAAGAGATGATACGGATTGGCCACAACTTCAAACTAATTTGGTCTTTCTAACATCTAAAATTAAGGGTCATTTAATTAATCGAGAAATCATGTATTCAATTTTAGATAAAAGCCCGAAACGTGCGAAAGTGTATTGGTTCGTGAATGTATTTGTTACCGATGAGCCATACACTAAGGAATATTATGTGGATATGATGGAGACGGATTACATCGTGAATGTACAATTACGATTAGGATTTAAAATGCCGCAAGAGGTGAATGTCTATTTAAGACAGATTGTCCATGATTTGATGAATGAAGGAAAGTTACCAAAACAACCTCAAAAATATTCGATTACACCAGGAAGAGATACGGGAGATTTTTCATTTGTATTGATACGTGAAGAACTATCGCGTGTGACCGAATTAAACTGGTTAGATACTTTAGTGATGCAAGCCAAACTTGGCATTAAGCGTTCAGCAGTTGATCCAGCTAAATGGTACGGATTAGAATATAGTGATGTGATTATGGAGTATGTGCCACTTGTGATTCAACCAAAGAAAAATAAAGTGACATTACGGCAAGTTCAGGTCAACGAATTTTATGAAGACGATGACGAGTAAGACAATTAATAAAAGAAAGAGTAAGATTTATTTTTACTCTTTTTATTTGCCCTGTTTTCGGGTAGGATTAAAGAAATTAGAAGTAAAGGAAGGTAAACTATGAGTAAAGTAAGAGGGTTTGAAAAAGTATCAACATTTGAGGACATTAATTTACCAAAAAGAGCAACTAAAAGTGCTGCAGGATATGATTTTGAGTCGGCTGTTGATATTGTGATTCCAAGTATTTGGAGGCAAGGCATTGCTAAAGTATTAAAAGCCGTTTTATCAAAAGAGGTGTTAACAGTGGATGCTAACATGCAAAAAGAGCTAAAAGCAACGCTTGTTCCAACAGGAGTAAAATCATATATGGGTGACGATGAGTTTTTACAAATTGCCAATCGTTCAAGTAACCCGTTAAAAAATTTTTTAGTGTTAACAAACGGTGTAGGGATTATTGATAGTGATTATTATAATAATGCAGAAAATGAAGGGCATATTATGATTCAATTATTAAATTTTGGTTTAACAGATAAGCACATCAAAAAAGGAGATCGAATCGCTCAAGGGATCTTTTTACCCTTCTTAAAAGCAGATAATGACTCGGCTAAAACAGAACGCACTGGCGGATTTGGTTCATCTGGTAAATAATTCTTAAGATGAAATGGACTCTTTATTAGAATCGGATGATTTATGTTAAAATAAAGTGTACTAGCAATACCTAATAAAAAAGCAAAAATTGTAAATTAAGGATGATTTTTTGGCAAAGAAAAAAAGAAGTGAATATGTCTGTCAAACATGTGGCTATATTTCCCCAAAGTATTTAGGTAGGTGTCCTAATTGCGGAGAGTGGAATACTTTAGTTGAAGAAATCGCCTCAGAGGTTCCAACTAGACATAGCAGAGTTAGTTTGACAGGTGAAGTGAGCAAACCCCAAAAACTTCAAGAAGTGACTGCTCAAAAAGAGCCACGGGTTAAAACACAGTTAGGTGAGTTAAATCGTGTGTTAGGTGGAGGAGTTGTCCCAGGGTCTATGGTGTTAATTGGTGGAGACCCTGGTATTGGAAAATCTACTTTACTATTACAAGTGTCTCAACAACTAAGCTTATTAAAGGGAACTGTGTTATATGTTTCTGGTGAAGAAAGTTCACAACAAATAAAAATGCGTGCGGAACGCTTGGCTGATGGTAGCAATGATTTTTATGTTTATCCTGAAACAGATATGGGACGAATCAAGCAAGTTATTGAGCAATTAACACCAGATTATGTGATTATTGATTCGATTCAAACGATGGTTCATCCTGAAACAGAGAGTGCTGCTGGAAGTGTGAGTCAAGTTCGAGCGAATACGGCTGAGTTAATGCAAATTGCTAAAACAAACAATATTGCCATCTTCATTGTAGGACACGTGACGAAAGAAGGCTCGCTTGCAGGACCACGGATGCTTGAACATATGGTGGATACAGTACTTTATTTTGAAGGAGATAGACACCATACTTTCAGAATACTGCGTGCTGTAAAAAATCGTTTTGGCTCAACAAATGAGATTGGTATTTTTGAAATGAGGCAAGCTGGATTAGTAGAAGTGTTAAATCCATCAGAAGCATTTTTAGAAGAGCGAATTGACGGGGCGACAGGTTCAGCGATTGTATGTTCGATGGAAGGTACGCGTCCTATTTTGGCAGAGATACAATCACTTGTAACGCCATCTGTTTTTGGAAATGCTAAACGAACGGCAACAGGGCTAGATTACAACCGTGTATCACTGATTATGGCTGTGTTAGAAAAACGTGCTGGATTATTATTACAAAACCAAGATGCTTATTTAAAAGCAGTTGGTGGAGTGAAGCTTGATGAACCAGCGATTGATTTATCCATCGCAGTGAGTATCGCATCAAGTTACAAAGATAAAGGGACTTCTCCTCAAGATTGTTTTATTGGTGAAATTGGGTTAACTGGTGAAATTAGACGAGTGAACCGAATTGAACAGCGTGTTGGCGAAGCACAAAAATTAGGCTTCAAACGTGTGTTTATTCCAATAAATAATCTGCAAGGTTGGACACCACCTAAAGACATTGAAGTGATTGGTGTCGAAACATTATCAGAAACATTATTTAAAGTATTTTCTTAAGTAAAGGAGGAGAGATAGTATGCAGAAAAAAATTTACGCGCTTGTTATGGCTTTAATTGGATTTAGTTTAGGTGTGGCATTATTCCCATTATTATGGAAGGCGACCAACCAAGAAACGTTAGGTTGGTTAAATAATGATATTACTAATGGAATTATTGGAGCAATTATTTTTGCAATTATCGCTACATTGACAGAACAACATTTAGTATCAGGTTTAAGAAAAATAGAAAAATTTATTACAGAACAAAGTTTATCTGATTTATTGTTTGGTAGTATTAGTACGATTATTGGGTTATTATTAGGAGCACTTATTTCGATTCCATTTTATTCACTCCCTTTAATTGTTCCGGCAATTATTATGTTAATCACAGGGTACTTAGGATTTAGAGTAGGCACCATGAAAACAGAGGACTTTAAGAAATTATTTGTGCCAAAATCCAAAAAAGTTTCGGAAGAAATTCTTGATCGTCGTGTTGATGACTATTTTCATAAATACAAGGTTTTAGACACAAGTGTCATTATTGATGGACGTATTTATGATATTGCAAAAACTGGCTTTATTGAAGGAACGTTATTAATCCCAAATTTTGTTTTATATGAATTACAATACATTGCGGATTCAGGGGATAGTATGAAACGCGTTCGTGGGCGTCGGGGGTTAGATATTTTAAACGCCTTGCAAAAAGAAGAAAATATATCGGTTGAAATGTATGAAGGTGATTTTGAAGACATTCAAGAAGTCGATAGTAAATTGATTAAATTAGCTAAAATGTTAGATGGTATTGTGGTTACAAATGACTACAACCTAAATAAAGTGTGTGAATTTCAAAATGTGCCAGTATTTAACATTAATGCCTTGGCAAATGCTGTTAAACCAGTTGTTATTCCAGGTGAGACGATGGATGTTATTGTGATGAAAGATGGTACAGAACGCCAGCAAGGTGTGGCTTATTTAGATGATGGAACAATGGTTGTGGTTGAAGATGGTAAACACTTTATGAACAAGAAAATAAATGTCATTGTAACGAGTGCATTACAAACGGCTGCTGGTCGAATGATTTTTGCAAAACCAAGTCATTCTCAAACAACGATAAATGCTGATTAAAGGTTACAAAACTCTTGTGAAAGTGCCTTTACTATTTGGGTAAATGCATGTAAACTTAGAAACATAGGAAGCGATAATACGTGAACAAGGAAGGTAATACCATGGGAAATAAAGTACGTGTCAGATATGCACCAAGTCCAACAGGTCATTTGCATATTGGAAATGCTCGAACAGCATTATTTAATTATTTATTTGCTCGTCATCATGGCGGTGATTTTATCATTCGTATAGAGGATACAGACCAAAAACGTAATATTGAAGACGGAGAAAAAAGTCAGTTAGATAACTTAGCATGGCTAAATATTGACTGGGATGAGTCACCTGATAAGCCAGGTGAATACGGTCCTTATCGTCAATCTGAAAGAAAAGATATCTATCAACCATTAGTAGATCAATTATTAGCAAGTAATTTAGCTTATAAATGTTACTGTACCGAAGAAGAATTAGAAACAGAACGTGAGAGCCAACGTAGTCGTGGACAAATTCCACGTTACAACGGAAAATGTGCTCACTTAACACCAGAACAACAAGCAGCTAAAGAAGCTGAAGGAATTACACCAGTTGTTCGTTTTAGAGTACCAAAAGGCGAAGAATACACATTTGATGACATTGTAAAAGGAAACATTACATTTGAATCTGATAGTGTTGGTGGCGATTTTGTCATTTTAAAACGTGACGGGATACCAACATATAACTTTGCGGTTGCTGTGGATGATCATTTAATGAAAATTACACACGTTTTACGTGGAGATGATCATATTGCGAACACACCAAAACAATTAATGGTTTATGAAGCATTTGGATGGACTCCACCAAGATTTGGTCATATGACATTAATCATTAATACTGAAACAGGTAAAAAATTAAGTAAACGTGATGAAACGATTCTACAATTTATCGAACAATACCGTGAATTAGGTTACTTACCAGAAGCGATGTTTAACTTTATTAGTTTACTAGGCTGGTCTCCAGTGGGTGAAGAAGAAATCTTTAGCCAAGAAGAGTTTATTAAAATCTTTGATGCAGATCGTTTAGGTAAATCGCCTGCAGCATTTGATAATAAAAAACTTGAGTGGATTAGCAATCAATACATGAAACAACTTGATAGAAAAACAATGGCAGAGATGGCTTTACCATACTTAATCGAAGCAGGTTTAGTAGAAGAAAACCCATCAGCTGAAAAACAAGCATGGGTGGAAGAATTGGTAAGTCTTTACCAACCACAAATGAGTTATGCAAAAGAAATTGTTGAATTATCCAGTTTATTCTTTAATGATACATTGACATTTGATGATGCCGCTAAAGAAGTCTTATCAGATGAGCAAGTACCAGAAGTATTAGAAGCATTTAAAAAAGAATTAAATGACTTAGAAGAATTTGATGTTCCAGCAATTAAAAAAGCAATTAAAGCTGTACAAAAAGAAACAGGTGCTAAAGGTAAAAAACTGTTCATGCCAATTCGTGTAGCCGTGAGTGGTCAAATGCATGGTCCAGAATTAGCAGAAACGATTCTTTTATTAGGTAAAGATCAAGCAACTGAACATATTAATTTAGCATTAAACGAAATACAAGGATAAGAAAAGTAAGTGATATCGTGTCTTTAGAGAGCTTGTGGTAGGTGCAAACAAGTGGCAATATATCAGTGAAATGCCTCTTTGAGTAGGACTAGTGAAATAAGTAGTTAGTCTCGTGTGATAGACGTTACATTATCAAAAAGATTCACTAAGTAAAGTGAATGAAAAAAAGTGGAACCACGTGAGAGCGTCTTTTAACAGTATATGTGTATTGTTAAAGGGTGCTTTTTTGTTTGTGAGAGGAGAGAATCATGGGAATAAAAATTTATAATACTTTAAGTCGTAAAAAAGAAAATTTTGTGCCAATTAAACCAAATGAAGTCAGCATGTATCTATGCGGACCAACTGTTTATAACTACATTCATATAGGAAATGCTAGAAGTACCGTAGCATTTGATACTGTTCGCCGTTATTTTGAATTTAGGGGCTACAAAGTTAATTATGTTTCTAACTTTACAGATGTGGATGATAAAATTATTAAGACAGCGAATCAAGAAGGTATTTCAACCAAAGAATTAGCAGATAAATTTATTGACGCATTTAAAGAAGACACTGGCAAATTAAATGTGCAACCAGCTTGTCTGCATCCACGTGTTGTTGATCATATTGATGACATTATCGACTTTATTTCTGTGTTGGTTGAAAAAGGATATGCCTATGAGTCACAAGGAGATGTGTACTATCGTACGCGTAAATTTGAACCATATGGTAAATTAAGTAATAAAAGTATTGATGAATTAGAGACAGGTGCGAGTCAAAGAACGGGTGCTGAATCAGCTAAAAAGGAAGACCCGCTAGACTTTGCTTTATGGAAAGAAGCAAAAGAGCATGAAGTATCATGGGATTCACCTTGGGGAAAAGGTCGTCCAGGCTGGCATATTGAGTGCTCTGTGATGGCAACTAAACATTTAGGTGATACAATAGATATTCATGCAGGTGGACAGGATTTAGAATTCCCTCATCATGAAAATGAAATAGCTCAAAGTGAAGCGAAAACGGGTGAAACGTTTGCTCATTATTGGATGCATAATGCGTATCTAACTGTAGGTGAATCAGGTGAAAAAATGAGTAAATCACTTGGCAACTTTATTACCGCACATGATTTGATGAAAGATGTGTCACCAGAAGTGGTGCGTTTCGCTTTATCAACGACACATTATCGTCGACCAATGCCTTTCAATGAGACAACCATCAAAGAAGCAACGACTAATTTAGGACGTATAAAAAGTAGTTACAATAATGCAACGTTTAGATTAGAAACAGCAGTGGATTCTTTAGAAAACGACCATGATTGGTTAAAAGAGTTGTCTTCATTAATGATAGAATTTGTCACAGAGATGGACGATGATTTCAATGCCGCGAACGGTATCACGGTTGTTTATCAATTAGTGAAATACTTGAATCGTTATCTAGAAGAAGATGCGGTGTCAAAAGAAGTTATCACGGCTTACCAAGAAACATTAGAAAAACTAATGCTTATTTTTGGGATTGAACTTGTTAATCAAACGGATTTATTAGACGGTGACATTGATGCGTTAATCGCTGAGAGAAATGCCGCTCGTAAAGAAAAAAACTTTGCTAGAAGTGATGAGATACGTGATTTATTAAAAGAACAAGGGATTATTTTAGAAGATACCCCTCAAGGAACAAGATGGAGTAGAAGTGAATGACAAATGAAAAAGATTATACCTTATTAAGTGGGTTAACACTAGCTTATGTGGGGGATGCCATATATGAGACATATATTCGCGATTATTTAGTAAAAAGTGGGCAAACTCGCCCGAATCAATTACACCGTTTAGCAACACATTATGTTTCAGCAAAAGCACAACATTATTTGATTGAACAAATGATGATGCAAGACTTATTAGCTGAAATAGAACAAGATATCTATCGCCGTGGACGTAATGCTAAAAGTCATACGAGTGCCAAAAATACGTCGATTGCTGTGTATCGATCATCAACTGGATTTGAAGCATTGATGGGGTATCTACATTTAACAGAGCAAAAAGAACGCTTAGAAGAAATTATTGCATGGTGTATTCAAACAATAGGAGAAAAAAACAATGAGAAAACCTCAAAATAAACGAAGACCAGATAGACAACGCCCAAAATTTGATAAAAAAAATCAACAAGAAGCAGATGAGTCAACGCCAGAAATGGATGATGTGGTGTTAGGAAAACATGCCACAATAGAAGCACTGCAAGCTAATCGAGGCAATAAATTATTTTTACAAGAAGATATTAAAGGAAATAAAATTGAAGAGATTAAACAATTGGCTCAAGAGAAGATTGTGTCTATCAAATGGGTACCAAAATCTAAATTAGATGAAATGGTGGATGGCTTAAATCATCAAGGCATCGTCTTAAAAATTACGCCATATGAATACCTATCGTTATCAGAATTACTAGAAAAAACCAAAGAAAAAGAAAATCGTTTTTTCTTAATTTTAGATAGCATTATGGACCCACATAACTTAGGTTCTATCTTAAGAACAGCTGATGCAGTAAATGTTGATGGTGTGATTATTCCAAAACATCGTGCAGTCGGAGTGACACCAGTGGTAGTGAAAACTTCTACTGGGGCGGTAGAACACATTCCTATTTCACGAGTGACAAACCTTTCGCAAACAGTTAAGGAACTAAAAAAAGAAAATATCTGGGTATTTGGGACAGATATGGAAGGCACAGATTATACTCAGTGGAATGTTTCAGGAGACATTGCTTTAATTATTGGTAATGAAGGAAAAGGAATGGGACAAGCACTTAAAAAAGAAGTAGACGAGATGATTACCATTCCGATAGATGGACATGTTCAAAGTCTCAATGCGAGCGTTGCAGCTGGCTTATTAATGTATGAAGTGCATAGAAAAAGGAGATAGATTATGGAGGGCATCACATGACACGAAAATTAAAACATCAAGTCCTCTTTGTTGATGGATACAACATGATTGGTGCTTGGCCTGAGTTAAATCGTTTGAAAAAACAAGATAAACTAGGTGACGCTAGAGACCAATTATTATTTATCTTATCCAATTATGCAAAGTATAAAGGAATCGAAATCATCGTTGTATTTGATGCCCAACTTGTTCCTGGAATTCAGCAAACATATGACAAGTATGGCTTGACGGTTATTTTTACAAAAGAAGATGAAACGGCGGATACTTATATTGAACGAGAGGTGCCTAATAAAATGAATGCATTGACCACTGTTCGCGTGGCAACAAGTGATTTAGCGGAACAATGGGTGATTTTCTCTCAAGGAGCACTACGAGTATCGGCACGAGAGCTGTTTAATTCGATTAAAGAAGTGGAAAAAGAAATTCATTCTGACACACAGGACTACCAATATCAAAATTTGAGACGAAATAGTCCTTGGAATCAAGAACAAGTCAAAACACTACAAGAGTTATTTGATGATTTAATGTATCATTAAACAAAATGACCCATTACCTTTATTATGGTGACGGGTTATTTTTTATTTTTTGGCAGAACGTATAAGTGAATCAAACACTATTTTAACCAAATATAATATACCAGTTGCGACTGAGCCAGTAAAAAGAATACTAGATACATCTGCAAAAAAGTTTTCTAAACTAGGATTAGCAAATAAGCCAATAAGGTAGAAAACAACGCATAAGCTCAATAAAACAACTGCAAATAATAAAACAATAGCATTTAATTTGAGTGTTTGCTCCTCTTTGTTTTTGTTATTAGTAAAGTTTGTCATGAGTAACTCCTTTTTTGTTATTAAATTATTTTTTATAATTATAATATAAAATCTAGTCAATAGTAAAGGTGCCATTTTGGTCAATAAAAAACCAGTATCGACACTTGAATCAGTGTGATACTGGTTTTGTCTATTTTGAAATATTTTTCAGAATATCAGACATCATTTTTTCTTTATATTCTTTAGCATAAGTTTCAGATAATTCTGTTTGTTTATCTTTATTTGTTGCGATAGCTGGATCCTTAGTAATCTCTTCTTTTAGTTTATCAGCAACATATTTTTTTATATCTGCTTCTAGGGTGTCCTTTTTAGCAGACATTTCTTCTTCTAGTTTTTTAGCTTGATCTGTGCTTAATTCTAACCAATCACTTGGAAGATAGAACGTATTTTTTCTAGAATCAAATTCTTTATTGTTTCCAGAAATACCAAATAATAAGTCATAAAAAGAATCTTTATATACCCAACGAGTCGTTTTTATTTCTAGAGCTGCTTTATCTGTATCGGCTGTTTTGACAGTGTTTGTTACATGATCTGTTCCTGTTTGAGAGACTTTTTTCTGAGTAGGTGTTGTTTTATACAGATAGACTTTATCTCCTTTTGTTCCTACAGGTTGGTATAATAGAATGTTTAAATTCTCTGCATCAGCTGAACTCACAAGAGAAATTTCTTTCGTTGTTGTTTCTTTCTCCATTCCAAAGTGATGAGCATAATTCATTTCCATTAATACAATACTTCCGATAAAAACAATACCGAAAATCACGGTTAAAATGTATTGCCATGTTGATTTTGAGAAAATAAATGTGAAAGCAAATAGTAACACACTAAGAATAACTAAGATGACAATCATGAGATGACCTCCTTACTTTGAGATGCTTTTTTAGAATTTTCGTGAATAAAGAATGTGGTGACTAAACCGATAATCCCGAATAAAACAGCAACTAAAAAGGCAGCATGGTAACCTGTTAAAGTGGCATGAGTGGCTAATTCTTTGTATTCAAGAGGAGATGATTTTAATAGAGATTCTTTTGGTAACGCATTTTTAGTTTGGTTTGTTAAGACACTAATTAAAATAGCTGTACCCACTGAGCTAGCTACTTGTCGTAAGGTACTGTTTACGGCAGTCCCATGTGTCATTAAATGTTTTGGTAATGAGTTCATACCAAGAGTTGTTAAAGGCATCATAACCATGGAAATACCAAACATACGAACAGCATATAACGTAATAATATAAATAACAGGAGTTGTTTCAGTTAGGAACATAAAAGGAATTGTCGCACTTGTCAGTAAAAACATCCCCATGATACCTAAACGTTTTGCTCCATGTTTATCAAAAATTCTCCCAGTAATTGGCATCATGAATCCCATGACTAATGCACCAGGCAATAACATTAAACCAGAGTGAAACGCAGATTCGCCTCGAATATTTTGAATGTATAAAGGAAGAACCATTTCAGCTCCAATCATTGCCATGTTTGCTAAACTGGAAAGAATTGTTGCAATCGTATAAGTTTTTGATTTAAACACTCTAAGCTCTAAAAATGGTGTTTCAATGGTTAATTGTCGCCAAGTGAAAATAATTAATGTCATAATCCCAACAGCTAAAAAGCTGATAACTTTTGTGCTGCCCCATCCATCATTGCCGACACTAGAAAATCCATAAAGTAATGAACCGAATCCTAGAGTAGAAAGACAGATAGATAAAACATCGATAGCAGGATTAGAAAGTTCTAATACGCTCTTCATAGCAAAAAGCGACAAAATGATAACTAATACAACAATAGGAATGACCATATAAAATAAGTCACGCCATACATAATGATCGATAATGTAACCAGATAGTGTTGGTCCTAAAGCTGGAGCAAGTCCAATAACAATTCCGGCTCCGCCCATCGCGGCACCACGCTTTTCTGGTGGAAAGATGTTTAACATAATATTTTGCATTAAAGGCATTGACACACCAACTCCAGCAGCTTGAACTAGTCTGCCAGTTAGTAGCATAGAAAATGTTGGAGCAATCGCACAAAGAATCGTTCCAACTAAGAAAATACTCATCGCACCAATGTATAAATTTTTTGAGTTGAATTTATTCATAAGCCACGCAGAAATAGGAATCATAATTCCGTTAACTAATAAAAATCCTGTTGTTAACCATTGAATAGTCGCAGCAGAAACATTAAAATCTTCCATTAATGTTGGAAAAGCAGTAGTAAGTAGCGTTTGATTTAATACTGTACAAAAAGTTCCAATTAAAAGTACAGTAACGAGTAGACTACGTTTATAGGTGTTACCATGAATATCTAAGGAATGTGTATCACTCATGAGATTTCCTCCTAGTAAGTTTATTTTTACAACAAAAAATAATATACACCTGGCGAACAATATTGTCAACTACATTGACACGGATGTTCGTCAGGTGTATATTAAGAAGAGATAAAAGTCGCTAGAAGGTAGGGATTAGGTTATATGGTGTCAAAGATTAAAGAGTGGATAGAACATGAGGATATACGTATGGGGATCAGCGAATTGACTAAAAAAACAGGAGCAACAACAAGACAACTAAGGTATTGGGAAAAGAAAGGATATATAAAGTCAATTCAACCAGATCCAAATAGTCCAAGAGCTTATAAGTTAAGTGACATTATAAAAGTAGAGCTAATAAAAGAATACTTAGATAGTGGGTATACTCTTTCTATGGCTTACGAGAAAGCAATTAAAAAGTTAAGTAAGATGCAACGATTTCGTGAGGTTTTTTCTAATTATATTAAAGATGTTGAAATATTAGATGATCAGTATGAAGTATTTACCATAGGACCATTTGATGAAACAAATGAAAAAATAACGATTACTCATGATTCGAAGAATAATTTATTACGTTATAGTATTAAACAAATAGAGGGTAGTTAGTTTTAAAAACCATATTTTGGGCAAATAAAAGAAACGAATTTTTCATATAAAATTCAAAAAATATTAAACCTACATTATAAATAAAGGTGTTATAATAAAACGCGAAGAGAGATAACGCTTTCAAAAAAATAAGGAGGCTTTATGGAAGAAGAGATTTTAGAACTACTTATTGAGAGAGCGAAAAAAGGTTGTTCATATTCTTTCGCTTATATTTTTGAAACGTATCAGCCGATCGTTTATCGTGTGAAACGGGTTTATCATTTGATGTATTTTGATACAGATGATTGGTTACAAGAAGGTCGGATTTGTTGTTATAAATCAATTCAAACATTTGATCGAAAAAAAGGTGCAACATTTGGTAGTTTTTTTCGTATGAATTTTAAAAATCATGTTTTTTCATTGATTAGACACCAAGAAGCGTATAAAAGAAGAGCAGATAAAGAAACTGGGGCGATAAGTGTCGAAGAAATCGATGGAACGAAAGCTTTAGTAGAAAAAAGGTCATCAGAAAATTTTAAGTATATTTTTTATAAGGAAAATGCGTTATTATTTTCTGAGTCATTATCTGAATACGAAAGACAAGTGTTTGTTAAAAATACTATAGAAGAGTGTAGCCAATTAAAGGATAAACGAGCGTTATCCCGTGTGAAGAAAAAGTTTATGCATTATTGTATTAATCCATAAAAAATAAAGTAGTTATCTCTCTTAATAAAAAATACTAATTATTCTATGAAAAAATAAAAATAGTGTTGAAAAATAAAAACAATTATGGTAAAATTTGTATTTTTTGTTCGTCTATGGTATACTTAGACAAAGAGGTGAATAAAATGTCTATAAATATCTCCACTATAAAAGAAGAATTAGAAAATAAAGTTGGTAGTAGAATAAAATTGGTAGCTCAAACTGGTCGTAAAAAGCAAACTGAGCGTCATGGCGTTTTAGCCGAATTATATCCATCCGTTTTTATTGTACAATTAGATCAAGAAGAAAATGCTTTTGAACGTGTATCATATAGCTATACTGATATTTTAACTCATTCAGTTGAAGTTTTATTTCACGACAGTGAAGAGGAATTAATAGGATAATAAAAGATATAGAGCCTAGAAGTCCTAAGGCTTTTTATTTTTTTAAGGGGGATAATGGATGAAGAAGGTATTATTTGTTTGTTTAGGGAACATTTGCCGCTCGCCTATGGCAGAAATAGTTTTTAGAGAAAAAGTTAAGGATAGTGGATTAGCGGATAAGATACAAGTGTCGTCAAGAGCAACTGGCAGCTGGAATGATGGAGATGCACCTCATAAAGGTACACAAGATAAACTAAAAGAAGTTGGCTTATCATGTGATGGGTTATTTGCTGAAAAAATATCTTCAGATGATTTTCATGAATATGATTACATTATTGCCATGGATGAAAATAATATCCGTGTTTTAGAAGGACTATCACCAGACATTGATTCACTACATAAAATTCACTTATTATTATCAGAAGAAGTTGGACTAGAAAAGGAAAATATTCCTGATCCCTACTATACAGGAGATTTTGATTTAACCTATGAGTTGGTAGATAAAGGGACAACTAAGTGGTTAGAAAAAATTAAAGAAGAATTATAAAAATATCCCCGTATCGATTAACTCAATACGGGGATATTTGTGTTTATTTTAATTCGCTAGATGATGAGATAATGTTTGATACAATACCATAGTCTTTTGCCTCATCAACTGACATCCAAAAGTTTCTGTCTGTGTCTTCAGAAATTTTTTCATACGTTTGCCCAGTTGCTTCAGCAATTAAACGGTTAATGCGTTCACGCATTTTAACAATTTCACGTGCTTCTATTTGAATTTCCGTACTTTGCCCTTGCACACCACCAGCTGGTTGATGAATCATGAAACGTGTATTAGGTAAAGCATAGCGATTTTCTTTCTTAGCAGCTAAGAAAATAGTAATCCCGGCACTTGCGACCCAACCAGTTCCAACGATTTTTACTTCGGGTTTTACAAATTTAATCATGTCATGAATGGTGTCTCCAGCTTCAACATGGCCCCCTTGACTATTGATATAAATTGTAATTGGTTCATCACTCAAAGCAGAAAGTAGTAGTAATTGACTACTTACTTCTTTTGCTAAGTCTTGATTGATTCCTCCATAAATTAAAATCGTACGAGTTTCAATCATTTTTTGAGTTAACATGGCATTGGTATCCATGGGTGCTTTATCTGACATATAAAAACTCTCCTTTCAATTATTTCTTTAGTATTAGTTTAGCATAAATACGTAATTTATAAAGAAATTAGCGTTTTGCTTTTCGTCCTAAGCCGACAGCATTTTTCATTTTACGTAATGTTTTATTTGCTACTTTAGATGCTTCAATAGCGCCTTCATCAAGGATTATTTGTAATTCTTCAGAAGTCAATAATTCATTATAACGTGTTTGAATAGGTTCAAGTACATTTACTACCACTTCAGCTAAATCATTTTTGAATTCAGCGTATCCAGCAGTGGCATATTTTTCTACTAATTCACCAATCGTGAAATCAGATAGAGATGAGTAGATAACTAGTAAGTTAGATATCCCTGGTTTGTTTTCAACATCATATTCAATGTTTCCACTTGAATCAGTGACAGCTGAACGGATTTTTTTTCGTATTACATCTGGTTCGTCCAACATTGAGATAAATCCCTTACTATTACTGTCAGATTTACTCATTTTTTTGGTAGGATCTTGTAAACTCATCACACGTCCACCAGCATTTTTATCTGGAATTTTCACCTCAGGAAGAACAAGAAGTGGTTGATTTTGCTTTTCTGCGTAACGAGAATTGAAGCGTTCAACGAAGTCTCTAGTTAATTCTAAATGTTGTTTTTGGTCCTCTCCAACAGGAACTAAATCAGCATTGTAGAGGATAATGTCAGCAACCATTAAGGGTGGATATGTTAAAAGACCTGCACTGACTGATGTTGAGCCTGCTTTTTGTGATTTGTCTTTAAATTGTGTCATACGTTCCAATTCACCAAGAGATGTGTTACACTGTACAATCCATGCTGCTTCTGCATGTGCTGGAACTTCAGATTGGATAAAAACAGTTGCCTTTTCTGGATCAATGCCCACAGCAAGATATAAAGAGGCTAATTGTAAAATTTGTTTTCTTAGTTTTAAACGATCTTGTGGTACAGTAATCGCATGTTCATCTACGATACAAAAGAAACAATGGTAGTCGTTTTGTAGTTGGACGAATTGTTTCATCGCGCCAATATAGTTTCCAATGGTCGGAATACCACTTGGTTGAATACCTGAAAAAATAGTTTTCATAAAATAATCATGCCTCCGTAAAAAATTTAGTTATAATAGTATTATACTAGAAAGTTATAATGAATAGGTGATAAAATAGTATTTTTTATCATGACAGAATATGTGTTATGAAAAGAGACACCAATATGTGAAAAATTCAATTAAAAGATAAAAAAACATGTTTTTTTATGTATCGGATATTATAAAAAAGTATTAAGAATGATGAGATAATCCTAAAAAAACCTAGTAATCATAGGTTTTTTATAGTACAATTTGTATATGGAAGATTTTAGTTAATAGATTTATTCTACTTATTACTTGTGAAAGGAAGTGACATATATGTTAAAATTATACACTTCACCTAGCTGTACATCTTGTCGAAAAGCACGTGCTTGGTTACAAGAAAATCAAATAGAATTTGTTGAGCGCAACATATTCTCGGAGCCGTTAACACAAGATGAACTAAAGGAAATTCTAAGAATGACTGAAGATGGTACAGAGGAAATCATCTCTACTCGTTCAAAAGTATTTCAAAAGTTAGATGTTGATTTAGACGAGTTATCACTTCCAGAGTTATTAGAGTTAGTACAACAAAATCCTGGATTACTACGTCGTCCTATTATGATCGATGAAAAAAGACTCCAAGTAGGATTTAATGAAGACGAGATTCGTCGATTCTTGCCTAGAGAAGTTAGAGCCATTGAATTAAAACAAGCTCAATTAATGGCAGGGATATAATAAATAAGTTTACAAAAATTAATAAAAATACTTGTTATAAGAAGATGGATTTGACTAGTTGTTCAAATGTATCTTTTTTTTCTTAAAATTCACTAATTTTCGTAGGTAAAACGGACTAAGTAAAGGTGATTTTCTTTACTTTTTATCAATATGCTTTACAATAGAACTATGTAAATACTTTTGAAAAGAGGTGTAGCCATATGGAAATGGAACGAATTAATGAGAATACAATTCGAGTATCAATTGGGAATGATGATCTTGCAGAACGCGGAATCACTTTTTTAGATTTGCTTGGGAATCAAAGGCAAATAGAGACATTCTTTTATAGTATTTTAGAAGAGGTCGATGTAGATGAACAATTCCAAGGAACAGATGCTGTAACGTTCCAAGTGCTACCCAACCATGATGGACTTGAATTGTTTATTAGTAAAAATACGGCGATTGAAGATGATTCAGATTTCAGTGATTTTGATAATACTCAAGCAGAAGGATTTGTTGATTATTTAAGAAATCAAATGACACCTCCAGAGTCGACCCAAAAAGAAAAGGAAGCATCATCTGATATTGGTGAGTTTAATTATTTAGAAGATAGTATTTTTGGTGCAACTTATGAGACAGTGTTTAGAACATCTGACTTTGAAAGTATTGTTGAGTTGGCTAATAATATCCAGTTACTAAACGCCTTATCCTCATTGTATTTTTATAATAATAATTACTACTTACAGTTATCATTCTTATTGGAAGATAGCACAGAAGGACAAGCAAGAAACGATGTATCTAAAATTTATGAGTATATGGAATTAACGAGCATTACACGAGATGTTTTGGATGAATATGGTGAATTGATTATTGACAGAAATGCATTAAGCATTATGAAGTACTACTTTAAGTAAGAGAATGTTTTCGGACATTCTTTTTTTATTAAAACGAAAAAAGTTAAGGGGTGATAGAATGATTAGACGTCGAGAATTACTGTGGTATAGTGTATTTGGTACGACAGCAACCTTTATCTATTTTTTTATACGATTTATGTCAAAAGGATGGACAGATAATGTTCTTGTAACAGTTACGCTAGCACAAACCGTCGCAATCACTTTTTCATTCTTTGCTAATAAGTTTTTCGTATTTAAAAATACTGGTTTGGGATTTTATTGTTCGTTCAAACAATTTGTTGAGTTTATAGCAGGACGTTTTTTCGTGATTATACTTGATTTAGGGATAGCTTATTTTTTTGTAGAAAAATATAGTAGAACAATGATCTCATTGTTTCATCTACAAAAAGTTAACTACCAGCAATTCGTATTTAGCCATCCTATAATTGGTCCATATATGGGAAATGCCTATTTGTTGAATGAATTTATCTTTACCGTATTGTCTCAAGTTATTGCGACGATTATAAACTATGTTGTATCAAAACGTATTGTATTTAATGCAAAAAAGAGTTATGAAGGAGAGCTGGTATCTTCTTCGTAACTCTTTTCTTTTTATTAATAGGTTGAGTTTTTATTTACAACAAGAGTATCTTCAGGAACAGATTTAGTAATCCATGTACCACTTCCAATGATACAGTTTTTTCCAATAAAAGTATCTCCACCCAAAATAGTAGCACCTGCATAGACAACCACACCATCTCCTATATTAGGGTGTCTTTTTCCATGTTTTGCAAGTGTGCCATCCTCAGCGATTTCAAAACTCCTTACACCAAGCGTGACATTTTGATAAATTTTTACGCGTTCACCAATCACGGTTGTTTCACCAATGACAACTCCTGTTCCATGATCAATGAAAAAGTATGAACCAATTTGGGCTCCTGGGTGAATATCAATCCCAGTTAGACTATGCATCTTTTCGGTTAACATACGAGGGATGATAGGGACTTTGAGTCGATAGAGTTCATGGGCAAGACGATAGATACTAATGGCTTTAAATCCAGGATAAGTTAAAATGATTTCATCCGTACTTTTTGCAGCGGGATCACTCTCATAAGCCGCCTGAACATCGGTTTTTATTATAGTGAGAATATTAGGCAGTTTATTGTTTAGTTCTTCAGCAATAGTCTTGATAGCTATTTCTTCCTCTATAACATAAGTTAATCCTGTTATAATGGATTCTTGAAACATGTCGTTTGTTGTCGTTTGTTCGTGTGAACCAAAAAAATTTGGAAATAGCAAAGAAAAGAAGTCAGAGATAACTTTTTCAATTGCTTGCTCCATTCCAACATAATTCCTAGACATAATAATCTTCCTATTCTGTAAACATTGGTGTAGATAAATAGCGTTCTCCAGAATCTGGTAACAATACTACAATACGTTTATTTTTATTTTCAGGTTGTTTTGCTAATTGAATAGCAGCATACGTTGCAGCACCTGAAGAAATACCAACTAACATACCTTCTTCTTCAGCGAGTAAACGACCTGTTTCAAAAGCATCGTCATTTGATACAGTGATAATATCGTCATAAACAGATGTATCTAAAATAGAAGGGACAAATCCAGCACCAATTCCTTGGATTTTATGACTACCAGGTACACCAGTAGATAAAACAGCAGAGTCAGTGGGTTCAACAGCAATGACTTTGACGTTAGGATTTTTTTCTTTAAGGTATGTGCCTACACCAGTTACCGTTCCACCAGTTCCCACGCCAGCGACAAAAATATCAACATTACCTTCAGTATCATTCCAAATTTCTGGACCAGTTGTTTGATAGTGGATTTCAGGGTTAGCAGGGTTTGAGAATTGAGATGGAATAAAACTATTATCAATTTCAGATGCTAGTTCTTCCGCTTTGGCAATCGCACCTTTCATTCCTTTAGACCCTTCAGTTAAGACAAGTTCTGCACCGTATGCTTTCATTAATTGACGGCGTTCAACCGACATTGTTTCAGGCATAACGATAATTAACTTATAGCCACGTGTAGCAGCCATCATAGATAAACCAATTCCAGTATTTCCAGAAGTGGGTTCGATAATGGTTGTATCTTTTGTTAATACACCACTTTTTTCAGCGGTATCTAGCATCGCTTTAGCAATTCTATCTTTTACCGAACCAGCTGGATTAAAGTACTCTACTTTAGCTAAAATAGTAGCATCTAGGCCAAGTTTATTTTCAATCCCTTTTAATTCAAGTAAAGGCGTTTTTCCAATAAGTTCATCAATTGAAGTGTAAATTTTTGTCATATAATCTCTCCCTTTTCTTATTTAATTTGTCACTTTTTTCTAATATATAAATTATAACGTGTTTAAGCTACTATTCAAAATATAAAGTCTAAATCTTAGAAAAATAGTTACTCGACAATAATTGTATAGGAATTATTTTGTCTCTTCATGTTATGCTAAGAGTTAGATGATTTAAATTGAGAAATTTTATTAGTAATCAAATGATTAAAAATGATCTTTAAAGCAGTATTACAGGGAGGATATTAATTTTTTAGTGTCATAGTTGTTCATAAAATTTTAGAATGATAAATAGGAGATTAATTCATAGTTTATTTGAGTGGGATATTGGTATGTAACAATGATTAGGAGTAAGAAAAGAGATGATGAGTATGAAACGAAAAAATTAGAAATATGGTTAGTTGCTTCGATTAGTATGATGTTAGTGGGTTGTACTCACCATTCCAATAAAGAGACGACAAAATCCACTAAATAAGATTTTGAGAAAAAACAAGTTGTGGTAAAAAATACTGAGACCAAAGAAGATGACAGATGAATCGTTGAAACCATACTATCGTCAGTCAAAATATTATTCATTAGACTATAATAAGGAAACAAATCAAGATTTTATTAAATTTGCTGATAAGTTAACTAAAGAAATCAAAAATAACCAAACGCTTGATATAGCTAATAATGAGCTTAAAAAACATCCATCTTATCAAACATATAACGAACTTCGTCAACAGTTAGATATAAATAAGATATGGTAAACTAAACCTAAGAATAGTTAGGAGGACATTTATGATTTTAATGGCAACAGTTCATGATCCATCAGGACAGTTATTAAGTTTATGTGATGGTTTAGGTGAAAAACTACAGCAACTATTTTCTGAAGTCTATTTATGTGTGAGTGATGTCACTCATCAAGAAGTCATTCATCAACTGTCAAATCAGTTCAAACGAGTAAAAGTAATTCCTAAAAATGGCGCAGCAGACGCGAGAAGACAAGTACTATCGTATGCATTAACAACTAAACAGTCACCGTGTAATCTGATGTATTGTGATTTTGATCGCATTATAACGTGGTTAGATACTAACCCAAAAGAATTATATCAGTTGGTCAATCATAAAGAAAAGATGGACTACATGATTGTAGGCCGAACGACAAAAGCTTTTTCCACGCATCCTTTGAGTTGGCAAGAAACAGAGCGTGTGACGAATTTTGTTGCTTCTAAATTTTTTGATATAGAAAACTTAGATGCTACTGCCGGTGCAGCTATTTTGTCAGATGAAGTGGGGAAACTAATCAATGATAAATCAATCCATACCCACACAGATTGTGAATGGCCTAAAATTGTTGTGGATAATGGTGGTAGATTATCACATATCAAAGTAGATGGTTTATCTTTTGATACAGTGAACGTTTCTAATATAACTAGCAATGACCATTACACCGAAAGACTAAAGCTATCTCTTAATATTTTAGCGATTTTTCATTAGTGTTACATGGCATATTAAGATCGAAAGTCTTCTAGGAATTAGAATGTGCTATTAATTTGTATTGAATAAATAATAAGATTATAGTGGGTTCACGTGGAATAACATGCCAGTGGAATAATCCTTTATGTAAGTTCGATTATGACTTATATAAAGGGTTTTTTAGTTTGGAGAAGTAAGAGCGGATAATTAGACAAATAAATAATCTAATCAAAAATAATTCAATGAAAAAAGGTCACAAATTAGCATAAGTAAGGTAAAAATTGAATTTATTGAAGAACGGAATCTAAAGAATCTTGTAGTGTCAATCGTTACTTGTTATTCGTATCATAAAAAAATTCTTTCTTGGTCAAAAAATAGATATATAGGAGTTACTTTTGTACATTATAAAAGATTATTGAACGTCATAGACTTCTTTTTGTAAGTAACAATACATTAAAAAGGGGCAATTAAAATAATTAATAACACTAAACAATTTGTAAAACATTGTTCAAATAACTAAGATATAAATAAAAAAAGAAGGTTAATTGTAGAATCAAGTTAGCCACCCTAAAATAATAAAAAAACACCATGGTAAAAATTCATGTATCGTTGAATTATCCACCCAACAACGAAAGGAATTTTTATCATGGAACAAACTCAGAATACCACACAAAAACTGCCTTATGAACATCTTTCCTTTGAGGAAAGACAACTTATTGAAGTTTGGCATAATAAAGGTACTTCTAATAGAGAAATAGGTAAACGATTAGGTCGGCACCATCAAACAATAAATAATGAGCTGAAACAGGACAAGCTAAATAGATAGAAAACAGAAAATGTTGTGGCGCTAATTCTGAGCTAGTCAGTGCTGTTGACTTTATTAATTATGCCTGTAAACAGATTATTGACTTTAATTGGTCACCTGATGCCATTGTTGGTTTTGTCAAGTCCTTAAGGACGTGGGATAAACCTCTTGTTTCTACTAAAACACTTTATAACTATATTGATAAAGGATTTTTACCTATTAGAAACCATCACCTCAAGATGAAGCTTAGGCTCTCATCTAAAAAGAAAAGAAGTCGTAAGCATAAAAAAGAACTAGGAAAATTAATTGATGAGCGACCAAGTACAATTAACAATAGAGAAAGCTTTGGTCATTGGGAAATAGATAGCGTTATTGGTGCAAAATCTAAAGATGACAATGCTCTACTTACTCTTGTTGAAAGAAAAACGCGTTACATGATTACTGTTGTGTTAGATGATCATACAGAAGAGTCTGTTTGTTATGCTGCTAATCGATTAAAATCCGAGCTCGGACAAGCTAGCTTTAGCAAGATGTTTCAGTCAATTACTGCTGATAATGGTAGTGAATTTAGCTCGCTACATGATGCTCTCCAACAAATAACTGATGTCTATTTTGCTCATCCTTATTCTTTCTGGGAACGAGGTACAAATGAAAGACATAATGGTTTATTAAAACAAGTTGTTCCGAAAGGAACTCCAATTTGTCACTATTCAAAACAGTTCATTCAACTAGCTACTGAAAAGATTAATCTTTTACCACGTAAAATCTTAAGTTATAGACAACCAGCAACATTATTTTTAGAAGAAATTCAAAAGCTTAAAATCAAAACATGTTGGTAAAAATGGATTTTAATAGAATAATATAGAAATTTAGATGTTTTTGCCTAGGTGGCTAACTTAATATTGCAATTTAGGAAAAAAATATTTTTTCATTTTATATCTATATATCTGTCATAAAATCTAGTCAGTGTCATTATATTCAAACAACGACCACTGTTCCTGAAGAATTTAATAGACATTTAGAAAAATTAATGAAATCATTAAAAAAACAGGATAGTTTAGATGTTTTTTTGATCACTAATGATCAATATAAAGATAGTTTGCAATTTATTTATGATTTATTTAGTCAGTAGGCTAAACATTATCATTCTGATGCAACACATGAACTAACCATACAATTTATTCAGTTAATTACAACAAGGATGCATGTTGAGAGTAGTGTGCTTGACTTTAATGGGATAAAAAAAGAATTAGCTTATGTCACCTTTTTGAACACAGAATATCCTTACCCAATGAATTTAGTTAGTTTGAGAAGTGAGTTAAATGCAACATCAATACAATCACGTTATCCTGTTTTTTATGAGAGTGTCACTAATAGTATTGATTTTTTGGCAAAAGAACTTGGCTTACCTATTATAACTATTTATTAATTAGTCGAGTCTTTCACTATTGGGACTATCGTTCATTTGAAAAACTATCCAAAATAAAGCCAGTTTCTCTTGCTATTTCGACAACTTTAGATAAAAATCATGTAGGTATTTTGGCTTATATGTTAAAATAAACGTTTCAATCTAAACTAGATATTGTGTTCAAAGAATATGGAAAGACATTATTCAACAGTGAAGAGAATAAAAATAGTTTAGAAAAAGTGGATCTTGTAATCAGTAATCATTCGTTTTACCACCAGTTAAGTCATAATATTATAGTAGATGATGTAATTAAAACATATCGTCTAGAAAAAATTAAGAGGGCAATCAATTTAATCTTAATGAAACATACTAGACAAGAGTCAATGGATAACGCATAACTGTGATTGAAAAAGATTGTGAAAAATGATAAACTAAATGTGAAAATCATCACAACTTTAGGAGGGGTCGATTGTGGAGGAACAAAAGGATATTAGAATGGTCCCAAAAGCAACAACTAAACGTATACCACTTTATTTTCGATATTTGAAAACATTACATGAAGCAGGTGTTAAACGCATCAAATCAAATGAGTTTAGTAAAATGATTCAAATTCCGTCAGCGACTATTAGACGAGATTTTTCTCATTTTGGTGAATTAGGACGTAGTGGATATGGGTATGATGTTCCTTATTTGATAGAAGTATTTAGTGATATTCTAAAAACAGATATTGAAAAACGTATTGCACTTGTTGGGGCTGGTAATCTTGGAAAAGCGCTTATTAAAAATAATTTCAGACGAGATACTAACTTAAATATCGTTGCAGCGTTTGATACAAATCCGGAACTTATTGGAGAAAAAATCAATGGTATCATAGTAAAAAATATGAGTGAGTTAAAAAGTATTGTGAAAAAAGAAGGAATCACGACAGTTATTATGACTGTACCGAGTAGTAAAGCCCAACAGGTCATTGACCAAGTGGTAGACGCAGGTGTAACGGCTATTCTTAATTTTGCTCCTAAACGGTTGAAAGTCCCATCTCACGTACAAGTCCAATACATTGATTTAACAACAGAATTACAAACGTTAATTTATTACGATGAAAATTATAATCATGCAAATGTTGACTTGATTTAGTTTTTTCGAGGCATGAACTTTGTATATTTGACTTTATTTAACTATAATGAGGTAAAGTCATGAAAAGGATGTGTCGACATGGAAGTATTGTTAAAAGGAAACCCAGTAGAATTAGTAGGGACACCACCAAAAGTTGGAGAAAAAGCCCCATTATTTAGTTTAAAAGATTTGTCAGATAATGTGATTTCATTAGAGGAATTAAAAGGAAAACCAGTTATTATTAGTGTGGTACCTGATATTGATACTAGTGTTTGTGCACTACAGACAAAACACTTTAATAAAGAAGCAGCGACAATTAAAGACGTATATTTTTTAACGATTTCAAATAACACAAAAGAACAATTAGCTAATTGGTGTGCAGCTGAATCAGTTGACATGACAATGTTAAGAGATGAAGAAGGTGTTGTTGGAAAAGAATATGGTATTTTAATTCCATCAATTAATCGTTTAGCACGTTCAATTTTTGTGTTAGACAAAGATGGCGTCATTACATATGAAGAAATCGTACCAGAAGTATCAAGTGAACCAAATTATGTTAAAGCATTAGATGCTGCAAAAGCGCTAATCTAAGTTTGACGAAATGATGCTATCAAGGTAAAATGAATGGCATAAACAACCACAAAGAATAGGAAGAGTAATACTTGGATATGTTGCAGAAAGAAAATCCATCGGCTGAAAGATTTTCCATTTAAAAGTATGAAGGTAGCCTAGGAGTGGGAACCGTATTGTCAACGTTATATGACCTAAAGAGATAAGCGTATTTGTATGCTTATAAGATAGGTGGTACCGCGAGATAATCGTCCTAAAGTTAGAAATAACTTTAGGACTTTTTTGTTTTGAAAAATAAAAAATAAGGAGAAATGTACATGACAGATGAACAACAAAACTTAGCGCCAAAGTTTGACCCAAAAGCTGTTGAAAAAGGGCGTTATAAAGAGTGGCTAGAAAAAGATTTATTTAAACCAAGTGGGGATGAAAGTGCACCAGCGTATTCTATTGTCATTCCACCACCAAACGTGACAGGAAAGCTTCACTTAGGTCATGCATGGGACACAACTCTTCAAGATATGATTATTCGTCAAAAGAGAATGCAAGGCTTTGATACATTATGGTTACCTGGTATGGACCATGCAGGAATTGCGACACAAGCGAAAGTGGAAGAAAAATTACGTGGTGAAGGTGTATCTCGATATGATTTAGGTCGTGAAAAATTCATCGAAACAACGAAAGAATGGAAAGAAGAATATGCCGGACACATTCGTGAGCAGTGGGCGAAATTAGGTTTATCTTTAGACTATTCAAGAGAAAGATTCACCTTAGATGATGGACTATCTGATGCGGTGAAAAAAGTCTTTGTGACACTTTATAATAAAGGGCTTATTTATCGTGGAGAGTACATTATTAATTGGGACCCACAAGCAAAAACCGCTCTATCTGATATCGAAGTCATCCATAAAGACATCGAAGGCGCGTTTTATCATATGTATTATCCATTAGCTGATGGCAGTGGAAAATTAGAAATTGCGACAACACGCCCAGAAACCATGCTTGGAGATACAGCTGTTGCCGTTCACCCTAAAGATGAACGTTATCAACATTTAATTGGCAAAACAGTGATTTTACCATTAGTGGATAAAGAAATTCCGATTGTCGCTGATGATTATGTTGATATGGAATTTGGAACAGGTGTCGTAAAAATTACACCAGCCCATGACCCTAACGACTTTGAGGTGGGTAATCGTCATGATTTACCTCGTGTTAACGTGATGAATGATGACGCGACAATGAATGATTTAGCTGGTAAATATGCTGGTATGGATCGTTTTACTGCACGTAAAGCAGTCATTAAGGATTTAGATGAGTTAGGACTACTTAAAGGTATTGAAAAAATGACTCACAGTGTTGGTCACTCTGAGCGAACTGGAGTCGTGGTTGAGCCAAGATTATCAACGCAATGGTTTGTTAAAATGGCGCCACTTGCGAAAAAAGCTGTTGAAAACCAAGCAACAGATGACGCCGTTGATTTTTATCCACCACGTTTTAATCAGACATTCTTAACATGGATGGAAAATGTCCATGACTGGGTAATTTCTCGTCAACTTTGGTGGGGACATCGTATTCCAGCTTGGTACCATAATGAAACAGGCGAAGTCTATGTTGGAGAAGAAGCACCTAAAGATATTGAAAACTGGCATCAAGATGAAGATGTATTAGATACATGGTTCAGTTCAGCTCTTTGGCCGTTTTCAACAATGGGTTGGCCTGATACGGAGTCACATGACTTCAAACGTTATTTCCCAACGAATACATTAGTGACTGGTTATGACATTATTTTCTTCTGGGTAAGTCGCATGATTTTCCAAAGTTTAGAATTTACTGGAGAAAGACCATTTGAAAATGTGTTGATTCACGGATTAATTCGTGCTGAAGATGGACGTAAAATGAGTAAATCTCTTGGTAATGGTATCGATCCAATGGATGTCATTGACCAATACGGAGCAGACGCTTTGCGTTGGTTCTTATCAAATGGTTCAACACCAGGTCAAGACATGCGTTTTAGTTATGAAAAAATGGATGCTGCTTGGAACTTTATTAATAAAATTTGGAATGCCTCTCGTTTTGTATTAATGAATGTTGAAGGTATGACGTATGATGATATTTCACTTGATGGTGATAAGACTGTTGCAGATAAATGGATTTTAACTCGTTTGAATGAAACGATTGAAAAAGTAACGAACTTCTTTGACCGCTTTGAGTTTGGTGAAGCAGGTCGTCACTTGTATAACTTTATCTGGGATGACTTCTGTGATTGGTATATTGAGATGAGTAAGGAAATTCTTTACGGGGAAAATGAAGAACAAAAACAAATAACGCGTAGTGTTTTAGTACATGTATTAGATAATATTTTACGTTTACTACACCCAATCATGCCATTTGTGACAGAAGAGATTTGGGAAAAAATTCCACATCAAGGTGAATCAATTGTAGTGGCAGCTTACCCAACAGTAAATGAAGTTTGGACAGATGAACAAGCGGCAGAAGGTATGGAAGTATTAAAAGAATTAATCCGCTCAGTTCGTAATATTCGCTCAGAAGTGAATGCACCAATGTCTAAGCCAATTACATTGTTAATCAAAACATCAAAAGATTCAGTTAAAGACTTCTTTGAAGCAAATACTAATTATATCGAACGTTTCTGTCATCCAGAAGTGTTAGAAATTAAAGAAGAATTTGATGTGCCTGATTTAGCCATGAGTGCAGTGATTACTGGAGCTGAAATCTATTTACCGTTAGAAGATTTAATCAATATTGACGAAGAAATTGCTCGTTTGGAAAAAGAGTTGGATAAGTGGACGTCAGAAGTAGCACTTGTTGAGAAGAAATTAAGCAATGAACGTTTTGTTTCAAATGCACCAGAGGCTGTTGTTGCAGCAGAACGTGAGAAACAAAAAGATTACTTAGAAAAACAAGCCTCTGTAAAAGAAAGACTGGCTTCTTTGAAAAAATAAATAAAGGTGGCTGTACAAGATGGAGTATGGAGAAATCATTTCATGGATACATGAACGCACAAAGTTTGGTATTCGTCCGGGGTTAACACGAATCAATTATTTATTAGAACAATTAGACAATCCGCAAGATAAGTTAAAAATTGTTCATATCGGTGGAACAAATGGAAAAGGCTCAACGACAACGTTTTTACGTTGTCTGTTAGAGCAACAAGGCTTAAGGGTCGGAACCTTTACCTCACCGTATATCGAATCATTTAACGAACGCATTGCGATTAACGGCCAACCAATTCCTAATGAAGATCTGGTTGAATTATGCGAAAAAGTGATACCTATCGTGAATAAGATGGATGAGGTACCTGATTTAGCTCATACTGTTGAATTTGAAGTATTAACAGCTATGATGTTTGATTATTTTGTTGATAAGAAAGTTGATATTGTTCTAGTTGAAGTTGGTTTGGGCGGACGTTTTGACTGTACGAACGTGATGACTCCACTTGTGTCAGTAATTACGACAATTGGTTTGGACCATGTCGATATTTTAGGAGATACGATTGAACAAGTTGCTAGTCAAAAAGCTGGGATTATTAAAGAAGGAAGGCCAGTTATTGTCGGAAATGTTTCAGATGAAGCATTTGATGTGATTAGTAAAGAAGCAAACTCATTACATGCTCCAATCAAACGTTATGGGGTTGACTTTGATAGTCAATACTTACAACCAACTGATAATTGGGGAGAGACATTCCATTTTAAATCTGATAAAGTAGATTTGAAACAATTATCCATTAATATGGTTGGAAAACACCAAGTAGATAATGCAAGTGTTGCCATTGAAGCATTTAACGAAGTGGCTGATATGCTTCATTTACCAGTGTCTAATCGTGATTATCAAAAAGGATTACAACAAGCATTTTGGCCTGGTCGTATGGAAAAAATTTCTGATGAACCATTTATTGTATTAGATGGGGCGCATAACGATCACGCGATGGAAGTATTGGTAGACAATCTAAGACGAGAATTTTCAGATAAAAAAATTCATACGATCTTTGGGGCGTTGACCACTAAAGATATTCAAGGTATGATTGGGTTATTACAGTCAGTAAACAATCTAGACTTGAAAGTGACCACGTTTGATTACCCAAAAGCTTGCACGAAAGAATTATATGAAGAGATGGGATTAACAGCATATAATCACTGGCAAGAAGCACTATCAGATACATTAAAAGAAGTATCAGGGGACGATTTGATTTTAATTACCGGCTCACTATACTTTATTTCCCAAGTAAGACAAATTTTATTAGGAGAGTGACATGTGAAAAAAATAAGCGGCGTTATTTTTGATATGGACGGATTAATCTTTGACACAGAAGCAGTCTATTCAAAAAATAATATTGAAATTGCACAAAAATTCAAGATGCCTGGCTACGATGAGGAATATTATAAATCTGAAGTTGGTTTAGGCGAGAAGGCAGTTTACCAAAAATATGTCAACGATTTTCCAATGTTGAGACAAGATGAGATTGACCAATTTTTTAAAGAAAGTCGAGCTAGTACATGGGAAGAATTTTCGACAGTGGGAGCACCGATTAAACCAGGTGTGGAAGAATTGTTAACGTATTTAAACAATCACGGCGTAAAGTGTGTCGTTGCTTCAAGTAATAACCGTGAAGCGATTGATATGTTATTAGACAAAGCTGGATTTATGGATAAGTTTAGTGGGATTGTCAGTGGTAATGATGTGACACATGCTAAACCACATCCAGAAATTGTTGAAAAAGCTATCGAAATATTAGGTACACCAAAAGAAGAAACGATAATGCTAGAAGATTCATTGAATGGCATTCGAGCGTCTTTCACTGCCAATGTACCAGTCATCATGGTGCCGGATTTGATTTTACCAAATGACGAAGCGAAAGAAAAAACACTGACTATTAAAGATAGTTTGTATGATGTGTTAGACTACATAAAATCAGTTTAAATCAAAAACTCCTTTTTTCACGTATGTTTTGAGTGAAGAAGGGAGTTTTTTTATATGACTAACATACTACACACATTCGACTACCAAGATCAGTTGTTACCAAGAGAACGTTTGATAGAACATGGTGCAGAAGTATTGTCTAACGAGGAGTTACTAGCAGTGATTCTTCAATCAGGTAATAAATCAAATTCTGTCATGGAGTTGGCAAGAAATATTTTGACTTATTGCGATGGTTTATATGGCATGAAGACGATAAAAATTGAAGAATTGATGAGCTTAAAGGGGATAGGGCAAGTAAAAGCCGCACAAATAAAAGCGGTCGTTGAGTTAAGTAAAAGATTGAATCAATCAACAAAAGAAAAATATGGTAGAATCTGTTCGAGTCAACAAATTGGTGAGAGTTTAGTTGAAGAAATGAAAGATTTAGTGCAAGAACACTTTGTGGTATGTTACTTAAATGCTAAAAATGAGATTATCAAAAAAGAGACTATTTTTATCGGAACGCTCAATCAATCTATTGCCCATCCTCGTGAAATATTCCATTTAGCAGTGAGGTATTCAGCCTCTCGTATCATTTTAGTTCATAATCATCCATCGGGAAACCCAGAACCGTCAGATCAGGATGAAGTATTCACAAAACGTTTGGTTTCTTGTGGTGAAATGATGGGAATTGAAGTGTTAGATCATATTGTTATAGGAGAATCCGATTATATCAGTTTTCGAGAAACGCAGAGATTATCATTGTAAAAACGGGACTTTACTTGCAATTAAAACAGACATGAGTTATCATGAATATGTAATATGGTTTTGGATTTCAATAGATGTTGTATGAAACACCCTCTATCGACCGAAAGCAAGTATTACAAAAATTAACATGTGCTACGGCACGAGGAGGAAGTAACATGGCTCAAGGAACAGTAAAATGGTTTAACGCAGAAAAAGGATTTGGATTTATCCAACAAGAAGAAGGAAATGACGTATTTGTACATTTCTCAGCTATCGAAGGCGACGGATTTAAAACATTAGAAGAAGGTCAAGCTGTAACATTCGAAATCGAAGAAACAGACCGTGGACCTCAAGCAGCAAACGTTGTTAAAGCGTAACTAAATTATAATGAAAATGTTTAGTGTAAGTAGGAGAATCTACTTACACTTTTTTATTTATAGAGATAAGTTGCATCAGCTATAAATATTAGATAATATGGATAAATAATTTAGTATAGATAGAAGGAGGAGTAAAGTAATTGGAAATTAAAACGTTATCAATGATCTTCTTGATTAATTTTTGTTACGTTACATTGAATACGATTCGTTTTATGTTAACGATGAAGGGGTCTAGAGTGGTTGCCCCATTACTTAGTATGGTGGAAATTTCAATTTATGTTGTAGGTTTATCGCTTGTATTAAATCAAATCGATAAGCCACTCAATTTATTTGTATATGCTTTAGGATATGCATGTGGTATTGTCGTAGGTATAAAAATAGAGGATTATTTAGCTCTTGGATATATTATGGTGACGGCAATTGTTCCTTTAAATGAGGAGAATCATAAACTTCCAGAAATATTAAGAGAGGAAGGATATGGTGTCACACAAACTATAGCTCATGGTCGTGAAGGTGAAAGGTTAGTTTTAGAAATTTTATCAGCCAGAAAATCTGAACGTTCATTATACAAATTAATCAAGGAATTTAATGACAAAGCTTTTATTATTTCATATGAACCCAAATATATATCTGGTGGATTTTGGACGAAAAAAGTACGAGAGAGGAATCGTTAGAAATGATTCAATTTGAACGAAAAAAATTTGCTGAACTCACCCATCAAGAGTTATTCTATATGTATAAACTACGTGTGTCAGTATTTGTTGTGGAACAAGAATGCCCTTATCAAGAAATAGATGATACGGATCTATCAGCTACACATATTTTAGGAAAAAATGAGACCGGCGAGTTGATTGCTTATATGAGAATCTACGAAACGAGTGATACTTGTTGGCATATTGGTCGTGTCATAGTCAAAAAAGAGGAACGCCAAGCAAATTATGGCCGGCTTCTAGTTGAATTTGGACTATCCCAAATTAGTAGTGGGTGTCTAATAAAAGCACAAGCTCAAGAGAGGTTACAACGCTTTTATGCATCATTTGGTTTTCAACCAGTATCAGAAGTATATTTAGAAGATAATATTCCACACATTGATATGGAATTTAAAAAAGTGTAAAAAAGCCAATGATTATCTAGTATTAGATAGTCATTGGCTTTTTGATTATTTATCAGATGTTTCTAAAACCATTGGTAAAATCATTGGATGACGTTCGGTTTTTTCAATTAAGAAAGGTTGAACAGTGTTTACAATAACTTCATTTAACATGATTTCGTCACAATCAGGATGTTTTAAGGCTTTTCGAATCGCATTAAATAAAAGACGTTGTGTTTCTTGTATTAGTTCGCCAGATTCTCTCATATAGATAAATCCACGAGATAAAATATCAGGTCCAGCAACAATCATTTGTGATTTATAATCAACTGTGGCAACAGCCAATACTAAACCATCTTCAGAAAGAATACGACGATCTTTAAGAACAATATTTCCAATATCCCCAATTCCGCTACCATCTACATACACATCTTCAGCGTTAAAGTGCCCAGCACGTCTTGCGCTATCACTCGTTAAAGCTAGGACATCCCCATTCTCTAAAATGAAACAATTTTCTTTTGGGACACCTGTTGCTTGAGCTAATTTGGCATGGATGTTTAACATACGATATTCCCCATGAACTGGCACAAAATATTTTGGTTTAAGTAATCTCAAGAATAACATTTGCTCTTGTTGACCACCATGACCAGATGTATGAATATTGTTTACTTTTCCATGAATCACGTTTGCTCCAGCTTCTGATAACAAGTTGATTAAACGATTCACACTTGTGGTGTTTCCAGGAATTGGTGAGCTTGAAAAGATAACAGTATCATCAGGTTGAATTGAAATTTGACGATGAGTTCCGTTAGCAATACGACTTAAGGCAGCCATTGGTTCACCTTGAGAACCAGTACATAGAATCATAATCTCGTCAGCAGGGTATTTGTTAATATCACGTGCATCAATAAATGTGTCTTCAGGTACAGTAATATGTCCTAACTCACGACCATTGACAATGGCATTTTCCATACTACGACCAAAAACAGCAATTTTCCTTCCTGTTTTCACTGCAGCTTGAGCTGTTTGTTGTAACCGGAAAATATTTGAAGCAAACGTTGCGAATATGACACGACCTTCAACTTTTTCAACGATTTTAGTAATGGATTCTCCAATTACTTTTTCAGATTTTGTAAATTCAGGTACTTCAGCATTGGTACTATCAGATAGTAAACAAAGGACACCTTCTTCTCCTAAGCGAGCCATTTTATGTAAATTAGCAGGTTCGCCAACTGGTGTGAAGTCAAACTTAAAGTCACCAGAATACACAATATTACCTGAAGGTGTTTTAACAACCACACCATTAGCTTCTGGAATACTATGAGTAGTCCTAAAGAAGCTAATTTGAGTTTTTCTAAATTTAATGACCGTATCTTCATTAACTTCATGTAAGACAGCATCACGTAACAATCCATGTTCTTCTAATTTGTTACGAATAAGTGCCAAAGCAAGAGGTCCAGCATAGATTGGAATATTTGCTTGACGTAAAAGAAACGGAATACCACCAATATGATCCTCGTGACCATGAGTGATGACTAATGCTTTTACTTTTTTAATATTTTTAACAATGTATTGGTAATTTGGTATGACATAATCGATTCCTAAAAGGTCGTCTTCTGGAAATTTAATCCCAGCATCAATAATGATAATCTCATCTTGAAATTGGACACCATAAGTGTTTTTACCGATTTCCCCTAGTCCACCTATTCCGAAAACACCAGTTTCATTGTTTTTTATTTGGGGTTTCATGACTAGTTAAACTCCACAAGTTCGAAATTAGTGTGCTCTTTTTCATATTCTAAGTGGTTTCCTTCTAGGGGTTGGATGAATTCGATATTGTAATTAGTGTGCTCAGTAATTAATCGGCGAGCAGTAATAGGTGAATCTGACTCGATGTAAAGAGATTGTGTTTTTTCTCTTTGTGGACTAAATTTTTTATCCTCTTGGTAATATACTTTGTAAATCATTTGACATTTCTCCTTTATAATAAATGACATTTTATCTTTAATTAATTTGTAAAAACACGACAAAATTAGGTGCAAGTAGACACCTTTTTGAAGTAATAGTTATCCTAAATACTTGATTTAAAATAACATGGAATCTTGTCTCATTCCACGGATGTTCACTATCTTTTTCACCGTCGTATTTTGGAGCATATTACTCCAACAATTAGGTTTATTTTATCATAATTGCAAATAATTGTATAGAAACATTCATCATGACAAAAAAAGGATAACGATTACATCGAAAAAATAAGATAATTCGCAATAAATCACTGACATTTTAGCCGAAAATCAGTTATGATAAATGAAATGCATTAAATACCTATTAAATGAAAAAGAGGGTGTATAAATGAAAACAATGTGGAATTACGCTATGAAACAAAAAAAGTTATTATTACTAAATTTTTTGTGCGTATTTGGCTTTATTTTAATAGAGCTAGGGTTGCCAACTTTACTAGCTAAGATGTTAGATCAGGGTGTCGCAAATAATGATATGTCAGTAGTGAAACAAGTTGGTTGGCAAATGGTATTAGTAACAGTAGTTGGTATTATTCTAAATATTAGTTTAGCCGTGGTAGGTGCAAAACTTAATACGGGAATTATTAAACATATGCGTGAGGATATGATGGAAAATATTCAACGATTTTCTCATAAAGAATATGAAGATTTTGGTATGTCGTCACTGATTACTAGAACAACTAACGACGCGTTTCAAGTGATGAATTTTATGGGTATGATTTTAAGAATGGGATTTATTACCCCAATTATGTTTATTGCAAGCTTGTATATGATTGTTAGGACGAGTCCTTCGTTAACTATATTTGTGTTTATCGGGTTACCATTTTTAATATTAGGCATGTTAGTGATTGCTAAGTTTTCAGAACCACTGTCAAGTCGTCAACAAAAAAATCTTGATAACATGAACCTGATATTGCGTGAGAACTTATCTGGATTAAGAGTGATTCGTGCGTTTGTTAATGAAAAATTTGAAGAAAAACGCTTTGAACAAGTGAATAAGGCATATGCAACAAATTCAATGAAATTATTTAAATTAATGGCTTCAGCTCAACCAGCATTTTTCTTTCTATTTAATATTATTATGGTGTTGGTTATCTGGTTTGGGAGTATCCAAATCAATGATGGTAGCTTAGAAGTGGGAAATTTAATCGCATTTATAGAATATATATTCCATGCCTTATTCTCATTTATGTTGTTTGCTTCTGTTTTCATGATGTACCCACGAGCAGCAATTTCAGCTGCTCGTGTACAAGAAGTCTTAGATGTTGAACCTGCTATTCAAGATAATCAATCTGGCATCACAGAAACAAAAACACAAGGTGTCATTGCATTTGATAAGGTATCTTTTGCTTATCCAGGACATAGTGAAAGTCCTGTCATACGAGACGTTAGTTTTACAGCTAATCCAGGAGAAACAGTAGCATTTATCGGAAGTACAGGTAGCGGTAAATCCACTTTAATCCAATTAATTCCTAGATTTTATGATGTGAGTCGAGGTTCTATAAAAATTGATGGGGTAGACGTGAGGGATTATAAATTAAAAAGTTTACGAGAAAAAATTGGTTATATCCCTCAAAAAGCAGTGCTTTTTTCTGGGACAATTGCTGATAATTTACGATTTGGTAAGCAAGAGGCAACAGAAGAAGAAATGAAAGAGGCACTAGACATCGCACAAGCAACGGAATTTGTTTCTCAAAAACCACAAGGGTTGTTAGAACCTATAACAGAAGGTGGTTCTAACTTCTCAGGGGGACAAAAACAACGTCTAGCTATTGCACGAGCAATCATTAGAAAGCCTGCTATTTATGTGTTTGATGATAGTTTTTCAGCACTGGATTATCGAACAGATGCCATGCTTCGTCAACGCTTGAAAAAAGAAACAACCGAGTCAACTGTACTTATTGTTGCACAACGAGTTAGTACAATCATGCACGCAGATAAGATTATTGTTCTAAATGAAGGTGACGTTGTTGGCATGGGAACACATAAAGAGTTATTGAAAAATTGTCAAGTTTATTATGATATTGCTTCATCACAATTGACAGAGGAGGAATTAAAATGACACACTCATTGAAACAATTAAAAAGACTGTATCAATATATTTCTCCTTATAAGTTTGGTTTTATTGGAGCACTATTTTTAGCAGTTATTGCAGTAATTATGAATGCTTTAATGCCTTTTGTAACGGGTTTACCAACAACTAAAATAGCTGAAAATATAAAAAAGGGCGAGTCGCTTGATTTCAAATATATTTTAAACGTACTCATTGTCTTATTTTTAATAGGACTCATTTATAGTTTAGCAAGTTTTTTTGCTCAATGGTTTATGACAAAAGTCGTTCAGCACGCAATGAGAGATTTACGAACAGATATCTCACAAAAGATTAATCGATTACCAGTTTCTTATTTCGATACACATCAATTTGGAGATGTTTTATCTCGTGTGACTAATGATGTTGATGCGGTAAGTAACGCATTGCAACAAGGATTAATTGCCATTGTTAATGCACTTCTTGGAATTACTATGGCTGTTGTGGCGATGCTAACCATTAATGTAAAGTTAGCGTTGCTGGTTATGTTGATTATACCAATGTCAATCGTGATTTCTAAACTAGTGGTTAGTTGGTCTCAACCCTACTTTAAACATCAGCAAGATTCATTAGGTGAGTTGAATGGGTTTGTTCAAGAAAATTTAACAGGATTTAACGTATTGAAACTTTATGGTCAGGAAGAAGAAACTATTCATAGCTTTAAAGATGTCAATAATCGCTTGACGACTAATGGTTTTAAAGCAGCAGCGATTTCTGGTATTATGATGCCATTAGTTAATTTAACAGCTTACAGTGCATATATAGGAGTAGCAGTTTTAGGATCATTTTATGTCATTTCCGGAACTTTACTTTTAGGAAATTTACAAGCCTTTATCCAATATGTATGGCAAGTCAGTCAGCCGATGGGGCAAATCACTCAGTTATCTTCCATGCTACAAAGTGCATCAGCTGCGACCAAAAGAGTATTTATGATACTAGATGAACCAGAGTCTATTGAAAATGAATCAGATATCCCGTTACCTGATATATTTCACGGTAATGTTGAATTTGATAATGTATCATTTAGTTATCAACCGGATCGTCCTTTAATCCAAAATTTTAGTGTATCAGTTAAAAGTGGTCAAACGGTGGCGATTGTTGGGCCAACTGGGGCAGGGAAAACAACTTTAATTAATTTGTTGATGCGTTTTTATGATGTGACAGATGGAGCGATTAAAATTGATGGCATTGATACGAAAAAAATGAATCGTAGTGATGTTCGGTCACTCTTTGGAATGGTATTACAAGATGCGTGGCTTTATAACGATACAATTGCTGAAAACATTCGGTTTGGTAAATTAGATGCAACTGATTTTGAAGTAGTTGATGCAGCTAAGACAGCTAACGTAGACCACTTCATTCGAACCATGCCTAGTGGTTACGAAATGGCCATTAACGAAGAAGGTGACAATATTTCGCTAGGTCAGAAACAACTACTTACTATCGCTCGAGCAGTAATTTCAGATCCGAAAATTTTAATTTTAGATGAAGCAACCAGTTCAGTTGATACGAGATTAGAGGGCCTTATTCAAAAGGCAATGGAAAAAGTAATGGAAGGGCGCACAAGTTTTGTGATTGCTCACAGATTATCCACGATTCGTGAGGCTGATTTAATTTTAGTTATGGACCGAGGACAAATCATCGAACAAGGAACACATGAGAGTTTATTAGCGAAAAAAGGGTTTTATGAAAAATTATATAACAGTCAATTTGCAGAAGATTTAGACGAATAAAAAGCAAACCACTTTGTCAGATAATCAATCGTTACTAGTAGACGTCGTTGCTATTAGCCAGTATGATTATAGTACAGGTGGTTTTTTATTTTTAATTTAGTCAGACATAAATGAAGGAAAAATGATATACTTTTGACTACGAAGTATAAGGATTTAAAACGATTCGCACGACAAAATAAAATAAAGGGGAATACGTCATGTTGAAACTAGGTGTTATTGGAACGAATTGGATTACCCATGCATTTGTTAATGCAGCCATAAAAAGTGAAGAGTATGAACTTAGTGCAGTATACTCACGCACTAAGGGAAAAGCAGAAAAATTTGCTAGTAAATACGAACATCCAGAGACTATTCATATTATGACTGAGTTATCAGGGTTAAGTGAGTCAGAAGACATTGATGTAGTATATATAGCATCTCCTAATAGTTTACACTACGAGCAAGCAAGATTACTGATGACACATGGTAAACATGTCATTGTTGAAAAGCCAGCAGTCTCGACGTTAGAAGAATTAGAAGAATTAATTGATTTGGCTGAAGAAAAAGAAGTGTTCTTTTTTGAAGCGGCAAGACACATACATGAAGATAATTTTCAACGAGTTGCTTCATTTTTGAAAAATAGAGAAGATATACTGGGGGCTAATTTAACGTTTATGAAGTATTCATCACGTTATGATGCTCTTTTACGAGGAGAAGAACCCAATATTTTTTCTGCTAAATACTCGGGTGGAGCCTTAATGGATTTAGGCGTATACTTAGTTTATACAGCAGTAGCTTGGTTTGGTAAGCCAAACTCTGTCTACTATTTTAACCAAAAATTACCTACAGGTGTTGATGGGTTGGGAACAATGATTTTCCGTTATGATACGTTTGATGTGACGATGACTGTTGGAAAAAATGCGGATAGCTTTTTACCATCAGAAGTGTATCTAAGCGATAGTACATTATGCTTGGATGCAGTCAATAGTATTGGTAGTATCATTCAAAAGAAACGAGAAAATAATGACTTGTTAGAAATTAATTTTGGAACAGAGCCATCTGAAGATGTGATGTTAGAAGAAGCAAGAGCATTTGCAAATATTATGGTTAATCCAATGGGCATTAAACAACAAAAAATATACCAAAATTGGGTACAACTTGCCAAATATGTTCATGGATTGATGGAAACGATGAGAAAAGAATCAGATATTATATTTGCGGCAGACGCAAAAGAAATTAGAGGGTAAACGTATGAGTATGTTAGAATTATTGCCAGAAGTTTGGCAAAAAGAATGGGATAAACAGAGCTACGGGGAACCAACATTAATTCAAAGTACCTTATATCCATTATTATTAGAAAATGAAAGTGTATTAGGTATTTCTCCGACAGGATCAGGAAAAACGGTGGCTTATTTGTTGCCGTTACTACAAAAAGTGATTCAAGGAAATGGAAATCAACTCTTAATTATTTTGCCATCACAAGAATTAGCAAGTCAAGTAGCTGACGTCACGAGAGTATGGGCTAAAGGACTAGAATTAAATGTTCAAGCCATTATCGGCGGGGCAAATGTTAAGCGACAAATCGAACGATTAAAAAAACGTCCCGAAGTGTTAGTTGGGACGCCAGGTCGAGTACTTGAATTAATTAAACTAAAAAAAATTAAAGCACATTTAATCCAAACATTAGTCTTGGATGAGGTAGATGATTTATTAAGTGATGCTGATTTTAACTCAACAAAAGGTATTATAAAAAGTGTTCAAGCTGATACTCAAGTTGTTGCAACATCAGCAACAGGGGAACAAATATTACCAAGAATGGATACGTTATTTAGAACAGCGTTACGTGTGATTGATGTGACAGAAGAAGATAATACTAAAGGAAGCATTCAACATGGCTTTATTATGACTCCAGTTAGAAAACGTTCTGAAGTATTGCGTCGATTGGCTCATGTAGAGGGATTTAAAGGGTTAGTCTTTTTTAATCAAGTGAGTGAGTTAGGGGCAGTATCTGAGCGATTAAATTATTTAGGTATTAAGCACCAGACTCTTGCTTCAGATCAGCACCAAGTAGAAAGAAAACGTGCTATTCATGATTTTGAAACAGGACAAGTGCCGCTACTCTTAACAACAGATTTAGGTGCAAGAGGATTAGATTTTTCTGACTTAGAATACGTTATTCAGTATGATTTGGCTCAAACAGTTCCTGATTATATACATCGTGCTGGACGAGTGGGACGTATGGGAAAAATAGGAACAGTGATTAGTTTAGTCAATGATGGGGAGAAACGAGAGTTAAACAAGTTATATAAAGAAGTGGGAAAAACAGGAATAGAGTATTTTGCTACTCATGGAAAATTATTAACAGAAAAACCTGATTCACGTTCTGATGAGGAAGAAATAGAAACGCTTAAGCCGGTTAAAGAAGAAAAAGTTAAAGCGACAGTTGTTAAAGAAGAAACTGTTCGTGATAAACAAGAAACGCCTAAAAAGAAAAAGAAAAAAAATCGCACCAAAAAGCAAAAGAACAAAGGAGCGAAGTGGAAATAATTTTTTTATGAGGGGGAAGGCATGAAAAAACGAATCGTATTAGTTTGTTTAGCAGGAATGAGCACTAACTTATTAGTGAATCGTATGAGACGCGCAGCGGATATGAAAGATAGAGATGTAGAAATTGTTGCCATCTCAGCGTCAGAAGTTGAAAAAGATATTCAAAATGAACAAACAGATGTCTATCTTTTGGGCCCACAAGTTAGGTATTTAAAAAATGATATCAAGCAAGCGTTAAATAATTCAGATATTCCGGTTAAAAATATAGATATGACAGATTATGGATTGATGGATGGCTCTAAAGTATTTGAATATGCAGAGAAATTGATGGATGGTGGAAATTAATACGCAAGATATTGTGACTAGACTTTTACTGATAAAAGTGAGAAAATCATAATGTCTTTGATGTCCCTGTAGCTCAGCTGGATAGAGCACCGTCCTCCTAAGACGGGTGTCGTACGTTCAAATCGTATCAGGGACGTTTAATTTACTGAAGCTAATAAAATTAATTATGTTTTGGTTGCTAGTTATGTTTGAATATTGTATGAAAGTATTAAAAATGTGTTGAAGCAAATAAAAACACATGGTATGATGAAGTCAAATAAGGATTGTAACTGGTCAAGCAGGCAAAACCTCAGACGAAGGCGTGTTCTCTAAATAGAGATGACGGCTTGTTTGAGGTTTTGCTTTTTTGTTTTTCAGAAAGGAAGTGATAGTCATTAAAATTATCAAGATACTAAATAATAATGCCTTCATTTCTCAAGATGATACAGGGAATGAAGTGGTTGTCATGGGTGTTGGCATAGCATTTGGTAAAAAGAATGGTCAAATAGTCGAGCCAAGTAATCGATACAAAATCTTTTCAAATATTAATTCTAAGATTATTGATCGCTTTAAAAATGTGTTTTCAGATATACCAGAAGATTATTTAGAAATAACTGAGCGACTTATTTTTGTTATGGAAAAAGAATATGGCAAAAAAATAGACGATATCATTTATGTTTCTTTAACAGAACATCTTCATGGTGCAATCGAACGTATTAATAAAGGGATTGAGGTTGCTAATCCATTGCTGATGGATATCAAACGCTTATTTAAAGATGAATTTGAAGTGGGCATGCTAGGTGTTAAAGAAGTTAATCAACGGTTCGATGTGGCATTTTCAGAAGATGAAGCTGCCTATATCGCACAACATTTAATAAACGGACAATTAGATAATTTAGTCGATATTAATGATATGTCAAAACTCATGCAAGAAATTATTAATATTATCAAGTTTACATTTCGGATTGAGTTTAATGAAGAATCGATTTATTACTATCGATTTGTGACACATTTAAAATTCTTTGCACAACGGGTTATTGATAAGCAAATTTACACGAGTGAAAATGACGATATGTTTGATTTATTTAAAGAAAAGTATGTGGAAAGTTATGAGTGTGTGGTTAAAATCGATAATTATTTATCTAAAAACTATCACTATCATTTAAATTCGGATGAACAATTGTATTTATTGTTGCATATAGAAAAAATTACAAAAAATGCGAAAATAACAAGTGAGGAAGGTTGATAAAATGGATTATCAGAAAGTAGCTTCAGAGATTTTAAAAGAAGTAGGTGGTGAGAAAAACGTTGTTAGTGTGGTTCATTGTATGACACGTCTAAGATTTGTTTTAAAAGACGAATCGATTGTCGATGACGCGAAAGTAGAACGTATAAAAGGCGTTCTTGGTATTATGAAAAAAGGTGGACAGTATCAAATTATTATAGGAAATGAAGTAGGTGCTGTTTATAAAGAAGTTGTTAAATTAGGAAACTTTAAAACTGATAGCAATGATGATGCACCTAAGCCAAATAATGATGAAGGTATTTTTTCTAAAATATTAGATGTCATTTCTGGATGTATGGCACCAGTTATTCCAGCATTGATTGGTGCGGCGATGATCAAAGTTCTTCTGACTGTTTTACCAATGCTTGGTTGGTTAAGTGAGGGTAGTCAGACTTACCAATTATTATCTGTTATTGGAGATGGCGCGTTTTTCTTCATGCCAATTTTAATTGGTATGTCAGCGGCATCTAAATTTAAAACGAATCCTTATTATGCTGCAACACTAGCTGCTATTATGTTGCATCCAAATTTTATTACTTTGATGAATACAGCAAAAGATGCTGGTGAAACTGTTAAATTCTTTAATATTATTCCTGTCACTTATGCAAACTATGCGTATTCCGTTATTCCAATTATTTTAACAGTGTGGTTATTATCTTATATTGAACCATTCGTGGATAAAATTACACCAGCTATTACGAAAAACTTTTTAAAACCGATGTTAGTATTACTGATTGCAGCACCAATTGCTTTAGTTATTGTTGGACCAATTGGGGCTATTATAGGTAATGTTTTATCAGACGTGATATACTTTATCCATGATAAACTAGGGTTTATTGCAATAGGATTAGTTGCAGGAGTCTACCCATTTATCGTTATGGTAGGAATGCACCATGTCTTTACGCCAATTAAGTTAAGCATGATTGCCACAACAGGTTATGAAGCCTTTATGTGTATTGCTGAATTATGTTCGAACTTAGCGCAAGGTGGGGCATCATTGGCCGTTGCGATTAAATCTAAAAATAAAGATTTGAAACAAGTTGCCGGTTCTTCAGCTTTTTCTGCGCTACTTGCAGGGATTACTGAGCCAGCTTTGTATGGGATAACCGTTCGATTAAAACGTCCAATGCTAGGAGCTTGTATTGGAGCAGCAACTGGTGGGATTATTGGTGGATTGTTCCAATTAAAAGCTTATGGTATTGCTACACCAGCTATTATTACGTTCCCACAATATATTGAAAAAGGAAACAGTGCATCAATTCTTTACGCACTAATTACTATGAGTGTGACTATCGCTGTTTCGTTTATCGCTACTTATTTATTAGGTTTTGAAGACATTAAAGATGATTCTTATGAAGAAGAAGTAGAAGAAGAAACGGTTGAACCATTAAATCAAATTAAAGATGTTTATAGCCCTTTACAAGGTGAAGCAATTGAATTAGCGAAAGTAAATGATAAAACATTTGCAGATAATCTATTAGGACAAGGGATAGCCATTATTCCTGAAAAGGGAGAAGTCGTAGCACCGTGCGATGGGACGATTGATGTCTTTTTTGAAACAGGGCATGCGATTGGGCTTAAATCAACAACAGGATTGGATATATTAATTCATGTTGGACTTGAAACAGTTAACTTAAATGGCGAACATTTTTCACCACAAGTTCATGTTGGTGATAAAGTGAAAACAGGTGACGTGTTACTTAAATTTGATTTAGAAAAAATCAAAGAAAAAGGCTATGATACAACAACCCCTGTAGTAATTACTAATTCAAATGATTTTAAAGAAGTTAACGTAGATAAAACTGGTTCAGTTAATGAATCAGATAAAATATTGACAATAATTTAATGAGGTGAAAACATGACAAAGTATCAAGTACCAAAAGATTTTTTATGGGGTAGCGCATCGGCAGCTTATCAAATCGAAGGGGCACATTTAGAAGATGGAAAAGGTGTGTCAAACTGGGACGAATTTGTTAAAATTCCAGGAAAAACTTTTGAGGGATCTACTGGTGAAACTGCAGTGGATCATTACCACCGCTACAAAGAAGACATTAAATTAATGGCTGACATGGGATTAAAAACCTATCGTTTCTCTATTGCTTGGACAAGAATATTTCCAACAGGCCGTGGCGAAGTAAATAAAAAAGGGCTTGAATTTTATCAAAATATCGTAGACGAGTGCTTAAAATACGGCATTGAGCCAATGATTACTTTGTATCATTGGGATATTCCACAAGCCCTAGTTGATGAATATGGTGGATGGGAAGGTTCACAAGTTATCGATGATTTTGTTAACTACTCAACATTTTTATTTGAACAGTTTAAAGGAAAAGTTAATTATTGGATTACGATGAACGAGCAAAATATTTTTACATCTTTAGGGTGGTTAACAGCGATGCATCCACCAGGAAAATTTGATGATCAAAAAACATTTTACCAAGTCAATCACCATGCTTTTTTAGCACATGCTAAAACTGTTATTGCGTTCAAAGACATTATTCCTGATGGGCAAATTGGGGCAAGTTTTGCTTATAGTCCCAGTTATGCTCTAGATTGTAATCCTGATAACGCTATGTCAAAAGTTGACTTTGATAATTTGAAAAACTTTTGGTGGATGGATGTTTATGCGTATGGTCGTTATCCTAAAAATGCTATGACTTATCTAGAAAAACAAGGCATTGCCCCAGCTGTCACAAAAGAAGATGAAAGCTTATTTAAAAAAGCTGCTTCTTTAATTGATTTTATGGGTGTTAATTATTACCAGACAACAGTTTGTGAATACAATGATTTAGATGGTGTAACACCATATGCGAAAATGAATACAACAGGTGTCAAAGGAACCAATGAACAAACGGGTATTCCTGGGGTATATAAAACAGCTAATAATCCTTATTTAGCTACAACAGATTGGGATTGGACGATTGATCCTGAAGGGTTACGTTATGCATGTAAAGAAATTACAAGTCGCTATAATTTGCCAATTGTTATTTCGGAAAATGGATTAGGTGCTTTTGATACATTGGAAAGTGATGGTAGCATTCATGATCCGTATCGTATTTCATTTTTAGAAGAACACGTAAAAGAAGTGATTAAAGCGATTGATGAAGGCTGTGATGTGATTGCGTACTGTACATGGTCATTTACAGATTTATTAAGTTGGTTAAATGGGTATCAAAAACGTTATGGTTTTGTATATGTTGACCGTGATGAAAAGGGTGGTAGCTTAAAACGATATAAAAAAGATAGTTATTATTGGTATGAAAAAGTGATTGAAACAAATGGTACCAGTTTGTTTGAGTAACTCATTATTATCCTATGACATGATTGCTTTAAGTAGTCATGTTGTAGGATTTTTTGTATGCTTGTTATTAAAAAAAACATAAATGATTTTTTTCACAATATAGATTGACGCTCATTCCTGACGAGTGTATGATTAGTTTATTAAATGAGAATGGTTTTCATTTCTGGTTAGTGGAGAAAAATAGACGTAGGTGAAAAAATGAAAAAATTGAAGAATTGTCAAATGAATAAAGTCTATCAATTTGTTGCATTTAATGGTCAAGAATCTCATGCGAAACATTTAAAAAATTTGGGGTTGTTACCAGGAACAGAGATAGTTTTATTATCGAATAAAAAAAATCAACCATTTATTGTTCTATTTAAAGGGACAAAAATAGGAATAGATGATACTATTGCAGAATTTATCCAAGTTAGTGAAGATATAGAAAAAAATTCTACCAATCTTAAAACATTGGGTGAAATTGGTATTGGAAAACATGCACAAGTGGTTGATTTTACTGTAAAAGGAGCGCTAAAACGTCGGTTGATGGATATGGGATTAACAAAGGGTGTACTTATTCAGGTGAAACAATATGCTCCTTTAGGTGATCCGATTGAAATTACCGTTAGAGGATATGAACTCAGCTTGAGAAAACAAGAAGCATCACTAATTTTAGTTAAAGAGGTGTAGCTATGACAAAAAAACAAATGGCCTTGGTCGGAAATCCTAATAGTGGAAAAACGAGTTTATTCAATGAATTAACAGGATCTAATCAATCAGTCGGAAACTGGCCAGGTGTGACAGTAGAAAAAAAAGAAGGTAAACTAAAAAAGAATACAGATATCGTGTTACAAGATTTACCAGGCATTTATTCCTTATCACCTTATACACCAGAAGAAGTGGTGGCACGCGATTATCTGGTGGAAGATAACCCTTCAGGTATGTTAAATATCGTTGATGCAAGTAACTTAGAAAGAAATCTTTATTTAACGACACAATTGTTAGAATTAGGCATTCCCATGATTCTATCATTAAATATGATGGATGTCGTTGAGAAAAAAGGGATTCGTTTAAATGAAGAAAAATTGTCATACTCTTTAGGGGTTCCTGTAGTAAAAATGAGTGTTGCCAGAAAAGAAGGGTTAACCGATGCCCTTGTAGAAATAGATAAATTATTTGTTTATGGACGAATTCCCGATTTTCCTCTATATGATAATCGCTTAGAAGTGGCTTTGTCTGAAATTAGCGAATTGTTACCAGAGAGTATACCAATTCATCAAAAAAGATGGTACAGTATCAAGTTATTTGAAAGAGATCAAACAGTTTGTTCACGAAACATCATGCCTGATAACGTGAAAAAAGAAATTGAAGACATTATCAGTATGACAGAAGAAATTATTGGGGACGATAGTGAAAGTATTATTATCAATGAACGATATAATTATATTAGTCAAGTTGTCGGTTTGTGTTGTGTGAAAGAGATGGATTACAAACTAAGTATGAGTGATCGAATCGACAAAATAGTAACGAATAGATGGCTAGCTTTACCTATTTTTGCGTTTGTGATGTGGTTAGTTTATTATCTATCCATTCAAACCATTGGGACTATCGGGACCGACTGGGTAAATGATGTATTATTTGGAGAAATTGTTCCAGATAATGTCACCAAGTTAATGGAGATGCTGGTTATTGCCCCTTGGCTACAATCCCTTGTTCTTGATGGAATTATTGCAGGAGTAGGTGCGGTATTAGGATTTTTGCCACAGTTGATGGTCTTATTTTTATGTTTATCTTTACTAGAAGATTGTGGATACATGTCACGTATTGCGTTTGTCATGGACCGATTTTTTAGACGCTTTGGTTTATCTGGCAAATCATTCATTCCAATGTTGATTTCAACAGGTTGTGGTGTTCCAGGAGTGATGGCTTGTCGAACAATAGAAAATGAGAAAGATCGCCGTATGACGATTATGACCACAACTTTTATGCCGTGTTCAGCTAAATTACCCATTATTGGTCTTATTGCAGGTGCTTTTTTTCCACATAGCTCTTGGGTTGCACCATCAGCTTATTTTGTGGGAATTGGTTCTATTGTTTTGTCAGGTATTATATTAAAGAAAACAGCATTGTTTAGTGGAGATACAGCACCATTTATTATGGAATTGCCTGATTATCACATGCCAAGATTTAAAAATAGTTTTAGACAAATGATCGAGCGATCAAAATCTTTTGTAAAAAAAGCAGGGACGATTATTTTTGCGAGTTCTGTTATGATTTGGCTTTTATCTTCATTTAACTTTAGAGGACAAATGGTAGAAACGGATCAAAGTATTTTAGCGTCTTTAGGTCAAATGATTTCATTTATTTTCGTACCACTTGGATGGGGAAATTGGAGAACAACCGTTGCAACGATAACAGGATTGATTGCTAAAGAAAATGTAGTAGGAACGTTTGGTATTTTGTATAGTCACTTGCAAGAAGTCTCAGAAACTGGAAAAGAATATTGGCCATTATTAAGTGCTAGTTTAACACCAGTTGCAGGGTATTCGTTTTTATTATTTAATCTATTATGTGCGCCATGTTTTGCTGCGATTGGGGCCATACGTCGAGAAATGAATGATTGGAGATGGACAACTCTTGCAATAAGTTATCAATGTATACTAGCTTATGTTGTCAGTTTAGTAGTTTATCAATTTGGTCACTTTCTATTTGAAGGAGGTACATTTGGTGTTGGACAGATAGTAGCATGTATTTTGGTTATAGGTATGATGGTATTACTAACTAAGAAACCTAAAAAAGAAAAATTGGTTGGCGTAGAAGGTATCAGTATATTATAGGAGTGGTAGTATGGGTACAATTATTTTAGCTGGAATTATATTTTTAGGAGTAGCTAGGGTTGTATATAAGTATGGTATAAAAAAAGAAAAAACATGTGATTGTTCTTCAGCGGAGTGTCCGATAAAAAATACAATATCAGATAAGTAGGTGCTACTTTTAAAAAGCACGACTAATAAAAAAACTCTCTGAAATTAAGACAATAAAACGTTGATTTCAGAGGGGTTTTTTTGTTGTTTTTATTTAACCTGAAAAACTTGATCTTGAATCAAAAAGATACATAGTTTGAATAGTAGAAAGTTTCGATAACCATAGGCCATACGTTTAATCACTTTAATTTTATTGTTAATGCCTTCTAAGAAACTATTGGAATAAGAGTATTCAAAGGTATTCATGACCCCTTGGGAGAACTTACCAAATATTTTGAATTTATCTCTACAATACTTTGGTAATTCAATAGGTATTTGTGAACATCACTATAAAAATAAGACATAATCGTTAGTTCTATAATCATGATTCAATTATTGGATAAAAAGATACGTTTTTTTAATAGAGAGCTATAAGAAAGTAACTCATCTACACAAAGATCCATAGGCAATAAGTTAAAATTCGGTTGCTGATTATTCGTAAATGACACTAACACACGTTTAACAGTATTTTCAGAGACACTGTGGTATTCTGCGATTTTTTTAACGTGATCGATTCTCCTTTAAGTCAAAAGCAATTTGGTATTTAAGTTGTTTAGAAATTTTACAATAGTCATCTACTAGAGAAGTAGAAGCACTGAAAGTTGAGCCACAGTTTCTACAAGGGTAACGTTCTCTGTGAAGTTTCAGATAAGTTGGACGACGTTCAATTTCAGGCAATTGACTAATGGTTTGATACATTCCGTTTTTAACGGGTTGATACAATTCATAAATCTTGCATTCTTTATCTTTATTCACTAATCTTCCTGTCTTCATGTTAACTGAGCGGTTGTTTCTTGCTTCGCGAGACAACCAATATTCATTAAAAATAAGAGAATCATCTGTTAAATTGAGTAGTTTTCTTGTATTATTATCCATAGGGGTATTCTCCTTTGTAATGTTAGTTATAGACGACTTAATTTTACCAATAAAAACGCCCTTTTTTCTATGCCTAAAACAAAAAATCACATTGATAGAATTTACTCTACCAACACGATTTAGTGTACAGTCGAAAAAAGTAGGTTTTTCGACAAAAGATAAGTTTGAAAAAGTTATTGCAACATTTGGATTATCAGATTACCATGAATATTTTAGTTTTGTTTTAATTTGGTTGTTATTTATGACTCGATTACGTTTTGGAGAGGCTTAAGTATTAGAGTGGGAAAAAGATATTGATTGAATTACTGAAACAATGAAAAATCTTCAAACTAAAAGTATTCTTTCTAAGTAGGTGCTACCATATAATTGAGTGCCAACAAATAAAAGTGCTACTTATCATGTAATAACACGTCATTCTAAGCTAGCAGGTGTTCATAGAATTAAAGCCTATGCACTAAGATATTCTCATACTTCCTTGTTAATTTGGGTGAAAATGCACTAGTTGTTCGAGATAGGTTAGGTCACGAGGATATACAAACAACTTTGGGAACATATGGACACTTGTATGAGAATGCTAATAAAGAAGTAGCGAGAAAACTAACAAATATAATTGATATTCCAAAAGCTAATGTGACTAGAAAACTTATTACTAATCAGTATATTAAACGAAAGTAAAGGAGTGGTTTTCAATGGATAAAGTTACCATCATGAGCCGAAAAAAATTTTTGGAGTGGATACCCCCAATTTCAAAAGAGCAAGTTGTTGCCATTAGAATTGGCGATAGACCACCAGTGAAAGACACTGCCTCTAAACGATATTTAGATACCTTATCTTTAGCTTTTTATGATGAATGGACGTTTGCTGATGAAATAGACCGAAGCACGCCAGAAGGTAGTAATCGATTAACTGAAAAAGACAAAGTAATTATAGATGAATTTATAGATCAATATGCCAACAAAAATTTTGTTCTCCATTGTGAGCAAGGCATTAGTCGAAGCTCAGCAATTGGTTATTATATTTTAAAACGCCTTGGATATATTGAAGAACTCAACGATAAAAAAGATAGTTCCTTATTCTTTCCGAATATTGAAGTATATGGGCTATTGATTGGGAAGCCTTATACAAAAGATACTGCTACGGAGCTAATGAATGAATTGAAGAGTTTAGAATAATTAGTCTCACAGAAGGTTGTGGAGCAATGAATAGAATAGGAATTTTTTTTATTTGTAGTAATGGTGAAATTATAGCAAATCATATACCTTATAAAAAAGGAAGGATGTTAAATGGGTTATATGATAGTAATAGCGACCATTGGGAGTTGTTCGATTCGCTTATTTTTAAATTTGATACAGATGACTATATCAATGTACCTCGAGGAAGAGTTATTTTTGATGAACTAAATAATCAAAGTATTATCTATATAGATAAGTGCTATCTTTCAGATAAGAAAGTTTTGAAAAAAATTATTAAATCATTTCAAGTGAAAAATTATGTTATAAAAACAGATATTCATTATCAGTGTCCAAATTGTTTGGGAAATATATGGGACGATTGATAACTGATTAAATAAATGAGATGAGCATATGGTATAATTATTGTAAATAGCAGTAAAGGAGAGTAAGTAGTGAGCACTCGAGAACAAGCAATTTTATACTGGCTTTTAGTTGTACTATTTCTTATTATAGTATTTGGAAGAAAAAACAATCTGCTGGACTCTTTAAAAGATGTTATTAAATACACGATAAAATTTTTATTAAATCCTATTGCTATGGTAATAATTTCAATTAATTTACTGTACATCTTTATAATTTATTATTTCGTATATAAAGATGATTTGCAAATTTCTTTATGGTATATAAAAGACTACTTAATTGTTTTACTTTTTTCAGTATTTCCAATTGTTGAGTATTTAAAAAGATTGAAATTTAGTGAAATATTTCATGAGAAAAAAACTGAACTGTTCAGTCTAGCAACGATTCCTCTCTTTATAAATTCAACGTATACTTTGCCCGTTGTTTGGGAAATGGTATTAGTATTTGTTGTAACGTTTCTTTCTATATTTATAGCAGTCGCAAATCAAAAGGAAGATACGAAAATTGTCTCTAAGTTTTTTAATTTTTTCTTGATAGGTATAGGTTTATTTATGATATACACGTCACTAGATCAATTTTTTAAAAATGTGAAAGATATTTTTTCGTTAGATTTTTGGATTTCCTTTGGAATAGAGCCTTTGGTATGGGTATTAAATATTCCTGTAATTTATCTAGCTAGAGAGATGATTTACATAGAAAAAAAAGTTATCTTCAGTGACCATAAAAATAGGATATATAGTTATTTTATATATTGGTTTCAAATGCTAGTGAAAAAAATAAAATTTCGAAAATATAAAGATATTTATCCTGTTTTATCTAATTCTATAAAGGAAGCTAAAGAACTATCCGCTATTGGAGGAAACCGTATTTATATAAAAATAAATATAGAAAATATATCAAATGAGATTTTAATATCCATTGTTAGTGACGCCATATTGGGACGCAATAAATATACGGGCGTGATTAATCAAAGAGAGAAGTACCCTAATGTAGTAGAAATAAGAAATGAGAATAACGAATTATTTGCATTTTGGCAAGATTCGTTTATAACTCCTGAATACAGAGATAATAGAATAGATGGTATGGAAACTATTGAATTAATAGAAGGAATTAAGTTAGTTCAGAATTAAAAGATTATTGGTTGCAAAATGGTTGCATAATATAAAAAAAAGAGCCTAGACCCCTTATAAATAAAGGATTCTAGACTCTTTTCTCTTATTCCCACTCTACAGTTGCAGGTGGTTTACTTGTAATATCATACACGATACGGTTAACGTGATCGACTTCATTTACGATACGAACTGAGATTTTTTGTAGTAAGTCCCAATCAATACGAGCAAAGTCAGCAGTCATACCGTCGATTGATGTAATCGCACGAATACCGATAGTGTAGTCATAAGTACGACCGTCTCCCATAACCCCAACAGAACGGATACCTGGTAAAACAGTAAAGTATTGCCAAATGTCACGATCTAAACCAGCGTTTGCGATTTCTTCACGTAAGATAGCGTCACTTTCACGCACGATTTCTAATTTTTCTTCAGTAATTTCGCCTAAGACACGGATACCTAATCCAGGACCTGGGAATGGTTGACGCCATACTATTGAGTCTGGCATGCCAAGTTCAGTACCTAACGCACGAACTTCGTCTTTAAATAATGTGTTTAATGGTTCAATTAATTTGAACGCCATATCTTCAGGAAGTCCACCAACGTTATGATGTGATTTGATCACTTCAGCTGTATCAGTTCCACTTTCGATAACATCTGTGTAAAGTGTTCCTTGCGCTAAGAATTCAATACCATCAAGTTTGGCTGCTTCATCATCAAATAAGTAGATAAACTCATTACCAATGATTTTACGTTTTTGTTCAGGATCAGATACACCTTTTAGTTTATCTAAGAAACGATCTTTTGCGTCCACTTTAATGATGTTTAAGCCAAATTTCCCACCTAAACTTTCCATAACTTGGTCAGCTTCACCTTTACGCAATAAACCATGGTCAACGAAGATACAAGTTAATTGATCCCCAATCGCACGTTGTAATAATACCCCAACGACACTTGAGTCAACCCCACCTGATAAAGCAAGTAAGACTTTTTTGTCTCCAACTTGTTCGCGGATTTTAGCGATTTCGATATCAATAAAGCTATCCATTGACCAATCACCTTTACATCCACAGATGTCAAAAGCAAACTGACGTAGCATATCATTACCATTGATTGAATGACGAACTTCTGGATGGAATTGAACAGCATACATTTTTTTCGCATGATTTTCCATAGCAGAGATTGGACAGTTTTCACTTGTTGCTGTAACAGTGAATCCTTCCGGCACTTCAGTAACTAAGTCACCATGGCTCATCCAAACTTGTTGTTCTTCCGGTAGAGAATCAAATAAAGTTGATTCGTTTGTTAGAGATAATACAGCTTTACCATATTCGCGGCTATCAGCTTCAGAAACAACGCCACCTAATTTGTGCGTCATTAATTGCATACCGTAACAAATACCTAAAATAGGAATGCCTAATTCAAATATTTCTGGGTCAATATTAAAACTTCCATCATCATACACACTGTTTGGTCCACCAGAGAAAATAATTCCTTTAGGAGCAATTTCTTTGATTTCTTCAGCAGTAATTTTGTGGCTCAATAATTCTGAGAATACGCCCAATTCACGAATACGTCGTGTGATTAACTGGTTGTACTGGCTACCAAAATCTAACACTATAATCTTTTCCATATCTTTAAGTTCAGATACTTTCGTCACTTACTTCACCTTTTCTTTCTATATATTAATATTATTAAAACTTACGTAAATAAATTTCATCAATCTCGTGATTTTGTGCTTTGTGCAAGATAACATCTGCACGGCTACGAGTTGGCAAAATGAACTCATTGAGGTTTTTTAGATTGACATCTTTCCACACACGACGAGCCATCGCTAATGCTTCTTCACGCGGACCATTAGCATATTCATAATAATAATTAGTTTTATCATTTTTTGCAAGAACCAATAAATCTTCGAAGCGTTTTAAATACCAACTTTCAATCAGTTGTGGATCAGCATCGACATAGACTGAAAAGTCGAAGAAATCACTGATATAAATGTGTTGGTTCGCTGGAAGTTGTAGGACGTTAATCCCTTCAACTATCAAGATATCAGGTTGCGAAATTGTTTCAAATTCCCCGGGAATAATGTCATAAACTTCATGAGAATAGGTAGGAATTTTTAAATTATCTCCACCGTTTTTAACAGCATTTAAAAAAGATAATAATTTTTCCATATCATAACTTTCAGGGAATCCTTTTTTATTTAAAATACCTCGTTTGGTTAATTCATCAGTAGAATATAAAAAACCATCCGTTGTGATGAGTTGGACATGACGTCGTTTAAAAATACGAGAGAGCATCATTTGCAGTAAACGAGCTGTCGTGCTTTTTCCAACGGCCACACTACCAGCAACCCCAATGATAAATGGAGAAGGAGGTAAAAACTTCTGCATGAATAACCCCTTACTTAGATGCAGTGATTCATATTCCTTCATATATATATTGATTAAATGAGTCAGTGGAATATAAATGTCCTGTACGTCTTGTAAGGAAATAGTATCGTTGTAACTTTTAATTTGTTGCAGTTCTTCATCCGTTAATGGTGCAGTACCATTACGATAAAAACCTTGCCACTCATCACGAGTTAAATGATAGAAATTTGTTTTTTCATCCATGAGTCGATTCCTCTACTTATCATCTTCAATCAGATTAGGTAATTGTTGAGAGATATATTGACCTAATTCTTTATTAAATGATAGTTCTCTTAGTCTATTTTCTCGTCGCTTTTTGTATCCTTTATGAATCATTTTCTCTTCGACTGATTCAGGTATGATTGCAGGAACGCTTGTAAATGTCTCATCCACTTTTACGACAACAAATGTCATAAAACAGGTTGCGGCTAAATAATGTTGTCCTGTTTTTAAGTTTTCGCCAGTTACTTTGACAAAAACTTCCATTGATTTTTTACCAGTACCTGAAACATATGCTTCAACCGTTACAGCATCATTTTCATAGATAGGATGTAAAAAATCTAAACTATCAGTTGATGCTGTCATTGTCGGAATACGGCAGTGGCGAGAAACAGCAATAGAAGCTGTGTCATCGATTAAAGACATTAGTTTTCCTCCAAATAAGGCACCGAATGAGTTAAGATCATTAGGAAATACGCGATGAGTTTGAATAGCGTAAGATTCCTTGCATTTTTTTTCATTTGGTAGTGATACAAACACGTTAAAAACTCCTTTTTTCGTGGTATGATATTATAAAGTCTAACTGATTATATCATAGATAAACGCTGAGATAATGAAATGAGGTTTGAAAGATGAAAAAAATAATATTATTCGGTGATAGTATAACTGCAGGTTATAAAAATGGTGAAATTGACATTGTTTTAAATACAAAGATCGAACAGTTGTTAAATAAAAAAGTTACGATTATAAATGCGGGAATTCCTGGTGATACCTCTAAGGGTGCGATTAGTCGTTATCAAGATCATGTCATGTCTTATGAGCCAGATATTGTGACGATTTTCTTTGGGGCAAATGATGCTGAAAAACTTTCAGGTATTTCATTATTACAATATGAAGAGAATTTAACTTACTTAGTGGAACAGATTGGTGCAAAAAAGGTCGTGTTGATTGGCCCACCTTATGCTCATCAAATGATGTATCGAAATGAACGCCCATTAGTTGATTTGATGCAATACAATAATGCGGCCCAACGAGTTGCTAAATTATTTAACATAAGCTACATTGATTTATTGGGAGAAATGATTGCCTCTGAAACCCCAACAAGTTATTTACAATCTGATGGATTACATTTTTCAGAGGATGGGTATAATTTATTAGCAAAATTAATAGTAGACACAATTAAAGAAAGAGTGTGAAAAATGACAGCACATTATTATACAAACAAACCTGAAACGGCTCATGACAGGAAAACGTTGACGTACCCATTATTAGGAAAAACATATCAGTTTATTACCGACAGCAATGTTTTTTCAAGAGATAAAGTGGATTTTGGTTCACGCGTTTTAATAGAAGCTTTTTCAGATGATGATTTACCAGAGGGGGACATATTAGATGTCGGCTGTGGTTATGGTCCTATTGGTTTATCTTTAGCAGATTCAACTAAACGCCATGTGCATATGGTTGATGTAAACGAGCGTGCGATGGAATTAGCAAGAGAAAACGCTGAATTAAATGGAATAACAAATACGGAAGTGTATGAATCAAGTGTCTATGATTCAGTGACAAAACAAGATTTTTCAGCTGTTGTAAGTAACCCTCCAATACGAGCAGGAAAAAAAATTGTGCATAGAATTATAGAAGGCGCGAAAGAACATTTACAACCAAATGGTACCTTAACGATTGTTATTCAGAAAAAACAAGGTGCACCGAGCGCGAAGAAAAAAATGGAAGAAGTCTTTGGACAAGTTGAGGTAATTACAAGTTCAAAAGGATATTACATTTTTAAAAGTTATAAAATATAACGTTAAATCCGAACGATTTAATACATAGGAAGCTATTCAAAAAAAGATTTAACGAACGTATTGCGTATGGATAGGAAAAAAGTGGGATAAAAAAATCAGTGAAAATCATTATAATGAAATAGCAGTTCCGTTTAGAGATGGTTTGTTATGAGACTTATACTTCGTTTTGTGTCTATAAGTCAGAACGCGTGTTTAACACACTGTTTTAGTATGAGTAAGGGCATATGAACAACAGGTTCCGATATAATGAAAAGAAAAGAACATTTAGTTGTTTATCTAATGACTTATCTAGGGGAATAGGATTAGGTAAGCAGGGAACGCCAGTCTTGATTAATTGACTCATGTAACTATTTTTTGTAGGGGAAAAATAGTTACGGGTAAGTTTGTTATGAGGGATTGTTTTATGGGGGATGAGCTAGAAGAGATTCTAGCTTTTTTTTTATTGGAAAATGTGTCAATCGAAAATAAAAATGTCCCAAAATGAGGGATCACATTAGCGCAATCTTTACTGCGTAAAATTTGCACTAATGTGACCATTATTGGTAAAATAGGGTACTTTTTGTTTCAGGCTGTTTTTTCAGCCTCATATTCTTCGATAGTACGGTCAATACTTTGAAGATACCTTTTGAAAGACTCAAGTTTCCACGGATGTGACTGTGGTGGAATGTACTTGCGTCTTTCTTTTTTTATATCTGAAGAAACCCCATCAAACTCTTTTGAATAGGTCTCGTGGGTTTTTAATCGTCTAGTAAGATAAATTTTTTCTGCTATATTAACATAAATCTCTCCGTTAAAAGCTTTTATAATTAATGCTTTCGTTTTCCTTGTAAAATATTTGTCGCTACCACCTTCCGTTGGAAGATAAAATTTATTTTGATACTTAATATGATGGCCATTATCGACTATACGATGAGAGACAGTAGCTAGTAATAAATTAATTTCAGCTGTTGTAGGAGAAGTTTCATAAACACTTTCTGCAGTTTTGTGACCAAATTGTCGATTAAACTTTCGAATCCATACAGATAGAAATTGATTAGCCTCCTCTATAGAATGTATGTTTGCTATCTCAAGATCAACAGGCAATCTTGATTGCACTGTCCCATTTAAACGTTCTACACGACCTTTCGCTTGAGGAATAGAGGATGTTTTTATGTCAATACCTAATTGATGACAAGCAAACCCAAACTGCGTGAACGTATCTTCTTCTACAGCTTTCGTTGATTTTCTGTTGTACTCAAAGACGGTTCGTTTATCTGTTAGAAAAGTGACAGGAATCCCTTGTTTTGTCAGAATTTGATGAAGAACATGGTAATAACCATTGAGCGTTTCCTGTTGGTCGAAATAAGCGCCAACAATATTACCTGATGCGTCATCAATAGCTAAATGAAGATGAGTTATTTGATTTCCAAACCAATTATATGAACTAGCATCTAATTGAATTAATTCTCCTTTGTATTTTTTTCTAGGTCGACTAGGATGGGTCTTTTCAGGGAGTTCTAGGTAGTCTTCAGCTCTTGGAACCAATAGGTTCTCTGATTGTTTGGTTTGTTGACTTTCTTGCTTTATTAATTGTTTGAGTCTTCTTTTTGTCTTTTTTTGAGCCTTTGGTGAAAGTATTTTTGCTTTGTATAGGATACTTCTAATTGTAGTATCTGTATAGCAGATATGATGGTCGTTTTTTAGTATTTCAGTAAAATGCTTAATATTCGGTTTAATACTAAACGATTGATAACTAGTGATTATTTGTTGTTTTATTTTTTCAGGCACAGAGTGCTTATTTTTTCTCCCTCGATTTTTATGGACAAATGCTGATTTACCATTTTCCCTGTATGATTTCACTAAACGGTTAATTTGTCGTATAGATAAATTAAGTTCAACACTAGCTCTCTTTTTTTGTTTTTTATTTTCAGCAACAGCTTTAATAACTTGATACTTTTTGGTTTCATTCATTGTTAGGTTTATCCTTTTCATAAAGTTATTCTATCATTTTGGGACATTTTGTCTTTCGACCTACTTAGGACATTATCACTTTCGAGTGATATTCTAGCTTTTTTTTTATTGGAAAATGTTGACAAATAAGTTTTTTTACGCTAGAATGGTTAGTTGCAGAAACCTTTATGTTTTGAATGTTGAAGGCGATGAAATATTGTCCATATGCCTTTATTTTATAGGAAAACAAAAATAGAACGACCATATCAAGATATGTTCAACGTCTATTTTTGGTTTTTTTTTACTTTAAAACACATAAGTAATGAAATTGTTATATTTTTTTAACATTTGTAACATAAGGTATTTTTGAAAAAACTCAGAGGGGTGACTAATTTGGTTGGACACGTAGTGAAATACGGAAAACACCGAGAAAGACGTAGCTATTCTAGGATTAGTGAAGTACTAGAATTGCCAAACTTAATTGAAATTCAAACTGATTCTTATAAGTGGTTTTTAGATGAAGGTTTACGCGAAATGTTTGAGGACATTATGCCAATTACAGATTTTAGCGATAAATTATCATTAGAATTTGTCGATTACGAAATGAAAGAACCAAAGTATACAGTTGAGGAAGCTCGCGCACATGATGCTAACTACTCAGCTCCTATCCACGTAACATTACGTTTGGATAATCAAGTGACAGGAGAAATCAAGTCGCAAGAAGTGTTCTTTGGAGATTTCCCACTAATGACAGAGATGGGAACATTTATTATCAATGGTGCTGAGCGTGTAGTGGTATCACAGTTAGTAAGATCACCCGGAGTTTATTTCAATGAGAAGAAAGAAAAAAATGGACATGAGGGATTTGGAACAACTGTTATTCCTAACCGTGGTGCATGGTTAGAGCTTGAAACAGACGCGAAAAACCTTTCTTATGCTCGTATTGATAGAACAAGAAAAATTCCTTTAACAGTATTAGTTAGAGCATTAGGATTTGGTTCAGATACGACTATTACAGAAATTTTTGGTGAAAGCGAAAGTTTACAATTAACAATTGAAAAAGATATTCATAAAAATTCTAGCGATTCTCGTACGGAAGAAGCGTTAAAAGATGTTTATGAAAGACTTCGTCCAGGCGAGCCAAAGACTGCTGAAAGTTCAAGAAACTTATTGAACTCTCGTTTCTTTGATCCAAAACGTTACGACTTAGCAGCAGTTGGTCGTTACAAAGTAAATAAAAAATTAAGCCTTAAAACACGTTTGTTAAACCAAACGTTAGCTGAAACATTAGTTGATCCTGAAACTGGAGAAATCCTTGTAGAAAAAGGAACAGTTATCACGCATACAGTGATGGATGAATTAGAAAAACATTTAGATAATGGTTTAAACAACGAAACATACTATCCAAGTGAAGATGGTGTTGTAACTGAACCAATGACTGTTCAAGTCATTAAAGTTGTGTCACCAAAAGACCCTGAACGTGTTGTAAACGTCATTGGTAACGGTCAACTTGATGCAGATGTAAGAACAATTCGTCCTGCTGATATTGTGGCTACGATCAGTTACTTCTTAAACTTAATGGAAGATATTGGAAAAGTAGACGATATTGACCATTTAGGAAACCGTCGTATTCGTTCGGTTGGTGAGTTATTACAAAATCAATTCCGTATCGGGTTATCTCGTATGGAACGTGTGGTTCGTGAAAGAATGTCTATCCAAGACACTGAAACACTAACACCACAACAATTGATTAACATTCGTCCAGTTGTGGCATCTATGAAAGAATTCTTTGGTTCTTCTCAGTTATCACAATTCATGGATCAAACTAATCCATTAGGTGAGTTAACGCATAAACGTCGTCTATCAGCTTTAGGACCTGGTGGTTTAACACGTGACCGTGCTGGATATGAAGTACGTGACGTGCATTACTCACATTATGGTCGTATGTGTCCGATTGAAACACCTGAGGGACCAAACATCGGGTTAATCAATAGTTTATCAAGTTATGCGAAAGTAAATAAATATGGTTTCATCGAAACACCATATCGTCGTGTTGACCGTGAAACAAAACGTGTTACAGAACATATTGATTACTTAACAGCTGACGAGGAAGACCATTACATGGTAGCGCAAGCGAACTCTCCATTAAATGAAGATGGTACGTTTGCAGAAGACTTAGTTATGGCTCGTATTCAAAGTGAGAACTTAGAAGTATCAGTTGATAAAGTTGACTACATGGACGTTTCACCTAAACAAGTAGTTGCGGTAGCGACAGCATGTATTCCTTTCTTGGAAAACGATGACTCTAACCGTGCACTTATGGGAGCGAACATGCAACGTCAGGCAGTACCTCTGATTCAACCACGTTCTCCACTTGTTGGAACTGGTATGGAATACAAAGCTGCCCATGACTCAGGAGCAGCACTTTTATGTAAACATGATGGTGTCGTTGAATACGTTGATGCACGTGAAGTACGTGTTCGTCGTAATGACGGTGCTTTAGATAAATATAATGTGATTAAATTCCACCGTTCAAATGCTGGTACAAGTTATAACCAACGCCCTATCGTTAGAAAAGGTGAAATCGTTGAAAAAGGCGATACACTAGCTGACGGTTCTTCTATGGAAGAAGGGGAAATGGCATTAGGACAAAACGTTTTAGTAGCATTCATGACTTGGGAAGGTTACAACTATGAAGATGCGATTATTATGAGTCGCCGATTAGTTAAAGATGATGTGTACACATCTATTCATATTGAAGAATACGAATCAGAAGCACGTGACACAAAATTAGGGCCTGAAGAAATTACTCGTGAGTTACCAAACGTTGGGGAAGATGCACTTAAAAACTTAGACGAAATGGGTATTATCCGTATCGGTGCTGAAGTAAAAGATGGTGATTTACTTGTTGGTAAAGTCACTCCTAAAGGGGTAACAGAATTATCAGCAGAAGAACGTCTATTACATGCAATCTTCGGAGAAAAAGCTCGTGAAGTTCGTGACACCTCTCTACGTGTTCCACATGGTGGAGGCGGTATTGTTCATGATGTTAAAATCTTTACTCGTGAAGGCGGAGATGAGTTATCTCCAGGTGTTAACATGTTAGTTCGTGTGTACATCGTTCAAAAACGTAAAATTCATGAAGGAGATAAGATGGCCGGTCGTCATGGTAATAAAGGGGTAGTATCTCGTATTATGCCAGAAGAAGATATGCCATTCTTACCAGATGGTACACCAGTTGATATCATGTTAAACCCATTAGGGGTACCTTCTCGTATGAACATTGGACAAGTATTAGAGTTGCATTTAGGTATGGCTGCTCGCTCGTTAAACATCCATGTTGCAACACCAGTATTTGATGGGGCAAATGAAGAAGATGTATGGAGTACTGTTGAAGAAGCAGGACTTGCTCGCGACGCTAAGACTGTTCTTTATGATGGACGTACAGGTGAACCATTTGATAACCGTATTTCTGTAGGTGTAATGTACATGCTGAAACTTGCTCACATGGTTGACGATAAGTTACATGCTCGTTCTATTGGACCTTACTCACTAGTTACACAACAACCACTTGGTGGTAAAGCACAATTTGGTGGACAACGTTTTGGAGAGATGGAAGTTTGGGCTCTTGAAGCATACGGAGCAGCTTACACTTTACAAGAAATCTTGACTTATAAATCAGATGACGTTGTAGGTCGTGTGAAAACTTACGAATCTATCGTTAAAGGTGAACCAATTCAAAAACCAGGTGTTCCTGAATCATTCCGCGTACTTGTTAAAGAGTTACAAGCTTTAGGATTAGACATGCGAGTATTAGATGCAGACGATCAAGAGATTGAATTACGTGATATGGATGATGAGGACGATGATTTGATTACTGTTGATGCCTTAGCAAAATATGCTAAAGAGCAAGAAGAAAAAGCATTAGCAGAAAAATCGTTGAAAGATGCACAAGAAAACCAAGAATAATCCAGCTGAATTATTCTGACAGACAAAGAAACGGAGGGACATCTTTTGATCGATGTAAATAAATTTGAAAGTATGCAAATTGGACTAGCTTCTTCTGAAAAAATTAGAAGCTGGTCATATGGTGAAGTGAAAAAACCAGAGACAATAAACTACCGTACTTTAAAACCAGAACGTGATGGTCTTTTCTGCGAGCGTATTTTCGGTCCTACTAAGGACTGGGAATGTGCTTGTGGTAAATATAAACGTATCCGTTATAAGGGAATCGTTTGTGACCGCTGTGGGGTTGAGGTAACACGTTCTAAAGTTCGTCGTGAACGTATGGGTCATATCGAACTTGCAGCTCCAGTAACACATATTTGGTATTTTAAAGGAATTCCTAGTCGTATGGGTCTTGTATTAGATATGAGTCCTAGAGCATTAGAAGAAATCATTTATTTTGCTTCTTATGTAGTCACAGATCCAGGTGACACTAACTTGGAATTAAAACAACTTCTAACTGAACGTGAATACCGTGAAAAACGTCAGCAATATGGCCAAGCATTTAAAGCTGGTATGGGTGCTGAAGCAATCAAACGTTTATTAGAACAAGTTGATTTAGAAAAAGAAGTCGCTGAATTAAAAGAAGAATTGAAAAAAGCGTCTGGGCAAAAAAGAACGCGTGCTATTCGTCGTTTAGATATCTTAGAAGCATTCCGTACATCAGGAAATGATCCTGACTGGATGGTAATGGACGTTGTACCAATTATTCCGCCAGATTTACGTCCGATGGTTCAATTAGAAGGTGGACGTTTTGCAACAAGTGATTTGAATGACTTATACCGTCGTGTCATTAACCGTAATAACCGTTTGAAACGTTTATTAGACTTAAATGCACCAGGAATTATTGTTCAAAATGAAAAACGTATGCTTCAAGAAGCGGTAGATGCGTTAATTGATAATGGTCGTCGTGGCCGTCCAGTAACTGGACCAGGTAACCGTCCACTTAAATCGTTATCTCATATGTTGAAAGGGAAACAAGGTCGTTTCCGTCAAAACTTATTAGGTAAACGTGTTGACTACTCAGGTCGTTCAGTTATCGTTGTTGGACCTTTCTTAAAAATGTACCAATGTGGGTTGCCAAAAGAAATGGCAATTGAATTATTCAAACCATTTGTGATGCATGAATTAGTTAAACGTGAAATTGCAAGCAACATTAAAAATGCAAAACGCCAAATCGAACGTCAAGAAGACGCTGTTTGGGATGTATTAGAAGATGTGATCAAAGAACACCCTGTATTACTTAACCGAGCACCGACTCTACATAGACTTGGTATCCAAGCGTTTGAGCCAGTTTTAGTTGAAGGACGCGCGATTCGTCTTCACCCATTAGTATGTGAGGCGTATAATGCCGATTTCGATGGGGACCAAATGGCGGTTCACGTTCCATTAAACGAAGAAGCTCAAGCTGAAGCACGTATGTTAATGCTTGCTGCTCAAAACATCCTTAATCCAAAAGATGGTAAACCAGTTGTTACACCATCTCAAGATATGGTCCTTGGTAACTACTACTTAACAATGGAAGAACCAGGACAAATTGGTGAAGGAATGATTTTCCGTGACTTAGACGAAGTTGTTCTAGCATGGAGAAACGGTTGTGTCCACTTACATACTCGTATTGGTTTACAAACAAGCTCAATGCCTGAGAAACCATTTACAGAGTGGCAACGTGAACGCATTTTAACAACAACTGTTGGTAAAGCAATCTTTAATGAGATTATGCCACCAGAATTCCCTTACTTAAATGAACCAACTGATTATAACTTGACAGTTCAAACACCTGATAAATACTTTGTTGAAGCTGGATCAGACATTCCTGCATTCATCAAAGAACAACCAGAAGTTGGACCATTCAAGAAGAAAAATCTTGGTAATATTATCGCTGAAGTCTTCAAACGTTTCAAAATTACTGAAACATCTAAAATGTTAGATAGAATGAAAGACTTAGGTTACAAACATTCTACTTATGCAGGTATGACTGTAGGGATTGCCGATATCGTTGTTTTACATGAAAAACAAGCAATGATTGAAGAAGCACATGACCAAGTAGAAAAAGTAACAAAACAATTCCGTCGTGGTTTAATAACAGATGACGAGCGTTATGAACGAGTTATTGGTATTTGGAATGCAACCAAAGATGCTATCCAAGAAAAACTGATGGAAAGTTTAGACGCACGTAACCCAATCTTCATGATGAGTGATTCTGGAGCTCGTGGTAACATCTCCAACTTTACTCAGTTAGCTGGTATGCGTGGACTTATGGCCGCTCCTAATGGTCGTATCATGGAGTTACCTATCGTATCTAACTTCCGTGAAGGGTTAACTGTCTTAGAAATGTTTATCTCGACTCACGGTGCTCGTAAAGGTATGACCGATACAGCCCTTAAGACAGCCGATTCAGGTTACTTAACTCGTCGTTTAGTTGACGTGGCCCAAGATGTTATCATTCGTGAAACTGACTGTGGAACTGACCGTGGTTTAGATATTTCAGTGATGAAAGAAGGAAATGAAATCATTGAAACTCTTGAAGAGCGTATGTTAGGTCGTTACACACGTAAATCAGTGATTCATCCTGAAACAAAAGAAGTGATTGTTGGCGCTAATGAAATCATTACAGAAGACATTGCAAAACAAATAGTTGATGCAGGTATTGAACAAATTACGATTCGTTCAGTCTTCACATGTAATACAAAACATGGTGTATGTAAACATTGTTATGGCCGTAACTTAGCGACTGGTTCTGAAGTTGAAGTTGGAGAAGCAGTTGGTACAATTGCTGCCCAATCAATCGGTGAGCCTGGTACTCAGTTAACCATGCGTACATTCCATACGGGTGGGGTTGCCGGAGACGATATTACTCAAGGTTTACCTCGTATCCAAGAGATTTTTGAAGCACGTAATCCTAAAGGACAAGCTGTTATTTCTGAAGTAGCTGGTGAAGTTATTGAAATTACAGAAGATCAAGCAGATCGTACAAAAGAAGTGATAGTAAAAGGAACAACAGATACAAGAACATATTCTGTGCCTTATACTTCTCGTATGAAAGTTGCTGAAGGTGATATTATTGACCGTGGTACTCCATTAACAGAAGGATCAATTGATCCAAAACAATTGTTAACTGTTAAAGATGTATTAGCTGTTGAAAATTACCTGCTTAAAGAAGTACAAAAAGTTTACCGTATGCAAGGGGTAGAAATCGGAGATAAACACGTTGAGGTTATGGTTCGTCAAATGTTACGTAAAGTAAGAGTTATGGATCCAGGTGATTCAGATATCTTACCAGGTACACTAGTTGATATTAGTGAATTTAAAGACCGTAACTACAACACACTTGTTTCTGGTGGAACACCAGCAACTGGTCGTCCAGTCTTGTTAGGTATCACTAAGGCCTCACTTGAAACAAACAGTTTCTTATCTGCTGCATCATTCCAGGAAACAACTCGTGTCTTGACAGATGCTGCAATTAGAGGTAAAAAAGACCACTTACTTGGATTGAAAGAAAATGTTATCATTGGTAAAATCATTCCAGCTGGTACTGGTATGGCTAAATACCGTAACATGGAACCAAAAGAAGTGGGCGTAGCAAGTGAAAATGTATATAGTATCAGTGATATTGAAGCACAAATGGCTGCTGCAGAAGCGTTAAAAAATCAAGAATAAATTTTAGAACTAGCATAAGTCGAATAGACTTATGCTAGTTTTTTTATCGAGTCGGTTATCATTTCGTGTTAAACTTAGTTTATCAAAATAAAAAATGAGGCGAGTATGATGAAAAAATGGGTAGTATTATTGTTATTATCTTTAGTGTTGGTTGGTTGTAGTCAAAACTCAAATAATGATGAGACGGAAATTAGTCAAACTAGTTCTAGTGAAGAAGCTAGTCAATCAACAACAAAACAAAGTTCAACGACAGAAACATCCGAACAAAGTTCAACTACATCTGAAGAGACAAACCAAAATGGTTCTGGTGAAACAACTCTATCAAAAGAGATGTTTTATCAAACTGGCGTGTTACAAAACATAAATCAGCAATTTTTAAACTGGGCAAGTGATAGAGCGAAGGTTGGAGGCATGGCTGTTACATCTGAGTTTTTTGATCACGGAGCAGCAGGTCGGGGAGATTGGTTTGCTGTAACACCAGATGGACTAGCAATGGCACAAGATCTGGAAAATCCTGGCTATGATTTTTTCCCACTTCATGTCGTAGGTGGTGTAACATTTTATTATTCGATAAATGGTACTCTTGGAGCCACAAATGAGCGTCAACAAAGTTCATTTGCAGCTGGATTTAGTGAAGTAGCTGATACCACTAAACCAATTGTTAAGTATATTCTATGTGATAATGGTATGATTTATGAGTTAAAAAGTGATGTATCATTATCAACTGGTTTTAATGAAGCAAGTGATGAAGGAACTATTCCAAAAAGTCAAATTAACGTAAAAGAGTTTAGTTATTCAGAAGATACAGATGCAATCAGTGAATTACAACGTATATTATCAATAGTAAATAAATAAGGAGAACAATATGACATTTGAAAAAATACTACCAGAATTAAAAGCAGGGAAAAAAGTAATTAGAAAAGGCTGGGGTGGTTTTGAGTTGTATGTCACACTTGTGTCAGGTAAAACATATGACGATTGTCCCGTGACTGATTATTTTTTAATTAAAACAAGTGATGAAGGTTTTTCAAGTTTTGCGCCAACTGTGTGCGATATCTTAGCAGATGATTGGGAGATAGTAGATTAATGAATTCTATTAATTATACAGAGTTTAAAGGGAAAGTAGTCTTTGTCACAGGAGTGGCGTCTGGTATAGGCAAAGAACAAGCTTGTTTGTTTTTAGAGCAAGGGGCATATGTGTTTGGTTTTGATAAAGAAGAAATAGAAAAACAATACTCAGAATCATTTACTTTTTTTAAAGGTGATGTCACTAAAAAAGATGATTTGGAACAAGCAGTTAGTGAGTGCTTAGCGAAGTATCGTAAAATAGATATATTATTAAATACTGCTGGTAAATTGGATGAGTTTAAGCCATTGAATGAAATATCTGAGGAACTATGGGATGTTATCTATGAAACGAACGTGAAAAGTTACTTTCGATTGACTAAATTAATATTACCGATGATGTTAAAACAACAAGGTGGTACGATTATCAATATGGCGTCTATCGCAGGGTTGATTGGTGGTGGGGGTGGTGTTAGTTACACCATGTCAAAACATGCTGTTGTCGGATTTACAAAACAATTGGCTTTAGATTATGCTGAACAAGGGATTCATGTGGTTGGGATTGCACCAGGAGCAATCAAAACGCCAATGAATGCAGCTGATTTTTCAGGAGATGGACACATGGCTAAATGGGTAGCAGATGAAACGCCTTGTAAACGTTGGGCATCGCCTGAAGAAGTGGCTCAATTAACCCTTTTTTTAGCAAGTCAAGCATCATCTTATATACAAGGAAGTATAGTTCCAATTGATGGTGGATGGATGACAAAATAGGATTGTTTTTTTGTAGAAAAAGTGTATCCTATTAATTAGCGAGTTTTCGCACTACAACACTTCGTTGGGAAATATTTCTCACATCCTTTGGTTGTAGTTATTAGCAAGGTAATTCCTTGTAAAGGAGAAATGTAAATGGAAAATAAAAAAGAACAATCTGTTGTGGCGTCTTGGACAACACAAGATACAGCAAAAATGGCCATTGTGGCAGGATTGTATGTTGCAGTGACGTTAGTGTTATCGGTCATTAGTTTTGGTGTGATTCAGTTAAGATTATCTGAAATGTTTAATTATTTGTCACTTTATAACAAACGCTATATAGTTGCTGTGACATTAGGTGTGGCGATAGCCAATGCTTTTTCACCATTAGGAATTATTGATGTATTGGTTGGAAGTATTAGTACGTTTCTAGTATTGGTCATCAATTATGCCATCACGAAACGTATCAACAATATGAAAATAAAAATGGTTGTAACAGCTATGACGTTTGCGATATCTATGTTTACTGTTGCAGGACAACTCACAGTATTATATAATTTACCATTTTTCTATAACTGGCTAATTATTGGCTTAGGAGAACTATTTTCGATGATAGTTGGTGGGGTTATGATATACTGGATGAGTAAAAAAATTGATTTTACTAAATAAACAAACCTCTATGATTGATATTGCTCAATCATAGAGGTTTTTAATTTATTTAACGTAGTCTTCTGTTAATTCTAAGAAAGTATTAACGTCTTGAATCATCATATCAATTCCAGCTTGCCAGAATTCACTTGATGTTAAGTCAACACCTAAATGTTTTTTGGCTAATTCTTCAGTTGTCATTGACGCTGTATCACGTAATAAAGCGATATAGTCATCTTCAAATGATGTTCCTTGTTTTTGAGCGAAGGCATAAATACCTAAGCTGAACAGGTAACCAAATGTGTATGGGAAGTTGTAGAATGGCACATCATCAATATAGAAGTGCAGTTTACTTGCCCAGAAATGTGGATGATAAGAATTCAATGAATCACAGTAGCTTTCTTTTTGAGCAGCGACCATTAAATCAGTGATTTCTGTATCTGTTAAGACTTTTTCTTTTCGTTCAGTATAGAAATTATTTTCAAAAATGAAACGTGCGTGAATGTTCATAAACATCGCTGTGGCGTTTTGCATTTTAATATCAAGTAAATTGATTTTTTCTTCGGCTGATTTAGCTTGTTTAAGCGTTGCGTCAGCGACAATCAGTTCGGCAAAAGTACTAGCTGTTTCGGCTACGTTCATGGCGTAATCTTGACTAACGGATGGTAAATCCCACATCACGTGTGAATGGAAAGCATGTCCTAATTCATGAGCTAATGTAGAGACTTCGTTGATTGATTCACCGTATGTCATGAAGATACGAGATTCTTCATTTTCTGGTAATCCAGTACAATAACCACCTGGACGTTTACCTGGTCTATCTTCTGCTTCAATCCAACTTTTTTCAAAGGCCATTTTAGCAAAGTCAGCCATTTTAGGACTAAATTTATTGAAATTTTCAATAATAAAATCAGCTGCTTCATTGAATGTGTAACGTTTTTCTTCAAACTCACCTAAAATAACAGGTGCATCTTGATCTTGCCAATCCATTTTTTCTTTACCAAATAATTGTGCTTTACGAGTTAAGAAATCAACGAATGGTTGTTTGTTTGCGGCGATTGTTCCCCACATAGCATCCAATGTTTCTTTTTTCATACGGTTATACTCTAATGGAATTTCCAAATGATCAGTGATACCATGTAGTTTGTTATTTGTTAATCGAAATCCATCTAAATGATTTAGGGTGTCTGCAAAAAGTGGTGCATAATTTGCCCAAGTTTTTTCCCATGTATCAAACAAACGTTGTCTAACATCTTTATCAGCGTCTCCCATCATACGGTTAAAAGCTTGACCGGCTGAAAGATACGTTGTTTTACCATCTTCTTCAAATGGAAATTGGATGTTTGCTACGATTGTATCGTAGTGAGAGCTCCAAGCATTGAATCCATCTGTTGATAATTGGTTAATAACGGACTCTTCATTTTCACTTAATAAGCGTTTGCTTTGTTCACGAGCTTCTGTTAAATTAAAAGCCACACCTTGTTTTTTGGCAAAGTCAGAATGAAGAAGTGTGTTCCAAGTATCAGTTGAAAGGTTAGTTAGTTTTTTATTAAATAAGACATTAGCGTTTTTAAAACCAGTCAATTTAGTAAATAAACCAGCTAATACACTACCAGCTTTTTTATTGTTTACATCTGCAGATTGAATGGCATTGACAAAACTAATTGTTTGACCAAATCCTTTAGATAGTTTTTCTTGAACAGTCATGATTGCCTCAAATGTTTGGAAATCAGGCGCATCTGTTTCTGGATTCCAGTCTGTGACAAGTGATTGGTATTCTGTAATCTCGTCATCTAGTAATAATAGGCGTTGTTCTAACTCTTTTGAGTCGATACCTCCGTTAAAAATTGAATCTAAATCCCATGTTATTGAATATGTCATTTTATCTGACTCCTTTCATTATGGTTATATTATACCCTATACTATTAAAAAACAATGATAAAAAAGCAAAAAAATTTAAGATTGGAGAAGTTCATTATGAAAAGTAAATTAAGTCAACCTAAAGTGTATACTGCAATCGCGATTGTGATTATGGTTATTTTATTTTATAGTTCATCAAAAACCTATACAGAGCAAAATTCTGTTCCACTACTTCAAAAGTGGTTGCAAAGTGAGCCATTTGCATCAAAACTTCAAGGAATAATGTTTAATTATGGTGACAGTGAAGTCAGTATTCGAGCAATGGGTTATTTTAAATTTGTTGAATTTTTTATCCGAAAAGCCGCTCATTTTTTTACATTTTTTATTCTAGGGGGAAGTTTGTTTTTAGTGTTACATTCTAAATTAAAGCAATCAATCTGGAGTTTGTTTTTTGCGTGGTTTAGTGCGACAGGTTATGCAGCGATGGATGAATATCATCAAATGCTAACAGGTGATAGAACACCACTTTTTCAAGATGTGATGCTTGATAGTGTTGGGGCGTTAACAGCATGTGTGATGCTAGTGATTTATTTTGGATTTATTCGCAATAGGTCAAAGAAGGTTAGATAAAGGTCTCATTATAGAACAACTTATGTTAAACTAAAGTTATGTATTTTATATTATTTTAGAAAGAGGGGAATTGAAATGGCAGGACATTCAAAGTGGAATAACATTAAGAATAGAAAAGGAGCACAAGATGCTAAACGTGGTAAAGTGTTTCAAAAATTATCACGCGAGATTTATATGGCAGCAAAAAGTGGTGGTCCCGATCTGTCTTCTAACCCTTCATTAAGATTAGTATTAGATAAAGCAAGAACAGCCAATATGCCTAATGATAATATCCAGCGTGCAATCAAAAAAGCAACAAGTGCTGGTGAAGGTGAAAACTATGATGAAGTAGTATATGAAGGATACGGCCCAGCAGGTGTTGCCATTTTGGTTCATACTTTAACAGATAATCGTAATCGTACATCGACTAATGTGCGTGTGGCGTTTAATAAAAATGGTGGTTCTTTAGGAGAATCAGGTTCGGTAGCGTATATGTTTGATCGTAAAGGATATATTGTGATTGAACGTGAGGGACTAGATGTGGATGAAGATACGATGACATTAAGTGTGCTTGAAGCAGGTGGAGACGACATCGAGGTGTCTGATGAAGTATTTGAAATCTACACGGATCCAAGTGAATTTACAGCGGTGCGAGATGCGTTAGAGAAAGATTACACATTAGCGCAAGCAGAATTAACAATGGTGCCACAAACACTGGTTGAATTGAGTGATAGTGACAAAGAAAAATTAGAGAAAATCGTTGATACGTTAGAAGACGATGATGACGTGTCAGAAGTCTTCACATCAGCTGACATGTAAATAAATGACCAACTAGATAACGTCTAGTTGGTTTTTTTGTGTTTTTTAGGTCAATTTCAAAAAAATCGCAAATATAAGTTATGAGAAAGGAAATGACAATGAAAAAACTTGCTATGACATTATTAGATTATGGTTTTTCCAATCAAATGAGTGATTTGTATGTCTTACCAAAATCATCACATTATGAATTATCATTTAGGCACCATCATGACATTCATCGTTACAGTCAGCTCTCTCATAAAACGGCAGAGCAATTGATTTTATATTTTAAATATCTAGCTGGAATGGATATTGCAGAAAAACGAAAAGTACAAATGGGTGGAACGACAATAAAACGCAAACAAGGAAACGTCAGAATACGTTTATCTGTGGTAGGAGATTTTCTAAATAGGGAGACATTGGTGATTCGTTTTTTATACCCGATGTCTTCAAAGACGCTTCATTTCATCAACCCAAAACAGTTAGATAGCATTAACCAACAAGTCACGCGTAATGGCTTGTTTTTATTTTCTGGTCCGACTGGTTCTGGAAAATCAACGACCATGCATACTTTGATGCAGCACCTGATTCATAAACAAAATAAACATATTATTACGATTGAAGATCCTGTTGAAATTGAAGACAGCCATCTTATGCAATTTCAAGTGAATGAAAAGATTGGGCTGACATATCAAGAATTAATTAAAGTATGTTTAAGACATCGCCCAGATTGTTTGATGATTGGCGAAATAAGAGATGGGGAGACAGCTCAGATGGCTATGCGAGCGGCTTTAACTGGACATTTAGTTTTTTCGACTATTCATGCAAAAAATAGGAAAGGAGTTGAAGCACGATTAATCGAATTAGGGATTCCTAAAGAGGAAATCAATCAAAGTGTACAAGGAATTATCTATCAAGAGATGATTCCACTGACGACAAAAGGAAAATATGGTGTGCTATATGATATATCAGACAAAGAAAATAAAAACAGCTGGGAAAAAAGCTTGCAGAAAGCCTACTATGAAAAAAGAATTACACAAAAAACTTACCAAACCTACCAAAATTAAGGCTTTATCACGTCAAGAGCAATATGAATTTGTATACCTATTAGGGAACCTTTTAGAAAATGGTTTTAGTTTAGAACAAAGCATCAAATTTATGCGGACAATCTCTATCAAACAGGATAAACAATTTAAATACATTGAAAAGAAGTTGTTGAAAGGAGAGAGGTTTGCTAATTGTTTGATGGGTGTAGGTTTTTCTAAAGAACAATTAGCGCCAATCAAGTTTTCTGAAGTACATGGAGACTTAGTAGGAACGTTAAAGCGAATGTCCACCCAAATGAAAGAAAGGGAAAAACAACGAAAAGACATGATAAAAGTACTAAGTTATCCAGTTTTATTGTTGTTATTTTTACTTGCAATGATAGTCGGAATGAAGTGGTTCATTTTACCTCAGTTGTCTGATTTATCCCAAGATGATTCACAACCTAGTATGTTTACTTTATTGGATAATGGGCTGAAGTATGGTGGTATTGGTTTGATTCTGATTTTTGCTAGTTGTTATTTGATAAATAAACGATTAAACCGAGAATCACAAATCAAAAAATTACAGTTGTATTGTAAAATACCGCTTGTCGGAAAATTATTAACAAGTTATTACACGTCTCTATTCGCAACAGAATGGGGAAATTTATTATCCCAAGGAATGGAATTTAAAGAAGTCGTTTTAATTATGCAACAAAAAGGCTATTCTGACTTGATGCAAGAGATGTCAAAAAAAATTAAAATAAAATTAGAAGAGGGTATTTTTATTGATGAGCCAATCAGTCAGTGGTCGTTCTTAAAACCAGAACTAACCTGGATTATAAGACAAGGAGAGGTTCACGGCAAATTAGGTCAAGAGCTAGTGGTATTTGGACAACGAGAGTGGGAAGTATTTATTGCCGAATGTGAGAAGAAAATTCAGTGGCTACAGCCAATCACATTTTTATTAATTGCTGTGTTGATTGTATCAGTTTATGGCTCTTTATTATTACCAATATACAGTGGAATGGGGGATTTCTATTGAATACGTTAAAGAAGTTAAGAAAAAAACATGACGGTTTTACGTTGCTTGAAATGCTGATTGTGTTATTAGTTATTGCTGTTTTGATTATTTTGTTTGTACCAAATTTGACGAAACAACAAGCCGGTATTAACAAACAAGGAGATGAAGCGCTAGGTAAGGTCATCCAAACGCAAACTGAAATGTACTATTTAGATCATTCTGAACGACCAAAAGATTTAGATGAATTAGTTCAGGGAGGATATATTTCAAAAGAACAAAAAGACAAAGCCGAGAAAATAGGCATTGTGATTGAATGATGAAGGTTTTACACTCTGGGAATGTTTATGTGTGTTACTTGTTATTAGTATTTTAGCTATCATGCCAATTTTAAAAATAGAGAAGTGGCGGGAAAAACAAACTGCTGCTTCTCAACTCATTTTGTTTGAACGATTATATGAAAGAAGTCAGCATAGTGCCGTTGTTGAACAAGAACAGAGCAAAGTTAAAGCAATAAGCTCCTCACAGTGTCTCTTCTTTAGTTACACCTTTAAGGGAGAAAAAATAGAAGAGAAGATTGAAATAAACAGGCCTTTATATATTCAAAAAGACAGTGAAGTAACGCTACAGAGTGGATCAGCTAGTCCAAGTGTTTTAGAAACCTTTGAGTTTTATGATGACTCAACTCAAACGAGCATTCGATATGTGGTTCAGTTAGGTAGTAGTAAGGTGTTTAAATATGTTGAGAAAAAATGATGGGTATTTATTATTAGAAAGTCTTTTAGCTATGCTTGCCTTAACAGTGGGAATCCTTTTTATGTGTGAAACCTTCGTTTTTATCAGATATGAACAGGAGAAAAGTCAGCATGATTTAGAGCTAGCGATTTTTGCCAAAGAATGGCAGTATGCTACCACACAAAAAGATAAGGAAGCCTTACGCAAAAAAGCAGAAAAAGAAAAGATAGTGATAATTGATGGGAGTGATCAACAGATTGTTTTAAAGAAAAATGGTCGCGTGTTAGATATCAGCAGAGATGGCTGACATCACAAAGTGGTTTTACACTGTTCGAGTGTCTTGTGGCACTTAGTTTAACGATGGGATTATTATTATTTGTGACACCATTTATCAAGCAGGTCAATGGCATATGGCAAGTACAAAAAGACGCATCTTATCTGGAAATACAGATTGGAAAACAACAATTAGAGTATGAAATAAAAGAACTGACACTTGTTGAGGTACAACCTAGTCAATTGATTTACAAAAAAATAGGTGCAGATAAAGAGGATAAAATCATTTTTGACTTATACAAAGACACATTGAGGAAGCAACCTGGATTTCACCCAATTATTGTAGGTCTTAAAACAGCGAACTTTATTGAGCACGACCGTATGATTGAGATGAATTTAGAAACGGAAAAAGGGGAGAGATATGTCTACTTTTTACAAAAATAATGAAGGAGGGATAGCGATCCCTTTTTTGTGTTTATTGGCACTTTTTACGATTAGCACCTTATATTTTATTGATGATTACCAGCAAAAGCAGTTGTTGATGAAGCAAGCAACAGACTCTTATTTAGCAGATATACTTGAAGAAAAATCTCAAGCAGATATTTTAATAATGGAAAATAATGAAACGAAAATTGTCAATTATTCTGTGGGGCAAGTGACACTGGAGAAAAGCAGATTTGGTAGTTTAGTGAAATTAAAAATAGAACTTCACAGTGGTTTTAAACGACATGTTTTTGTAAATAATTAGTAAAGGCTATCATCAGACGAAAAAAACCCTATCATTTTCAGTTTGAATGCCTTGAAATATCCAAATTCTTTCGATAGAATAGGAAAGTAAGAGATTTGTGAATAAGACAAGGAAGAGGTGACACATTTGTCTCAAACGAATGTTGAGATAGGCTTTCAAGATTTGAATGAATCTGTGAAATTGCTACAGAAGACATTGGACACGTCTTTTTTTGATGCCTATGTTGAAAACGGTGAAAATTTATTGGATGGTGGCAGTGTTCGTGTGATTGATAATGTGCCAAGTCAGTCAGAGGTGACACAACTTGAAACATATTATCAAGAATTATTAAATATGGACTTGTCAGTTGAAGAAAAACGAAAAATCACCCAGTTAACATTACTTAGTGGCTTAAAAGTGGAACCACTTCAAGCAAATCATCAACTAACACCAGATAGTATTGGTTTTTTATTTGTTTATATGATTGAACAACTAACCAAACATGAAAAAAGCAATATGGTTGTTGGGGACTTGTCAGTTGGTATGGGTAACTTACTCTATACAATTTTGAGTAATTTGGATTTAGCTGGTTACAAAGATATTCGAGGCGTTGGCGTTGATGCTGATGACTTGCTATTACAAGTAGCTGCAGTAAACAAGAATTGGTTAGGATTAGAGGTTGAATTATTTCACCAGGATTCTTTAGAGCCACTTCTTATCGAACCACTTGATGTGGCAATAGCTGATTTACCGATAGGGTATTATCCTAAAGACGAAGTAGCAAAAGACTTCATGACATCTTTTCCTACTGAACATAGTTATGCTCATCATTTAATCATGGAACAAAGCATGCGATATGTTAAAGAAGGAGGATTTGGTTTATTTTTATTACCAAATAACTTTTTGGAAACAGAGCAAGCAGATGTCCTAAAAAAATGGTTAGTGGAAGAAGTTTACTTACAAGGCATATTACAATTACCAAAAACTCTTTTTAGTCAAAAAGGTTTAGGAAAATCAATCGTCCTGGTTCAAAATAAAGGTGGAGAATCCTCGCAATCAAAAGAAGTATTGCTTGCAGAATTGCCATCTTTGAAAGAGAATCAAAATGTATTAAATTTTGTCAATCAGTTTCGTCAATGGTGCGAATCGAATATAAAATAGAGGAGAAAATAAAATGTCAAAAACAATCGCAATTAACGCTGGAAGTTCAAGTTTAAAATGGCAATTATATACAATGCCAGAAGAAACAGTAGTCGCTAAAGGAATTGTAGAAAGAATTGGTTTAAATGATTCAATCTTTACTATTAAATATGGCGAAGATGAAAAATATGAAGTAATCAAAGACATCGAAGATCATGAAATTGCTATTAACATGTTATTAGAACAATTAACAACATTAAACATCATTGACTCATTTGATGAAATCACAGGAGCTGGACACCGTATTGTAGCTGGTGGGGAACATTTCAAAGAATCAGCTATTATTGATGATAAAGCACTTGCTTTAGTTGATGAATTAGCAGAATTTGCACCATTACATAACCCAGCAGAAGCAAAAGTTATCCGTGTATTCCAAAAATTATTACCAAACACATTAAACGTTGGAGTATTTGATACATCATTCCATACAACAATGCCAAAAGTAAATTACTTATACAGTATTCCAACGGAGTACTATGAAAAATATGGTGCTAGAAAATATGGTGCACATGGAACAAGTCATCGTTACGTTGCAGAACGCGCAGCTGATATGTTAGGTAAACCAATCGAAGAGTTAAAAATCATTACATGTCATTTAGGTAATGGCGCTTCTATTACAGCTGTTGAAGGTGGAAAGTCAATTGATACATCAATGGGATTCACACCACTAGCAGGTGTTACAATGGGAACTCGTTCTGGTGATATTGATGCATCATTATTACAATACTTAATGGGTAAATTAGAATTAACTAACATTAAAGATATGATTGATATCTTAAACAAAAAATCTGGTTTATTAGGTTTATCAGGTATTTCAAGTGACATGCGTGACTTACAAAACTCTGATACAGAAGCAGCAAAAATTGCTTTAGAAATCTTTGAAGACCGTGTACGTAAATACATCGGTAGCTACGTTGCAACAATGAATGGTGTAGATGCGATTGTCTTTACAGCAGGAATTGGTGAAAACGCAGTAGATATCCGTAAAAATATTATTGATGGTTTAAGCTTCTTCGGTTGTGAAATGGACGCTGATAAAAACAATGTTCGTGGAGAAGAACGCATTATTTCAACTGATGATTCAAAAGTAAAAGTATTATTAGTTCCAACTGATGAAGAATTAATGATTGCTAGAGACGTTGAAGCATTAAAAAAATAATTAGATAGATAAAAAGACGAGAGCCAAATGATTGGTTTCTCGTCTTTTTTGATTTTTAAGGTTTGTTTTATTGTTTGTTATCCACGTCTGTGCGAACGACTAAAACATCACTTTTTGCATGAACAGAAACATAGCTAGAGACAGAACCTAATAAAATTCGCTCCATTGTATTTAATCCAGTTGCACCTAACATAATTAAATCAATTCCTAATTCTTTTGGTAAATCTTCAGATAGAACGATTTTAGGTACACCGATACGAATCACTGTTTCTACTTTGTCAAACTTGTGTTCATGAGCGTATTCAATATATTGTTTTAAGGCTTCATCAGCCTCTTTTTTAGCATTTGTTGCAAGTGTCTCGTCATAAGATGAAACAGTCTCAAATGCGCGCATATCAACAACATGAGTAATATAAAGGGTGGCATCGTTTCGTTTGGCTACATGCACTGCTTTTTTTAGTGCACGTTCTGATTCTTTTGATCCATCCATTGCGACCAATATTTTTTTGTATTCTTTTTGCATGATAATCCATACTCCCCTTAGTAAATGTTTTGAGATAATATTATACTAAATACAGCCGATACGCAAAGTACAATAATGATGAAAGCTAAGCTAGTTAACTTTGTTGCAAAAAATAACCCAATAACTATACCAATAATCGCTAATACAAGAAGTGATACTGAAAAAGCTTTTAATGTGGGTTGATTTTTTTTAGTAAAAACGACTAACAAAGCCTCTTGCTTTTTTGATAAAAAATAACTAATAACACATAAAATAAAAGCAAAAACTAATAGAATAATGTTATACAACGTATCACAACCTTTTCTTTTTAAACGCACAAAAAAATATCCGTCGATGCCGTTTTGTATCCCTGATGGTTGAACCCGCTAAAAAATGCAGGTGGGAATCGCTGTAAATACCTCAAACTACCAAATGAAAAGGCCTGTTTTTAATAAATACTCGTTGATTCCCAAAGTAAAACGATTTGTTCGGTCAACACTAATGGGGATACTGCGTACATCACAGATATCTTAGTTATATAATAGCACAGGAATTAAGATTCTTCAATTGTTAGGACTGGCCTTTCTTTTGCGATATTAGCCATTCCCACTGTTTTCCTAAAGCTATTTCGTATTTTCCAGTTTTAACAGGTTCGTAATAAGAGGCATTTTTAATTTTGTTTGGTAAGTACTGTTGTTTGACCCAATGATTGTCAAAACTGTGTGGGTATTTGTAATCGACTCCACGATTTAATTTTTCAGCACCGTTGTAATGTGAGTCCTTCAAATAATCAGGAACGTCTCCTGTATTTCCTTGTCTAATGTCACTTAAGGCCTTGTCAATCGCGACGATACTTGAATTTGATTTTGGTGATAAACACAAATCAATGACAGCATTAGCTAAAGGAATACGTGCTTCAGGAAAGCCTAATTTTTCAGCTGCTTGAACAGCCGAAACAGTTCTTGCACAAGCTCCAGGATTAGCTAGACCAATGTCTTCATACGCAATCACCATCAATCGCCTACAAATCGACATCATATCCCCAGCTTCAACGAGTCTTGCCATATAATGCAAGGCAGCATCCACGTCACTTCCACGAATACTTTTTTGAAACGCAGAAATCACATCATAATGAGCATCGCCGTCTTTGTCATGAGTGAGTGATTTTCGTTGCACACATTCTTCTATGATGTCTAAAGCAATGATTATTTTTCCATTAGTATCAGGTTTAGTTGATTTAACAGCAAGTTCTAAGCCATTTAGTGCACTTCTCAAATCGCCATTGGTTGCTCGTGTTAAATGAATCATAGCTTCATCAGTGACCGTCACATCCAAATCACCTAATCCATCCTGACTGTCAGCTAACGCTCTTTCAATCGCTTGTTTGATATCTTCTTCATTGAGCGGTTTGACTTCAAAAATCTGCGTTCGACTTCGAATCGCTGGGTTAATTGAAATATAAGGATTTTCAGTTGTCGCACCAATCAAAATCACCCGACCGTTTTCTAAATGAGGCAATAAAAAATCTTGTTTTGGTTTATCAAGGCGATGGACTTCATCTAGTAATAAGATAAGGGTGCCACTCATTTTTGCTTCTTCTACAACAATTTGTAAATCTTTTTTACTATCTGTTGCAGCATTCAACATGCGAAAAGCATAGTGAGTTGAGCCTGCAATCGCACTAGCAATACTTGTTTTTCCAGTTCCAGGTGGACCATATAAAATCATAGAGGATAATTGTTTGGCATCAACCATACGGCGAATGATTTTTCCTTCACCAACTAAATGGGTTTGGCCAACAACATCATCAATCGTTTTTGGTCTCATACGATAAGCGAGAGGTTTATTCATCTGTCTTCCCCCTTTAATAAACTCATTATAACATAGGATTAGTAATGACAAATGCTAGCAACTTTTGTATGATAGGAGAGACAATACAAAGAAAGTGTAAGTGTGTGAAAAAATGAAAGACAACATGTTAACAGAATTAGAAAAACAACTTGAAAAATCTTTAGGAGACTTTGATTTTGCGATTGATTGGGATGTTAGGCAACACAGAATTGAAGTATCTGTAGTATTATTTGCTGAAAATAAATTAAATGATGTCATTGAAGATGAAGAAGGAACGCAATCTGAAGAAAAAGTGATTGAGTTTGAAGATAGTTTAGTTTTATATGCTGATGATAAAGAAACACCTGATGAATTAGAATATTTAACTGTGATTCCATTTAATCGTAAAAAAGGAATGGCAAAAGGAGATATCACAGCGTTAGCAAACTATTTAGCAGAAGTATTAGTTAATGGACAAGATGATTTGCTAGATTTCTTAAATGATGAAACCATCGAAACGTTTGAGTTAGTATGGGATGATGCGGCGTTTGAAGAAGTGAAAAAAAATAATAACGAGACAGCTATGGTAGCTTATCCAAAGTATTAAAAGGGAGATTAGACAATGAAGTGGAATCAATTATCTGTTATTACTTCCAGTGAGGCAGTAGAAGCAGTATCAAGTATTTTAATGGAAGCAGGAGCTAACGGGGTAGCTATTGAGGACTCAATGGACCTAGTGAATTTTGAAAGTGACCCTTTTGGAGAGATTTTAGATAAGGAGACGTTTTCTCATCGAAAAGAAGGGGCAGAAGTGATTGCTTATTTCCCAGAAACATTATTTTTACCAGAAATCATTCCTAGTATTCAACTAAAAGTAGAAGAACTTACCACATTCGGTTTAGACATTGGCAAACATAGCATCACTGCTTCTGAAGTAGAAGAAAGTGATTGGGCAACTGCTTGGAAAAAATATTATCACCCGGTCAATATTAGCCGTTATTTAACGATTGTCCCTGAATGGCAAGACTATACACCAAACAATCCTGATGAGCATATTATCTATCTTGATCCAGGCATGGCATTTGGTACAGGGACACATCCAACCACACGTTTGACTTTACAAGCACTTGAAGTGACATTACGTGGTGGAGAGACAGTGTTAGACGTTGGAACAGGTTCTGGCGTATTAAGTATTGCGAGTAAGTTTCTAGGAGCAAAAGACGTCTATGCTTATGATTTAGATGAGGTTGCGGTAAATTCAGCAAAAGAAAATATGGCATTAAATCCTATCGCAACAGACGTACATGTTTCCGCTAATGACTTATTAAATGGTGTTGATAAAAAAGCGGACGTCATTGTGGCGAATATTTTGGCTGACATTATTGTGCTGATGTTAAAAGATGCGCATCGTTGCCTGAAAGATGACGGAACACTGATTATTTCAGGAATTATCGAAGACAAAGTACCAATGATTTTAGAAGAATTAGAAAAAGAATCATTTGTTGTGGATCAATTATTCAAACAAAAAGATTGGTATGCTATCATCGTAAAAAAACAATTGGAGGATTAAACATGCAACGTTATTTTTTGCCATATGATTATGACGAACAAGCAACGTTTGAATTAAGAGACAGCGATTTTCATCATGCGAAAAATGTGATGCGTATGACAGTAGATGATGAATGCTTTTTAGTCTTTCAAAACCAAGTGGCCATTAAAGCAATCATTGTGTCTATAGAAGAGTCTACGATTGTATTTAGTGAAGTCTCAAAAGAAGAAACGCAAAAAGAGATGCCAGTCAATGTGACGATCGCTTGTGGGTATACTAAAGGCGATAAACTAGAATTAGTCGCACAAAAAGGCACAGAGCTTGGCATGCATGAATTGATTGGTTTTCCTTCAAAAACGTCTGTCGTCAAATGGGATGAAAAAAAACGAGTTAAGAAAACGCAACGATTGGAAAAAATCGTAAAAGAAGCGTCTGAACAATCTCACAGACAGGTTGTGCCTAATGTCCAACTATATCGTTCTTTTAAAGAGTTATTAGAAAAAGCAAAGGAATTCACTCATTGCTTAGTAGCTTATGAAGAGTCTAGTAAGCAAGGTGAAAAAAGCCAGTTTGCTACCACATTATCAGCTTGTAATCCTGGTGAGTCTTTACTTATTATTTTTGGTCCAGAAGGTGGTTTAACACCAGATGAGATTAAGGTATTAGAAGAGTGTGACGTTAAAAGTTGTGCGTTAGGGCCACGTATTTTACGAGCTGAAACAGCACCACTTTACGCGTTATCAGCCATGAGTTATCAATGGGAACTATGTGAAAAATAAACAAATAAAAAAATCATGATAAATTGAAAATAGTGAATTAAGTGCGTTATAATAAGAGTAATAGAATTAAGTTAAAAAGTACTATTGTGGTACTTTTTTTTCATAAGGAGGGGAAAACATGCCAAAAGAAAAAGATTTGACCGCTGAAGAAGTAATAAAAATGGTATCGACTTATATGAACCCTCAGCATGTTGCATTTGTTGAAAAAGCAAGTGATTACGCAAGAGAAGCACATAAAGAACAATTTAGAAAATCAGGGGAGCCATACATTATTCATCCCATCCAAGTAGCAGGGATTTTGGCTGAATTAAATATGGATCCTCATACTGTTGCCACAGGGTTTCTACATGATGTGGTGGAAGACACAGATGTTACGTTAGAAGACTTGGAAAAAGAATTTGGTCCAGACGTTGCCATGCTAGTAGATGGTGTGACAAAACTTGGAAAAATTAAATACAAATCACATGAAGAACAACTCGCTGAAAATCATCGTAAAATGTTATTAGCCATGTCACAAGACTTACGTGTCATTATGGTGAAACTAGCGGATAGAGTTCATAATATGCGGACGTTAAACCATTTAAGAGAAGACAAGCAACGACGTATTGCAAAGGAAACGTTGGAAATATATGCTCCCTTAGCTCATCGTTTGGGTATTAGTTTGATTAAGTGGGAGCTTGAAGATCGCTCTCTTCATTATTTGAATCCTCGTCAATATTATCGCATTGTTCACTTGATGAAATCAAAACGTGGTGAACGAGAACAATATGTCGCTCAAGCAGTAGAAGAGATTAGAGAAGCGACAGAAGAGTTGGGAATTTATGGTGAGATTTATGGTCGTCCAAAACATATCTATTCAATTTATTGTAAAATGCATGACAAGAAAAAAGAATTCTCTGAAATTTATGATTTATTAGCTATTCGTGTGATTGTTGATTCAATTAAAGATTGTTATGCTGTTTTAGGCGCGATTCATACCAAGTGGAAGCCACTTCCAGGTCGTTTTAAAGACTATATTGCTGTTCCTAAAACAAATATGTACCAGTCGCTACATACCACAATCATTGGACCAAATGGTAGTCCAATTGAAATTCAAATTAGAACCCATGAAATGCATCAAATTGCTGAATTTGGGGTAGCGGCTCACTGGGCATATAAAGAAGGAAAAACAGATCAACAGACAGATAAAAATGCCAATCAGATTAGTCTGTTGCGTGAAATTATTGAATTACAAGATGAAAACTATGACGCCTCTGAGTTTATGGATAATGTAAAAGGTGAAATCTTTAGTGATAAAGTGTACGTGTTCACACCAAAAGGAGACGTAACGGAATTACCAAAAGGCTCAGGACCGCTTGATTTTGCTTATAATATCCATACTGAAGTGGGAAATAAAACCACTGGAGCAAAAGTAAATGGCAAGATGGTACCACTTGATTATAAATTAAAAAATGGCGATATCATTGAGGTTTTAACTTCTCAAAATTCATTTGGACCCAGTCAAGACTGTCCAAATATGAATAGTTCACCTGAAGTAAAAGAGCGTCAAATTGAAGTTGAGTGGGAAGATACAGCAGTCAATAGCGAAACGGAGTACAATGCTGATTTAGAGATTTATGGCTACAATCGCTCAGGATTATTAAATGATGTGCTACTCGTTGTAAATGCTAATACTAAAAAACTGATGAGTGTGGAAGCAAAGACAGCTAAGAATAAAATGGGTGTCATCCATTTAACAATAAGCATTCGTAATTTGGCTCATTTAGAACAAATTGTTGATAAGATAAAAAATATACCAGACGTTCATAGCGTGAAGCGAACAAAAGGGTAGGTGAGAACAGTATGCGAGTAGTATTGCAACGTGTATCAGAAGCAAGTGTCTCAATAGATAACAAAAAAGTAGCGAGTATTGAAAAAGGATATATGCTTTTAGTTGGTATTGCAGAAGAAGATACGAAAGAAGAAGCAGATTATCTGGCAAAAAAAATAAGTAAACTAAGAGTTTTTGAGGATGAAGAAGGAAAGATGAATCTAGATATCCATCAAATTGAAGGCAGTATTTTATCCATTTCACAGTTTACCTTATTAGCTGATACTAAAAAGGGCAATCGTCCAAGTTTTGCTAAAGCTGGTCGTCCTGATATGGCTAGTAAGTTATACGATTATTTCAACGAGCAGCTACGTCAAGAAGGCATAGAAGTAAAAGAGGGTGTCTTTGGAGCGGATATGTTAGTTGATATAAAAAATGATGGACCAGTAACGATTATTTATGATAAATAATTAAAAAGATATCAAACATCTAAAAACAGGTGTTTGATATCTTTTTTTAATTGTTATAAAAAAACAAAATAACAAAAAAACGAAATTTTTTCTTTCTTTTTGTGAATAATTATGATTTAATAGTAAAAATGGTTAAAAGAAGGAGAGATTGTTCGTGTCTAAGTATCAACGAAAAGTTTTAGTATCAACAGCGGCAGGTATCGGGTTAGAGAACATGGATATCATGTTTTTGGCATTTTCATTATCATCTATTATTTCATCACTACAGGTTACAAGTGCTCAAGCGGGATTTATTTCCACTATTACTAATTTGGGCATGTTGGCAGGTGGTATTTTTTTTGGTCTTTTAGCCGATAAAATAGGAAGAGTTAAAGTCTTTTCATATACAGTCATTACCTTTTCAATTGCATCATTGTTGATGTTTTTTGCTTCAAATATTTATTTGATTTATTTATTCCGTTTTATTGCAGGTGTGGGAGCAGGTGGAGAGTATGGGGCATGTATGTCACTTGTCTCAGAAACCTTTTCAAAGAAAAACTTAGCAAGAGCAACGTCGGTAGTTGCGATTGGTGGACAAGTAGGAGCAATTGTTGCGGCTATTTTAGCCTCATTGATTATTCCTGTACTAGGTTGGAAGATGTTGTATGTTATAGGTGTTTTACCAATATTTTTTGTTTTATTTATTAGACGAGGTTTAGAAGAACCTGAAAGTTTTAAAGAACGTCAAGAAAGTGGTGAAAAACCAAAATTATCTTTATTATTTAAAGATGTTCAAACGACTTGGCAAACAGTGGGACTAACTTTAATGGTGACAGTCCAAATTGCGGGATATTTCGGTTTGATGAACTGGTTACCATCTATTATGCAAAAACAACTAGGCTTGTCTGTATCAGGATCGTCATTGTGGATGATTAGTACTATTTTTGGCATGAGTTTAGGAATGTTGACATTTGGAACGGTGATGGATAAACTTGGTCCGAAATTATCATTTGGGTTATTTTTAATTTTTTCATCATTGTCAGTCTATTTAATTGTTTTAGCAAAAGGGCAATGGAGTTTGCTACTTTCAACGATGTTAGTTGGCTACTTTATTAATGGCATGTATGGTGGATACGGTGCCATAATCAGTTCTCTTTATCCAACTGAAATACGTGCGACAGCTAATAATGTGATTATGAACTTAGGTCGCGCAATTGGTGGTTTTTCTTCGGTTGTGATTGGCTTTTTAATGGATAATTATTCTTTAACAGCAGTAGTTGTGTGCCTATCAGCCATTTACCTTGTAAGTTTATGTGTGATGTTGACTATCCCAGGGTTTAAGTTATATAAAGAAAACTAAAGACATCACTATCTTTAGTTTTTCTTAACTAAAAGTTTAGATAAATTAATAAAAAAAAGCATGGTTTTGTCATGGGTTGAGACTATTATATAAACATACCAACGAAACAACCCTAACAAACTTTTTCATTTTATTTACTCCTCCAAAGTAAATAAACAACTCCTTTTTGTCACTAGAGAAATCTAGTGGCTTTTTTTATTTTAAAGTAGCCAATTGAACAACCCAATGAAATGTTTAGATACACACATATTGGGATATAAATCATATTATCCATTTTTGAAAAGGTCGTATCTTTTTCTCTTTTAAATATACCAAAACAGTTAAACTCGCCAATAATTCTACCTATAAAAACAAAACAAGCTATTGTTAGTAAAATAGAGACAATTTTAGGATTACCAATATGATAAGAATAAGTAATTTATAAAAAAGCTAATATGAAAAAGGCTAAAGAAACTAGAGAACACGTAAATGGTCCAGTTGTTTGATTAAAAAATTGTGGTTTGAGATTATATTTATATTCTGGAAGAACATACTCTTCAAAAATAATCTCACCAAAAGCCCAATAAATATGTAAGAGACCTATACTAATAAGTAACAGGACAGAAAATCAGAAAAAATAAATGACATACTTTCACGCTCTTTCAAGTTAGTTAATTCATTTTTGTATGTTAAGTATACTCTTATCAAGTTGAAAAAGCTTAATAGAAACAGGTAAAAAATATCTTTACTTTTTCTTAAGTAAAATATCACAAAAAGAATAAAATAGGACATCGTTTTTTCATAAATAGAGGTTATTATATATTCATACTAATAAAACAACCCTAACAAACTTTTTCATTTTATTTACTCCTCCAAAGTAAATAAACAACTCCTTTTTGCCACTAGTGAAAGCTAGTGGCTTTTTTTTAGACTAGGGGATTATAAGTTCAGCCATCAATGCCTAGCTCCCAAGTCCTGACCTAGTGAAAAAAAGATAAATTTGCCCCATTGCGCGCTTCGCTGCTCATTCAGGGTTAAATTTCTTATTTTTTCATAGGTCAAGGCGGACTTGTCCGCTTTTCTTATGTTATTGAGCTTTTTTCAAAAATGAAATGAGTATGACTTTTATGATGAGGGAATAAAACAGGCCAATCATTATTTTTGATAACTTGTTAAAAAATCATAAATTAAGGCATTTAGTAAATGATTAAATGAGATGAGTGAAGAGAGATAATTCCAAATTATTTTTACTCTTTCTTAAGTAAAAAGTCACAAAAAGAATAAAAAAGGACATCGTTTTTTCATAAATAGAGGTTATTATATAGTTATACCAACAAAACAACCCTAACAAACTTTTTCATTTTATTTACTCCTCCAAAGTAAATAAACAACTCCTTTTTGTCACTAGTGAGAACTAGTGACTTTTTTTATTATCATAAATGATCAACTATACTGATGAAATCATCGTATGAGATAGGGATTATTTGTTCTATAGAATATGGAAAAGGTAAGTTGAATGTATTGTTTAGATGTTCTGTCACATAGTAAATTTGTTTATCCAATGAAACAGCTAGTCTGAGTTCGAAGAAAGAAGTATGATCCATGTATCCAGTGATAGAAACTAGAGAACTGTTTTTTATGGTATCAACTGTTTGCTCTAATGAAGAACACATACCAGCCATAATGCAAAAATCATTGAGAAAACCAAATGCTGTTATTTTTTATTTTACATAAAAAGAGGATAGAGCGCTGTTTTCTATGATAGGATTAATTGAAATTTGGTAGATATATTTTGCTTTAGTAGACACATCTTTATCTACTTTATCATTGTTTTAATTATTGCACTATTATACACACTAGATATAAAATAAACCTCCAACAACTATCTTTGTTAGAGGTTTAAAGTAACTATTATTGTACAGTTTCCATTCTTTCAACGTCAAATTCTTCACCTAAGTCATGAATTCTTTTAATCCATTCTTCTGGTGTAATGTCATTTTCAGTGATGTAACGATTTCTTTCATGAATACGACAGTCATGAGAACACCCACGTACATATTTTGCTTCGTTTTCTTCAGAGCACAAGATCTGTCTGTTACATTCTGGGTTACCACAGTTAACGTAGCGTTCACAAGGTGTACCATCAAACCAATCAACACCAACGATAACTGGGTCAACATGATTGATAGGAACACTAATACGTTCATCGAACACATACATTTTTCCATCCCATAGTTCACCTTGAACTTCAGGATCGCGACCATAAGTAGCGATACCACCATGTAATTGACCAACATCATTGAAGCCTTCACGAACTAACCAACCAGAGAATTTTTCACAACGAATTCCACCAGTACAGTATGTCACAACACGTTTATCCATAAATTTTTCTTTGTTATCACGAATCCATTGAGGTAGTTCTCTAAATGTGCGAATATCTGGACGAACAGCTCCTCTAAAGTGACCTAAATCATACTCGTAATCATTTCTTGCATCGATTACAATCGTATCTTCATCTAAAATAGCTTCTTTAAATTCTTGAGGTGATAAATAGTTTCCAGTTAATTCTAATGGGTTAATATCATCTTCTAATTTTAAAGACACTAATTCAGGACGAGGGCGAACGAACATTTTTTTGAATGCTTGCTCATCAGCGGGATCAATTTTAAAGAAAATATCTTTAAATCGTTCGTCAGCATGCATGTAATCCATATAACGTTGTGTATTTTCGGTTAAACCTGAGAGAGTTCCATTGATACCTTCTTTAGCAACTAAGACGCGGCCTTTCAAGTTAAAAGATTTACATAATTCTAAATGCTCTTTGGCAAATTCTTCAGGATCTTCAATAGGGACATATAAATAATATAATAATACTTGATACTTTGACACTGTAATTCCTCCTAGAGTTTGTATCAGACAATTATAGATAAAAGTCTATAAAATAGCAATATTGATATTTTTTTCACAAGAATGTAAAAAGAGATTTAAATAAATAAGTTGACGATTTTTGAAATTAACGTTATCTTACTAAGAGTAGTGCTTGAAAGGAAATAAAGAGATGAAGATATGGCATGAACTAAAAAAGCAATGGCGGTATATGGATGGTGTAGTAATTATCTGCTTGATAGTTTTATCATTTGTTCCTTATGTGGTATTTGGTATAAATCAAGCGAAACATAAAGAGGATACTAGTGGAAATATTGCAATTGTTACAATAAAAGGTAAAGAAGTTGACCGTTTTGATTTAAATGAAAACACAAAACATTTTGAGAAAACCTACTACCCAGGTGGGGATAAATATAATATTGTTGAAGTTGATGGAACTCGCATACGAGTAAAAGAAGATAACAGTCCAGATCAAATTGCGGTTATGACAAGTTGGATTAGTCGAGTAGGACAAACAAGTATTTGTTTGCCTCATCAGTTAGTGATTGAGATAAAAGCTAAAAATCCAGATAATGATGAAGATGAAATGATTATGACGTATTAAAAACTCTTACGAAAAAGTAAGAGTTTTTTGTTATACTTATATAAGAAATAGGAAGCGTTATGGCAATGAAAAAAATCTATTATTTATTATATATTCTTATAGGAATATATTGTGTGTCATTGTTAATCTCTGGGAAAATATGGTTTATGATAGCATATTTATTGTTGTTAGGTATGACTAAGTATTATTCGGTTAAACGCAACGAAGAATTGAACTATATGTGGCAGCTAGCTAAAGAAAAAAATATTCCTATAATTACGTTGAGTGAACTTTCTAATATGGGACAACTCGATTTGAAAGCCACTCAACGTGAAGAATCTGGACGATATTTACCACCTCGTCAGTTAGTCCGACAAACCATCGAAAAGTTAGAAAATTACAAAGGATAGTGAAACATTTTTTTGTATAGTAATAAATATCGATATGGCTACTAATGACTAGAAGTAATAGCTTCTATTTTTTTACTAATACCACGCCAATTATTAAAAAAGCAATACCGATTAAATGAACCCAAAAACGTTGTGTAACTGATTTTGCTTGGAATAATGATAGTTGCTAGAACAATCACTAAACTAAAAATACCACCAGTCCACATCCACCATTGACTGAGTTGGCATTTTGGAATAGTGATTGGTCCCTTATGTAAAAAAATCCCTACTTTTATTAAAGTAGGGAAGACTAATATAAGAACATAAGCAAGCGTAATTATGATACGGGTTATGCCTTATAGTTAAGTCTATAAATAGTTTATCATAACCGTTCGAAAAAACAACGATAATTTTATGAAGATTGTCCACCTTTTTGATATATTTTTATTAACACACCAGTTATGGCACTTACTGCGATTCCTGCGATTAAAGCTTCAGGAACACCGTTGATAAAAATAACACTTAAAACGGCTTTATATAGTCCAGATCCAATCGCAACACCTTTTAGTTGAGAATATGCGTCTTGGAATACTAAATAAATTAAGTTCATTACTAAAAGTGTATTGACCATTGATGCAGCAACACCTGATAAAAACAATGATAGTTTTTCAGGCACTTTATTAGTGGATTTCAACCACTTGTAAATAAAGTAAGGCACAACCCCAGTTAAAATTCTAGGAATAAGTGCTATGAATATTGCCCATAAACTACCATTATTTGTTCCAAGAACAGGAATAAATGGTGAAAAGGCAAATGATAAAGCTGAAGGTGTCATGGTATTGATGGTCATACTAAGTAGTCCAAAAGATAACCCTAGAAAAGCACCTATTCTTGGTCCTAAAACAATTCCTCCAATAATAACAGGAATGTGTACCAACGTCGCTTTTATAAAACCTAAGTTGATAAACCCTAGTGGTGTAAATGAAAAGACGATGATAATTGCTAAAAATATAGCAGTGAGTGTTAAACGTTTTGTTTTCACGATGAAACTCCTTTTTTTATTTTTTGATTAATTTTTCTTTTACGGTATTAACGATCACATCGACATCAGCTAAAGCACCTTTACCATAATCTCCACAGGCCAGTAAACTTTCTTTTGGTTCGATGATTTGATACCCATCTTCTTCTAGTTGTGTGAGATTACGCTTCATCGCAGGGTTTGTATACATATATGTATTCATAGCTGGTGCGATTATTTTTGGTATATCATGGGCAGCTAAGGCAGTTGTCGACAGCATATCATCGGCAATGCCATTTGCTATTTTTCCAATAATGTTTGCTGTAGCGGGTGCGACTAAAAATAAATCCGCTCGTTTGACCACATCTATATGATTGATATCACTTGGTTTATGTTCATACATAACGTCTGTATGGACTGTTTCTTTTGATAAAACTTGAAGTGTCAAAGCTGGAATGATTTTTGTACTATTGTCCGTCATAATCACTTCAACATCAATATTTTGTTTTTTTAGTTGACTGATGATATCCGCTGCTTTATAGGCGGAAATACTAGCTGAAACACCTAATAATACTTTTGGCATATACTTATCCCTCCTGTTTAATCAATGTCAGTAGTGTGTTTGAGATGTCTTGTTTCGTATGACATCTCTTTTTGATCCCTTGATGATTAATAATTAAGGCTTCGTGTTTATCCGTTGAAATATTTTCTAAGTCATTAGCCACAATGTAGTCAGCCTTATTTTTTTTGATACTGTCTGTTGCAGCAGCTACTAAATCAGCATCACTCACACCAACTAATAACTTAAACCCAACTAATTGAGTTGTTGGTTGCCATTTTTTTATGGAGTGAATTACTTTAGGTGCTTTTTTTAATGCAATAATGAGTTGTTCAGAAGTTGAACGGATTTTTTTCTCACCAGTATTTGATGCTAATGCGTCAGAAGTAAGAGCTGTTTTTATTAAGTTTTCTAGTTCATCTTTAGTTGAAGGTGACTTAGTTGATATCATATCGGCTAAGTTTTTTGCTAAGTCAATTTCCGATGTCGTATAGTCTAACTCATAATCACTGACAGCCATACTATGAATGACAGTATGGATAGGTGTCGTAGTTAAAATGTCTTGCATCGTTTTTTCTAAATCTCTAACAGAAGCAATAGGAAAAAATTTGATAGCTGGATTATTTGGTAGGACTGCTTTTGGTCCATGAACATAAAAAATAGTATCAACATGTTCAGCAAGTGTTTCTGCTATTACTTTTCCTAACGAACCTGTTGCATGATTGGTTAAATTTCTTACCGAATCGATTGCTTCAGATGTTCCTCCTGCCGTAATTAAAATATTCACGTTAACGCGCTCCTTTATTGTGTTAAATCAACATATTTACTTGTTTTATCAGGTGACTTGACGACATTTAAAATGGCGCATGCCAAATGATTGACGTCTATTGGATAAACTTGTTTACACCAATGAGAAAGCACGGGTATCTTAGCACCGAGTTTCAATACAACGCCTTGTGTTTGTTTTAAGAGATGGTTCTTATCTGTTACTAAACCAGAATAAACAATAGTATTTTGATTGTCTTGAGAGGTAATCAAAGATTCAGCTTCTTTTTTTGCTTTGATATAGTCTGATGGCCCAAATTTTGCTGAGAGAAACAGATAAGCTATCTGCTTTGTTGTTGCCCAATTACTAATAATATCATTTGGTCTGATAATGCTATTAACATAGGTTTGTTTCGTTGTTTGCTTTAAAATGCCAATTAAATTAATACAATAGTGAATAGAATCTGGGATGTCGTTTTGCCAAGTGTCATGTTTTACTACATCACTTGCAATCCAAGTCATGTTCGCATGATTCACCCAATTTTCATTTATACTAGGTTTGCCGTGCGTTGAAATGCTATAAACGTGATAGCCTTGTTCTATCGCTTTTTGACAAATTTTTTGTCCAATAAAACCGCTTCCTCCAAAGATAAGTAGTGTGTTTGGCACGATGTTTCACCCTTTCAAGAGACACTATTTTTTCCATTCTAACATAAAAATAACAGAATGAAAGATAGAAAAAACTTTGATTTCTTTTATTTAGGTTTGAAACTTGTTAAAATATATAGGTAGCTAATTAGAAAAGAGGAAAATAAATGCGTTTATTATTTGTTGGAGATGTTGTCGGGTCATTAGGAAGAGAAATCTTAGGCACCTATCTTCCAAAGTTAAAGAAAAAATATCGTCCCCAAGTCACGATTGTGAATGGTGAAAATGCCGCAGCAGGTCGTGGGATTACAGAAAAAATATACAAAGAAATCTTGCAAGACGGGGCAGATGTGGTGACTTTAGGTAACCATGCTTGGGATAATCGCGATATTTTTGAGTTTATACAGGACGCAAAAAAAATGGTACGACCAGTTAATTTTCCAAAAGACACAACACCTGGACAAGGCATTGTGTATGTAAAAGTCAATACGATTGAACTGGCGGTAATAAACTTGCAAGCAAGAACGTTTATGACACCAATAGATGATCCATTTGATGTGATAGATAAATTAGTAGAAGAAGCATCGCAACGAACATCACACATATTTATTGATTTTCATGGTGAAGTGACAAGCGAAAAACAAGCAATGGGCTGGTTTTTAGATGGACGCATTTCAGCGATTGTTGGGACACATACACACGTTCAAACCAATGATGCACGTATTTTGCCAGAAGGAACAGCTTATTTATCTGATGTTGGAATGACAGGACCCTATGATGGTATTTTAGGAATGGAAAGAAGTGCGGTTATTGAAAAATTCCGTACAGCATTACCACATCGCTTTGAAGTTGTGACAAGTGGGCGTACTATCTTATCTTATTGCGTAATCGATATTGATGATAAAACTGGAAAAGCCACAAAAATCAAGGCAAGTACAATAAGTGCGGATAACCAATTTAGAGAGTAAACCTTGAAAGGAGCTTTTATGACAGAAAAAAGACCAGAGTACGATGATAATATTCAAGCGTCTATGGCAGAGTTGCTTGATGGTTTAAAAAATCATGACACCATAAAAGCCTATAAAAAAATTGAACAACGAATTGATGAGCATGAGGGATTAAAACAATTGGTTGAAGAGATCAAAGTGTTGCAAAAAGAAGCAGTTAAATTTGCTCACTATGATAAACCTAATGCAGAAAAAGAAGCCATACGTCAAGCAGATGAACTGCAAGAAGCGTTTGATACACATCCATTAGTAGTTGAATATAGAGAGTGTTTAGTTGAAGCAAATGATTTATTACATCATTTGGCTTCGATTTTACAAACTCAAGTGAATGATACATTAGAACAAAAGTTAAATGAAGAAGAGTAGGGAAGTGATGGTATGCCACAAAAAACAAAACATACACCTATGATGCAACAATATTTTGAGATAAAAGCTCAATATCCAGATGCTTTTTTATTCTATCGTTTGGGTGATTTTTATGAAATGTTTTATGAGGATGCAGAAAAGGTATCACAGCTATTAGAATTGACTTTAACGAGTCGAAATAAAAATGCTGAAGATCCTATTCCAATGTGTGGGGTGCCACATCATTCGGCTGCAAATTATATTGATATTTTAGTGGAAAAAGGATATAAAGTAGCTATTTGTGAGCAAGTAGAAGATCCAAAAACAACTAAGGGCATGGTTAAACGTGAAGTTGTCCAACTTGTTACACCAGGAACAGCTTTAGGAAAACAAGAATCAGATGCAAAACAAAATAACTTTTTAACAGCGATAGTTTATGATGATGAAACGAAAAACTATGGCTTTTCCTATACAGATTTAAGTACGGGAGAAATCAGTGTGGCCACGTTATCTGATGATGAAACGGTACAAAATGAGTGTAGTGCATTGCGTACAAAAGAAATCGTGATAGGTAGTGACTTACCAGAGGACTTATTATCATGGTTTGAGGCACAATCTATTGTTCAATCTAAACAAAAGATTGGTGATGTTGAAGCGGAGTTTAGCTACCTAATGGAAAAAGTGTCAGACAGTCTAGCTAAACAATCTATTCAGACGTTATTGTCTTATCTTTCAGATACTCAAAAAAGACAACTTAGTCACTTGCAACAAGCACAAGTTTATGAACCAAGTCATTTTTTAAAGATGGATTATTATTCGAAATATAATTTGGAATTAACACAATCTATTCGCTCAAAAGATAAAAAAGGCACGCTGTTATGGTTACTTGATGAAACACAAACAGCGATGGGGGGACGATTATTAAAACAATGGATTGATCGCCCGTTATTAAAATTATCTGAGATTAAAGAGCGACAAGAGATGGTCGAAAGTTTAACACAAGCTTACTTTGAGCGTATGGACTTAAAAGATTATTTACGTCATGTATATGATTTAGAACGCTTGGCAGGACGAGTGGCTTTTGGAACAGTCAATGGACGAGATTTACTTCAATTAAAACAATCTTTAGAACAAATTCCGATGATTCAATCAATTATTCAAGGATTAGATAGTGGGCAATTTGGAACATTGTTAGAAAAATTGACACCAATGGATGATTTAGTTGGGGTTATACGTGAGTCGATTAATGAAGAGGCGCCGTTATCTATCACAGAAGGAAATGTGATTAAAGATGGATACAATGACGAATTAGATACGTACCGTGATGCGATGAAAAATGGTAAACAATGGCTTGCTGAAATGGAAGCGAAAGAACGACAAGCAACGGGCATTAAAACGTTAAAAATTAAATTTAACCGGGTATTTGGTTACTTTATTGAAGTGACGAAAAGTAATATTCAAGATGTGCCAGCTGATCGTTATGAAAGAAAGCAGACATTAGCCAATGCAGAGAGATATATCACACCAGAATTAAAAGAGATGGAAACATTAATTTTAGAGTCGCAAGAAAAATCTCAAGATTTGGAGTATCGTTTGTTTTTGGAAGTCAGAGAAACGGTGAAAGAATCAATAGGCCGACTACAGTCCTTGGCAAAATCAGTGGCAACACTTGATATTTTACAAGGGTTTGCTGATATTAGTGAAACCTATCAATATGTTCGCCCAGAAATGACCACCAATCAATCAGTTATCCAGATAGAAAATGGTCGTCACCCAGTGGTTGAAAAAGTACTAGGCAGTCAAGAATATGTGCCTAATAGTATTGAGATGGATAAAGACACAATGATATTACTAATCACTGGACCGAACATGTCTGGTAAGAGTACATATATGAGACAATTGGCATTAACGGTTATTATGGCGCAAATCGGTTGTTTTGTGCCGGCAGAATCTGCGGTCATTCCTATTTTTGATCAAATTTTTACTCGAATTGGTGCGTCAGATGATTTGATATCGGGTCAAAGTACATTCATGGTCGAAATGATGGAAGCTAATCAGGCGTTGAGATACGCTACACCAAACAGTTTGATTTTATTTGATGAGTTAGGTCGTGGGACAGCTACTTATGACGGAATGGCATTAGCCCAGGCAATCATTGAGTACATTCATGAATATGTTGGTGCTAAAACATTATTTTCTACGCATTATCATGAAATTACAACGCTAGAAGATGAGTTAAAAGGTGTCAGCAATCGTCATGTTGGAGCTGTGGAAGAAAATGGTGAAGTGGTATTTTTACATAAAATGATGGAAGGTCCAGCTGATAAAAGTTATGGGATTCATGTAGCGAAACTAGCTGGATTACCAGAAAATTTACTCCACCGAGCATCTGATTTATTAGAAAATTTTGAGTCACAAGCTGTTCACACAACAGACGTAACTGAAATCGTTGTCGAAAAAGAAAATAAACAGGTAGACGATGTTGGTCAACTATCGTTATTTGGGGAAGAAACATCAGAATCAAGTGAAGTGGTAAATGAGATTAAAAACTTAAACCTGTTAGGTGTAACACCACTTGAAGCATTAAATATATTATCTGAGTTACAGAAAAAAGTGCAGTAAAAGGAGGCTAGAAGCATGGCGAAAATTGAAGAATTATCACAGATTTTAGCAAACCAAATTGCTGCTGGTGAAGTAGTTGAACGTCCTGCTTCAGTCGTCAAAGAGTTGCTGGAAAACTCGATTGATGCCGGTAGCACGAAAATTGATATTTTTATTGAAGAATCTGGATTAAAAAGAATTCAAGTGATTGACAATGGTGAAGGGATTTCTTCTGATGATGTCTTAAATGCTTTTAAACGACACGCAACTAGTAAGATTCATAACCGTGAAGATTTGTTCCGTATTCGTTCACTCGGTTTTCGTGGTGAAGCATTACCAAGTATAGCCTCAGTATCTGAAGTTACACTTGAAACGTCAACTGGTGAGGAAGGAAGTTACCTTTTCTTATCAGGTGGTGTAGTGAAAGAGCACAAAGCTCATTCCTTGCGTAAAGGGACAAGTATTACCGTTGAAAATATCTTTTTTAATACACCAGCGAGACTGAAATATGTGAAGACTCTCCAAACCGAATTAGCAAATATTGGAGATGTCGTCAATCGTTTGGCGATGAGTCACCCTGATATCGCGTTTACTCTGACGAATGATGGGCACAGTATGTTGCGAACAATGGGTAGTGGGGATCTGAAACAAGCGATTGCTGGCGTGTATGGTGTTAATACGGCAAAAAAAATGATAAAAATTTCTGGCGAGGATTTGGATTTTAAATTAACGGGCTATGTGTCTTTACCAGAAGTCACGCGAGCAAGTCGTAACTATATTTCTCTTATTATAAATGGTCGCTACATCAAAAATTTTATTTTAAATAAAGCGATTGTGTCAGGATATGGCTCAAAACTGATGGTTGGTCGGTTTCCGATTGCGGTGTTATCCATTGAGATGGATCCGTTGCTTGTTGATGTGAATGTCCATCCAACTAAACAAGAAGTTCGTTTGAGTAAAGAAAAAGAGCTTGTAGCATTAATTGAAACAAGTATTTCTAAAGCATTAGGTGAAGAAGTACTAATACCAAGAGTCAATGAGACTAAGCCATTTATGAAACAGGTTGATACTGTAAAAGTTGAGCAACAACAGCTCCCCTTTGAGCATTCAGCTAAACCACTCGAACGCAAACAACAAATTAAAGATACTAACTTAGCCTATGATTCCTTAACGGGTGAGTTTTATTTAAAAAATAATGAAGAAAAAGAGTTATTTAAAGAAGCAAAAGATTACACAAATGGTGTGTCAGAAAAATTAGATGATGCAGATTACACGCAAGAAAGTGACATAGAATCAAATACTGTTTCTCATGAAGTGGTTGAAGAAGTGGTTGATCTGCCAGAAACTGATACAAAAGACACGCCAACACATGCTTTTCCACACTTAGAGTATTTTGGTCAAATGCATGGCACCTATTTGTTTGCTCAAAGTGATGAGGGACTTTATATTATCGATCAACATGCTGCCCAAGAACGTATCAAGTATGAATACTTTAGAGAAAAAATAGGTGATGTAGGAGAAGACAAACAACAACTCCTTGTGCCGATTATTTTAGAGTACTCAGTGGATGATTACTTAAAAATCAAAGAGAATTTATCAGTATTTGAAAAAGTGGGGATCGAGTTAGAAGACTTTGGACAACAAAGTTTTATTATCCGGTCACACCCAACTTGGTACCCGATTGGAAAAGAAGAAGAAGCAACGATTCGTGAGATGATTGATATTTTTCTTGATGAAGGAAAAATTGACGTGAAAACATTCCGTGAAGATACGGCGATTATGATGAGTTGCAAGCAATCAATTAAAGCCAATCATCATTTAGATGAACGTCAAGCACGAGCATTGTTAGAAGAATTAAAAACATGTGACAATCCATTTAATTGCCCACATGGTCGTCCAGTCTTAATTCATTTTACAAATCAAGACATGGAGAAACTCTTTAAACGAATTCAAGAGCCACACTAGAAAGGAAGACGTATATGATATTAGCGTCAGCATCACCTAGAAGAAAAGAATTATTGTCATTTGTGACAAGTCATTTTACGATAAGTCCAGCTGACATAGATGAAACAGTCAGTGTAGATGAATCACCAAAAGATTATGTTAGTCGTATGGCTAGAGAAAAAGCTAAAGAAATCGTTAAACTTTATCCTAATGAAACAGTGATTGGGTGTGACACAACAGTTGTGTTGGATAATAACATTATGGGAAAACCAATAGATGAAAAAGATGCCTACAACATGCTAGAAAAACTAAGTGGCACCACACATAAAGTGATGACAGCCGTTTGTGTGATAACACCTGAAAAAATATATGAACATATCGAAGTTGTGGATGTTTTGTTTTATGATTTGGATGAACAAGACATCACTGGTTACATTAAAACAGGTGAACCAATGGATAAAGCAGGGGCTTATGGTATCCAAGGAAAAGCAAGTGTGTTTGTCAAAGAGATAAAAGGGGATTATTTTTCTATCGTTGGATTACCAGTTGGTTATTTAAACCAATTATTTAAAGAATTAGGAAGGTGAAGCAAGTTGGTAAATAAAGAAGAGTTAAAACAAACATTAACCCCTTTACAATATCAAGTGACTCAAGAAAATGGCACAGAACGTCCTTTTTCAAGTGAGTATGACAAGTTTGATAGAGAAGGAATATATGTCGATATCGTGAGTGGCGAACCACTATTTTCTTCCACAGATAAATACGATGCAGGATGTGGCTGGCCATCATTTACGAAACCTATTGCGACATTAAAAGAACTTGAAGATACAACACTTGCAAGAGTGCGAACTGAAGTAAGAAGTTCGCAAGCTGATTCTCACTTAGGTCATGTGTTTCCAGATGGACCACAAGACAAAGGTGGACTAAGATATTGTATTAATGGTGCTGCGTTACGTTTTGTGCCAGTTGAAGACCTAGAAAAAGAAGGTTACGCTGAGTATTCTACTCTTTTCAAATAATGAAAGCTTCCCATGTTTATGGGGGCTTTTTTTAATAAGGAAAGCATAGGATAATTGTTCGGGATATGGTACAATTTTAGGGAACATGCGTACGTGAAAGGAAGAAAAAAAGTGTATGAATACATCAAAGGGACAGTAACATTTACTAGTCCTTATTATATAGTCGTTGAAAAAAATGGATTAGGTTATCAAATTGCAGTGGCGAATCCTTTTCGCTACTCGGCTTATTTAAATCAAGAGGTGACCGTTTACTTACATCAAGTCATTCGAGATGATGCCCATTTACTTTACGGGTTTGCCACACTTGAAGAAAAGCAACTATTTTTAAAATTAATCAGTGTCTCAGGAATTGGACCAAAAAGTGGCTTGGCGATTATGGCATTAGATGACCATTCAGGTTTAGTTCAAGCAATCGAAGCGCAAGACGCGACATATCTAACTAAATTCCCAGGTGTTGGAAAGAAAACAGCACAACAAATGATTTTAGATTTACAAGGTAAATTAGATGATGTCGAAATAGATGTATCTGAAACAACGACTATTTCCACACAGGAAGATTTGTTTACAGTAGAGCCAACGCAACAATTAGATGAAGCAATCGAAGCGCTCAAAGCACTTGGTTATTCTGAAAGAGAGATTAAGAAAATCAAAAAAGAGCTTGAAAGTTATCAAGATAAAACAACAGACGAGTACTTACGTATTGGACTGAAATTATTAATGAAAAAGTAGGGGATGGTAAAGAAGATGTCAGAACAAGAAGAACGACTTGTCTCTTCTGAAACATTAGACGCGGAAGAAATGGTAGAAAAGTCACTTAGGCCAACACGGTTATCTCAATATATTGGCCAACAAAAAGTGAAAGATGAATTGACAATTTACATCAAGGCAGCCAAACAACGAAATGAAGCACTTGACCATGTCTTACTATATGGACCACCTGGATTAGGTAAAACAACAATGGCTATGGTGATAGCAAATGAAATGGACGTCAGCATCAAAACAACGAGTGGTCCAGCTATTGAAAAGCCAGGAGATTTAGTGGCAATACTAAATGAGTTAGAACCAGGTGACGTGTTATTTATTGATGAAATTCATCGTTTGCCACGTGTGGCGGAAGAACTTTTATACTCAGCTATGGAAGATTTTTATGTCGATATTATGATTGGTCAAGGCCCAACCTCTCATCCAGTTCATTTTGAGTTGCCTCCATTTACTTTGGTAGGGGCAACGACACGAGCTGGTATGTTATCAGCACCTCTTAGAGATCGTTTCGGGATTATTTGTCACATGGAGTACTATGATGAAGCTGATTTGAAAGAAATTGTCATTCGTTCGTCAGATATTTTTGACGTGATAATTGAGGAAAGTGGTGCTTATGAGATTGCAAGACGTTCAAGAGGCACACCACGTATCGCCAACCGCTTGTTAAAACGAGTGAGAGACTTTGCACAAGTCACAGGTGAAGGAATTGTCACAAAACAAATTGCTGATGACGCGTTAAAAATGCTTCAAGTAGATGATAAAGGACTAGATTATGTCGATCAGAAATTACTTCGTGCGATGATTGAGTTATACAATGGTGGACCAGTTGGGTTAACGACGATTGCTGTAAATATCAGCGAAGAACGTGAAACAGTAGAAGACATGTATGAACCTTACCTTATCCAGAAAGGGTTCATCAAACGCACACAACGAGGAAGAATTGTAACAGAATATGCGTATCAACACTTAGGTTATCCTTACAATCAAGAGAGTTAAGCTATCAGACTGTTTTTATTTGAGACTAAAAGTGTTAAAATACAACAGGAGAAGGAACAGAAAGGAAATAGGTGAGGATATGACATTAAAAACCTCTGACTTTGATTTTGATTTACCAGAAGAACTGATTGCACAAACGCCACTTGAAAACCGTGCATCATCAAAGTTATTAATATTAGATTCTAAAACAGGAGCAATTGAAGACACTCAATTTCCTGCGATTATAGATGAATTAAACGAAGGAGATGCTCTTGTTATGAATGATACAAGAGTTCTTCCTGCAAGACTTCACGGAGAAAAGCCTGATACAGGTGGACATTTGGAAGTTTTATTGTTAACAAATACAACAGGTGACACATGGGAAACCTTGATTAAACCTGCCAAACGTGCAAAAAAAGGAACGGTGATTTCGTTTGGAAACGGTGCTCTAAAAGCAGTTGTTGATGAAGAATTAGAGCATGGTGGTCGCATGATTACTTTTTCTTATGATGGTGTCTTTTTAGAGATTTTAGAATCACTTGGAGAAATGCCATTACCACCATATATCAAAGAGAGACTAAGTGATAATGACCGTTATCAAACTGTCTATGCGAAAGAGAATGGGTCAGCAGCCGCTCCAACAGCTGGGTTACATTTCACACCAGTTGTATTGAAAAAAATTGAAGACAAAGGTGTTAAATTAGTATATTTAACCCTTCACGTTGGACTTGGAACATTTAGACCAGTCAGTGTTGATGACGTGGAAAATCATAAAATGCATAGTGAATTTTATCGTTTAACTAAAGACGCCGCAGACACACTTAATGCGGTTAAAGAAAATGGTGGGAAAGTTGTGGCAGTAGGGACAACATCTATCAGAACACTTGAAACCATTGGGACAAAATTTGACGGCAAATTACAAGAAGACAATGGATGGACAGATATTTTTATTAAACCAGGCTATGAGTTTAAAATAGTCGATGCATTTTTAACTAACTTCCATTTGCCAATGTCGACATTGATTATGTTAGTCAGTGCTTTTGCCGGAAAAGAAAACGTCCTACATGCCTATGAACATGCTGTAAAAGAAAGATATCGCTTCTTTAGTTTTGGGGATGCGATGTTTGTCAAATAAAGAAAGAGAGAAGAGACATGACAGAACCAGCAATTAAATATCGATTGATAAAAAAAGAAAAGCATACTGGCGCAAGATTGGGTGAAATTATCACACCTCATGGAACATTTCCAACACCAATGTTTATGCCAGTTGGAACACTTGCGACTGTAAAAACAATGGCACCAGAAGAATTAAAAGAGATGGGTGCAGGAATTATTTTAAGTAATACCTATCATCTGTGGTTACGCCCTGGTGAGAACATTGTAGAAGGTGCAGGTGGACTACATAAATTTATGAACTGGGACCAAGGAATTTTAACCGATTCTGGAGGATTCCAGGTCTGGTCATTATCAGATATGCGACAAATTGAAGAATCTGGTGTTCATTTTAGAAACCACCTAAATGGCTCTAAGATGTTTTTATCACCAGAAAAAGCTATTCAAATTCAAAATAAATTAGGACCAGATATCATGATGAGTTTTGATGAGTGTCCACCATTCCAAGAAAGTCATGACTACGTGAAAAAATCAATTGAGAGAACATCACGTTGGGCTGAGCGTGGATTAAAAGCTCACCAAAATCCAGATCGACAAGGATTGTTTGGGATTATTCAAGGAGCTGGGTACAAAGATTTGCGTGAACAAAGTGCGCGCGAATTAGTTGGCTTAGACTTCCCTGGTTATTCTATCGGAGGGTTGTCAGTAGGAGAACCTAAAGAAGAGATGAACAGAGTGCTTGAATACACAACACCACTGATTCCAGAAAATAAACCTCGTTACTTAATGGGTGTTGGAACACCAGACTCATTAATCGATGGTGTAATTCGTGGAGTTGATATGTTTGATTGTGTGTTACCAACACGTATTGCAAGAAACGGAACATGTATGACAAGTCAAGGACGTTTAGTCGTTAAAAATGCAAAATACGCAGAAGACTATCGTCCAATTGATGAGAAATGTGATTGCTACACTTGTCGCAATTACACACGAGCTTACATTCGCCATTTAATTAAGTGTGATGAAACGTTTGGTATTCGTTTGACGTCGTACCATAATCTATATTTCTTATTAAATACAATGAAACAAGTGAGACAAGCCATTATGGATGATAACTTATTAGAATTTAGACAAGCATTTTTTGAAGAGTATGGATTTAATAAAGAAAATGCCAAAAATTTCTAAAATTTACTGAATTTTTGTAGTTAAACATTTAAAAATTTGTTACAGTTATAGTTGAGTGAAATAAGAAAGAGGTGAACAAAGTTATGCAAACATTGATACCATTGATATTAGTGATGGGTGGGATGATGTTTTTTATGAGTCGTTCTCAAAAGAAACAACAAGCTCAACGTCAACAATTATTAGATAGTATGCAACCTGGTAGTGAAGTTGTAACGATTGGTGGATTATACGGAATCGTTCATGAGGTAGATAAAGAAAAAGGAACAGTTACCCTTGATTGTGAAGGGATTTATTTAGAATTTGAACGTGGTGCAATCAAAACCGTAAAAGCTCCTACAGCTCCAACATCTAACGAACCAGTTGAAAATACTGAACCTGAAGTTGAAGTAACTGAAGTTGAAGTGGTTGAAGAACCAGTAACTGAAGACGAAAAAAAAGATAACGAATAATAAGAAAATAGTACTTTTTAAGTGCTATTTTTTTATTTTTAAATGAAAGGTGATTGATATGTCCAAACAGTTAGTGTCAGTAGTAGTGTTAAAAGAAAGATTAGTTAATCAAATCCGTTCACTTCAGATGCCATTTTTTGAAGAATCAATTTATTTAATAGAGTTAGAGATGGAGAAAAAGTCTAGAAAAGAAATAGCTCTAGATATAAGAAAAGAACTAAAAAAAGAGATAGATTTGAGTTATTAAAATGAATTTGGGGAAGAAATTAGTTGGTAGATTATTAAAATTATTGATGTATTTGATCCAATCTATGATATCAAAGAAATAGTATTACCTAATGAAGTATATTGTCGTCACTTTTCAGGTAAGTCCTTAGACAATATTATCGAAACATTTTATTCTGATTTTGTTTGGGAGGATGAATCATAGAATAATGAGTTAGATATAAAAATTTCTTCTATCCAAATATAAAAAAATAGCGTAAAATGAACCACAACAAATAGTTCAAAAATATAACGTATAAAAATGAGTGGAGGTAGTATTATGTTAACAGATTTAGCAGTTAAACCAGGGCCGCAGTTTTATCGTTATCATATTGGAGCGATTGATAATGTATCCGATGTGTTACGTTATTTTAAGGCGAAAAATGTTTTAATTGTCCATGGTCAGATATCTTTCATTAAAGCAAAACCAAAGCTAACTTTTCTAAACAATGACGTGTTCAACTATTTTTATCATCAATATGGTGGGGAATGTAGTTATAATGGGATAGAAAAAGTCATTGAACAGATAGAGTTACACGACATTGATTTTATTATCGGTGTTGGTGGAGGAAAATTGGTCGATTTGGTTGGGGTATCTGCCTATAAAGCTAATGTTAATTTTGGCGTTATCCCTACTTTAGCAAGCAATTGTGCACCATGGACTGCTCTATCAGTTATGTATAAAGATAGTGGTGAATCAGAAGGTATTCTTGAATACTATTATAGGCAAGCAGCTTTCTTTATCACAGACCCTGAACTAGTTATTGATGCACCTGTTGAATTTTTTATAGCAGGATTAGCTGACACTATTGCAAAATGGTATGAAACGATTACTATTTTAGAACAAGATTCTTTAAATCAAGAACCATTTCTAAATATTGCCAAACACATCTCGACTTTATGTAAAGATGAAATTATGGCAAATAGTAGTAAAGCGATTGAGGATATGAAAAATAAGCGAGTAACAGATGAATTTCTGCGTTTGTCAGAGATTGTTTTTGCTATTGCAGGGATGGTTGGTGGATTCGGTGATAAATATGCTAGATCTGCTGCAGCACACGCGATACATGATGCTGTTAGTCAATGTATTCCAAAAAGTCATACGTATTTACATGGAGAGAAAGTAGCCTATGGTATTTTATATCAATTAGCTTTAGAAAAAAATTGGACACAGATAGACGACTTATTGCCATTTTATAGTGAACTGGGACTACCTTTGTCTTTAACAACTATGTCATTGATGCCAACCGATATAAAGGTAATAGATGATATTGTTGAGATTATTTATTCGATGGATGAAGTTCACCTGTTACCGATTGAGGTGACAAAAGAAAAATTGAAACAAGCAATTTATGATCTAGAAGATTATATTAACAAATAAAGCAGTCGTTTAATCTCTTTTATGGGATTAAACGACTGTTTTATTCATATTTTTTGACGTAGTTGATTGATGTCTATTTTTGGATCAAGTAGGTTGGTTCCCTCAAATTCAATCACACCACTTGTCGGTGTTTCGAGTAAGTTTAAACAGCGTAGAAACGTACTTTTTCCGCTACTAGAAGGACCAATCACCACAACCACTTCACCGGCTTTTATATCTAAATTAATTCCTTTTAGGACATCATTATCACCAAAGGATTTTTTTAAATCATGTATGTTAATCATTGGCACCAATTCTCCTTTCAGCAACACCTAATGCACGAGATAAGGTAAAGGTTAATACAAAATAAATCAATGATGCAATTAAAATCGGCAAGAATGGTTTGAAACTTGCGCCACGTACCACTCCTGCTTGGAACATTAATTCAGATACCCCAATCACTGATACGACAGAGGATTCTTTAATAACTGTCACAAACTCATTTCCTAAAGCAGGTAAAATATTTTTAATCGCTTGCGGCATGATGATGTATCGCATCGCCTTTTTCTGACTCATTCCTAGAGATCGTGCCGCCTCAGCTTGTCCTTTATCAACGGCGTTTAACCCAGCACGAATAATTTCGGCCACGTAAGCACCGCTATTTAGAGATAGTGCCACACAACTTGAAGCGAGTGCACTTAAATTAATTCCTAACACATTTAAACCAAAGAACACTAAAAAGATTTGAACTAGTAGGGGAGTCCCACGCACGTATTCGATGTAGATGACCGAAATCCACTTAAATAATTTATTTTTAGATTGTTTCATTAATGCAAGCAGCGTCCCCAAGATACTACCAAACAACACACCGATAATTGCTAAGAAAATCGTGTAGCCAGTTCCTTTTATGTAGTAGGGAGCATATTTATTTAAGAAAGATTTTTCAGGGAACATTAGTGGTGTGACTTCATTTTTGTATTTTAGCATTAATCTTTTGTCATTAATTTCTTGGATAGAGTGATTAATTGTTTTAAGTAAATCAGGTGAGTTTTTTGGTAAAGCAATAGCGGTTTCTTTATCAGAATCTGTAATATCAATATCAGCAAACATCAAAGATTGGTCTTGCGTTAGATAGGCTTCAGCGACAGGTTCTTCAATGACGGCCGCATCAATTTTATTTTGTTGAAGCTGTAAAATAATGTCGGGTACATTTTGCAAAGACACCGTGTCAGCTTGTAGTTCTTCATTTGCCAGTTCTTCTTGTTTAGTTTGAACTTGTGCCCCAACTTTGACACCTTTTAAAGAATCTAGAGACGTATATTTTTCTTTATCGCTTTTACGAATCACGATTTTCTGTTGGACGGTCATATAAGAATCAGAAAAATCAACTTCTTTTAAACGCTCTGGAGTCGGGGTCATTCCTGAGATGATTAAATCAATTTTCCCAGTTTTTAAAGCTCCCAGTAAAGCATCAAAACTGTATTCTTCAATTTTTAGTTTAACTCTCATATCTTTTGCGATTTTTTCAGCAATTAGAATGTCTGTTCCGACAATGGTATCTTTTCCATCAACCGTAGCATGAAATTCATAAGGTGCATAAAAAGCCGACAACCCAACGACTAATTCCTTTTTGTCTTGAACTTTTTTGAGATACGGATCAGGTATTCCAGCTAAACTAATAATAGGGATAAGTAAAGAAAAGATAATAGTAATAAAAATAAAATGCTTAGTTTTTTGAACAATGCTCTCTTTCATAAAATCACTCCTTTTGGTTGAGAGTATTATATTACTAAATAAATAATTATGCAATTGAATAAGAATAATTGAATAAAACATCTTTTTATTCATAGTATTTGTGTTATTTATACAAAAAAACAGGAGATAGAATTTAATCTATCTCCTGAATATAATGATATATTTTAATTTTTGAGTGGTGTTAAAAGTCTTAATCCATTAAATAAGACAACTAATGTAGATCCTTCATGGGCTAAAATACCAATAGGTAAGTTCATTTGACCCAAAATATTTAATACAACAAGTAATGCGACAACACCCATAGAGAAAATAATGTTTTGTTTAACCACTTTATCTAATTTTTTAGATAAACGGTAAGCGTAACCTAGTTTGTCTAAGTCGTTTTGCATTAAAACAACATCTGCTACATCAATGGCAACATCTGTCCCATCACCCATAGCAACACCAATATCAGCTTTTACAAGAGCTGGTGCATCGTTTACCCCATCACCAACCATGGCTGTTAAACCATATTTGTTTTGAAGTGAGCTAACAATTTGTGATTTGTTTTCAGGTAGAACATTTCCTGCAACTTCGTCAATTTTAAGTGTATTTGCAACCGCACGACCAGTACGTTCAGCATCACCCGTGATCATTGTAGTGTGAATATTATGTTCTTTGAAATATGCAACAAGCTGTTGTGCTTTTGGATTTGGTAAGTCCATCATGGCGATTAATCCAATGACCACATCATCTTCAGAAAATAGTACGACTGTTTTTCCTTCTTCAGCATATTTTCTTTCAAATGATTCAATGTCAGAAGACACGTTAGTAAATTGAGAAGATCTCCCGATTTTGTATGTATGTCCTTTATAAGTTGATACGAGTCCTTTCCCAATTTGATTTTCAATAGTTAATGGAATGTCATTAACTCTTTCAATTGATTCGACAATCGCATTAGCTAATGGATGATTGGCTTGTTTTTCCATAGCTATAATTAAATCAGTATAGAATGTTTCTTCGTTTGTGATGTGATCAATAAAGTGAACATCAGTGACTTTTGGTTTTCCTTCGGTTAATGTACCAGTTTTATCAAATGCGATAGCTTTAATCTCTGAAAGGTTTGAAAGGTAAGATCCGCCTTTGAATAGAACCCCGCGTTTAGCTAAGTTTGAAATGGCAGATAGTGTCGCTGGAATATCACTTGCAGCAAGGGCACAAGGAGAAGAAACTGTTAAGAAGACCATGCCTTTGTAAAAACTATCATACCAAGCCATGTTGAAAACAAGTGGCATTAATACAATGTATAAGAATACAAGAACCATAACACTCGTTACATATTTGGGTTCTAACCGTTTAATCTTTGTGGCAGTTTTAGATAGGTTTGATTGAGATTCATTGACTAACTGTAAAATTTTAGCAAATACAGTGTCTGTACTATCTTTTGTTACAACCATTGTAATGGTTCCATCACCATTGATTGTACTACCAAAAACATTGTCACCAACTGTTTTTTCAGCAGGAATGCTTTCACCGTTGATTGATGATTCATCAATTGATGTGTATCCAGTTAGAATGGTTCCGTCAGTTGGAATTTGTTCCCCATTCAATACTTTCAAATGATCGCCAATTTTTAGTTGAGCAACATCTACTGTCTTAGTAGAACCGTCTGAAAGTATTAATTTAGCATTAGTTGGACTTATTTTCATTAAAGAAGTAATTTCTTTTTTACTTTTATTTTCCACATAATGTTCTAAAAAGTGAGCGGCAGCAAAGATAAGAATTAGAAGAGCCCCCTCAGTATAATCTCCTATAAGTGCTGCACCGATTGCTGCAAGAGACATTAAAACATGGACATTTGGCATAAATTTTTTAAGTCGTTTGGTTTCTTTAATGGTATCTTCAAAACCTTCAATCATAATGTGGTATCCAGAAAGAACAATAGTTGAAACGGACAGAATGGTTTTCAAAGTACCAACTGGTAAAAATAAACTAATCAGAAATGTTGCTAAACCTATAAAGAATAGAACGACTGGTAGATTACCATGGTCGTGATTGTGTGCGTGGCTGCATTTTTTATGATCATGTTCAATGGCATGTTGTGATTGTGACATGTGGTTCATCTCCTTTTTATATAAGTAAATAGTCATATGAACATTTATTCATATTTAAATTATATATCCTTATACAAGAAAAAGCAAATAAAACCTCGATTATTTTTTTGAATAATCAAGGTTTTATAATGTTAGTTAAATATGTTTTTGTAAATGCTCGTATCTATGACCGGCAATATCAATTTCACCAGATTTTTCAAAACCATTGTTCAAATAAATTCTTTTGGCATTGTCATTAACTAAATCACAATTCAAACCTATAATAGAAAGATTTGATTGTGTTGCTAATTCAGAAAGAGAGTTAAGCAACTCTTTTGCGACACCTTTACCACGATGATTAGGAGATGTTACTAATGTATCCAAATACCATTCATTATCAAAGGCTTCTTCTTCAGTAAATAAACGATATTTTTCTATTGGTAAGTTGTTTTGTTCAAGAATTTCAAAGAATCCTTCATCAATATTTTTTTCTAAATGATGTGGGTAGCCAAAAGCCACACCAGCGACTTCACCATCAATTTCTTTTACTAGTGCATTTTTGTAACCATAACGATGAATTGGTTTTTCTATAAAACTTGTAACGAGTAAATTTTTCACTTCATCTTCAGATAATTTATCAAAGATGTCTAGCTCCATATCTTTTAAGACAATCATAACTAAATCAATTGCTTGACTAGCATCTTTTTTTTCTGCAAAACGAATCATTTTGTACGGTTCCTCCTTTTTGGTATAAATTAAGTACAGTTACTATATCATGCGTATAATATAGTAGCAACTTGCAAAAAAGTAAAAATATAAAAAAGAGTATTGATTATTTTAAAAATGATAGTATAATATGAAGGTACGTGTAATACACGTATTTCTTTTTTATTTACAGTGTGGGAGGAGAAATTTACATCTCCATTAAACCACATCACGGACTTAAGGAGGTATGTCTCGTGGCAAAGAAAGTTGAAAAATTAGTTAAATTACAAATTCCTGCAGGGAAAGCAACACCAGCTCCACCGGTAGGTCCAGCATTAGGTCAAGCGGGTATTAACATTATGGGGTTCACAAAAGAATTCAACGCTCGTACAGCAGATCAAGCTGGTTTAATTATTCCAGTTGTAATTTCTGTATATGAAGACCGTTCATTTACATTTATTACAAAAACACCACCAGCTGCAGTTTTACTTAAAAAAGCAGCTAACATTGAAAAAGGTTCAGGAGAGCCTAACTCTAAAAAAGTAGCAACTGTTACTAAAGATCAAGTAAAAGAAATCGCTGAAACTAAAATGCAAGACCTAAACGCAGCTGATATTGAAGCAGCTATGCGCATGGTAGAAGGTACTGCACGAAGCATGGGTATCACTGTAGAGTAATATTCTACAGCGACTCTTGAAGTAGCTTCTCAGTCGAATTTATATTGAAAAATATAAATACGTGGGAGGTACAACCGTTATAACCACAATCAAGGAGGAAACAAAATGGCTAAGAAAAGTAAAAAAATGCAAGAAGCATTGAAAAAAGTAGATGTAACAAAAGAATACTCTGTAGCAGAAGCAGTAGCTTTAGCTAAAGAAACAAACATTGCTAAATTCGACGCAACTGTAGAAGTTGCTTACCGTCTAAATGTAGACCCTAAAAAAGCTGATCAACAAATCCGTGGAGCTATGGTATTACCTAATGGAACTGGTAAAACTCAATCTGTATTAGTTTTCGCTAAAGGTGAAAAAGCTAAAGAAGCAGAAGCTGCTGGAGCTGACTTTGTTGGTGAAGCTGACATGGTAGAAAAAATTAAAGGTGGATGGTTTGGTTTCGACGTTGTCGTAGCAACTCCAGACATGATGGCGCAAGTTGGTCAATTAGGACGTGTATTAGGACCTAAAGGATTAATGCCTAACCCTAAAACAGGAACTGTTACTATGGACGTAACGAAAGCTGTTGAAGAAGTTAAAGCGGGTAAAGTAACTTACCGTGTAGACAAACAAGGAAACATTCATGTTCCAATTGGTAAAGTATCATTCGACGATGCTAAATTAATTGAAAACTTTGAAGCGTTAAATGATGTTATCTTAAAAGCTAAACCAGCTGCTACAAAAGGTGCTTATATCCAAAACTTAACAATTACAACAACTTTTGGACCTGGTGTCAAAGTTGATAAATTTTCATTCTAATTAATAAAAACAGTTGACCTAGATAACTGTAGATGTTATAGTTATCTAGGTTAAAATATTATGCCGAAGACAGTAGGTGGTTCTAGAACCTTAATTTCCTACCGAGGACAATGATTAATACAATCAATAGTCCCTCTATGTCAACGGTGGCATGGAGTTTTTTTGTATAAAAAATTCCACCATCTATTAATTAACGGAGGTGAAAATAAATGAGTGAAGCATCAATTGCAAAAAAAGCACAAGAAGTTGAAGTGATTTCTGCTAAACTAAAAGAAGCTGCATCTGTTGTTGTTGTAGATTACCGTGGTTTAACTGTAGAAGAAGTAACTAACTTACGTAAACAATTACGTGATGCAAACGTTGAGATGAAAGTTATCAAAAATGGTATCTTACGTCGTGCAGCTGAAAAAGCTGGCTTAGAAGGTATGGAAGATGTATTCTTTGGACCAACAGCCGTAGCATTCAGTAACGAAGACGTTGTAGCACCTGCTAAAATCATGAATGATTTTGCAAAAGAAGCAGAAGCATTAGAAATTAAAGGCGGTATTATCGAAGGAAACGTTTCTTCTAAAGAAGAAATTATTGCTTTGGCAAAATTACCAAGTCGCGAAGGCTTACTTTCTATGTTACTATCTGTACTTCAAGCTCCTGTCAGAAACGTGGCTTATGCAGTCAACGCAGTAGCAGAAGCAAAAGAAGAAGAAGTTGCGTAATGGCAGCTTAATATCAAAAAAATAAAAAATAAAACAATCGAGAGATTTAAAATGGAGGAAAAAATAATGGCATTAAATGTTGAACAAATTATTGCTGATTTAAAAGAATCAACTATTTTAGAATTAAATGATTTAGTTAAAGCTATCGAAGAAGAATTTGGTGTATCTGCTGCTGCTCCTGTAGCTGTAGCTGGTGGCGCTGCTGAAGGCGGATCTGCTGCTGAACAAACTGAATTCACTGTAGAATTAACTTCTGCTGGAGATTCAAAAGTTAAAGTAATCAAAGCAGTTCGTGAAGTAACTGGATTAGGATTAAAAGAAGCTAAAGCATTAGTTGATGGAGCTCCATCTCCACTTAAAGAAGGCGCATCTAAAGAAGAAGCTGAAGAAATTAAAGCAAAATTAGAAGAAGTTGGCGCTGCAATTACATTAAAATAATCAGTTATTTTAATGAAAGAGAGGAAGAGAAATCTTCCTCTTTTTTGTTTGCCTAAAATCAAATAAGGATAAGAGTTGAGAATTTTGTATAGAAGACGTAAAATGAAAGGGATAGTAGAAAAGGAAAAAGGATTGGAGAGTAAAATGATTAATCGATTACATGACGATAGTTTAGCATTACACACAGATTTATATCAATTAAATATGATGAAAACATATTGGGAATTAGGTAGAGACGATAGACACGCTGTTTTCGAATGTTATTTCCGTGATATGCCATTTAAGAATGGTTATGCGATTTTTGCGGGCTTAGAACGAATTGTAGATTATTTCGATAATCTAGCTTTTTCTGATTCAGATATTGATTATCTACGTAAGGTGACAGACTATCCCGAAGAATTTTTGACTTATCTGAAAGAATTTAAATTTAAATGTACAGTGAGATCAGCTTTAGAAGGAGAATTAGTTTTCAATAATGAACCTATTTTCCAAGTTGAAGGTCCACTAGCTCAATGTCAGTTAGTTGAAACAGCTGTATTAAATATTATTAATTATCAAACATTGATCGCAACAAAAGCTGCAAGAATTCGTGCAGTATGTGATGATGATTTAATTATGGAATTTGGGACAAGAAGAGCGCAAGAATTAGACGCATCAATATGGGGGACAAGAGCAGCGTATATTGGTGGTTTTGATTCAACAAGTAATGTTAGAGCGGGTAAAATGTTTGGTATTCCTATTGCAGGAACTCATGCACATAGTTTGATACAATCTTACTTAAATGATTATGACGGTTTTAAAGCATATGCTCAAACGCATAAAGACTGCGTGTTTTTAGTAGATACATATGATACGCTACGTTCAGGTGTGCCAAGCGCAATCCGAGTGGCTAATGAAATGGGCGATAAAATTAATTTCGTTGGTGTGAGAATTGATAGTGGGGACATGGCTTATATTTCTAAAAAAGTAAGAAAACAACTTGATGAAGCAGGTTATCCTGATGTTAAAATCTATGCGTCAAACGATTTAGATGAATCAACCATTCTAAATTTAAAAATGCAACGGGCAAAAATTGATGTTTGGGGGATCGGAACAAAACTCATTACAGCTTACGATCAACCAGCGCTGGGTGCGGTTTATAAAATAGTTTCTATTGAGAATGATGATGGAAAAATGGTGGATACAATCAAGTTATCAAGTAATGCCGAAAAAGTGTCAACTCCTGGTAAAAAACAAGTTTGGCGAATTACTGGTAAAGATGGGAAATCTGAAGGAGATTACATCACACTTTGGACAGAAGATCCACGAAATCAAGAAGAGTTATACATGTTCCACCCAGTTCATACTTATATTAATAAAACAGTGAAAAACTTTACAGCACGTCCAGTTTTACAAGATATCTACATAGATGGTAATCGAGTGTATGAGTTGCCCACATTAGAAGAAATCAAAAAATTATCTAAAGACAATCAAGACTCATTGTGGGAAGAATACAAACGTAATTTAAACCCTCAAAAATATCCAGTTGATTTATCAACAGAGTGTTGGGAACATAAAATGTCGACCATTAAAAAAGTTCATGATATAACACGCAATCAATAATGATTAAAGGAGTTCTAGATGAATGAAAAAGAGATTGTTTTTTGGAAAAGATTTTTAAAAGACACGGAGATAAAGACACCTGTTTTTGGTGAGTCATGGGCGTTTGGAGGCTCACCTGACGAGCTAGCTAATTTAGTTTTACAAGGTAAGAAGACAGCGACTGCTAGTGCCAAAATAGAATATGAATGGTGCAATGAAGCTCTACCTAAAGCTAATGAGCACTATGATATGTTATTAGATGGTAATGGTAATCCAGTGGCTATTCTTATGACAACTAAAGTATATGTGACACCATTTAATCAAGTTTCAGCAGAACATGCTTATAAAGAAGGAGAAGGAGATTTATCTCTAGCATACTGGCGAGACGCACATTACAAGTTTTGGAAAGATCTATTCCAAAATCATTATCACAAGCAAGTAGATATTGAAAGCATGGATGTTGTGTGCGAAGAATTTAAAGTTGTATATCAATAAGTGAGAAAAGATAGTTTGTTTTAATGAAACTATCTTTTTTTGCTGTTTTAGGCTGAATGTTTATTATTAGTTCATCATTGATTTATCGCTATTTTAGTATAATATACTTGTTGTTTTGTACAAAAAAATTCATTTATTAGTTATTTTACGAAATAGTAGATTGATTTTTCATTAAAGGATTATTAATGTGGTATATGTTGCTTATATGAGTATACCATATGATAAACTATCGAGTATGATATTAAAAGAAGGGGTAAGTAATGGTGGAACAAAAAAGTATATATGTAAATAGTTTTGGTAAAAGGCGTTTACTAGATGATAAAGGCGAACGTATTTCAAATATTGTATTAATACAGTTTTTATTAGTATTTAGAGATAATTGTTTAAGTGACTTAGAGCTTTTAAGTGTTATCTTAGATTGTTTTGCACAGAGTAGAGATAAACTAATATTAACAGATGCTTAATAATACTGGGTGTCAGAACTATCGTGTGATTTACCAGAAGAGTTTATCAGTAAATATGAATAGAGTTTATACATTGTTAAGGATGTAAAAAGAAGTTGACCTAGAAGTCCTAAAATAGAAAAAATCCCGTGAAATCAGTTTATTAAAATATTGATTTCATGGGATTTCTATTTTATTAGTTTGGTGATTTTTACTAAATAAATTACTTTTGTGTCAGCTTCTTTTTATTATTTTCCCAAGTTGAGGTGAGGAAATCATATGTTAAATCATTTGTATTACTAACTAGTGATATATCGGTCCCTAAATCATTACTGCGTCCAATGCCGATAGGTAAAGCACTACTTTTTTTAATTGCCGTAATTCCCGCTTGCGAATCCTCAATCCCGATACAACTTGAAATAGGACAATCAATTGCATCTGCTGCAGCAATAAAAATATCAGGAGCAGGCTTTCCTAAAGCTATACTACTTGGATCGACTATAGCATCGAAATAGTGAGTTAAATTCATTTTTTCTAACAATAAAGGCCCGTTCTTACTTGCAGAAGCAAGGGCGATTTTTATATGATGTTGCTTTAATTCTTTTAGTAAAGAAAGAATTCCTGGGAAGATATCTTCTTCAGAAAAAGATTGAATCATTTTGACATAAACATCATTTTTCTTTTCAGCTAGTTTTCTAAATGTATCATCATCGACAGTGTTTCTTTTCTTTCCGTGCTTTAAAATTAAATCTAAAGAATCTTCTCTACTAACCCCTTTGAGTTGTTCGTTGAATTCTCTATCAATCTCAATATCTAACTCTTCAGCTAAACTTTTCCATGCTTTGTAATGATAGTCAGCCGTGTCAGTTATGACACCGTCTAAATCAAATAGAACTCCCTTAAACATTTAATTAACTCCTTTGTTTTTTAAATCGATAGTTAATGTCTTTTTTAATGTATAATTTTTTTCATAAACTGATAAATCCAGAGGTTCGCCACTCAATAAATTGATTTTAATATCAGTTGAGATATTAATATGAAGTAGTCGATTACGGTAGTTAATATGGAAAGCATATCCATTCCAGTTAGTTGGCAAGAATGGTGAAAAACTTAAAGATTCATTGAATACTTTCATTTGAGCGAATCCTTGAACGATTGTTAACCAACTTCCTGTCATAGAGGTAATGTGTAATCCATCTTCCGTATCATTGTTATAATTATCTAAGTCTAATCTAGCTGTTCTTTGATACATTTCAATTGCTTTTTCTTCCATACCTAATTCAGCTGCTAATATAGAATGGATACATGGTGAAAGTGATGATTCGTGAACAGTCATTGGTTCGTAAAATTCGAAATTTTTACGTTTTTCATCTAGAGTAAATTGGTCGTTGAAGAAATATATTCCCTGTAAAACGTCAGCTTGCTTAATAAAGCAAGAGCGAAGTATTTTATCCCAAGACCAATTTTGGTTTAAAGGAACCTCTTTTTTATTTAAGTCAGAGACAGGCATTAAATCTTTATCTAAAAAGGTATCATGCTGTACAAAGACATCAAGTTTCTCATCTTTTGGTAAATACATATGATTTATAATATCTTCCCATTTATCTAATTCAGATTCCGAAATAGAGACAGGTGTTTCGTTTTTGTATTTATCATAGTTTTCTAGTGTGTAGCTTAATACCCATTTGGCAATATAATTTGTATACCAGTTATTATTGACATTGTTTTCGTATTCATTAGGTCCTGTAACACCATGTATCATATAAGCGTTGTTACGTTTTGAAAAATGAACTCTATCTGCCCAAAAACGTGAAATTTCAGTTAATACTTCTAAACCTTCTTTTTTTATGTAGGAAGTATCACCTGTGTAATTAGTATAATTATAAATAGCATAGGCAATAGCTCCGTTACGATGGATTTCTTCAAAAGTAATTTCCCACTCATTATGACACTCGACACCGGTGAAGGTTACCATCGGGTAAAGAGCACCTTTTAACCCTTGCTGTCTAGCGTTATGTTGTGCTTGTGGTAATTGGTTATGACGATATTTTAATAAATTCTTTGTGACACTAGAATCAGCAAGAGATAAGTATAGTGGAATAGCATATGCTTCAGTATCCCAATAAGTAGCACCGCCATACTTTTCACCAGTAAAACCTTTAGGACCGATATTTAATCGTTCATCTTCTCCATAATATGTTGAGAATAATTGGAATAGATTAAAACGAATACCTTGTTGTGCTTCATCATCTCCTGAAATCACAACATCAGCTAGTTCCCAACGTTTTAACCACGCTTTTTTATGTTGTTCAACAAGTTCTTCTATTGAATAATGATTGACTTGTTCCATTAGTTCTATTGCTTTAGATACTTGTTTTTCCTCAGGAATATCACGACTTGTTATAATAACTACTTTTTTATCGAGTGCTAATTTATCACCTGAAGATAGTGTAGTAGAAAATGTTTCGGTTGCTTCAAATTCTTTGAAAGATTTATTAGATGTAATCGTGGAGTTCGAAACGTCATTTTGCATCATAGTTGTCACACAAAATTGATCTACACCAAATGGATTACTAATTGTTTTAGCTGTAACGGTGTTTTCGCTACTTTGACGGTGTTCCCAGAACATATCATCATAATTACTGTCTTCGTTATGAACATGGTTATCTAATTTGGAAACAAAAGTCACATCACCTATACCTTCTAACATTTCAACAGTAACGTTTATCAATGCTAATTCTTTAATTGTTAGGCTTAACAATCGTTTAAATGAACATTTAAATTTACAGTTATCAACTGATAAAATAAATGAGCGTGATAAAATACCATGTTGCATATCTAGTTCTTGATAAAAATTTGTTGGTTCATAATGATTCAAATCTATTTTTTTATCATTTAAATAAATATCGACAGCAATAAAATCAACAGCGTTAATTACTTTGCCAAAATAATCAGGATAACCATTTTTCCACCATCCAACACGTGTTTTATCGGGATACCAAACACCAGCCAAATAAGTCCCTTTATGGTTATTTCCAGAATATCCTTCTTCAAAGTTTCCTCTTAGTCCCATGTAGCCGTTCCCGATACTTGTTAAAGATTCTTGTAAACGGATATCTTCTTTGTTTAGTGAGTGAGTGGTTAATTTGAATGGATCAATGTCAAATAATCTTTTTAAGTGTGTCATTTATAATACCCTCCATGAATTTTAATGATTAATTATATAATATACGCAAACGATTGCGAAAGCAATATAAAAATAAAAATGTTTTGTTTATATTGTTTAATTATAATTTAAAAAAGTGTTTACTTTTCATAAACTGATACGTATAATATGAATTGCGCAAACGATTTCATTTAAGATTAATTTAAGAAAGAGGTAAGGTACAATGAAAAAGTTACTAAGTTTTGAGTTTTGGCAAAAATTTGGAAAAGCATTAATGGTTGTGGTAGCTGTCATGCCTGCTGCTGGATTAATGATTAGTATCGGAAAAACGATTCCGATGATGTCACCAGATATGGCGTTTTTAGTAACAACTGGTGGAGTAATTGAAAATATAGGATGGGGAATTATTGGAAATCTTCATTTATTATTTGCACTAGCAATTGGTGGTAGTTGGGCTAAAGAACGTGCAGGAGGAGCTTTTGCTGCTGGTATTTCATTTATTTTGATTAATCGCATTACTGGCTCAATTTTTGGTGTGACTTCAGAAATGCTGACAAACGATGAAGCATTTACTCACACATTATTTGGAACTAAAATCATGGTTAAAGGATTTTTCACTAGTGTACTTGAAGCACCAGCGTTAAATATGGGTGTTTTTGTCGGAATTATTGCGGGATTTGTCGGAGCGATGGCTTACAATAAATACTATAATTACCGTAAATTACCAGATGCATTATCATTCTTTAATGGTAAGCGCTTTGTTCCATTTGTTGTCATACTTTGGTCAACGATTGTTTCAATTGGTTTAGCTATTGTATGGCCAGTTATTCAATCAGGCATTAATAATTTTGGTTTGTGGATTGCTCAATCACAAGAATCTGCACCAATTTTGGCACCGTTTTTATATGGAACACTTGAGAGATTATTACTACCATTTGGATTGCATCATATGTTGACCATACCAATCAACTATACTCAGTTAGGTGGAACCTATGAGATTTTATCTGGGGCACAAGCTGGAACGCTTGTCTACGGACAAGATCCTCTATGGCTTGCTTGGGCAACTGATTTATTTAACTTAAAAAATGCTGGAAATATCGAACAATATAATTATGTGTTATCAAATTGGACACCAGCTCGTTTTAAAGTAGGGCAAATGATTGGCGCATCAGGTATTTTAATGGGCTTTACTTTGGCGATGTATAAAAATGTGGATAGTGATAAGAGAAAACAATATAAATCAATGTACGTCTCAGCAGCGTTGGCAGTATTTTTAACCGGTGTTACAGAACCGTTAGAATTCATGTTTATGTTTGCAGCCATTCCGTTGTATCTAGTGTATGCAGTGATTCAAGGAGCGGCATTTGCGATGGCCGACATCATCTCATTACGCGTCCATTCATTTGGAAATATTGAGTTATTAACAAGAACACCATTAGCCATTAAAGCAGGTTTATCACAAGATTTGATTAACTTTGTAATTTGTATTATTGTGTTTGCTATTGTTTCTTATTTTATTGCTGGATTTATGATCAAGAAATTTAATTTAGCAACACCAGGTAGAAATGGAAACTATGATGTGGATACGTCAGATAACCCAACTTCATCAGGAAGTTCTGAAGGAATCTCTCCACAAATTGTATCAATCATCCAACTACTTGGTGGAAAATCAAATATTTCTGAAGTAGATGCTTGTATGACCCGTTTAAGAGTTAGTGTCAAAGATGCAGAACTTGTCGGCTCAGAACAGGAATGGAAAAAAGCAGGAGCACTTGGTTTAGTGATAAAAGATAAAGGTGTTCAGGCGATTTATGGACCAAAAGCTGATGTCATTAAATCTGATGTGCAAGATGCTTTGGATAGTGGGGTTGACATTGATTCTCTTACTGTTGATACCGTTATTAATGAGCCAAACGAACAAACAACTGTTCAAAAAAATGTTACCATTCCATTTGTTTCTGTAGCAGACGGAGAAGTCATTTCGATAGAAACTGTTTCAGATGATGTGTTTTCGCAAAAAATGATGGGCGATGGTTTTGCGGTAAAACCATCGAATAGTCAAGTGGTTTCACCAGTATCTGGTGTGGTTCAGTCTATTTTTCCAACAAAACATGCCATAGGATTATTAACACCTGAAGGATTAGAAGTGTTAGTACATATAGGACTAGATACTGTAGAGATGACTAAACAAGTATTTGACGTATCAGTTAAAGAAGGTGATACTGTAAAAGCGGGTCAATTATTAGCAACAGTCGATTGGAAAACAGTTGAGAATGAAGGGAAGGGTACCACGATTGTAGTAGTTTTTACAAATACACAAGAAATTAAAACGCTCGAGTTATCAACTGTTGGTGAACATAAATCATCAGAAAAAATTGGTCAAGTATCATTATAAAGTGAGGAAAAAAAGATGAAGTGGTTAACACTAAATATACATAGTTGGATGGAAGAAGATACTGAAGAAAAGATGGATATACTGGTGCACTATATTATATCTAGTGGGTTAGATGGAGTGTCTTTACAAGAAGTCAATCAACGAATTGATGCGTTACCAGAGGAAAATCCACTTCATTTTGTTCCACCAATCAATGAAAAGACAATCATTAAACAGGATAATTATGCATTATGCTTAGTTAAACGATTAGCTGAGTTAGGGGAAGAGTATCATTGGAGTTGGACTTATAGTCATGTGGGATATGGTATCTATGAAGAAGGTGTGGCAATTTTATCAAAAAAACCTTTACAATCACAAGCAGTGTTAGTATCATCAGTGGATAAGAAGACAGATGTAACACGACGAATGATGCTTTGTTCAAAGCTAACAGTGCAGGATAAAGAACTATTTGTAACAAGTAGTCATTATTCTTGGTGGAATGAAGAAACGAAACAAGGGTTTCAAGATGAATGGACTTTAAGCAAACTCTTTTTAGATAAATTATCTGGTTTCATCTTGCTATGTGGAGATTTTAATGGCCCTGATACGATTAAAAATGAAACATATGATTTAGTCACGAAAAGCTTTGTGGATACATTTGAATTAGCCGAACATCCAAGTGGACGTTACACCATCCCAAAAGAGATTGATGGGTGGAAACACACGAAAGAACAGTTAAGAATAGATTATATATTTGCCTCTGAACCTTGTCAGGTGAGGTCGCATGATGTTATCTTCGATGGAGAAAATTATCCATGTATTAGTGATCATTATGGTGTCGTTGTGTCGATTGATATGGAATAACTAATGGGAGAGTAGATTATGGGAGTTACAATTAAAGATGTTGCAAAAGAAGTAGGTGTTGCCCCTTCAACAGTATCACGTGTTTTGAAAGATCATCCAAGTATTTCAGGAGAAACCAAAGAGCGCGTAAGAAAAGCGATGGATAAGTTAGGCTATGTTCCAAATATTTCAGCAAGAAACTTAGTTAGTAAACTATCTAATGCTATTGGGGTAGTCTTGCCAATTATTGAAACCAAAGAGCGAGCAAGTGAGCCATTTTATTTAGAAGCGATTACGGCAATGAATGAAGAAGCAAGTAAACATCAAGTAAGTCTTGCTATAGCATCAGGTAATACTGAAACAGAATTACTGGAAGCAGTGACACTACTTTATTTACAAAAACGAGTGGACTCTTTTATCTTGATGTATGTAAAAGAAAATGACCTCATTTTAGACTTTTTAATTGAGAAAAATATTCCATTTACAATTATTGGACACCCATATCGTTATTATAATGACACTAGCTGTGTTGATAATGACAATCAGCTACTAGGTAGGAGTGTCACACAGTACCTTATTGATAAGGGACACAAGGATATTTTATTTGTAACAAATAATTCAACTGAAAATTTCTTTAAGGAACGTTTTTATGGGTATGAAATGTGTTTAAAAGATAATCACTTACCCTGTTATCCGGTATGTGATTTAGAAAAAAGCAATGAATTTATTCAGTTAGATACCTTGTTAAGTGAAAGGAAAATCTCAGCATGCATTGCGATTGATGATATGTTTGCTTTAAAAGTGATTCAGTTTATCCAATTGATTGGTCTAACAGTTCCTGATGATGTATCTGTTATTAGTTTTAATAATTCTATTTTTTCAACATTAATTCACCCTTATATTACGTCAGTTGATATTAATACACGTGAACTAGCAAAGTCAGCTGTACTGGAGTGTCTAAACCAAGTCAATTATCCGGATGAGTTGAAAAAAAGAGTGATTATTCCACACAAATTAATTGAACGAGAAAGTGTCATAGACTATTAATAAAAAAATTCACCACATTCTTTTTAGAATATTGGTGGATTTTTTTATATAATACAAGAAAGACAACTTGAGATAATTAAGGAGGGAAGATAATGAGTTTATATTTAGAAATACCAGAATGGGATAATAGCCTACCTTTTAGGGCATTTGAAAACCAAGGAGAGATTGTTGTACCACCACATTGGCACAAAGAAATTGAGATGATATATGTGACAAAAGGGCTAGTCAATATTGGGTATGATAATCAATTATTTCAAGTGCAAGAAGGGGAAATTTTTATTTTTGGTAGTGGTGAGTCTCATTATTTTTTAGCTTCGCCAGGCAGTACACGGATTGTTTATCAATTTGATTTAGCAGTTTTTCAAAATTATTTAGTAAATCAATCAGATTATAAAGACATTGTCACGCTATTTGAAAAAGCGGAAAACCTTAGTCGGTTTTGGGGGAACGATGTCGAGCAAGAGATGAGAAGTCTTGTAGAAAAATTATTTAAAGAAGTACAGCAAAAAAAGTTGGGCTATGATTATGCTATATTAAGTTTGTTGCATCAACTATTGGTCTTCTATTATCGTGAGATTCCTCAAAAAAATTGTACTCTCAAAGAAGGAAATTTTGTTGAATCAACCCATCAAAAACAGACGTTAGAAAGACTGAATGATGTGTTTATTTACATAGAAAATCATTTTCAAGAGGTGATTACACTAGAGGATGTTGCCAAATATGTAGGATTTAGCCCATATTATTTTTCACGTTTTTTTAAGAAAAATACAGGGCAAAATTTTAGTCAATTCCTGACAGAGTACCGATTAAATCAAGCTAAATATATTCTTTCCCATGAAAATATTCCAATGATAGAAGTGGCAGAACGTTCAGGATTTAATAGTGTTAAAACCTTTCATCATGTATTCAAAGAACATGTTGGACTATCTCCTTTAAAATACCATAAGACAATATATGGGAATAATTGACCAAAATAACAGGAAGAAAACCTTATCATTTTTTTGTATGATGAATCTATTAACAAGAAAACGATGGAGGTTTTTTTATGACATTAAAAGTAGGGATTATTGGTTGTGGTGGTATTGCTAATGGAAAACATATGCCAGCACTAAGCAAAGTAGAAGAAGTTGAAATGGTCGCATTTTGTGATGTGATAGTGGAACGTGCTGAAAAAGCAAAAGTAGAGTATGGGACGATGGATGCAATTGTGTATCAAGATTATCATGAGTTATTAGCAGATAAAAGTATCGATGTGGTACACGTTTGTACACCAAATAATTCTCATGCAGGAATTTCCATCGCTGCAATGAAAGCGGATAAACATGTGATGTGTGAAAAACCAATGGCTAAAACAAGTCAGGAAGCAAGAGCGATGTTAGAAGCAGCAAAAGAAACAGGAAAGAAATTAACAATAGGGTATCAAAATCGCTTCACAATAGCTGCTAGTTACTTACATCAAGTATGTGAAGAAGGCGAGTTGGGAGATATTTATTATGGAAAAGCACATGCGATTCGTCGCCGTGCGGTACCAACTTGGGGAGTATTCCTTGATGAAGAGGCGCAAGGCGGAGGTCCATTGATTGATATTGGGACACATGCACTAGATTTAACCTTGTGGATGATGAATAATTATAAACCGAAATATGTGGTAGGAAATACCTATCATAAACTGTCACCAACAAAAAATGCAGCCAATGCATGGGGACCTTGGGATCCAGAAAAATTTACTGTAGAAGACTCAGCATTTGGTTTTATTACGATGGAAGATGGCGCAACGATTTCTTTAGAATCAAGTTGGGCATTAAATAGTCGTCAAATAGGAGAAGCCAAAACCAGTTTATCTGGCACAAAAGGTGGGGCAGATATGTTTGATGGCTTGACTATTAATGGTGAGGATCATGGTTTACTATATGAAAAACACATTGAATTAGAAACAGGTGGCGTTGATTTTTATGATGGTGAAGGAAATGATCCAGCCTTTTTAGAAGCACAATCTTGGGTACAAGCAATTATAAATGACACAGAACCAGTTGTTTTACCAGAACAAGCCTTAGTTGTCACAGAAATTTTAGAAGCGATTTACCAGTCTTCAAAAACTGGCGAGCCAGTATATCTTAATAAGTAGGTGAAAAGATGATTCACGTAACAGTGTGGAATGAATACAGACATGAAAAGACAGACGAAGAGGTAAAAAAAGTTTACCCAGAAGGCATTCATAACCAATTAGCTTCTTTCTTAGAAGAAGAGTTTGACGTTAAAACAGCGACACTTGATGAACCAGAACATGGTTTAACAGAAGATGTATTGAACAACACAGATGTATTGGTTTGGTGGGGACATATTGCTCATAATGAAGTGAGTGATGAGATTGTTCAGCGTGTGCATCAACGTGTCTTACAAGGTATGGGATTGATAGTACTCCATTCAGGTCATATGTCTAAAATCTTTATGTCATTGATGGGAACGTCATGTGATTTAAAGTGGCGTGAAGCAGATGAAACGTGTCGTATTTGGAACGTCAATCCAAGTCATCCAATCGTAGAAGGGGTTGGCGAGTATATTGAGTTAGAAAAAGAAGAAATGTATGGCGAACATTTTGATATACCAGCACCTGATGAATTGATTTTTGTGAATTGGTACAAAGGTGGCGAGGTATTTAGAGGTGGCTGTACCTTTAGACGAGGAAATGGTAAGATTTTTTATTTCCAACCAGGTCATGAAACGTATCCATCATATTACAACGAACAAGTTCAACTAGTGATTAAAAATGCAGTGAAGTGGTGTAATCCAATTGATAGCACCTACCCAACATATGGACATCATGAACCATTAGAAGAGTTATAAAAGGAGGAAACAAACATGAAATTAGGCGTTTTTACCCCATTATTTAACAATTTATCATTTGATGAGATGATTGAAAAAGTAGCAGAGCAAGGGTTACAAATGGTTGAGATTGGAACAGGTGGCTCTCCAGGAAGTGCTCACTGTGATGTGGACGCGTTACTCGCCAGTAGTGATAAACGAAAAGAATACCAAGCAAAATTAAATGATAAAGGATTAGAAATTAGTGCCTTTAGTGCGCATCATAATCCTATTTCACCAACACCTGCAGAAGCAAAAGAAGCGGACGAACTATTAAGAAAAACAATTAAGTTGGCATCTCTAATGAATGTACCAGTGGTGAATGGATTCTCTGGTGTTGGTGGAGGAAACGAAACAGATACATCTGTGAATTGGCCTGTTTTACCATGGCCAACAGATTATACAGATATCTATCATTATCAGTGGGAGACTAAATTAATCCCTTATTGGAAAGATATCAATAGCGAATGCCAATCAGCTGGTGTAAAAATCGGGATTGAGCTTCATGGTGGATTTTTAGCTCATACCCCATATACCATGTTGAAATTGCGCGACGCAGCTGGAGATAATATTGGGTGTAATTTGGATCCTTCTCATTTATGGTGGCAAGGAATTGAACCAGTTGGTGCGATTAAAATTTTAGGAAAAGAAAATGCGATTCATCATTTTCATGCAAAAGATACTTACCTAGATCAAGATAACATGAATATGTATGGTGTGACAGATATGCAACCTTATACAAACGTTCAATCAAGAGCATGGACATTTAGATCAGTAGGATGTGGTCATAGTTTACAAGATTGGTCAGATATAGTTAGCGCGTTGCGTTTATATGGTTACGATTATGTGTTAAGTATAGAACACGAAGACCCATTGATGTCAATTGATGAAGGTTTCTCACGTGCAGTGACCAATCTTAAGTCAATTATGGTTCATGATAAACCAACTGACATGTGGTGGGCATAGGAGGTCGTCAAATGCTTAATATAGGAATTATTGGTTACGGTGGTATGGGAAGTTATCATCACCGGGAATTAATTAAACAAAAAGATGGTGTACAAGTGACAGGTGTCTATGATATAAAATCGGAACGCATGGAAGTTGCGAAAGAAGCTGGTCTTAAACCATACAAATCGTTAGAAGAATTACTGTCTGATGACACGATTGATGCAGTGTTAGTGGCCACACCTAATGATGTGCATAAAGAGTTGTCTATCCAAGCGATGACAAGTGGAAAACATGTTGTTTGTGAAAAGCCAGCGATGATGTCAACACAAGAGTTAGATGACGTGATTAAAGTATCAAACGAAACAGGTCAAGTGTTTATGGTGCATCAAAACAGACGATGGGACAATGACTTTTTAATCATTCAAGATATGTATCAAAAGAAACCAATTGGCGAACTATTTCAAATTGAGTCGCGTGTTCATGGAGCGAATGGTATTCCAGGAGATTGGCGTCATTTAGAAAAACATGGCGGTGGAATGTTACTTGATTGGGGCGTTCATTTACTGGATCAACTTCTTTTTATGGTAGATAGTCCAGTAAAAGAGGTGTCCGCTGATTTAAGCTATATCTTGGGTGATGAAGTAGATGATGGCTTTATTGCGGACATCACATTTGAAAATGGTGTCAAAGCGTTAGTTGAAGTTGGTACAACCAATTTTGTTAAATTACCACGTTGGTATGTCAAAGGTTTGGAAGGAACAGCTGTCATTGATGATTGGGACCTATCTGGAAAAGTAGTGAAACAAACAGGCGTGATTGATCATCATAACTTAGTACCAATTAAAGCAGGACAAGGACTAACTAAAACAATGTCACCTCCTTCAGAAGATGCGACAACGACGTTACCAATTGTCGAAGTTGAGGCAGATTATGATGGATTTTATCAAAATTTCTACGATGTTGTAGTTAATAATGCAACACCAATTGTAAAAAATGAAGAAGTAAGAGATGTATTGGCATTGATTGAGAGAATATTTGAGGTGGCTAAAATCTAAAGTATGAAACACCAGTAAATGGATTTAAATCCATTTATTGGTGTTTTAACATAGTTAATTGTAATAGAATGATATTTAAATATCTTTTACTTTATTATCTTATATTAAATCTATTTCACCACGTCCAATTTTGTTTATAATGGGAAGCAAAGCACATTCATGTGCATTTAGTGAAACAGCATATGATTTAGCGAATGAACCAAAAGAATTGTTTGAGATAGAAGGAGCCAATCATGTTGACTTATACGACAAGGAAGAATTGATTCCTTTTGAAAAATTAGTGTGGTTTTTTACTGAACTTTAATATCATAGAGAGTAAAAACATTCCATTGAAAAATTAATGGAATGTTTTTATTATAGTTTCTCCATGGTCGTACCTCTAATAACAAGAGTTGGATTGAAAAGTTCATTTCCTTGAGGTGCTCCATCTTGTTTGATTTTATTAAGAATCATTGTCGCACAAGCCATTCCCATCTAAATGACAGGCTGCTTAATAGTAGTTAGTTGTGGATGAGCAATCTGATCTAAAAATACTCCGTCAAAACCGATGATACCATAGTCATCAGGTAATTTTTCTCCTTTATTCTGTATCCCTCTTTCAATTCCAATAGCTAATCTATCTGAGCTGCAAATAAAGGTAGTTTTTTTAGGGAAACGGTGAATATTTTTGTAATAAAGTCAAAAGTATATCGTGAGCGATTATCGAAGCGATATATTTTTGGTACCATTTTGTATTTTTGCATGGTGTTGATATATCCTGCTTCACGAGAATACTCAAAGGATTCTTTAACGTCGATGCCAATGTATACAATATTGGTATATCCCATATCTATCGCATGTTCGGTAGCATAAGTCGTTCCTAAAGAATTATCTGTGTCTACATAATCATACCCGTAACGGTTTTCACCAAACAGAACAAATGGTTTTTCAAGCCGTTCAATCCACTTAGAGTGATTTTCTCTCATACCTGTTATGATATAGCCATCACTTTGTCCTAAATCAAAACTATTTTGAGTGATTAATTGTAAAGAGTATTGGTTTTGGTCTAAGGTTTTTGAAATTCCCATTAATAGGTTCATATAATAAGGTTCAGTGGTATCAATCTCTTCTAGTATAAAGAATTTAATGACTTGCGTTCTATTATTAACTAATGCTTTAGCTGCAGCATTTGGTTTATAATTTAAGTCTTTCATTGCTTGAAAAACAAGTTCTTTTAATTCATCTGTTACTTTTTCTGGGTGATTTATGACTCTTGAAACTGTCATTTTTGAAACATTTGCTTTTCGAGCAACATCAGATAAAGTTACCATAAAAGTCGTACACTCCTTTACAAGGTTCTCTTAATTATAATTATACCTGTATTCGTATAATTTTCATCATATATTTTTAAATATTCTTATCCTAGTGTTGCTATATCAATAATGTTAACGTTAACACTATTTTTATGCTTGTATGTTAGTGCAATATTTTCTAGACTGATGTTAAATAAGGAGGGAGAGCATGCAAAAAAATTGGTGGCAGGAAGCAATTTTTTGTCAGGTGTACCCCAAGAGCTTTAAAGATACTAATGGAGATGGTATAGGTGATATTAAAGGGATTACTTCAACATTAGATTATATTAAAAGTATTGGGATTAATACAATTTGGATAAACCCAATTTTTGTTTTACCACAAATTGATAACGGTTACGATATTTCTAACTTTTATGCGATTGATGATATTTTTGGAAATATCGATGATGTAGAAACATTAATAGAAGAAGCACATAAACGAGAAATAAAAATAATTTTTGATTTGGTATTAAATCACACGTCATCAAAGCATCCATGGTTTCAAGAAGCTTTAAAAGGAAAAGATAATATTTACCGGGATTATTATATATGGGAAGATGCAGGTATCAATGGTGAAGAGCCAAATAATTGGGCCTCTTTTTTTGGCGGATCAGTATGGGAAAAGGATAAATTGAGTCATCAATATTATTTTCATCTTTTTGATAAAGAAATGCCAGATTTAAACTGGGAAAACCTAGAAGTTCAAAAAGCAATGTTAGATATAGCTAAGTATTGGATAAGTAAAGGCATAGATGGTTTTAGGTTAGATGCGTTTATTCATATAGCTAAAGCTAGCTTGTCCGAGCTCAGATTTTAATCGATTAACAGCATAACAAACAGATTATTCTGTATGATCATCTAACACAACAGTAATCATGTAACGCGTTTTTCTTTCAACCAGAGTAAGTAGAGCATTATCATATTTAGACTTTGCACCAATAAAGCTATCTATTTCCCAATGGCCAAAGCTTTCCCTATTGTTAATTGTACTTGGTCGTTCATCAATTAATTTTCCTAGTTTTTTTTATGCTTACGATTTCTTTTCTTTTTAGATGAGAGCCTAAGCTTCGTCTTGAGGTGATGGTTTCTAATAGATAAAAATCCTTTATCAATATAGTTATAAAGTGTTTTATTAGAAATAAGAGGTTTATCTCACGTCCTTAAGGACGTGACAAAACCAACAATGGCATCAGGTGACCAATTAAAGTCAATAATCTGTTTACATGCATAATTAATAAAGTCAACAGCACTGACTAGCTTAGAATTAGCGCCACAACGTTTTCTGTTTTCTATATATTTAGCTTGTCCTGTTTCAGCAAAATAGAGTTGTCTAGTTTTGTTATTTTCTTTGATTTGTGTTGTTGTACCACGTTTCAGCTCATTATTTATTGTTTGATAGTACCGACCTAATCGTTTACCGATTTCCCTATTAGAAGCACCTTTATTATGCCAAACTTCAATAAGTTGTCTTTCCTCAAAGGAAAGATGTTTATAAGTCAGTTTTTGTGTGGTATTCTGAGTTTGTTCCATGATAAAAATTCCTTTTGTTGTTGGGTGGATAATTCAATGATACATGAATTTTTACCATGGTGTTTTTTTATTATTTTAGGGTGGCTCACTTGATTCTACAATTAACCTTTTCTTTTTAGGGGTTTTTTTAATTGTTTTTCTCTATCGATTTCAACTTCTTTTTGAAGTGATTTTACATAAAATAATGTGTCTTCAGTTATTTCTTTGCTTTCATACTTTTTATTATTTGCATGTGCTTTGATATGAGTCCTATCAATAAATATCTCAGACGTATCAACTAAATGAGCTTCTATACACTGCGCTAAAATACCATAAAAAATTTGTTCAAAGATATCTGTTCCTTTAAATCTTCTTGAGTAATTTTTACCAAAAGTTGAAAAGTGAGGGACTGAGTCTTGGATATCTAAACCTAAAAACCATCTGTAGGCCATATTTACTTAATCGTTTGTCTTATGCTCTTAATTCCGTATAAGTATTGTATCAAGGGAAGTTTGATTAACATAACTGGATCTAAACTAGGTCGTCCATTAGACTGATCATATTTATCCTCAACAAGTTGATAAATAAAACTAAAATCGACGTATTTATCAATATCTCTTAGAAGGTGTTCCTGTGGAACTAAGTCTTCTAATGAATAAAAAACTATTTGATTACGTTTACTCATATCTTACTTTTTCAACATTAATAGTCACTCCTTTCCTCTATTTTACCAAAAAAACAAAGTATCGAAATTTATCAATACTTTGTCTACAGACTGACTAATCAGTTTTAAATAAACTGATTAGTTAATTCGTTTTTAGATATCATCTAGGATCTCCTAGTATTCCCATCTTAATTAATATTTAGGATGTAAATCATATTTATCAGTAGACATATAATGTTGTAAATCTGATATAAATGTTTCATATAAATCTTCTGGAATCAGATATTTGTGTTCTTTTCGTTTAAATTCTTTTTTGATTTCATCGTAATCATCCTCTTTAAAATAGACATGCATACAGTGTAATATATTAAACTTAAATAGAGTTTAAGTAAAAATAAAAAAAGTGATATAAGTCACAATATTTCAATTATTAAGAAAAATATCACTCGACTAAAGAATGAAATCAGATTTAAATGTTTATTTTAAGGTTTTATTAAGAGAAAACGTATTCACTTGAATAAAGTGAAAAAAATCACATAAAAGTATTTACAAGGTGGAAAAAGTATTGTATATTATATTTGTGAAATACATAACGAATTGAATTCAGGAGGGTATTACTTTGAAAGATAAAAATAAAAAAGCTGAAGTAAAAGAACAATCAGTAACAGAAACAATTGATCATTTAGTCGCTAATGCTCAAGAAGCATTAAAAGAAATGAAAACTTTTGATCAAGAAAAAGTGGATCATATCGTTCACCAAATGGCTATGGCTGCCTTGAATGAACATATGCCTTTAGCTAAATTAGCAGTAGAAGAAACTGGCCGTGGTATTTATGAAGATAAAGCAATCAAAAACATGTTTGCTTCTGAAAGTATTTGGAACAACATTAAAAATGATAAAACTGTTGGAGTTATTAATGAAGATGAACAAAAACAAATCATCGAAATTGCTGACCCAGTCGGAGTGGTATGTGGGGTAACACCAACAACAAATCCAACATCAACAACTATTTTCAAATCAATGATTGCGATTAAAACACGTAACCCAATTATTTTTGCTTTCCATCCGAGTGCACAAAAATCATCTGCAGCAGCGGCAAAGGTTGTAAGAGATGCAGCAGTTAAAGCTGGCGCTCCTGAAAATTGTATTCAATGGATTGATACGCCATCTATTGAAGCAACAAATACATTAATGAACCATGAAGGTGTTGCAATTGTTCTTGCAACTGGTGGTTCTGGAATGGTTAAAGCAGCTTATTCAACTGGTAAACCAGCTCTTGGAGTAGGTCCTGGTAACACTCCTGCTTATGTTGAAAAATCAGCTAAAATCAAACGTGCGGTAAACGACTTAATTACATCTAAATCATTCGATAATGGGATGATTTGTGCATCAGAGCAAGGTGTCATTGTTGATAAAGAAATCTACGATGCAGTGAAAAAAGAATTTGAAGCGCATCAAGTATACTTTGTAAAACCAAATGAACTAGAAAAATTAGAAAAAGCCGTGATGAATGAAACAAAAACAGCTGTTAATCCTAAAATTGTTGGACATTCAGCAGTATCTATTGCTAAAGATGCTGGAATTAAAGTACCAGAAGGAACTAAAATTTTAGTAGCTGAATTAGAAGATGCTGGTCCAGATTATCCATTATCACGTGAAAAATTATCTCCAGTATTAGCAATGTTTAAAGCTAATAATACTGAACATGGTTTAGAATTATGTGAAAAAATGTTAAAACTTAATGGTGAAGGACATACAGCGGTTCTACATTCTGAAGATGAAGACTTACAATTAGCATTTGGTTTAAGAATGAACGCTTGTCGTATTTTAATTAACTCTCCAGCGGCTCAAGGTGGTATTGGTGATATCTACAACGAAATGATTCCATCATTAACTTTAGGTTGTGGATCTTATGGTAAAAACTCAGTATCTAAAAACGTTTCAGCAGTTAATTTGATTAACACTAAAACTTTAACGAAACGGAGAAATAACATGCAATGGTTTAAATTACCTGAAAAAATCTACTTTGAATTAAATTCAATTCAATATTTACAAAAAATGAAAGACGTTGAACGTGTATTCATCGTTTGTGACCCAGGTATGGTTGAATTTGGGTATGCTCAAAAAGTGATTGATGAATTAATGAAACGTCAAAACAAGGTAAAATTTGAAATGTTCTCAGATGTTGAACCAAATCCTTCAACAAATACAGTTTATGCTGGTACAGAACAAATGATGAAATTCCAACCTGACACAGTTATTGCCATCGGTGGTGGATCTGCTATTGATGCGGCTAAAGGTATGTGGTTATTCTATGAACATCCAGAAACAGAATTCTTTGGCGCTAAACAAAAATTCTTAGATATTCGTAAACGTGCTTACAAAATTCCTGAAGCTAGAAAAGCTAAAATGGTTGCTATTCCAACAACATCAGGTACTGGTGCGGAAGTAACACCATTTGCGGTTATTACTGACAGTGAAACTCACGTGAAATACCCATTAGCAGATTATGCATTAACTCCAGATGTGGCAATTATTGATCCACAATTTGTTATGAGTGTTCCTGCTTCAGTTACAGCTGATACTGGTATGGACGTATTAACTCATGCAATCGAGTCATATGTATCTGTTATGGCAAGTGATTACACGAGAGGGTTAAGCTTACAAGCTATTAAATTAGTCTTTGAAAACTTAGAAGACTCAGTTAAAAATCCTAACTTAGAAAACCGTGAAAAAATGCATAATGCTTCTACAATGGCTGGTATGGCGTTTGCCAATGCATTCTTAGGTATTTGTCACTCAATCGCTCATAAAATTGGTGGAGAATACGGTATTCCTCATGGACGTACTAATGCGATTCTTTTACCACATATTATTCGCTACAATGCAAAAGATCCTTCAAAACATGCATTGTTCCCTAAATATGATTACTTTAGAGCTGATACAGATTATGCAGACATCGCGCGTTTCTTAGGACTTAAAGGTAACACAACAGAAGAATTAGTAGAATCTTTAGCTAAAGCTGTTGATGATTTAGGAAAACGTGTTGGAATCGACATGAACTTATCAGCACAAGGATTAAGCAAAAAAACATTGGATGAAACAGTTGATCGTATGGCTGAACTTGCTTACGAAGATCAATGTACAACTGCTAACCCTAAAGAACCATTAATTAGTGAATTAAAACAAATCATTATTGATTCTTATGAAGGTAACTAATGATAAATTAAAAAAGGTCGTCCTAATATGGGACGGCTTTTTTATTTGATTAAATCATAAGTTATGACATTTGGTTTATAGAGTAAATCTCGTTTGGAATTTGGCACGATAATAGACGAAATATCTGGACCAATTTTTTCTTTAAAGTCGATATCTTTAAATTCCTTATCAGATAATTTAGCACATTCTTTTGTGATAGATACATGAACAACAGGCTGAAATACTAGTCGATCACTTGATAAATCTAATTGAAAGATGTTTTTATCATCGGTAAAAAAATAAAAGACGTCATTTTTTCCAAGATAAGTAAGAGAATCAGTTTCTGTGGCAGTTTCTTTTTTATAGAATGGTAGATTAAGAGTTTTGTTTATATCATATAAGCTAGCATTAGTTGATGAGCTGTTTGACCGTCTCTCGTAATGAAGAATGGCTATTTGTCTTTTTCGATTAGCATTAGCTTCATATTTCGTCAAACTTCGATAATCTTTCGTGAAGATAGAAATACCAACAGTTAATATGACAGTTACACTTACTATGAGTGCGATGATTTTAAATATTTTTTTATTCGGTATGTTTGTGGAAAATGTGCCGAATAATATGAAGAGTGTGATGGTGACTAATAGGAATAATATAGGTGAAAAAAGTTGATTAAATGTTCGGATAGATACCAATAATTGCTAGACATTGTTATAATAACCCCTTCCTAATATCATTATAGTCTAAAGTAGGTCATAATGCTTACATTACTTTATTAAAATTTTAAAAACAAAAGGGTAGTTGTATGGTTAATACTAAAGAAAAATGGTAGAATCAAGGATGTATGTTTTTTAGATAATAAGGAGCTATGAGGTGGAATAGTGAAAAAAAATAATTCAAGTCGAAATATTATTATAGCTGTTACGATAGTGATAGTCATCATATTGTTAGTAACATTTAGTGCGATGCAAAGAGATAATAATAAAAAAAGTTTACCTGGACAGTCGCAAACGAATAATGTGATTGCAAAAGTAGATAATGTTGTCAAGGCACCATTCAGATTATTAGAAAGTGGTGTAAAGAGTATTAATAATTTGTTTAATACTTATACAGAAAATCAAGAATTGAAAAAACAAATTGATAAAAGTGTTTCACTAGAAGCAGAGTTGGCAAGTCAAAAAGCTGAAACAAGAAAATTAAAAGAGCAGTTGAAACTCAATGATACCTTAACTGATTATGACGTGATTAATGCAAGTGTGATCAATCGTTCGCCAGATAGTTGGCAAGATGTCCTTATTATCAATAAAGGAACTAAGGATGGCATCGAGGCTAACATGGCAGTTATGGGAGATAAAGGGTTAATTGGTCGTGTCATTATTGCTGAATCAGGAAGTTCGAAAGTAGAATTACTGACAACCCAAAATCAAAATACTAATCATTTTCCTGTGATGATTCAAACTAAAGGTGAAAAAACAGCGTATGGTTTGATGGAAGGTTACAATAGTAAAACTCACACATTGATTGTTTCTCAACTAACAAGTGTTGATAATATCAAAAAAGGGGATTTAGTGTCGACTTCTGGTTTAGGCAACAATTCTCCTGAAGGATTGGTTGTTGGTGAAGTAAAAGAAGTGAAGAAAAATAAAACAGGCCTAAATGCAGAAGTATTAGTAACTCCAGTTGCTGATATGTATGATGTGTCTAGTGTGACAGTTATTAAGAGATTAGCAGGGAAGCAAGAGGTGGAATAATGGAACAAAAATCATATTATCCATACTATTTACCTATATTATTGTTTATTGCTATGTTAGTAGATGGCCACGTTAGTAGTGCAATGATGGGGATGCTGTCTATTCCCATGACGTTTACAAGCCATTTGGTGCTTCTTATACTAATGTTTTCAACCTTTAAAGTGAGTCAAACTTATCTAATGATTTGTGCAACGATTATTGGCTTACTGTACGATTCCTATTTTTATAATGTATTAGGAATTAACTTGATTTTATTCCCTATAATTGTATTTTTTATGTATCGTTTGTTCGAATATGTTGAACCAAATACATTGACGTTGATTTTAAGTTTTATTGTATTTGTTACTCTTATCTCAATAGGAAGAGCAGTATTACTTAGTATATTTAAGTTAACAACAGCTAATTTTTTAGATTTTTTTACACGTAATCTGGCACCGTCTTTACTAATCAATGTTTTATATATATGTCTATTAGTCATCCCGTTATCAAAGGTATATGGTGTTAATGAAATAAAATGATTGATTGAAATGTTTTTGTAATATTTCTATCATACAAGTGACATGTATCTATGTTAAAATTTATTTATTATTAAAGTTAACGTAAAATTAAAAATTTAAATAAAAAATTAAGTAAAGAAAATAAATGTAGACGTAGAAAAATGGAGGATGGCAAATTTTGAAGAAGAAAGTATTATCAACAGTTTTGTTAAGTAGTATGTTATTAAGTACTGTAGGTGCTCCAACTGTTGCGACAGCAGCTAACAAAGATTCGAAAGTAGAAGAACAAGATAAAAAAATAAATGAATTAGCTACTAAAGAACAAGAAGCCTCAAACCAATTAGCAAGTATTAAAGAAAATATTTCGTCAATAAAAAACGAGGCATCTGCTTTACAAACAAAACAGGTAGAACTAACAAAAGAAATTTCAAACTTAAATGGTGAAATAAAAGATTTAGAAGCGCGTATTGCAAAACGCGATGCGTCAATCAAAGAACAAGCAAGATCTGTACAAGTTGATTCAAACAGCTCTAATGTTGTTGATCTAGTATTAAATGCTGATTCTGTATCAGATGCATTAACAAAAGTGATGGCGGCAAGTCGTTTAGTTGGTGCTAATAATGATATGATGAAACAACAAAAACAAGATAAAGATGCAGTTGAAACGAAAAAAGAATCTGTAGAAGAAAAAGCAAAAGAAGTACAGGAAGCAGCTGTTACTCTAGAAGCTAAAAAGGGTGAGTTAGAAGACCAAGAATTAGCACAACAAGCAGCAGTTAGCAAATTATCTGCAGAAAAAGCAACTGAAGAAAGTAAAAAAGAACAATACTTAGCTGAACAAAAAGCTGCAGAACAAAAACGTGAAGAACAACGTAAAGCTGTAGCAGCAGCAAAAGTTGAAACAAAAGCAACTGGAAACAAAGCAAAAGAAGATACAAATGCTGGTAAAATTGATAAACAAGAGAATTACGTGACACCAAACGATATTACTCCTAGTGAGAACAAACCAAATGAAAAGGAAGGAACTACTCAAAGTACACCAGAGCAAAGTACACCAGAGCAAAGTACACCAACACCTGCTCCAAGTACTCCAGTAGCAACAACTCCTACTCCAGCACCAACACCTTCAGCTCCAGCTGCAAACGGAAGTGCTATCGTATCAGAAGCCTATAAACATATTGGTAAACCATATGTTTGGGGAGCTAAAGGACCAGATTCATTTGACTGTTCAGGATTTACTTCTTATGTATTCCGTCAAGCAGCAGGAAAAGAAATTGGTGGATGGACTGTTCCTCAAGAAAGTGCTGGAACACAGATTTCATTAAGTGAGTTACAACCAGGAGACTTGGTATTCTGGGGTTCTAGAGGTGCAACGTATCATGTAGGTATCTATGTTGGTGGTGGACAATATATTCATGCACCACAGCCTGGAGAATCTGTAAAAGTTACAAGCATGTCTTATTACTCACCAGATTTTGGTGTAAGAGTTAACTAATTAAAATAAAAAATTAAAATGACTTATGGCAATTTTAGCTGTAAGTCATTTTTTTATTGACAAAAAATATATCATTCTATAATATATCAGTTAACAATATATTATAGAATGATATACAATATAAAAAAGATTAAAGGGGAGGGAAAATAAAATGGAATCAATGACGGACTCGACATACTTAATCTTACTAAGTTTACTAGAACCTAGACATGGCTATGCTATTATGAAAGGAATCAGTGATATGACATATGATAGTGTATCCATTGGACCAGCAAGTATGTATACAATACTTAAAAAATTAGAAAAGAAAGGTGACATTAGGTTAAAAGAAGATAAAGATAGAAAGAAAATTTATGTTATTACTGACCAAGGTAAGGCTGACTTGATTAAAGAAGTTGAGAGAAGGAGAATGTTTTATGAGGCAGGACGCTCTTTATTAAATGGAGATAAGGTGGATGTGTATGGTATTTAAAAACACAAAAATTAAACTATCTAAAGGATTGGCATTTTATTCTGAAAAAGAAAGTATTCAATTTGCTAAAGAAGCTAGAGAAGGGTGGCAGCTCAAAAAAATTAGTCCTTTTGGTTTTTATATCTTTAAAAAAGCTAAACCTGAAGATTCTACGTGGGTGATTGATTTTTATAGTGGAAAGAAAATAGATGTATGTGATTATGTTGAGCTTTATCAAGACTCAGGATGGTCACTAGTTGAAAATTATCGAAATAGATATTTTGTTTTTAAGTCGACAGGTAATCATATTTTTAATTATACTGATAGGCAAACGTATAAAGAACGATTAAAAAATGAGACGGTATGGATGTTATTACAATCGTTATGGCTGTTTTTTCCAAGTTTAATTATCTATTTATTTTTATTTCATTTTAATAATTTTAGTATGAGTCTATGGGTAAAGGTTATGGTAAGTGGTGTTTTATTTGTCGGAATGATTTTTCCAATTATGATGGCAGTGTTATTGTTGTATTTTAAGGTGATGTATCGAAAACGACCAGAGCTTTATAACAATCCTAAAGCAATAGACAGAAGTCAAAATTTTGGACGAGATATGGTGATTTCAATGGTTATAGGAGCAATTTTTGGTTTTATAAGTAGTATGTTATTTTTTAACTAATAGGAGGGAAAAGATGTTAGAAGTAGATGGGTTAACAAAGTATTTTGGTGATATGGCAGCAGTTGATGATGTGTCATTTAGAATACCGGATGGTAAAATATTAGGATTAATCGGGCAAAATGGGGCAGGTAAATCTACCACATTTCGTTTGATATTAAATTTTTTAGATACAGATGATGGCGATGTATTGTGGAATGGAAAGCCGTTGACTGAAAAGGATTATAATGTGATAGGTTACTTACCAGAAGAAAGAGGATTATATCCTAAAGTTACTATTGAAGATCAATTAATTTATTTTGGTCGTTTGCGTGGTAAAAAGAAAAAAGAAATTGTTCCTTTGATTGACAAATGGATGGATAAATTTCAAGTTAAAGGAAAAAAAACAGATAAAGTAAAATCATTATCTAAAGGAAATCAACAGAAAGTACAGCTTATCGCAACTTTAATCCATGAACCAAAGCTAATTATTCTTGATGAGCCGTTTAGTGGTTTAGATCCAGTAAATGCTGAATTACTAAAAGAAGGAATTATCGAATTAAAAGAAAAAGGGTCATGTGTCATTTTTTCTAGTCATAACATGGAAAATGTTGAAAAAATATGCGATCATCTAGTGATGTTACGAAATGGCGAGATGGTACTTGATGGTACGGTTCAATCGATTCGTGAATCATTTGGTCGAACTCGTTTAGAATTGGAAAGTGTGTTAACAAAAGAAGAAGTGGAGAGTATTCCAGGCGTGCTTAATGTAGAAAGTCCACGAGAAGGATATTATAATATTCGATTAGAATCGTCAGAAGTTGGTCGTTTGGTCTTTGATGAAGCGATGAGAGTTAGTGATTATATACCAGTATTTAATCAACAACCACCCACTTTAGAGGAGATATTTAAAATGAAAGTTGGTGAAGAAGATGAATAAGTTTTGGGTTGTTGCACTAGAAACATATAAAAAACATGTAAAATCTGCTAGTTTTATTATGATGGTATTGGCTCCTTTTTTATTGATTGCTTTTTCATTTGGTACAGGTTATCTTAGCTCAAAATTTGCTGATGTGAATGAAATTGCGATTGTATCAGAAGACAAAGGCATGACAGATAGTTATATTGAATTAGCTAAAAATGATTTTGATATTAATAAAAAGATTACGACAGAATCAACAGCTAAAAAAGCGTTAGAAAAAGAAGAAATAGATGGTTATCTGGTTATTTCAGTTAAGAATAACCAATTGACTGGACAATACACAGGTGTTGAAACATTGGGGAGCACGAATCAACAGTTATTGTTAGGGTATCTAAATCAAATGCAGTTAGGTCTTAATTCAAGCTCATTGGGACTCACATCTGATCAAGTAACGAAATTATTATCTCAAGCTTCATTGAGTGAAACGCAAGTGAAAATATCAGATGGAAAAATCGAGGAAAACAAAGACAATCGTATGGCTTTGACGTTTGTAGGGTTTTTTGTTGTTCTTGCGATGTATATGATTGTGTTACTGTATGCATCTATTACAGCACAAGAAGTTGCTTCTGAAAAAGGCACGCGTATTATGGAAATTATTTTATCAAGTACGACTGCGGCTAAGCATTTTTATGGGAAAATTATGGGGATTTTCTTAGTGATTTTAACTCAGGTTATTATTTATTTATTCTCAGGAATTGTGGCGTATTTCTTAGCTAAAGATATGGATACAGTTAAAGGATTTTTAGAGACGGTTTCTATGGATGAATTGATAAAAGGGATTCTTGGATATAACTTATTGTACTTATTATTGGGTGTATTGATTTATACGATTTTATCTGCTTTTACTGGGTCGCTTGTCAGCAAGTCAGAAGATGCAGCAAAAGCTGTGACCCCCGTTACTTATCTCATCATGATTGCGTCTTTACCAACGATGATGTTAGGAATGTCAGACCCTCAAAATATTTTAATTAAAATATTTTCGTTTGTTCCATTCTTTTCTTCATTTGCTATGCCGGTTAGAATCGCAAATGATAGTGTGACAAACTCAGAGATATTGATTTCACTAAGTATTTTAGTTGTAGCTATCGTATTACTTCTTAGAATGTCAGCAAGAGTTTATAAATCAACTGTTCTTATTTATAGTGATAAGAGTATGATGCAAGTGTTTAAAGATGCATTGAGAGTAACTAAAAAAGCATAAAATAAAGAGCCTTCCTTACATTGGGTAAAGAAGGTTCTTTTATTATGATAAAGTCTTTTTAACAAAGCCATTAGCATTGACTAATTTGGTTTTAGCAGTATGTTTGTCACTGTTAGTCAGTATCATCACAATCGCCAATTTAACATCTTCATCGGCATCATAAAAATAGTTTTCAGCCATTTCATAGTCACAGTCAGTTGCTTGCATGATAATTCTTTTTGCTCGTTCAACGAGTTTTTCGTTAGTTGCTTTAACATCAACCATTAGATTGTTGAAGACTTTTCCAATGCCAATCATGCTGATGGTCGAAATCATGTTTAGAACTAATTTTTGTGCTGTACCAGATTTCAACCTTGTTGATCCCGTTAAAAATTCAGGTCCAACATTAATTTCAATTGGAAATTCTGCGTGCTGACTGATTTTGGCGTGTTTATTACAAGATAAACTTGCTGTTGTTGCTCCAACAGATTGTGCGTAATTTAATCCACCAATAACATAAGGTGTCCGCCCACTTGCTGCAATACCTAGCACAATATCGTTGTCAGTTAGTTTTAGTTTCATCAAGTCCTCTCTACCAAGTTCTAAAGAGTCTTCAGCTCCTTCCACAGCTATTGTCATGGCTTTTTCTCCACCTGCAATTAAGCCGATAACCATATCTGGATTAACGCCAAAAGTTGGAACACATTCAGCAGCGTCTAAAACACCAAGCCGTCCACTAGTACCAGCACCCATATAGATAAGTCTTCCACCATTGTTAAAAGCATTAATTGTCTGTTCAATGATAGGTTCAATGCTATCAAGTTCTTTACGGACGGCTTCTGCAACTCTTTCATCTTCTTTATTCATTAAAACAAGGGCTTCTTTAACGCTCATTGAGTCTAATCCGAAAGTATCTTGATTTCGTTGTTCAGTTGTTAAGTTATTTAAATTGATTTTTGTCATAGTTTTCATCCTTTATGAATCTTTCGATAGTACAGTGTTTACTTCTTTATTATAACGATTTTGAAATATAATTTCAATATAGAAGATGTAAATAATAAAATTTTATTTCCTTTTAAATCATTTTAAGTGACGAATAAAAGAAGTTTGTATAAAATGAGGGAAATGGATGAAGGAGATGATTTGATGGAAGAAAAAGCAATATTTGCTGGAGGGTGCTTTTGGTGTATGGTAAAACCATTTGATGAGTTACCTGGCATTATTAAAGTAGTTTCTGGTTACACTGGTGGTCATACAGTCAATCCAACTTATGAGGAAGTTTGTAGTGGGACAACGGGTCATACTGAAGCGGTTGAAATTACATTTGATCCTAGTATTATAACTTATAAGCAATTAGTTGAAATTTATTGGCATCAAACAGATCCAACTGATGCTATGGGACAATTTGTCGATAGAGGAGACTCTTATCGCCCAGTTATTTTTTATAATTCTGAAGAGCAGTATGATGTTGCGACCCAATCAAAAAAAGAATTGGAAGAAAGTGGCAAGTTTGACCAACCAATAGTGACTCAAATAGAAGAAGCTCAAGTATTCTATCCGGCTGAAGAGTATCATCAAGATTTTTACAAAAAAAATAGAACTCATTATCAAAATTATCGACAAGCTTCTGGTCGAGATAAGTTTATCGAATCAAAATGGTAAAAATAAAAAGCTTTGCGTGACTCACGCAAGGCTTTTTAAAAATGAAAATCCACAATTTGTGTTCCGTGAACTTCTTTTACTTTTAGAAAAGAGGTAACGGTATCGATATTTTTATAAGAAATACCGCCACCAGGCAAAATAGTGATACGGTTATTAGCATACGAAATCAAATCATTGATGTATTCAAGATGTTGTTCAATTGGAACAAGATTAGAACCCCCATGAGTTAGTATGCGTGTTACTCCGTGCTCGCTTAACCAGTCGATAGCAGAAAATTGGTCATCGCGACTCATTTCGTCAAAGGCCATATGAAATGTCACTTGCATGCCTTCTGCAGCTTCTAGAAGAATAGACATGGCTTCAACATCGATTTTATTTTGTTCATTTAAACAACCAAAAACAACACCATCTACACCAAGTTGTCTTGCTTCTAAAATGTCAGCTTCCATAATTTTTAATTCAATGTCTGTGTAAATAAAATTTCCTCCACGAGGTCTGATAATTGCCATGACAGGCACACCTTTTTCACTACAGTAGGCCATCGTTTCAGCCATAACCCCTTTACTTACTGTCGTTCCACCAACAGCTAGGTTATCACATAATTCAATACGAGTTGCACCTGAAGCAATCGCGTTTGGAATATTTGTAAAGTTTTCAGCACAAAATTCTTTTATCATCACAAAGAAATCCTCCGATTTAATTCAATAGTTTAATCTTAGTATAGCATAAACAATCATTTACGGATTGAAATTATGGTATGATAGTCATAACATTTATTTAGGAGTTTATATATGCTTAAAAAGAAAAAAGAGTATGCGTTTGACCATTTAGGCCAATCAATTAATACCATGGAGTGTCCGAAATGTCACACTAGTTTTGAATTATCTCAAAGTGGATTAGTTTGTCAAAATAATCATCAGTTTGATGTGTCAAAAAAAGGAACCGTTCATTTTCCACTTCATCATATGGATAGTGATTATGATAAAGAGATGTTATCGCATCGACGTAAAATGATTCAAAAGGCTTATATGAGCCATCGACGTAAAATGATTCAAAAAGGCTTATATGAGCCATTAGAAACAGAAATTGCTAAACTGTTATCTAGCGTAAGTCATGATGATTTGATTGTTGATATGGGAGCCGGTGAAGGAAGTATCTTAGAGCGACTAGCAACGAGTCATCATGTGGAAGGCCATAAAATGGGGTTTGATTTATCTAAAGATGGCGTATTACTATCTAGTGATTTTTCAGAAGAAGCATTTTGGTTTATTGGTGACGTGACAAATATGCCTTTTAAATCGGAAAGTATCGATGTGTTGTTAAATATTTTTTCACCAAGTCATTATGAAGAAATGAGTCGAGTCTTAAAAAAAGATGGACTAGTCATAAAAGTGATTCCTGAATCATATTATCTAAAACAATTACGTGAGGCTTTCTATTATGATGATGAGGATAAAAAAGAATATAGTAATGTAAAAGTCTACCAAAAATTCATAAAAGACATGACGTTAGTTGAGGAAAAACATTTGACGTATGATTTTTTAGTGGAAGAAGAGGATTTTCAAGATGTTTTGAAAATGTCACCAATTCATTGGGGAGCAAGTGAGACAGCAAAACAACGTGCTCATGATAATTATTTTCAGAAATTAACAATGGACGTGAAAATATTGGTTGGGAAAAAGCAATGATTTACAAAAGTAAGGTTGTTTTTTCTAGTTGTTAGTGCTACAATAACATCAAGTCATTTTCAGCGGTTTTTATCAGATTCCTGTTCTGATAAAAGTTGGTGAGATGGCAAACCGCCAACGTAGCGACTCGCAGTGGATTGACACCGAGACGATACGTTTTTTTTATGCAAAAAAATAGGAAAGAAGAGACCCAAAAATGAATCATATCGTATTATTTGAACCACAAATACCAGCAAATACTGGAAATATAGCTAGAACATGTGCTGCAACCAATTCACCGCTGCATTTGATTGAGCCTTTGGGTTTTTCAACTGATGACAAACACTTGAAACGTGCAGGTCTTGATTATTGGCATGATGTAAATATTACGTACCATAAAAACTTAGAAGCCTTTTTAGCATCAATAGGAGAGTCTCCACTACATTTGGTGACAAAATTTGCTAGAAATACATATAGTGATGTGTCCTTTGATAATGAGGTCGACCATTACTTTATTTTTGGAAAAGAAACAACTGGTTTACCTGAAAGTTTTATGAGAGAAAACGAGGGAAAATGCATTCGTATTCCGATGAATGATGAACATGTACGTTCACTAAATCTTTCTAACACTGTTGCTTTGATCGTTTATGAAGCATTAAGACAACAAGGATTTCCCAATTTAGAAACAGTTCATATTTATGAGAATGATAAATTAAGTTAGGAGTGAAAGATTTGAAATTATATTTTGTCCGTCATGGAAAAACAGAGTGGAATCTAGATGATCGCTTACAAGGTGTAAAAGATTCTCCCTTATTACCACAAAGTTATGAAGATATGAAAAAGTGTGGCTTAGCTTTAAAAGATATTCCATTTGAAGCGGTTTATACTAGTCCAATTAAACGTGCGAAAGAGACGGCTGAGGGCATTGTTTCTCAATTCGATAGAGCAATCCCTATGTATGAAAGAGAAGGTTTTGTTGAGCTAAGTTTTGGTGACTTAGAGGGTGAAAAGTTTTTAGAAGCAAAAACTCGTTTTCCTGATGAAATGTTTTATCTTAGAAATCATCCAGATAAGTATGATCCGACTCCTTTTAATGGCGAAGATTACCAATCAATGATAGATAGAAGCACAAGAGTTGTCAAGGATGCTATAGCGGAAACAAAAGATGGACCATTATTATTTGTGGGACATGGAGCCATGTTGATTGCTTGTGTGCGTACTCTTTTAGGAGTGCCGATAGAAAGAATACGTGAAGTAGAAGGCATGATTGATAACAACAGTGTAACAGTGTTATCTTATGATGGTGATAAATTTACATTAGATGAATGGAATAACACAGATTTTCTATAAATTATAGAAATGTTGAGGTGATAACAATGGATAATTTGGAAGACATGTCTTTTTTAAAGGGAAGTGTTGAAGCCATCTTTTTTGAAAATGCGACAAACTTTTATAAGGTCATGTTAGTTAAAGTAAAAGAAACCAACACATCTTATGATGGCGATGAAATTGTTGTCACTGGGACATTTGGTCAAATACAAGAAGGCGAACCATATTGTTTTTATGGTGAGGTAGTCAACCATCCCAAATACGGCGAACAATTAAAAGTAGAACGATATGAGCAAGATAAACCAACGTCTACTGAAGGCTTGATTAATTATCTTTCTAGTAGTAAATTTCCAGGAATTGGGAAAAAAACGGCAGAGACGATTGTTGAACTGTTAGGTGAATCTGCGATTGATGATATTTTAGAAAATCCCGATTTGCTTGATAGAGTATCTGGATTAAATCAAAAGAAAAAAGATGTTTTAGTAACGTCACTTAGAGAAAATTATGGGATGGAACAAATTGTCGTGGGGCTTAATCGTTATGGATTTGGTAATCAGTTGGCATTTTCTATTTATCAATTTTATAAAAGTGATACATTAAAAATAATTGAAGAAAATCCTTATCAATTAGTTGAAGATATTGAAGGGGTTGGCTTTAAAAAGGCGGATATGTTAGCTGAGAGAATAGGTATTTCAGCTACGTCTCCCTCACGTATTAGAGCAGCACTGATTCATGAATTGTATCAAGGTTGTTTAAATGCAGGGGATACCTATATGGAAGCAAAACAATTATTAGAAGCATCACTGCAAGTTTTAGAGAGTAGTCGCCCTGTTGAAATTAATCCAGAACTGGTGGCAGAAGAAGTTCTTGCTTTATCAGAAGAAGGTGCGATTATTCAAGAGGGAACACGATTATTTGAAAAATCATTATATTTTTCTGAGATAGGTACAGCGGCTTCAATCAAACGATTGTTAGAAAAAAAGAAAAAATTACCATATAAGAAAAAAGAAATTGATGAAACCATCGAAATGATAGAAAAACGAACGGATATCAAATATGGTAAAAGTCAGAAAGATGCCTTAAAAGAAGCGATTATGTCGCACTTTTTTATTTTAACGGGTGGTCCAGGAACAGGAAAGACGACCGTTATTAATGGCTTGGTTTCTTTGTATGCTGAATTAAATGGTTTATCGTTAAACTTAGAAGATTATACACAAAAAGTGTTCCCGATTCTTTTAGCGGCGCCAACGGGACGAGCGGCTAAAAGAATGAATGACATGACTGGTTTACCGGCTAGTACTATTCATCGTTTGTTAGGATTGACCGGTCGAGAAAAAGAAGCGATTGGCGAAGCTAGAGAATTAGAAGGTGGCTTATTAATTGTCGATGAGTTGTCGATGGTTGATACTTGGTTAGTTAATACGTTACTCAAATCCGTGCCAAATAACATGCAAGTCATTTTTGTGGGTGATAAAGATCAGTTGCCATCAGTAGGGCCTGGGCAAGTTTTGACTGATTTATTAAGAGTAGAAGAGATTCCTAAAAAAGAATTAGTAGATATTTACCGTCAAGATGATGGGTCGTCGATTATCTCATTAGCACATCATATAAAAAATGGTGAGGTGCCTAAGGATTTAACTGAAAATAAAAAAGACCGATCATTTATCCAATGTCAAGTAAATCAAATTGAATCAGTGGTAGAACAAGTGGTTTCCAGAGCAAAAAATAAAGGTTTTTCTAATCAAGAAGTGCAAGTTCTAGCCCCGATGTATCGTGGAAAAGCGGGGATTGACCAATTAAACATTATGATGCAACAAATATTAAATAATAATGATACTGGTGAGAGAAAAGAAGTAAAATGGCTTGATAAAGTGTATCGAATCGGCGACAAGGTTCTGCATTTAGTGAACAGTCCAGAAGTTAATGTGTTTAACGGTGATATGGGTGAAATTGTTGGGATTACTTATGGAAAAGACACAGATGATAAAGTTGATGAGATGACAATTTTATTTGATGAAACAGAAGTTGTCTATAAACGGAATGAGTGGCAAAAAATAACGTTAGCATATGCTTGCTCGATTCATAAATCTCAAGGTAGTGAGTTTCAAATGGTTATTTTACCATTAGTAAATCAATATGGGCGGATGTTACAAAGGAAACTACTCTATACAGCTGTGACGCGAAGTCGCGATTTTTTAATTTTACTTGGTGAACCTGATGCGTTTGTTCGAGCAATTGAAAGTCAAACACTAGAACGCCAAACAACTTTAGCAGAACGTTTGATGGAAAGTGAAGACTCACTTGATAAACGAAAAGCTGAAGAAGAAAATTACCTACTTGAAAAAGAAGAAGAGGTAAAAGAAAATTTAAAACATTTGGTGGAAGAAAAAACAGCTAACATTCCGAAAAAGGAAATTGTGCAAGAAGTCTCTCTTTTTGAACAGGAAAAAGAGACATCATTGCCTAAGAAATATGTTTTGACACAAGATAATTTTACAGAAATTGATCCAATGATAGGGATGGAACATGTTTCACCTTATGATTTTAATACAAAAAAATAAGCGATGGTTTTAGTAGCCATGGCTTATTTTTTTACATCCAAAATAGTCTATGCGTCGTTTTAAATCGTAGTTTAAACTCTTGCTCTCCTAATTCTTCGCCATCAGCTTGGCCAACTTGAGCGATAGGACAAGTTAAAGTAAGTTCTGAGTCGACAAATCGGTGAAGGTAGGGTGAAGTCAAATGTTGTTTGAAAAATAGTTTAATAATTAACCACGCAAGTGACAAAGGAAATATTTTTTCCACAATGATTAAGTGAATATCATCCGTATAAGCAGATGCAGTGGGATCAATCGCAACACCACCACCAAAATAGGGATGATTTGTTGTGGTGCATAAAAAAGCTTTTTTAAATTCTTTCTTTTCAGTGCTTGTTTCAACAATTAAAGGAAAAGAGGGTTGTTTAAAAATAGACGATAATGCCGCACTAACATAAGACAACGATCCAAGCTTTAATTGATTCAGTAAAGATTTAGCTTTTGAATGATTCGCTGTTGCCACAATTTTTGCATCAATCCCGACGCCAACGTTATTTAGTATCAGACGAGTGTCGTTTGTTTCGACATCTGTTGCTTGCATCAAACTGATTGAGGTTGGGTGGGTGACTGATAGCAGCTGTTCTAATGCTTGATTAATTTTACGAGAAACCCCAACACCGCGTGCAAAGTCATTTCCAGAGCCACTTGGTAAATACCCTATCGGAATATCTGGATACTCTTTTAAGGCATTAACAACCTCGTGAAGTGTTCCGTCTCCACCTAATACAACAAGTAAGTGATTAAACGGTTTACCTGACACATAAGGTTTAAGCGTCGTTTGTAATAAAGTCTCAACAATTTCTTTTTCATGTCCTGCGTACTCAGTTAGATAGGACTCAAAAGGAATCTCTTTTTCTATTAGTTGTTTTTTTACTTCTTTATATTGTCTAGCACCTCTACCAGATCCAGCATGCTGGTTGACTAATAAATGCAGTACTAATTTTTTCATAGAGCAACTCCTTAAAATTTTGACGGGTTCTAGTGAAACAAGGCAATGCAATCACAGTTTCTTTTGCAGACGAAGGCGGTCTTTTAACTGAATACCGTGCTCATATATTGGTTTTTTATAATGAATGATAAAGTAGTCAGGCTGCACACTGATGATACGAAAGCCATGTTTTTGGTAAAAATAAAGTTGCCAGATACTAGTAGAACCTGTACAAACTTCAAGTATGACATAATGATTCTTTTTAGCAAACACATCTGCAAAATCAAGAAGGCTAGAACCAATTCCTTTATTTTGATGCGTGTCGCTAACAGATATATTTAAAATTTCTAGTGAATCTTGATTTATTTTTCCCAACGCAAGAATTCCTACAATTTTATTATTATAAAGGCATTCGAACAAAAAAGCACGAGAAATATAAGAATTAATCATATGTTCATCAGGATCTGCTTCTTTCAAAAGTGCTAAATGTATAGGTGTAATGGCGTTTATTCTTTTGATAATCAATGACATATTTTTCTTCCTTTTAGTTAGTTATGTTACTATCATAACAGAAAATTTTGACATTTTGTGCAACAAAGAGTAGGATAATATCGTTATGTTTTATAACCGCAGTTCGTTCATACCATCCTGCGATATCAAAACTAGGAAGGGAGAAAAGAAAAATGGAAAAATCAGTATCACGATCAAAGACAACCGTATTAGTTGTCAACGGGTTAATTGCAGCGTTATACGTTGTATTAACACTTGTTGTTGCACCTATCGCTCAAGGACCTATTCAATTTAGGGTTTCAGAGAGTCTGAATCATCTTGTAGTATTTAATAAAAAATTATTATGGGGTATATTTTTAGGGGTGGTCACCTTTAATTTACTCTTTGCTGAAGGAGGCATGATGGATGTCTTGTTTGGTGGAGGTCAGACATTACTAGCTCTAAGTATCACAGCATTTTCTGCTAGATGGATTAAGAGTGAGAAAACACGAATGGTTATCAATACGATTGCTTTTTCAGTGAGTATGATATTAATTGCCATTATGATTTGTATTATTTCTAATCAATCAATTGGCTCAAACTTTTTCTGGGCAACATATGGCTCACTATTTTTGAGTGAATTAATCATTATGAGTATTTCAGCGCCCATCATGTATGGGATTAATAAAGTCGTTCACTTTGATAAATTTAAATAAAAAAATGAGGCTGACCCAAAAGTCTCTAGAATAAACTAAAAGGAAGAAAATCTTTTTTCGATTTTCTTCCTTTTTTGACGTAAAAAATAGCACTATCCTATATAATTAAAGTGACGAAACCAACTAAAAAGGAGTGCTATTTATGTATAAGAATTATAACACGAAACAGGTTACTTTATCACTGAATTTAGATATTTATTTAGAAGAAAATGATATCGCTTTTGCGATTGATGAGTTAGTAGAAAGCATCCCTGTGGATGTGTTCTCAGTTTTTGAGCATCGAATGGGAACTTCGTCTTATCATCCAAAAATGATGTTGAAGCTTATTCTGTGTGGCTACACTCAATCTATTTTTTCAGGCAGAAAGATAGAAGCTATGTCTAAAGATAGCATTCGTGCCATGTGGTTAACGCAATCACAGACACCTAACTTCAGAACAATTAATCGATTCAGAGTGAACCCACTGGTTCAACCGATACTTCAAGAATGTTTTATTCAATTTAGAAATCAGCTTGTTTCTCAACAATTAATTGATGAAGAAGCTATTTTTATTGATGGAACAAAGTTAGAAGCCAACGCAAATAAATATACCTTCGTTTGGAAAAAGAGTACACAACGTTATGAAGAATCTTTGAGAGAAAAGTCAAAGTCCTATTATCAACAACTTGTAGAAGAGCAAATTATTCCATCTATTTGTTCAGAAGATGATGAGTTAAACACAGGAAATTTAAAACAAATCATTGATGAGTTGGAAATGAAAGTAAGTGATTTAAGCACTAAAATTGAAAATACTTCAGATGTTCAAGAGAGAAAAGAACTTCGTTCTGAGCGTAAAGAGCCTAAAAAAGCATTGAAAGCTTTTTCTGACTTTATCTATAGAAAGCAAAAATATAAAGAACAACATGATATTTATAACGGTAGAAATAGCTACTCTAAAACAGATCATGATGCCACTTTTATGAGAATGAAAGATGACCACATGATGAATGGTCAGTTAAAACCTGGATATAACGTTCAAATTGCAACCAATCATCAATACGTTTTAGCATATGAAACATTTTCAAATCCAACGGATTTTAAAACAATGATTTCCTTCTTAGATACTATCAAGAAATCTTATTTTGACTTACCTAAATACATTGTGGCTGACGCAGGTTATGGTAGTGAAGAAAACTATCAAGCAATTTTAGATGATTTTGAAAGAACTCCATTAATTACTTATACAATGTATCAGAAAGAACACACTAAAAAATATAAACAAAATCCATTCATTCCAGATAACTGGATTTATAATGAATTGGCAGATACTTATATTTGCCCGAATAATCGAGAAGTCAAATTTAGAAATTACTCTACTCGAACGGATAAATCTGGATTCAAAAGACAACTTAAAATATATGAATGTGAGTCTTGTTTAAATTGCCCAGTTAGAGCATTATGTACTCGTGCGAAGAGTAGTAAAAATCGAGTGATTCAAAGAAATGGGAATTGGGAATATTTTAAAGCTCACGTAAGAGAGCTTTTGAAAGAGGATGTCACAGGAGAAATATATCGTCAAAGAAAAATAGATGTTGAACCAGCCTTTGGAAATCTGAAGGCTAATTTGGCATTCAATCGATTCTCTGTAAGAGGAAAAGATAAGATTTCACAGGAGCTGGGATTTGCGTTAATGGCACTAAATTTAAGAAAACTGAGAAAAAATAGGAAGGATATTAGTAAGAAATCACGAAAAAACAAGCATTCTGAAATGAGAGGTTTCATTTTGGAATGCTTGTTTTCTGTAAAGAGACTTTTGGGTCAGCCTCTTATTTTTTAGCTTAAAGGCTGTTGTAAATCTTCAACTTGAGCAACAAAGAAATCTTTTTTCTCTAGTGCTTTGATGATTAAATCACATGTTTCTTTATCTGTGTCAGCTGGTAGTGTAATAATTGTACGACGGATGTACTCGTCACGACCCACATCAAGTGTGATACAACTTGCAATATCAGAGTATTTCGAAATAACTTTTGTCATGTTTGCCAAGTCACCTTTGCGACCAGTAGAAGCAATCGTTAATGCGAAGCGTCCTTCTTTAACGTTCCATGACTGAGATAAGATACCTAATAAACTACTATGTGTTAGAATGCCGTAAAATTGATCGTTTGCATCTAAAACAGCGATGTATGGTAACTCTTTAATTGTGAAAAATATTTTGAAGAAAGATGAATTCAAATGAATAAATTTTGTCGCATTTTTAATCAAATGTGTGACAGGTAAACTCATGTCCCCACCATTTGATTTGTGACGATATATATGCATTTTATAGATATTTCCTCTAAAGAATTTTCCTGTTTCGTCAAGTACAGGGACGCAACGGAAACCAGACTCTTCTAAGATATTCAACGCATCTTCTAGCGTACAAGTTTCACTAACTGTTGTTAGTAATCTTTTTGGAATACAGACTGATTCAATTAACATAATATGTAGCTCCCTTCATTTTTAATTACAACCTAATAATACCATAAATAAACGGTTAAATAAAAGAACAATAATTCTGTACAGTAAACGAACAAGTTTGACAAAAATTATAATAAACGTTATACTTTAAAAGTTATTAATATAGTGGGAGGATTCTACCCTTGGCTCAAAAAAAATCAGCACTTGCCTGTACCGTATGTGGTTCGCGTAATTACTCAAAAGCAGTTAGTGATTCACAACGTACAGAGCGATTAGAAGTGAAGAAATTCTGTAAGTATTGTAAAAAGCATACAGTACATAAAGAAACAAAATAAAAAAGACTTATCTTAGGAGGAGACAAAATGAAATTCTTAAAAAGTGTTATTGAAGAGATGAAACTTGTAACATGGCCAACACGTAAAAAATTAGTTAAAGATGTGATTACTGTCATCCAATCAACTATTTTATTTGCGTTATTCTTTGCAGCAGTTGACTTTTTATTAGCGAAAATTTCTTACTTAGGTCTTAAAGGTCTGTAGAAATTACTAGAAAAAAGCATATTTGAGTGTTACAATTAATTGAAAGAAAAACTTCGGCTCTCTGAGGTTTTTTTATTTTATCATGAAAAGGATGGTTGAATTCTGTGGAATCGTTTGAAAGACAGTGGTACGTATTACATACATATTCAGGATATGAAAACAAAGTAAAGACAAATATCGAATCTCGTGCACAAAGTATGGGAATGGAAGATTTTATTTTTCGTGTGGTTGTTCCGGAAGAGGAAGAAAGAGAAATAAAGAATGGGCAAGAAAAAATTACAGCCAAAAAAACGTTCCCTGGTTATGTGTTAGTTGAAATGATTATGACAGATGAATCTTGGTATATTGTACGTAATACACCGGGAGTGACAGGATTTGTCGGCTCACACGGAGCAGGAAGTAAACCTGCACCATTGTTACCAGAAGAGGTAACACACATACTTGGTAAATTAGGTATGAGTAAACGTGTAACTGACTTAGACGTTGAGTTAGGCGAAACAGTGACGATTACAGAAGGTGCTTTCTCTGGATTAACAGGAGAAATTACAGAAATCGATCTAGAAAAACAAAAACTAAAAGTAAATATTGACATGTTTGGTCGTGAAACAAGTACAGAATTGGACTTTGATCAAGTAGATAAACTGTAAAACCGATATTTTTATCGGTTTTTCTTTTTAATATAGGTCATTTAAGGAGGTTTTCTATTGCGTATTTCAAAGCAGTTTATTTTGTTAATGGGTATACTTATCTTGATATTATCAGGTTGTCGACTCAATAATTCAGTGAAACCTTTGTCTTCGGAAGAAAAGGCAGTAGATGTTGCATACTCTGATGTCCCTACTATATTTCTACATGGTGCTGGCGGTGGAAAGCACTCTTTAGGTGGCATGTTGAACCGTTTTACTAATCAAGAAGTGGCACAAAAATCATTAGTATTAACTGTGTCAAAAGATGGCATTGTAAGTGAGAAAAAAGCATTGAAGGATGGTCATTTCTCTAAAGACAATCCGATGGTTCAAGTATTATTTGAAGACAATCGAAATAATGAGTGGGAACAAGCTGCTTGGATAAAAGCTGTTTTAGTGTTTCTCCAAGAAAACTATCAAGTGAAAACAGTCAATCTAGTTGGTCATTCAATGGGTGGCATCAGTGAATTCAGGTATTTATTACAAGATGGCACAAACGCAACACTTCCTAAAGTAAATAAATTTGTTGCTATAGGTTCACCATTTAATGAGTTTTTAGATACGTTTGATAGTCAAAGTCTAGATGATTTACTAATAGCAGGACCTAGTCAAAGAAGTGAGCGTTTTATTCTGTATGAAAATGAGTTAGATGGTATGCCAAAAGACGTGGACGTGTTATTAATTGCTGGTAAATTATCTGAAAATGATTTGAGCGATAAAGTAGTCCCGTTGAGTAGTGCCTTGTCCGTTAACATGATGTTAATGAATAATGGAAATAATGTGGAGCATGTCATCATTACAGGTGCCGACCATAGTGGCTTACATGAAAACAAAGAAGTCGATGAAAAAGTGAGTCATTTTTTATGGTATAAAAATTAAAGGATTGACTTTTATTCAATAACTCGATAGTATGAATAAAAGTTTTACATTTTTTGCCAGTAGGGAATAAGAACTGTGTTTAGAAAGTCGATGGTTGCTGAAAATCGAACCAACTTATTTTTCCGAATTACACTTAAAATGATAGATAATTAAATAATAAATTAAGAGATGAAGATAGATATATTATCTTTAAATTAAGGTGGTACCGCGAAAAAGTCGCCCTTATGTGTAATAGCATACGGGTGACTTTTTTAGTGCATAAAGGAGAATGAAGATGAGCTGTGGTGGAATGATACGATATCGTTTTATTTAATAAACTAACTAATTTATTAAATGAAAAGAGGAAAAATCATGAAGAAAAAGATTGGCTTGTTAGAAGCAAGTGTTGTGTTATTAATTATTTTATGTTGTATTTCATTAGGCGTTATTGTGTTTAAATTGTCACCTAATGTGGTGATATTATTTGCGGTTGCGTTGACAATTGGCTACATGGTAATGAGAAAAATGCCATTAGAGTGGGTCAACGAAGGCATTATAAGCGGTTTAAAACCGGGGGTTATTCCAATTTTTATCTTTTTACTTGTTGGAGCACTTATAGCCGTCTGGATACAAGCTGGTATTATCCCAACCATTATGGTAATCGGATTTAAATTATTAAGTGTGAAGTGGTTTATTCCATCTATTTTTCTTGTTTGTGCTATTGTCGGGAGTGCCGTTGGGAGTGCCTTTACCGTCATGTCGACTATCGGTATTGCTTTTTTTGGAATTGGTGTGACACTGGGGTTAAACCCTCCTTTAATTGTTGGAGCAATAGCTTCAGGAGCGATTTTTGGTGACAAGATGTCGCCACTGTCTGAATCAACTAATTTAGCTTCAGCTGTGGTAGAAGCAGATTTATTTGACCATATAAAAAATATGATGTGGTCAACAATTCCAGCATTTTTAGTATCATTGATATTATTTACGGTTATTGGAAAATCTGATGCGACAGCTGAATTGACAAATGTTAAAGAAGTGACGCAAGTATTGGAAACCAATTTTCATATATCTTTGTGGTCGCTCATTCCAATTTTACTGATGCTAGTCTGTGCGTGGAAAAAACTTCCAGCGATCATGACGATTTTATTAAATGTAGTAGTAGCTGTTGTGATGATTATTATCCAACAAGGTTCAGTTGATTTGGCTAATTTAGCCAGTGTTATTGAAAATGGGTTTGTTTCTAAAACAGGGAATGAACAAGTAGACATGTTACTAACGCGTGGTGGGATTAACAGCATGACGTTTACAGTGTTATTGATTATTTTAACCTTATCACTTGGTGGTATTTTGATGCGAATTGGGTTAGTGACAACAGTGATTGAAGCTGTAGCGAAAAAACTTCATTCACCAAAACAATTAATTATTGTTAGTTTGTTATCTAGTATCGGGGTAAATATTTTTATCGGGGAGCAATTGTTATCAGTAATTTTACCAGGAAATGCTTTTAAAGATGTTTATAAAAAAATGGATTTAGATCCAGTTGTGTTGAGTCGAACGCTCGAAGATGGAGGAACGGTAATCAATTACTTAATTCCTTGGGGGATTGCCGGAAGTTTTGTTGCTAATACATTTGGCGTACCAACGATGAGTTATATGCCGTTTGTTTTCTTTAGTTTATTGTCACCAGTATTCTCTATAATAAGTGCCCTAACAGGAATTGGAGTAAGATACACAAAAAAAGTTGCCGATTAGGGCAACTTTTTTATTTAGTACAACATTTTACTTGTAAGAGCTTTTACCGGTTTATAAAGTAATGACACAATGATAATGGCGGCAATAGCGTTAATAACGGTAATATAAAGTGTTGAAAAACTAGCAAATGCAGACACGCCAAACGCATTTCCCATCATGAGTTGAATGACTAAATTTTTTAGAAAAGTCATGATGATTTTAGCGATAGCTGCAAAAAACATAATCGTTGGAATAAACCAAACTTTGTCGTCATATTTTTGAAGTCGTGAATAAGCCAAACTAAGAGCAGCACCAACGACAAAACTTTCTAACACGAAATAAGGTGCTTCAGCGGCAAATCCATTTAAAATATCAAAAATAGCAAAACCAATTCCACCGGCCAAAGATCCTTTAAAAAAGCCTAGCGTTAACACTGCTAACGATAAAATCGGTAAGCCAAAGTGAAAAAATGGATTTCCTACAAGGGCTGGTAGTGGGACACGAATACTTGTCCCAACAACCGTTAAAGCCGCGAACAATCCCATTAATGTGGTTTCTTTTATACTCCATCTTGTACTAGTCATACTAATCATCTCCTAAAGTCATTCTATTTGTTGCTTCTAAAAAGGCACCATGCCAAACATATCCTGTAAAGTCATTTAAATATAGTCCATGTTTTATTGCACTTGTTACATATTTTTTAGCTAACCTAACACTTGATTCAAGGGTTAATCCTTTTGCAAGTCCTGCAGTAATAGCCGCTGCAAAGGAGCATCCAGCTCCGTGGTTTGTAACAGTATCTAACTTGTCTTCGTGGATAAACAAAAGCTGTTCACCATCATAAAATAAATCCGTTGCAACGTCTCCTTTAAAACGAGCGCCCCCTTTGATGATGACAGATTTTGGCCCAAGGTCGAAAATCTTTTTGACAGCTTTCCTCATGTCTTCTTCTGTTTCAATTGTCGGCATATCAGACAATATACAGGCTTCGACAAGATTTGGTGTCACAATATCTGCTAAAGGCATCAATTTTTTTATCATGCCATTGACCAATTCAGGTTGTAACACATCTTTATTTGTTTTAACAGCCATCACAGGATCTAAAACGATATTTTTTTGATTTACTTTGACTAAATAATGTTCGAGTAAATCAATGACTGGTAAACTACCTAATAGCCCGATTTTTAATGCGTCAAGCGCGCCCCCAGAAAAGGCAGTATCGAGTTCTTTTTCCACAATATCAATCGGGATTGGGTAAATGGATGGTTTTTTTGTTTTGGGATCAACGGTTAAAATACTGGTGATACTGCTTATCCCAAATGTCCCGTATTCTTCAAATGTTTTTAAATCTGCTTGAATTCCTGCTCCGCCTCCTGCATCAGAGCCAGCAACGGTTAATATTTTTTTTACCATAGTGAACACTCCTTGTTGATGTTGTAGTAAAGTGTACCATGTTGATTTTAAAAACCTAGAGCCAATTAAAAAAAATTGGACCCATCCAATTTATGATATACTGATACAAAGAGGTGAGATAATGAATATTATATTAGAAAGAGAAACCAATACGCCATTGTATCGACAAATTATGAATCAATTGATTTATCAAATTGATGAAGGTATTCTGTACGAAAATTTTAGACTACCATCAGAAAGAGAGTTAGCTAATCAACTAGGTGTCAATCGCAGTACCGTTGTAAGAGCTTATGATGAGTTAAATGCTGAAGGGTTTGTCGAAAAACGAGCGAGCAGTGGAACGTATGTTATTGGCCAGTCAGAAGCACAGGCGGTTAATCATTTGAGAGAGCGAATTCAGTTTAATTATCAAAAATACCAACAAAATGATTACATGACAAAAGTCGAAGAGATGATAAAAATGGACGCGTCAAGTGTATTAGATGCTTATAGTGGTGAGTTACCTTATAATTTAATTCCTAATATCAGTTTGCCTAATGTAAATTGGCAATCATTTTTATCTGTAGAAGTATCTAGACTTGGATATAAGCCACTTCGAAAAAATATTGCGACATTGGTAGGCAAAATGTATTCGTATGAACCAAAAATCGAAGAAATCATGTTAACAGCTGGTGGACAACAAAGTTTAGTGTTACTAATCCAATCTTTACTAAAACCGGGAGACACTGTGGCATTGGAAGATCCGTCTTTTTTTAATGGCATTTCTGTTTTAAATGCCATGTCGATTAAAGTAGTTAGGATACCAATTGATAAAGATGGTTTGTGTTTGAATGAGTTAGAGGATGCAATAAAAAAAGAGAGTATCCAACTTATCTTAACTAATCCGAACTTTCAAAATCCAACAGGTACCACGATGAGTTTGACTAGACGAAAAAAATTAATAGCATTGTGTGAGCTATATCGCATTCCGATTATTGAAGATGATGTGTTTGGCCAGTTAGCTTATGAAGCTCCTAGTAGAATACCGTTACTTAAAGAATTATCTCCTCAATTAGTTATCTACATTGGGTCGTTGTCGAAAATACTAGGTAGTAGAATGCAATTAGGATGGATTGAAGCACCTGTTTATGTGCTGGATGAAGTTGCAAAGCTAAGAGATGAATATGAAACCCAGTTAAATATTTTTCCTCAGGTCATGGCATCATATGCCGTCTCAGACCCAGAGTTTTCTGAAAAATTGATGGTATTACGTCAGACTCTAGAAGAGAGAATGAGGTATTTTATTGAGGCCATCAAAAAAGAATTAAGTTCTAGTCTTGATTATACGATGCCAAAAGGTGGCTATTATATATGGTTGACCTATACTAAGCGCACGCTGATAAAAGAGGATTGGCGTTTGTTAATTAAAGACTCTATTGTTGTATTGCCAGGATTTGTGATGAGTAAAGAAATGCAAAGCTGCCGAGTGAATGTCTCACGACTAACGACAAAACAAATTGATTTATTTATCATAAAATTTAAAGACATCATCACGCAATGGAATAAACACATTGAAGAGTAATTAGTATTTTCATAATAGATGAGTGAGAAAGTATATCTTACAGAAATTTTTTGTTTTTTATGATAAAATGGTATCAACTTAAGACGTGTAAAATTTATCAAGTCGAAATAATTCGTTTGAGTGACAGGTAAGCAATTATTTTATGGCAAGTTATTGATAAATATAGATCGTGAACAAGAAAAATAATGAAAGAGCTATATATAAAGAATTATATAGCATAATTGAGGTGGAGAATTAGTGAGTGAAGTAAAAATAATTCCTCTAGGAGGAGTTAGAGAAAACGGGAAAAGTATCTATATAGCAGAAATTGAGGAAGAAATTTTTGTAATGGATTGTGGGTTGAAATACCCAGAAAATGAACAATTAGGAATTGATATGGTAATCCCTGATTTTTCTTATTTAGTTGAACGTCAAGATAAGATTGCTGGAGTATTTCTAAGTCACGGACATGCAGACGCTATTGGGGCCCTACCTTATCTATTAGAAAAAGTTTCAGTACCAGTATTTGGGTCTGAATTAACAATTGAACTAGCTAAAATTAATGTAAAAAATTACCCTAACACAAAAGATTTTGATGATTTCCACGTGATTGATGAAAACACAATCATTGAATTCAGCAAATCAGAAGTGAGCTTCTTTAGAACAACTCATACTGTTCCAGACTCTATGGGAATTGTGTTAACAACTGGAGAAGGGCAAATCGTTTATACAGGGGATTTCAAATTTGATCAAAGTGCAAGTCCAATGTACCAAACAGATTTTGCTAGATTAGCAGAGATTGGTAAAAAAGGTGTATTAGCTTTACTAAGTGACTCAACTAACGCCGAGAGTAATATATTATCTGCTTCTGAAAATGAAGTGGCTGATGAGGTAGTCGATACATTTAGATATTGGGAAGGTCGCATTATTGTGGCTAGTGTGGCAAGTAATTTGCAACGCATCCAACAAGTATTTGACGCAGCTTATTTGAGTGAGCGATTTGTTGTTCTAACTGGAAAAGATGTTGAGCAAATTGTTCGTACAGCGATTCGTCTAGGAAAACTAACATTACCAAATGATGAGTTGATAATAACAGAAAAACAAATGAAACATAAAGAACCACATGAATTAGTTATTTTAGAAACTGGTCGTATGGGTGAGCCATTAAACACATTGCAAAAAATGGCGAGTGGACGTCACCGTTTTATCCGTATAACAGAAGGCGACCTAATCTACATCACCACAACACCATCAACTGCTGTTGAAACAATGGTAGCCAAAACAGAAGACATGGTTTATCGCGCAGGTGGAACAGTCCAAACTATTTCAGATACAGTGAAAGTTTCAGGACATGCTAACCAAAATGATTTAAAATTGATGTTAAACCTAATGAAACCAACCTTCTTTATCCCTATTCAAGGGGAATACAGAGTGTTAGCCAAACATGCTGAATTGGCAAATCAAGTAGGTATTCCATTTAAAAACATCTTTATCTTAGGTAAAGGAGATATTTTAGAATTTGAAACAGGTCGATTGAGAATGACAGGCTCTATTGAAGTCGAAAATATCTTGATAGATGGACTCGGTGTAGGAGACATTGGAAATATTGTCTTAAGAGATAGAAAAATTTTATCTGAAGATGGTATTATTATCGCAGCCATTACGATTAGTCGTCGCGAGAAAAAAATTATTTCTCCAGCTAGAATCACGTCACGTGGGTTTGTTTACATGAAATCAAGTAATAATTTGATGAAAGAAAGTGGCGATATTGTAGAGACAGTCGTCCTTGAAAATCTTGAAAAGCAAGATTTTGACTGGGGTGTGCTGAAGCAAGAGATAAGAGACCAGTTAAGTCGCTATCTCTACGAACAAACGAAACGTCGACCAGTTATTTTACCAGTGATTATGGAGTCTAGTCAGAAAAGAAAATAAAATAAATAATAGTGAAAAACACAGGAAAGCAAATGTCGCTTTCCTGTGTTTTTTTGTATCTTTATTCATAAATCCAATCATCATATGGGGAAAAAAGTATCTTTTTTTGAAAAAACATTCTCAAAAAATTCAAAATATATTTTTAAAAATTGCTAATAAGTCATACAAAAAAACATAAAAATTAAAATAATGTCCGATTTTAGTCTATATAATCAACAAATATAAGAAATCGAAAATTAGTAAGACGTTTTAATATAACTTTTTTTATATTTATAAAATAACAAAAAAACAAAAGAATACTCCAAAAAAAGTTAATTTTAAATTTTAATCTATTATAAGTTGCTAAAAGTTTTTTAAATGATTAGCACATCATATTTAGAAAAGAGGTGAGAAAACTAATGCTTGGTGTGATTTTACTTTATGTAGGTATGGTTCTAATAAGTAATGGGTTGTACCGACTACAAGGAATAAAAGATAAATCTATTGTAGTAATGAATCTTTTTACAGGTGGGCTCAGTTTAATATTAAACATTGTTGCCCTATCCTATGGAATTATTGCTAATAAAGATGCTTCATGGTTTTACGCAAGTGCTACAGGATTATTATTTGCATTTACCTATCTGTATACAGCAATCAATTCAATCTTTAATTTAGACCAAAGATTATATGGTTGGTTTAGTTTATTTGTCGCTATTAACTCAATACCAGCTGGAATACTATGTTTTTCAGGGTATGGTGGAAATTCTTTATATGGAATTATCTGGTTCCTATGGGGAATTTTATGGTTGACAGGTTTTATCGAAAACACATTAGGGAAAGATCTTGGTAAATTCGTTGGCTATTTAGCCGTTGGCGAAGGCATAGTAACAGCTTGGATACCAGGATTTTTAATGTTATTAAGTATGTGGCCAAAATAGTATGAAAGGGGAATGAACATGCAATTAACAACAAGAGAACAAGAAAAAATGATGATCAGTTTAGCAGCTATGATAGCAAATAGACGGAGAGAAAAGAAAATTAAATTAAATCATCCAGAAAGTATCGCATTAATTACTGATTTAGTTCTAGAAGGAGCTAGAGAGGGAAAATCAGTTTCTGAGCTGATGAATGATGGGAGAACCCTTTTAACAAAAGATGATGTGATGGAAGGTGTTTCAGAAATGATCCCTATGATTCAAGTTGAAGCAACTTTTCCAGATGGAACTAAGTTAGTAACGATTCACGATCCAATTCAATAAAAATTATAAGGGGGAATACATTATGATACCAGGAGAATATAAATTAGCAAAAGATCCAGTTCTTTGTAATGAAGGCTATGAAGCAATAACTATCGAAGTTAAAAATATTGGAGATAGAGCTGTTCAAGTAGGTTCTCATTTTCATTTTTTTGAAGCGAATGAAGAAGGATTAAAATTTGACCGAGATAAAGCTAGAGGAAAACGATTAGATATACCAGCAGGAACTGCTGTCCGTTTTGAACCAGGTGAAGTGAGAAAAGTGAATTTAATTGATCTAGGTGGAAAACGTCGTATCTTTGGTTTCAACGATAAAGTAAATGGCTATTTAGATGATGATCGAAATAAATAGAAGATAGAAAAGAGGGAAAAATATGAGTTTTGAATTAGATAGAAAAAAATATTCACAAATGTTTGGCCCTGTGATAGGAGATAGCATTCGTTTAGGAGATACTGATTTATTTGCAGCTATCGAAAAAGATTATACAGTTCATGGTCAAGAGAGTAAATTTGGTGGAGGAAAAGTATTACGTGATGGAATGGGCGTTAGTGCGACAGAAACACGCCGTTCAAATCCTCTAGTAGTGGATACTATTATTACTAATGCGACAATTATAGACTACACAGGAATTATCAAAGCAGATATTGGTATTCGTGATGGAAAAATTATCGCAATTGGTAAAGGTGGAAATCCAGACAACATGGATAACATTGACTTTGTTGTTGGTGCAAGTACTGAAGCAATATCTGCAGAAGGTTTAATTGTTACTGCAGGAGGTTTAGATATCCATGTGCATTTTATTTCACCAGGATTAGCTCATGCAGCGTTGGATAATGGTATCACAACACTATTTGGTGGAGGGACAGGTCCAGCTGATGGAACGAATTCAGCGACAACCTCTCCAGGTAAATGGCATATCGAAAAAATGTTACAATCAGCTGAAAATTTACCAATTAACTTTGGTGTTATGGCAAAAGGATCTGGTGCTACGCCGGAAACTATCGCTGAGCAAATTGAAGCAGGCGCTATGGCAATTAAGACCCATGAAGATTGGGGTGCAACTAGTGCAGGTATTGATAATTCATTAAAAGCTGCTGATGAATATGATGTACAATTTGCTGTGCATACTGACTCATTAAACGAAGGTGGATTTGTAGGGAATACACTTGATGCTTTTGCAGGAAGAACAGTTCATACGTTCCATACTGAAGGTGCTGGTGGAGGTCATGCTCCAGATATTATGGTTGTAGCAGGGCATGATAATGTGTTACCTTCTTCAACTAATCCAACAAATCCATACACAGTAAATGAGATTAGTGAGTTATTTGATATGGTTATGGTTTGTCATAATTTAGATCCAAAATTACCTGAGGACGTATCGTTCGCTGAATCACGTGTACGTAAACAAACTATTGCAGCCGAAGATGTATTACATGATATGGGAGCTTTAAGTATCATGACATCAGACGCGATGGCAATGGGACGTGTTGGTGAAGTTGCAATGCGTTGTTGGCAATTAGCAGATAAAATGAAAAAACAACGTGGACCGTTAGAAGGTGATAGCGAGTTTAATGATAATAATCGTATAAAACGCTATATTGCAAAATATACAATCAACCCAGCTATTACTAATGGTGTATCAGACTATATTGGATCAGTTGAAGTCGGTAAATTTGCTGATTTAGTTATCTGGGAACCAGCTAAATTTGGGGCAAAACCAAAAATGGTATTGAAAATGGGGATGATTACTTACGGTGTTATGGGAGATGCAAGTTCTAGTTTACCGACACCTCAACCTAGACTTATGAGAGATCTTTTTGGTGCTTATGGAAAAGCGGTTGAAACAACTAATATTACGTTTGTTTCAACTTATGCCTATGAACATGGTATTAAAGATCAAATTAACTTAGGAAAAGTAGTTCTTCCAGTACATAATACAAGAAACTTAACGAAACGAGATATGAAATTAAATAATTATAGCCCAAAAACTATCTCAGTAGATCCACAAACATTCGATGTAAAAATCGATGATGAATTGATTACATGTGAACCAATTGATCAAGTAGCATTAAGTCAAAGATACTATTTATTCTAAAATGAAATAGTTGAATGTAGTTTTAGATGATAAATGTGAATAGGAATAATAGTAATTAGGATGATTCACATTATCATCTATTCTTTTAAAGAAATGGAGTAAAAAAAGTATGATTTTTAATAAAATAGATACAACAATAGATGAAGTAAATGATATAGAAACATTCCATGTCGAAACGGTATCTTTAACTCATGATGAATTGAATAAGAAAATACTACGTGTGACGTCTGATCATGGCAATGATTATGGGATTAACTTATCAGAAGATAGTGAAAAATTAAGTAATGGAGCAATATTTTTTATCGATGATCATAATGTATTACTCGTTACAGTCCGTTCAGAAAAAATGATTATAGTCAGTCCTTCAACAATTGATGAAATGGGAGAGGTTGCTCATATGTTAGGAAATACTCATAAACCTGTTGTCGTAGAAGATGGACAAATAGTTTTAGAGTTTGATCCGACAGTTGTCGAATTACTTGATGCCAAATCTGTTGATTATCGCATTGATGTGATTCAATTAAAAAAACCATTAAAACACGTGGACTTGTCTCATGTACATTAACAATAAATCATTTAAAAATTATTTAGACGTTGTACAGGTGTGTGATTCGACATTTCCCATAGGAACGTTTAATCATTCTTTTGGTATGGAAAATTATTTAAGAACGGACAAAGTAGATAATGCCGAAGATTTTGAATTATGGCTAGATACGTATTTGAAAACACAATTTAAGTATGGGGAAGGATTACTTATTTCGTTATGTTTTGATGCGTTAGAAAAAGATGAAATAGATAAAATATGGTTTTATGATCAATTAATTACTTGTTCCTCTCAATCAGTTGAAACAAGAAATGGGACAAAAATGATAGCCAAACAAATGATAGATTTAATCCAAATATTACATGATATTCCTTTAATTACAAAATATGCAGAGTTGATTCAATCGAAAGAAGTTTATGGTAACCCTGCTATAGTATTTGCTATTTTTGCGTATATTAAAGGATTAGAGAAAAATGAATCTATTTTCTTATATGGATATAGTATTAATTCTACCATGATCCAAAATGCAGTAAGAGCTATTCCCTTAGGTCAAAAGATAGGTCAGCTAGTCTTACAACGAACCTTTACAGTATTAAAAGACATAATTGAGGAAATAAAAGATTTAGATTCAAATTATTTAGGAGCTAATGTCCCTGGAATAGAACTATCTCAAATTAAGCATGAAACACAAATATTTAGACTATTTATGTCATAGGAGGACATTATGATGAAAAGAACAGTAGTAATTGGCGTTGGAGGTCCTGTAGGATCTGGAAAAACGTTATTAATCGAAAGATTAGTTAGAAAAATGAATGAAGAATTAAATGTAGCAGTTATTACAAATGATATTTATACAAAAGAAGATGCCAAGTTTTTAGTGAACAATTCTGTGTTAAATGAAGATCAAATTATTGGTGTGGAAACAGGAGGATGTCCTCATACAGCTATTAGGGAAGATGCTTCCATGAATTTTTCTGCTATTGAGGAGTTAAAAAATAGATTTGAAGATTTAGATATTATTTTTCTTGAGAGTGGTGGAGATAATTTAGCGGCAACTTTTAGCCCAGAATTAGTGGATTCATCTATTTACATTATCGACGTTGCTCAAGGAGAAAAGATTCCTAGAAAAGCTGGTCAAGGTATGATTAAAAGTGATCTTTTTATTATCAATAAAGTAGATTTAGCACCTTATGTAGGGGCAGATTTAGATGTGATGAAAAAAGATACAGAAGTCTTTAGAGATGATAATACATTTTTATTTACTAACTTAAAAGATCAAGACGGTTTGGATGCTGTATATGATTGGATTAAAAAAAATGTATTGTTAGAAGGTTTGTAAAATGAAAAATAAATCAGATGGATTAATAGATTTGATTTTTTCTGAAATAAATGGAAGAACAATTGCTAAGAGGATATATCATGAAGGAAATTCTAGAGTATCCTCTAATGTCCATTTACCATATGAAAATACACCCTACTATTTTTTAATTAATACTGGTGGTGGATTTATTGAGGGTGAAACATATGAAGTCAATATGACACTATTAAGTCATTCTCATGTAATTGTAACGTCTCAAGCACCTACTTATGTTTATAAATGCGATAACAGAATAGAAACTGGTCAGAAGGTATCTATTCATTTAGAAGAAAATAGTTTTTTAGAATATTTAACAGATGAGGTTATTCCATATAAAAACGCTGTGTATTCTCAAGAGACAATGATTCATATGACACCTACTTCAACACTGGCTTTAATTGATGGTGTGACTGCTGGATGGTCTGAAGATGAGAAGGACTTTCAATATTCTAGCGTTCAAATGAAGACAAGTATCTATATGGATAAAAAATTAATCTATAATGATCACTCATTTTTAACACCTGAAAAAGATGATATGAGACAGTTAGGTTTTTTTGAAGGCCATCAAAACTACAATAGTTTAGTCGTGATTAGTCATCTTTGTACGAATGATGTGATAGAAAAAATAAAAGAAAAGCTTTCTAAGTTACAGATTGAGGTAGATTTTGGTCTATCAACATTAGAGAAACCAGGATTTATTTTAAGAACAATGAGTGATAAGGGTGAAAAAAATAGAAAAGTGTTGATGCATGCATTAAACATTTTTAGGTCATTAGTATTTGAACTGCCAGAGTTAGAATTAAATAAAAATGACCATTATTTTAAATAGATTAATAATGGAGGAAACGCATATGGTAGTGAAAGATTTTAAAAAAGAAATGATTGACTATTGGGCTGATCGCTCAATAACATATGCTGAACAACATAAAGATGAATTACTAGGGGAACAAAAAAAAATTTGGCAAGATTATATTCATCAAGAGTTGCTATCTAGTGATATCAAAGTAAAAAAAGTGCTGGATATTGGGACGGGTCCTGGTTTTTTATCAATCATTTTAGCTGATTTGGGTTATGAAGTAACTTCTATTGATATGACTGAAGAGATGTTAACAAAAGCAAAATGTAATGCAGGTCATCTATCATCAATGATAGAGTGGCAATTGATGGATGCTCAAGAATTATTATTTGATGAAAATGAATATGACGCTATTGTAACTCGAAATGTTACATGGAATCTAGAAAATCCAGAAAAAGCTTACCAAGAATGGTTGAGGGTACTAAAACCTGGGGGTATATTATTGAATTTTGATTCTAACTGGTATCACTATTTATATGATGAAAAGGTTAGACAGGAATACAATGAAGCTAGACGTTTAGTTAAAAATTACGATGTGAAAGATTTATATGAAATGACTGATATTCAACGTATGGAAGAATTGGCTAGAAAGATGCCGATGTCTAAAATAGATAGACCACAGTGGGATATTGATATACTAAAGTCTTTAAATATAAGTGATATTTCTGTTCGTCATAATTTAAATAATTATTTGTTGAATGAAGAACAACAAGTAAATTGCATGTTTTCTCCTATTTTTTTGATTAAAGCAACTAATTAATTCTTTTTATGTAAAAAGTGTTTTAAAGATAAAATAAAATATTTTAAAAGTTTATTTTATTACAAATGTGTTATATTTGTGTTATAGAGTGAATATGATACTTTGGAGGATGATTTAAGTGAATAGAAGCAGGTTTTTAGGTTTTTTTGTATTTTTAATGTCAATAGTATTATTAACCGGTTGTGGTAAAAAAGAAGCACAAACGAGCAAAACAAATTTAAATTATGGAAGTACAAAAGATGTTAGAGATATCAATCCCCATCTTTACAATGGAGAAATGGCTGCTCAAAACATGGTTTTTGAAGGACTGACTAAAAATGAAGATGGTAAAGTCATTCCAGCTTTAGCAGAAAGTTGGGACATCTCAGATGATGGTAAAGAATATACATTTCACTTACGAAAAGGTGTGACATTCTCAGATGGTGAGCCTTTTAATGCAGAGGCTGTTAAGAAAAATTTTGATGCTATATTAAGCAATCGTGAAAGACATGCATGGCTTGATATGGTTAATGAAATAGATAATACGCAAGTCATTGATAATGATACATTTAAATTAACATTAAAACATGCATATTACCCTACTTTAGTTGAATTAGGATTAACAAGACCATTCAGATTTATTTCACCTAAATGTTTTGAAAATAACGAAACAAAAAACGGTGTAACAGACTATATTGGTACTGGAGCATATGTTCTTGAGAGTCATAAAGATGGTCAAGTAGCAGTCTTTAAAAAAAATAATCATTATTGGGGACAAGAACCTCAAATTGAAGAAATAACGTGGAAAGTAATACCTGATACTCAGTCATTGTTGTTATCATTAAAAAAAGGGGATATTGACTTGATATATGGATCAGATGGTGATCAATTAAGTATGGACACGTTTACTGAAATGGAAAAAGATAAAAAATTCCAAACATTATTTAGTAAACCTGTTGCATCACGTGCAATTTTATTAAATAGTAAGAGACCTAATTTAAATGATAAAAATGTCAGAGAAGCCATTACTCAAGCTGTTAATAAACAAAATATTGTTAAAGGAATACTAAATGGTGCAGAAGACGAAGCACAAACCTTATTACCAAAAACGGCCCCCTATTCAGATGTTGATTTAAAACACTATGCTTTTGATATAGAGAATGCAAAAAAATTACTAGATAATGCTGGTTGGAAAACTAGTGACGATGGTTTTCGTTATAAAAATGGTGAAAAATTATTATTAACATTTTCATATAATTCTCAAAATGCCCAAGAAGGATTAATAGCACAATCTATTCAATCTGATTTAAAAAATGTGGGGGTAGACGTTACTATCATATCTGAAGAAAAACAAAATTTTTTAGATAGACAAAAAAGTGGTGAGTTTGATTTACAATACTCATTATCATGGGGGACACCTTATGATCCACAATCATATGTTTCTTCATGGAGAATACCAGCTCATGGAGATTACCAAGCACAATTAGGTTTAGAGAAGAAAAAATGGTTAGATAACTTAATTACTGAAGTGATGATTGAACCTAATGAAGAAAAAAGACAGGAAGACTACAAAACAATTCTTTCTTATATTAATGACGAATGTGTTTATATTCCTATTTCTTATTCAAAAACAAAAGCGATTGGTTCATCAGATTTAAAAAATATAGAATTTAATGATTCTCAATATGAAATCCCATTTGAAAAAATGTCATTTAAAAAACAATGATAAGGAAATAGAGCGTGATGTTATGATTAAACGAATATTATCTTTGATTATAAAGGTTTTTGGCATAGTGTTCTTAACGTCATTTATCCCATTTTTTTTACTGACTTATCTATCTAAAGATCCAGCTGAAACATCACTACGAGTACAGGCAATTACACCGACACAAGAAAACATTATCCAAAGACGTCATGAACTTGGATTAGACACACCTTTTTTTATAAGGTATTTGAAATGGATAGGAAATGCGATACAAGGTGATTTTGGATTGAGTTATGTTTCAGGTAAAAACATAAAAAATATGATTTTAGATGCTTTTCCTTATACTTTTATTTTGATGATTATGACAGTTGTCTTTATTCTAATTACTTGTTTTATTTTTAGTATGCTAATGGTTCATCTATATAATCATTGGTTTGAAAAAATAATGAGAGTATTGAGTTTTATATTAAGTGCTGTTCCGTCATTTTGGTTAGGTATCTTGTTGATTTCATTATTTTCGGTGAAATATAATTTGTTTCCAACAGGAGGATTTGATGGTTTTTATTCTGTTATTCTACCTGCGATTACGTTATCAATAGTGTATTCGTCATCGTATATACGCCTAATTAGAAATGAATTTATCCAAAATAGAACACAACAATATGTGAATTATTATAAAGTAAGAGGTTTTTCTCAAAAAAAAATAGGACGTCACATTTTAAAGAATTCCTTAAAATCATCATTAGTGTCAATTGGAATGAGTATCCCTAAATTAATTGCAGGAAGTATTATAGTAGAAAGTGTTTTTGCTTGGCCAGGATTAGGGTTATTGTGTATTAACGCTATACATAATAGAGATATTCCAGTTTTACAAGCATATATCGTGTTAACAGCTTTGTTTTTTGTTTTTAGTGGTATGATTGTAGAAAAATTAATGACATATATTGATCCAAGGTTATCAGAAAGAGGCAGTGTATGAGAAAATTTAAAAAAATAAAAACTGATAAACTACTTTTAGTTTTCAGTATTATTTTAATTTTATTATTACTTTGCATTGTTTTTGCTCCGTATGTTACGGTGCACGATCCAAATAGTCAAGATATTCCGAATAAACTATTGAAACCATCTTTTCAGCACATATTAGGAACAGATTTATTAGGTAGAGATATTTTTTCTAGAATTGTTTTTGGTGGAAGAACAACAATATTATTATCAATATTAATTGTTATTTCGATTATTCTAGGTGGCGTTATTTTTGGAAGTATATCTGGCATGTCAGATGGTATATTTGACCGTATGATTGTTAAAATTTGTGATTGGTTGTTGTCTCTACCAAGTGAAATGCTGTCTCTTATTATGATAGGAATATTAGGACCGAGTATGTTAACAATTATTTTGGCATTAACACTAGTTCGGTGGCCTTGGTATATAAAAATGATACGTTCTGAGATAAAAGTCATTCGGAGTAAAAATTATGTGTTATTTTCTGTCGGATCTGGAAAAAATAAGTTATGGATATACTATCATCACGTCTTACGACAATTACTAAGAAGTATTATCGTTTACGCTACTTTGGATTTAAGCACAGTAGTGATGAGTATTAGTGCATTATCTTTTTTAGGAATAGGGATACAACCCCCAACGCCAGAGTGGGGGACTATGCTAAACGATGCTAGAGAGGTTAGTGTGATAAATCCTTGGCAAATGATTCCACCAGGTATGGTACTATTTTTAGTGATCGGCATGTTAAATTACATTAGTGATTTTATTAATGAACAATTTTATCAAAAAAATTAGAAGGTATGAAAAAATGACTCACATTATGTCTATTGCCCATTTGACTGTGCAATCCAATGACGAAAAAAAATTTTTAAATGATATTAGTTTTTGTATTAATAAAAATGAAGTGACTGGTATATTTGGACCAAGTGGAAGTGGAAAATCAACCTTATTGAAAACATTAGTGGGATTAAGCGAAGCTAATTTTTTGATTGATGGGCAAGTATCCTATTATTTTGATAATGAAGATGTTAAGAAGTTGAATACTATCATAGACAAGGATGGGATATCACTTATCAGCCCTAAATTATCCTATATTCCACAGAATGCTTATCAAGCGTTTGATCCCATTGAAAAGATAGGTAAACAATTTGAAGAAACCTTTCTTGAAAACCAAATAGATTCGACAGTTGGTAAAGAAAGAATAAAAGACCTATTTTTTAAAATGGATTTATCCACAGAAGCATTGACAAAATACCCATTTCAATTATCAGGTGGAATGTTACAAAGATGTATTATAGCACTTTGTCTATCTTTAAACCCTGAATGTGTTATAGCAGATGAACCAACAAGTGCTTTGGATAGTATTAATAAGAAAAAAGTAATTGATTTATTCTTAACGTATAAAAAAGAAGTAGGTAAAACATTGATTTTGTCTACTCATGATATCTCTGTTATGGATAGTCTATGTGATTATGTGATTGTATTAGATGATGGAAAAAAAATAGAAGAAACAAAAACTTGTGATATAGATAATAATGATCAGTCGTATATAGGAAAAGTTAGAAAAATAAAAGAAAAAATAGGTAAACCCTTTTGGAGGTTAAAAAATGGGTGAGTGGTTGGTTGTAACAAACTTATCAAAGTCTTATGGGGTATCTCGCTTTTTATTTTCCAAAAAAAAGCGAGATATTATAAAAAATATTAGTTTCTCATTTAAAAAAGATAGCGTTGCTATTTTAGGAGAAAGTGGTAGTGGTAAGACAACGCTTATCAAGATGTTATCAGGAATTGAAAAACCTAGCTCAGGGGATATTAAACTAAACGTGACACAGTCTCCCAAAAAGAAGAATCCAATTAGTATGATTTTCCAAGACTATTGGTCAGCAATTAATCCTAGATTTACCGTATATGAAGCATTAAAAGAAACAATGAATGAAACTGATGAAAAAAAAATGCTTGATGAGATGACTAACATACTCAAAAAAGTTGGGTTATCGGCTGACGTATTATATAAAAAAGCCACTGAAATGAGTGGGGGACAGATTCAACGCATTTGCATTGCAAGAAGCTTATTATCAAGAACTCAAGTATTAATCTTTGATGAGTCCTTTAGTTCTTTAGATTTAATAGTTGTTGATCAATTGCTTGATTTATTGATGGAACTTAGAAAGGAATACAAACTTAAATATGTATTTGTAACTCACAGTTTGGAATTAGCGACTTATTTCTGTGAGGAACTACTGGTATTGAAAGATGGAGAGGTAGAAGAATCACTATTAGTTAGTAATTTAATGCATAGTAATTCTGTTTACGTGAAAGAGTTGATTAAGGCGCAAATTTGATTTAGTTGGTATAAATCAAGTTGAAAGAGAGGAATTACTTTTATGACGCACTCAATAAATACAGGAGATACGGCATTTATCATACTATGTACAGCTCTAGTATGCTTAATGACCCCAGGGTTAGCTTTCTTTTATGGAGGATTATCTCGTAAGAATAATGTATTAATTATTATGTCACAATCTTTTGTGTCAGTTGGTATTACAACAATTATGTGGATTTTAGGTGGTTTTGGTTTAGCTTTTGGTACTGATATTGGTGGTATTATTGGAAATCCAGCTGATTTCTTTTTAATGAAAAATGTCGGTTCTTTATCAAATTTATTACATGGGGCAACCATACCATTTATTATGTTTTTTGCATTTCAGTTAATGTTTTGTATCATCACAGTTCCACTTATGACAGGAGCTTTTGCAGATAGAATGACAATGAAAGGGTATATATTATTAGTAATCGCATGGAATTTATTGATATATTTTCCTATTTGTCATTGGGTTTGGGGTGGAGGATTTTTATCTCATTATAATTTTAGAGATTTTGCTGGAGGAACGGTTATCCATACAACAGCAGGATTTGGGTCACTAGCCACCATCCTATTTTTAGGGCAAAGAAAGCTAACCAATAAACAAAAAAATCAACACAATAATTTGATGGTAGCAGCGATTGGAACGGGATTACTATGGTTCGGTTGGTTTGGATTTAATTCTGGTGGAGCATTAAGAGCGGATACGCAAGCTGTTAACGCATTTGTTTCTACTTTTATTTCTTTGGCTACAGCTTTAACAGTGTGGATTATTTTTGCTAAAGTAAAAAAAGGATATTATGACTTTGTTGATATATTAACTGGGTCAGTAGCAGGGTTAGCAACCATTACTCCTTGTGCTGGTTATGTGACACCAACAAGTGCATTTGTGATTGGGGCTATTGCTGGGATAGTTTGTAATATAGCAGTTGATTTTCGTAAGAAAAAAGGTTGGGATGATGCATTAGATGTTTGGGGAGTCCATGGTATGGGTGGGTTTACTGGTACTATTCTGATAGGAATCTTTGGTACAACAGATTCTTTAATTAGTTCAAATGGAGCACATGGTTTAGTGGTACAAGTACTAGGAGTATGTTTAGTTGCAATCTATTCATTCTTAGTAACACGACTTATTTTAATTCTTATTTCTAAAATTGCTAGAATTAAAACAACTGAGCAAGAACAAGAAGAAGGACTTGATAGTTATTTCTTCCATCAAGTAACTTATGATGAATAATAACACTACCCCACACGAAAACAACATATTGTTTTCGTGTGGTTTTTTTGAATCAGTTATTTGTTTTCTGTTATAGGATTCAAATGTATTTTTAACGTGTTTTATGATAGAATATAAACATTACAAAAGGATTTGTATTAATACAGATTTTTTAAATTAACTATAACAAGAAGAAAGCAATAAGGTGACACGTATGAGCATGACAAAACATGATCAAATATTAGCACATATTGAGTCCTTGCCTGTAGGAGATAAAATTTCTGTTCGAGGCATTGCCAAAATGTTAAGCGTTAGTGAAGGAACGGCTTATCGTGCCATTAAAGAGGCAGAAAATGTGGGATTGGTATCCACTATACAGCGAGTTGGAACGATAAGAATTGAAACGAAAACAAAAGAGAACATAAAAAATCTAACTTTCAAAGAAATTGTTAAAATTATCGATGGTGATGTATTAGCGGGGAAAAAAGGATTAAAAAAACCATTAGATAAATTTATTATTGGGGCGATGACAGAAAAAAGCATGTTACGCTATATTACGCCAGGAGCTTTAATGATTGTTGGTGATAGAGAAGGTGTTCAGCGGTTAGCATTAAATAATGGTGCAGCTGTTCTGTTAACTGGTGGATTTGAAGTCAGTCAAGATATTATAGACTTAGCAGATGAAGTTAAAATGCCTATTTTACGTACATCTCATGATACCTTTACTGTTGGAATGCTAATTAACCGTGCTATTAGTGATCAGATGATTAAAAAGGATATCGTGTTGGTAGAAGATATTCAAACGCCTGAAAGTGAAACATGCTATATGACAACGAAAGATACGGTTGAGGATTATGTTAAATTGGTTGAGAAAACTGGATACACACGTTTTCCTGTAGTAAATAAATCTAATCGCTTAGTGGGGATGGTAACAGCAAAAGACGTGTCTGATAAATCACTGACACAATCTATTGAAAAAGTTATGACGAAAGATCCACGACATGCTAAATCACATATGAGTGTAGCAAGTATCGGACATCAAATGATTTGGGATGGTTTGGAGATTATTCCTGTGGTGGAAGATGATCTAACGCTTGTCGGAATTATATCACGACAAGATGTGATGAGAACTGTTCAATTAGCACAAAAGCAACCACAGGCTGCACATAAATTGACGGATCATATTACTAACCAGATTGTGGAAAAAGAAATGCCTGAAAAAGGAGATGCTATTTTTACATTTGTTGTCACGCCACAGATGATTAATAATTTAGGAACGCTCTCTTTTGGTGTATTAAATCAAATTATTTCAAGTGTTGTTCGTTCAACGATGTTATCACGATACAATTTTCATTCGGTTATTGAGCAAAGTAGCTTATATTATTTCAAATTAATCCAAATGGACAGCGAAATAGAAATCAGAACTCAAGTGATAGAAGTTGGTAGACGTTCAGGAAAAGTTGAAGTAAGTGTATATAAAGATAATATCGTTTCTGCAAAAGCGATTGCAGTATGTCAGTTAATGGATCCAGTTTAGGAGGAAAAGTATGACTATTAGTCAAGAAATTTTAAAAGAAATAAAACATCATGATACCATCATGATCCATCGCCACCAAAGCCCAGACCCAGATGCACTAGGCTCACAAGGTGGTTTAGGAGAAATATTAAAAGAAAGTTTTCCTAAGAAATCCATTTATTTAGTTGGTGGCCCTGTGAATGATTTAGACTACCTTGTCACGATGGATGATGTGAGTGATGAGATGTATCAAGATGCTTTAGTTATTGTGACAGATACTGCGAATGCTCCACGAATAAGTGGAGAGCAGTATTACTTAGGAAAAAAATTAATTAAAATAGATCATCATCCGGATGATGAACCTTATGGTGATTTATCATGGGTAAATACACAAGCAAGTAGTACAAGTGAATTGATTTATGATTTTTATGAAGAAAATAAAGAAAATCTTGTTATGACAGATAATGCTGCTAGATTACTTTATGCCGGTATTATTGGAGATACTGGACGATTTTTATACCCTGGAACAACGTCTCACACATTGTGGGTAGCTAGTCGACTACTAACATACGACTTTGATGCGGCAAGATTAAGTCGATATATGGACGAAGTAGATGAAAAAATTTCGCGTTTGTCAGGATACATCTACGAAAATATGGTTTCGGATGAAAATGGTGCAGCGATGGTGTTGTTAACACAGGATGTATTGAAAGAGTTTGATGTAGTTGATTCGGAAACACCAGCTATTATTCCTTTACCAGGAAAGATTCGTGGGATTTTATCGTGGGCAATTTTTGTTGAGCAGCCTGAAGGATTTTTTAGAGTTCGCTTGAGAAGTAAAGGTCCTGTGATTAATGGTATTGCAAAACGACATCATGGTGGTGGTCACCCATTGGCTAGTGGAGCAAATGCTAAGGATATGGATGAAGTGGAAGAAATATTTGAAGAAATCAAAACAATTGTTAGTGAATATAAAATATCATAAGTAAAAAAGCGTAAAAATAAGTTAACCTTATTTTTACGCTTTTATATTATCCGAGTATTTTTTCAACGACTAATTGTTTGCCATAGTCACCCTCATGTGTAGAAATAGCTTTATAACCCTGTTTTTCCCAGAAACGACTCGCACGTTGATCATCGTCGATAAAAGTTAATCTTATGGTTTTCGTACCAGTATCTGAGACAGTTTTCTCTAAGGCTGTATATAATTCTTTCGCTAGTTCTGTGCCACGATATTCACTTTCTAATACAAAATAACCAAGCATCCCAGTTTCTTTTTGTGGAAAGTCTTCGACCCAGTCAATAAATCCCATCAATCTATCACGATCAAAAATCCCATACATGTATTTTTGTGATGGTGATGTTTTTGGTGGAAGTGATGTGAAGAACTCTTTAACTTGCTCTTTTGTAGGTTCAGCAGCAACATAATCTGTGAAGTAATCTGTTGTTCTTAATAAAAACTCTTTGAAGATGGCTAAATCAGCTTCGTTTTCTCCATCTAATAATCGAATATGAATGGATGGAAAATCAACAGTATTAAAATGTTTCATAAAATATAAACCTCTTTCTATCTGTAAGGAACAGTTATTACTACTTTAGAATAGCTTATATCAAGATTAATTAAAAGGTGTTAAGGATAAAAAAATGAAAAACGGACTAGAATCAATGAATTGTATTAATCATGAAAAAAAAACTTTGCGAAATGCTAATAAGCAAGTATAATAAAACAGGACGTTTTTGTGTTACAACTGAAACAATACATTAAGAAAGAGAAGTGAGACTAATGGGACGTAAATGGGCTAATATCGTAGCTAAGAAAACAGCTAAAGATGCAAATAACAGTAAAGTTTATGCCAAATTTGGAATTGAAATTTATGCAGCAGCAAAATCAGGTGATCCAGATCCGCACTCTAATCAAAAACTTCGTTTCGTTATTGATCGCGCAAAAACATACAATGTACCAAAACATATTATTGATCGTGCTATCGAAAAAGCAAAAGGATCCGGCGATGAAAATTATTCAGAATTACGCTATGAAGGATTTGGGCCAAATGGTTCGATGGTGATTGTTGATACGTTAACAAACAATGTTAATCGTACAGCAGCAGACGTTCGAGCAGCTTTTGGTAAAAATGGTGGGAACATGGGTGTATCAGGTGCTGTAGCATACATGTTTGACAACACAGCGATTTTTGGTTTTAAAGGCGAAGACGTGGATGAAATTTTTGAATATCTATTAGAAAAAGATATCGAAGTCAAAGATGTGTTCGAAGAAGAAGACCAAATCATCGTTTACGGTGAATCAAGTGATTTCCACGCGATTCAAGAAGCATTAAAAGAAAAAGGAATTACAGAATTTTCCGTAGCTGAAATTCAAATGATTGCTCAAAATGAAGTCGAATTATCTGAAGACGACCTAGCTCAATTTGAAAAAATGATTGATGCTTTAGACGAATTAGAAGATGTTCAACAAATTTTCCATAATGTAAATATGGATTAGTAGTAAATAAAAAAGTCAGAAGTTTAATTCTAAGTAGTTCAGTTTTGGAGTACAAAATGACAAAATGTACTTCAAAATGGACTACTTTTTTCATTTTAACTTACATACCAAATTACATACAAAATGATTTATAAAATGCAATTGAAAATGATAATTGAATGAAAATTTGTGATTTTGTGGTATTATGATAATATAACTTATAGAAAAAATTGCTTATTCAACTAACGGGCAGGATAATGAGAAAAGGTTTTTTGATAGAAATAAGAAATTAGATGGTAAATTAGTTAAAAAGGCTGTGTTATAAATGAAAGTTTCTTTGATTGCTGCGATGGATAAGAATAGAGTGATTGGCAAAGAGAATGACATTCCTTGGAGGATTCCCAAGGACTGGGAATATGTTAAAAATACTACAAAGGGACATCCGATAATATTAGGTAGGAAGAACCTTGAATCAATCGGAAGAGCCTTACCTGACAGAAGAAATATTATTCTGACGAGAGATAAGGGGTTTACCTTTAATGGTTGTGAAATTGTTCATTCAATAGAAGATGTTTTTGAGTTATGTAAAAACGAAGAAGAAATTTTTATTTTCGGAGGAGAACAGATTTATAATTTGTTTTTCCCTTATGTTGAGAAAATGTACATCACAAAAATACATCATGAATTCGAAGGAGATACTTTTTTTCCAGAAGTGAATTATGAGGAATGGAATGAGGTATTTGCCCAAAAAGGGATAAAGAATGATAAAAATCCGTATAACTACTATTTTCATGTATATGAAAGAAAAAACTTATTGAGTTAACGGGTGCGTTAATTGAAGAAGAACAGTAAAGATAAAGCACAAGAGCTTGGGATTACTCCAAGCTCTTTTTGTCATTTGAAATAAATTATATCTTTCCAATCAAATTGTTTATCTGTAATCCCTAATCTTTGAGCAGGTGTCAAAACCTTTTTATCCGCTGATTTAAAAGGGCGACAAAAGTTGTAGTAAGTTCTTAGAATTGTAATCGCAAATTGAGCATACTTCGGATTGAAGTTAGCGTAAATATAGCTCTTCTTATCACCACGAGCTGTTGTTAATGGTCTTTCAAGAGATGATATATAACGTCTTATCTGTTGAATAAAGCTATTGGTCGAATGGTCATTAACATTTAATAGCATCTTTGCGATTTCGTTTGGTTCCAGAGCAGATAAATCCGTTCTACAATCAACTGAATAAAATCCTTTATCCTTAGTGGCTAATGGATGTTTGATAGGGTTATCGGCATATTTGCGATATCTTTCTCCATCTTTACTAATAGCCTCTTCGTGGAATTGATGACTTGTTAGTAATTCAGTTAGATAATGAGATGCCAAAGTCCGTAGAAACTTTGTTTTGAATCCTCTGATATCTCCCCAATCGAGCAGTTCTGCTTTTGCTTGTCCGAATTCTTTTAAGCATTGTTTTCTGCTTTTCGTCTTGTTAACTTGGCAAATAAAATGATGTGCATCGCTCAACCTTAATTCTTTCGTGAATACTCTATAAAAGGCGTTTCTAATAGAGAAGTCATCATCACTAATCATTCGCCATTCGTCGGCATTAACCATTTGTTTAATTAACCAATAGTGAGCAGTTGTAGTATAAGGAGCATCAACATTTAAACCATCGACAAATCTACTCCTATTAGTAATTTTCCCTAATTCGTGAAGATAAGCATTCCTATTTTCGCTATCGTTAGCGGATGGTTCTTGTGGATAATAAGACCAATCTAACCTATCATTTTTACGACTAAAAGTATTGAGATGGTCTTCTTTGAATTTTCTTGTATCTTCATTTAATTCATCCATTGAAATATTCCAATCATAGGCAACATCAGAACGGAACACATATCTTGATAAGACCTCAGCAGATACAACTATATACGTTTGCATATTAAGGTCTTCAAACCCCGTATATTTCTTTGAACCTTGTCCTTTCTTACGGACGTTATTTAGGTAGTAGTGCATCTTGTCCGTATTAAGCCACATCTCGTTAAATTTCTTTGTTTGAAGGGGTTGTGTCTCATATCGTTCTAAAAACTCCAAACAACGCCTATACAGCCACTCCAGCTTATGATAGTAGGTTCCAACTCCAATTCCTAAAATATCACAAGTACGACTGACTGAAACCCTTCCAACAACCATCTTAGCGAACATTGGAAGAATGGTGTTCTTTTGTTGGTGATAAGTAGTGGTTTCTTCTCTTTTTGGTAGAACATTAGTGAACTTCTTACACGCCTTACATTGATAGCGTTGAGATTTGCCCCTACTTTTCCCCCTTTTGTAAAATTGCTTCGGCTCATTGAATGGGGTTGATTCTTCTTCCGAGCAGCCTTCTTTATGAAATTGATAATCTGGCTCAACATCTTGGATGCTATTGATTTCTATAAGGCGTTTAATTTCTTCAACAACAGACCAATTAGATAAAGGGGTTACTGTACAGTTTTGCGATACACCTCTGCCAATAGGATTGTCATTGCAGTACATACCTTTATGACCTTTATCTTTGGAACTACCAGTCATTTTATATCGACTTGGTTTCCCTTTTACATCTTTGAATTTGTGCTGTTCTTTCCCAAAATTACAACAAAACGGATTGATGCAGTAATTATATTGAATGGGATATTCAGAACCGTTCCATTTAAAAGACGTTGGCAAGAACAACATTTTGTTATACCTTGTTGCAAATCGTTTTGGAGTTAATAAATCATATTGTTTAGCCCTATCTTTTAATTCTTCGTTTGAAATCGGAATTTTAACATCTACAATTTCATCTTCCTTCGTGGCTAATCTTTTAAGCTTGGTCATTGTCTATCAACCCACTCTATCTTTGATACCCATTTTTTCAACAATCCGCTTATTACTTCGCTTGTTGGCAATCCATTCAATAAACTTCTTATCGTCTAAAATGTTCAATAAGAATTCATCCACTGCTTCGCTTTCAGTACGCTCTGCATATTCAGCGTATTGCTTAACTATCACCCTTACTTGCTCTGATATTTCCCAATCCACAGACTTAGCGTTCTTATTTTTTGGCTCAAGAAATTGCATAGGAAAATGCACCCCTTTTTGCTTAGTAAATTGTAACCATTTTAACACACCAATTTGCATTCCTACAATAATTATTTCACGTTCGCATTTTTATATACATTTTAACTTACATTTTGTGGTGTAAATTAACAACAAACGTTGATTTAACAATAAAAAACGAGTATCAAATTCAGTTGCAATTTGATACTCATTTAGGTTTACATTTTCACTTTTTGTACTCCAAAACTGAACTACTTAGTTTAATTCTTCTGACTTTTTTTTCGTTTACCGAGTATGCGTGTTTTTTTAACAGATTCGTTTTCTGATTCTGTAGTGTTTTTTGCTTCATCCGTATCTTTGACACGTAGTTCTAATGTATAAGGTTCTTTATAAATAATTCCGTCTTTTTCATAAGATCCACCATTAACAAAGACACCAAGAGGAACTAAAGAATCAGCATCATCATTTATTTTGATACTAGCCACTTCATTTAAATCTTTGTAGCTACTTCCAATCAGCAATTTTCCTTTTGAAATTTTATAGAAAGGAATAAGAGTATAGCTATTTAGTTCGTAAGCATAGTCATTGAGTTTTTTTGCTGTGATATAGTTTTTTTCCAATAATTCATGGACAACTGTATCAATTACTTGATCGCTATCATTATTTAAAGTTAGTGTTAATAGTTTTCCTTGAATTTTTGGAGTGGTTGAATTTGTTTGCACAGTTTCATCAAATGTCGCATCTTCCGGTACGATATTTTCAATTAAATTAGTGACATCCCATTTTACTTTCTGATTTTTAAAATAATAAATAAAGTTTAAAACGATAAAGTAAGCTAGAACAATAAAAATCAGTAGGTAAAGTATCATTCTGAGATAATTTCCGTTTTGAAAGTATCCTTTTACAATACGCAAGATATATAGTGTTGGAAAAACACTAACAACAGTCAAAATCTTATTTTGTAACCTTGGGTTGATATTTAAGTAGTTTAAGAATTTGGTTATATTACTCAAGATTAAAGTTAGTAAAGCATCCATTAGTTATTCCCCCCCATAACAGTTTTATTCTCATTTGTTTTAGGGGTCACCGTAGCATTTTGTGCATCAGGAGTTACCGTATTTTCAGTCTTTTCTTCCATATTTTGGGTGTTACTTGATGGTTGATTTTCAGAGGAATGGGTATTTTCTTCTGATGACGAGTGATTTGATTTGTTTTGTTTACTGTCTTTTGTTTTCTCTTGCGGTTCAGATACAGAATGTTCAGTTTGTTGGACGGAGCTATAAGTTGTATCCGAGTAATTGGTTGTAGTATTTGTATTGTCTTGAGTTGAATGAGTTATCGTTTCAGTTGTAGACGTTTCAGTTTTTTTGGTTTTATAATTACTACCGTCCACAACAGCAGTTGTTGCACTTATCCCTAAAGCAATACTAAAAATAGCAATAGGCTTTAAAAAGGGAGCAACGATTTTTTTATCTTTGGCCATACAATACTCTCCCTTCTAATAAATCATGTAAATCTCTTATTATCATAACAGATTTACTGTTTTTCTAATTAAAAAAATAACTATTTTCATTATTTTTAAACTAAATTTAATAAGATATTTGTTGTTATATAGGTTAAACAAGCCGTTTTTGTGGTTGCAACATGATTGATGACTATTTTATGTATTATCATAGAACCGTCTTTTTTTATGGTATAATTTGTAAAATTAGTTACTAGTGATAGGAGGAGTAATATGATTAAACCAAGACGATTAAAACGTGGAGATAAGATTGCAGTTGTCAGCTTATCAAAAGGATTACTGGGAGAAGAATTTGTTGAACATAATCTCATTTTAGGGAAAAAGAGATTGGAAGATTGTGGGTTAGAAGTTGTGTTTATGCCCCATGCTTTAAAAGGGATAGACTTTGTTGACAAACACCCAGAAAAAAGGGCAAAGGATTTGATTCAAGCTTTTGAAGATGACTCTATCAAAGGGATTATTTGTGCGATTGGAGGAGATGATACCTATCGAACGCTTCCTTATCTGATGGAGAATGATAAGTTTAAGGATTTAGTCAAAACTAAACCGAAATTATTCACTGGATTTTCTGATTCCACGACTAATCATTTGATGTTTTATCATCTTGGTTTAACAACTTATTATGGGATGGCTTTTATTCCTGATTTAGGTGAAATTAGTGATAGCATGTTGTCATATACTGAAAATTATTTTAGTTATTACTTTGAAGAGAGCCCACTGTATGAAGTGATAAAGCCAAGTGAAATTTGGTATGATGAACGACTAGACTTTTCTAAAAAAGCATTAGGGCAACAACGCATAAGCCATGTTGAGACAAAAGGCTATGAATTGCTACAAGGTAAGTCGGTATTTGAAGGAGAATTGTTAGGTGGTTGTATTGATAGTTTGTATGATATGTTAACACCATTTACAAATAGCGATGAACCAGACGTGATTGAACGATACGGTATTTTTCCAGATTTAACGACTTGGCAAGGAAAGATTTTATTTATTGAAACATCAGAAGTGAAAGAGTCACCAGAAACAGTTGAAAAAATGTTGGGAGTACTGAAAGACAAAGGTATATTTGATGTGGTGAATGGTGTTATTTTTGGTAAACCACAAGACGAAGTATTTTATGAAGAATACAAACAATCTTTAGTTAAAGTGATTGATAATAAAGAGTTGCCAGTAGTTTGCAATGTTAATTTTGGCCATGCTACGCCCAGATGTGTTTTGCCATATGGGGTTCGTGTACAAGCTGATAGCGAGAAACAAGAAATCAGATTGTTAGAGTCAGCATTTTATGAGGAGGAGAAACAATGAAATGGAGAGAAAATCGAATTAAGTCTGCGCAAAATGGTACAAATCCAATGTTGATAAAAGAGATGACAGGAGGCTTTTTAGTGTTTGGTGATGTTCAGTTTTTACCTGGATATTGTGTGTTATTACCAAAAAGAGAAGTAAATTCATTAAATAATTTGTCATTAGAAGAAAGAGAATCTTTTTTATTAGATATGTCGATAGTAGGAGATGCCTTGTTAAGTGTGTGTGGCGCTACTAGAGTAAACTACGATATTTTAGGTAATACAGATAACTATCTGCATGCTCATATTTTTCCTAGATACGATTGGGAAGAAGAGGAAAGACGTAAAATGCCTGTATGGTTGTATGATAAATCAAATTGGCGTAACCCAGACACAGCCTATCAAGAAGAAAAACATGGAGAAATTCGTTCAAGAATAAAAAACTATTTAGATAAAGAAAGCTAACTATTCTTCTCCATATAATCTAAGGATTTTTCACAAAGAATTAAAAAAATAGAAAATAACATAATCGTCTGAACTGGCAGAGAAACAGAAGCGACAAAATAATCAGTGATCATTAAAGAGATGACATTTTGACAAAACATCAACAAGATAGAGTCTTTTTTAGGCACCAGATGAAAAATGGAATCTATCAAAAAATCAATGGCTAAATAAATAACAAAAAATAAGATTAAGTTACCAGGATGTGAATAGGTGGCACCAAGTAGTTTTAATGCTCCTGAAACTATCAAAGCAATAAGAATTAAAGGAATTAGAATGATAACAGCAAGAATCAATTTTGTCATAAAGTTAACAGCCCTCTCAAATTATACTTTTGCTAAAAATAGTGTACTCTGTTTTATAGCCTTATATGACAATTAAAGCACCAATAAAAAAAGGGGTGTTGTTATGTTTAAAGTATCAAATTTTTGGGGTAATCATGATGTTATAGTCAAAAATGAGTTAGAGACTTTTAAAATAATAGAATATGTGAAAGAATTGAGTCTAACACCACAAGAAGCACAAATAGCCTATTTTTCAAGTAAGATGAATGTCAGAAAACGCCAAGTGATTTGTGACGTGGAACAAACAGATATCACATTACAAGCTGGTGCTATGCAGTGGACAGTTGGAGATGTCAGTGCAACGACAAGTGTAAAAGGTGTAGGCGACTTTTCAGTAAAACTGTGAGAGGTGCTGTAACGGAAGAATCTGCGATTAAACCTGAATATACAGGTAAAGGATTACTAGTGCTTGAACCAACGTATAAATATATTATATTACTTGATGTATCACAGTGGGATAATTCAATTGTACTTGATGATGGCTTATTCTTAGCTTGTGACTCAGGATTAAAACATAAGGCAATCATGCGTTCAAATATTTCATCTGCTGTTGCAGGGAATGAAGGACTATTTAATTTAAACATTAAAGGAAATGGAATTCTTTGTTTAGAATCGCCAACACCTCATGAAGAATTGATTGAAATCGAATTACAAGATGATGTATTAAAAGTAGATGGTAATATGGCGATTGCTTGGAGTGGTTCTTTAGATTTTACTGTTGAGCGTTCAGGAAAAAGTTTGATGGGATCTGCCGTTTCAGGTGAAGGACTTGTCAATGTTTACCGAGGAAGTCGGAAAGTATTGTTAGCGCCAGTTGGATAAACTAAAAAGGAAAGTATCTTAATAGATGCTTTCTTTTTTAATTATAAAATAGTTTATGGCTTTTGATAACTCTAAGTAAGAGTTTTTATTTAGTTCATGTTTTCCATTTGGGACAATACTTAAGTCAGAAGATGGAATGAGTGCGTGAATTTGTTTAGCATATTTCAAATTAACAGTGTCTTTTTCTCCACACAGTATCAGTGAAGGAAGGTTAATTCTTTTTAAAGACTCCGTTAAGTCAATATTAATAGATGAAGTGAGTTGAATCATTTGTTTTTTAGACAATCCAATTGTTTCGAAATTTTTTTTTGGAAGAATCGTAAAAAGTAATGATTGGAATAAATTGATTGTCTTAGGAATTGGCTTATGTATAGCACTAGCAATAATAATACCTTTTAAGTAACGATTAGTTGACTTACAAGTATACATCAGTGCCAGTAAACCTCCTAATGATAACCCACATAGATAGTAAGGTTCTGTTATTTCGTCAAGCTTTTTTGATATTTTGGGATAGATGGTTTCAATAGTCACATCCGAATTTTTGTTTATTGCTGTAAATAGGGGGATAATCTGACTATTTACATCAATATGTTCCACAACTTTTTCCCAGTCATCCTCGTTTTGACCTAAGCCATGTAAAATAACTAATTTTGTCATAGTGGCACACTATATATCATTTTTTTATTATATTTAATGTAGTTTACAGAGTAGGTGATAATTAATCGAGTAAATTTTCTCATGAAAGGAAAAAGCCCTAACCCTATTGCACAAAGAAAAATACTTGAAATAGATTGGAACATAGAGAAATCTTGAAGTTGTGTCACATTGGCTATCACTAAAAGGATAGGAGATATAATAAATGCTCCTATAATTATCCAAAAACTAGCTATAATAGCATATAGTGCTATCGCAAATCCCATTACTACAACTAAATTAAAAAAAATTAAACTTATTAAAGCAAACCAATTCTTTTTCATTTTTAACACCCCTTTTATAAAGAATAGCAAATTAACTAGTTTTTATAAATAGGGCTTAAGGAGTATTTTAAATATGCGAACATATGATACGTTATAAGTTAATAAAGATGATTAGTTAAATAGTTAATGCTGATTAAAGTAAGAGAAAATATTAGACGAATAGTTATATGAGTTGTTGTTAACCTATTGAGAATAAAAATGCCATTGAGAAGTGCTGCGATAAAAAGAATGACAACACCCACATATAATAGGCGATAGTATTTAACATAAAGTAGAAGGCATAAGACCCCTACTAGATTGATAATAAAAATGATAGGGTGTTCTGAAAACGGAATTATTTTAATAGTAGCTAATGCCATTAAAATACCATATAGCATAGATATAACTGATAAAATATAGAACATAAAAATACACCTCCTTTTTATATGGTTTATTAAATCATAGGTGGTATACCACATGACAATAGTTTTTAAGGAGGATTTTACATTATGTACATTGGAGAGTTTATCCAAACATTTGAGACAACTAGAGAAACAGTAAGATATTATATTGAAGAAGGATTACTCACACCAATAAAAGTAAATGGAAACTATTTTTTTACGGATTTAGATATATCTGATTTTAAAAATATTCGAGAATTACGCGACATGGGATTATCGATTCGAGTATTAAAGCAAATTAAGAAAAATAAAAAAGATTGTGGCAGTAAAAGACAGTGGGAGGACAATTTTCAAATCATTAATGATGAATTAGAGAGAGTAGAAAAGGAATTAGAAATCTTAGCCCAGCAAAAGAAAACGCTAGAGGCTGTTTCAAATCAGTTGCAGTTGGTACTAGATGAATGTAGTAAAAAAGAACTAGAAAATGAGTGATAGATTTCAAGAGTTTTTAGAAATAACTATATATTTAAATAAATTGAGTATAATCCCTTTACTAATAGCTTCATTGGGTTTGGAATATATGACAAAAAAGATTGGTCTGCTAGGAGTATTGATATTCATGTGAAAGGTGATTCACATGGTTGGGAAGCTCCTGAAGATGAAAAAATTGACGATTGGGAAAATATATAGTTAGTTATGAAAGACTTAGGGTATACTTTAATAGATTTACATGAACATGAATTTAACAAAGATGATTTTTCTGTAGAGTACGGTGTCATTGACATGTTACCTATTTTTTCAAACGTATCTTTAAGTGATTTAGAATGGAACAACTGGGATGGTGTTGAATTTCATACGTCATTGACTGAAGCATTGCTTAAAATCTATTTAGCTTCTAGTAAAGATAGTTATAGGGCAGAAGGTAATAATAACAAAGATTTTGAAAAAATAAAATATCTTAAATCCCTCTTAACAATAAATTGGTTTAGGAAAATACATCACTGTCCACATCAAAAAACCACATGAGAACTCAATCCTCATGTGGTTCCTTTTATATCAATGTAAATCTTTTAAAGAGTTTACATCATACCGCCCATCATTGATGGATCCATACCGCCAGGCATGCCGGCAGATTCTGGTTCTGGTTTGTCAGCAATCACGCCTTCAGTTGTTAAGATTAGTGCAGAAACACTTGCAGCGTTTTGTAAAGCTGAACGTGATACTTTAGTTGGATCCACGATACCAGCATCAATCATGTTAACCCAAGTATCATCTTTTGCATTGTATCCAACGCCTGCATCAGCTTGTTTTAATTTATCAACAACAACTGAGCCTTCCATACCAGCATTTTCAGCGATTTGACGAACAGGTTCTTCTAAAGCACGGACAACAATGTTCACACCAGTTTTCTCGTCACCTGTTACATCAAGTTCAGCTACTTTTGGTAATACGTTAACAAATGCAGTACCACCACCAGCAACAATCCCTTCTTCAACAGCGGCGCGAGTTGCGTTTAACGCATCTTCAATACGTAATTTTAATTCTTTTAATTCAGTTTCAGTAGCCGCACCAACTTTAATGACAGCCACACCACCAGCTAATTTAGCTAAGCGTTCTTGTAATTTTTCACGGTCAAAGTCTGATGTTGTTTCAGCAATTTGAGAACGGATTAATGATACACGGTTTTCAATTGCTTGTTTGTCACCATTTCCTTCAACAATTGTTGTGTTATCTTTGTCGATAACGACTTTACTTGCAGAACCTAACGCATCAATTGTTGTATCTTTTAAGTCTAAGCCTAAATCTTCAGTGATAACAGTTGCGCCAGTTAAAGCAGCAATATCTTGTAACATTTCTTTACGGCGGTCACCAAATCCAGGAGCTTTAACAGCAGCCACATTGAATGTACCGCGGATTTTGTTTAATACTAATGTTGGTAAAGCTTCGCCATCAACATCATCAGCAATGATTAATAATGGTTTACCTTGTTGTAAGATTTGTTCTAATAAAGGTAAAATATCTTGGATATTAGAGATTTTTTTGTCTGTAATTAAGATATATGGATTTTCTAAAACAGCTTCCATTTTATCGTTGTCAGTTACCATGTATTGAGATAAGTAACCACGGTCAAATTGCATTCCTTCAACAACATCTAATTCAGTTTCAATTCCTTTAGATTCTTCGATTGTGATAACGCCGTCGTTACCAACTTTTTCCATTGCTTCAGAGATTAATTCACCAATTTTTTCACTACCAGAAGAAACAGCAGCTACTTGTGCAATTGATTCTTTTGAGTCAATTTTTTTAGAAATAGCATGTAATTCTTCAACAGCTTTTTTAGTAGCTAATTCAATCCCACGACGAATGCCGATTGGGTTTGCACCCGCAGTGACATTTTTAAGTCCTTCACGAACGATTGCTTGAGTTAAAACAGTTGCAGTCGTTGTTCCGTCACCTGCGATGTCATTTGTTTTAGAAGCTACTTCAGCTACCAATTGAGCACCCATGTTTTCAAAACGATCTTCAAGTTCAACTTCTTTAGCGATCGTCACACCATCATTTGTAATTAATGGAGAACCAAATGATTTATCTAAAACAACGTTACGTCCTTTAGGTCCTAATGTTACTTTCACAATATTAGCTAATGTATCAACACCACGTACCATTGAGCTACGAGCATCTTCAGAAAATTTAATATCTTTTGCCATTGATTATTCACCTCATATTATTTTTTTATTCTACAATTGCGATTATGTCTTTGTCGTGTAATACTAAGTAATCTTCACCAGAGTCAGTTACTTCTTGTCCGGCGTATTTTTCGAATAGGACAGTTTGTCCAACACTTACAGATACGGATAATTTTGTCCCATTTTCTAATGTACGACCATCGCCAACAGCAACGACCTCACCAGTTTGAGATTTTTCTTTTGAAGCTGATGTTAAAACTAGTCCACTGGCAGTTTTTTCTTCCGCTTCTTTTACTTTAATAACAACACGATCTCCTAATGGTTTTAACAATGTGTATCCCTCCATAATTTTATTTTTTAGCACTCTTATTCAATGAGTGCTAATCACATCTTTTATAATACAGATAAATGTTTTTTTTTGCAAGTATTTTGATACAATAAGAAAAGATATCAAAATCAACGGTAGAAAAGATAGGTGTAAGCACAGATGACATTGAATCAAAATATGATTTATACAAGTTTTCTATATTTATTTTTATTGAACAGTCATTTATTTTTTTCATTAAATAACAATCAAACTATGTTGCTTTATAGTGTCATAGTATGGTTAATTTTAGTTATTTATTTTAAAACGTCAAAAAAAGATACGTTAACAAAATCAAGTTCTTCTATAAAAAAGATAGCATGGTGGGGAGTTATAGGTCTGTTGTTAAGTTTTATGGTCCAATGGGGATTTTTATTTATCACTAATATGATTTCTCCAAGTTTAAATCGCAACACAGATATATCAGGTCAATCAACTTATTTATTTTTGCTTGTCTCTATTTTATTTAATCCTATCATGGAAGAATTAGTTTTTCGGTTTAGTTTTGTCAATTGGATTGGACAAAAATTACCGATTTGGGTGGGGATTGTAGTAAGTTCGCTGATTTTTATGTTGATGCACACAAGTGGGAACCTGATGATTTACTTTGGTTTGGGTATGGTTTTTTCATATATTTATAAAAAAAGTGGAAGTATTTTAACATCTATTCTGGTACATATGGTGATGAATGGGATAGTGATTTGGCTAAATTAAAAAAGCTTAGCGACAGCGGTCGATAAGCTTTTTATTTAGTCTTCTTTGTAGTTAGATAAGAAGTAGATTAATGTTTGCATTTCATTTGTTAGGTCAACATTTTGAATTTGCACATCCTTTGGAACGTTGATACGAATTGGTGTGAAATTCATAATGCCTTTGATTCCGGCTTCAACTAGACGGTCAGCATTTTCTTGTGCATGTGCTGGTGGGACAGTTAAAATGGCAACATCAATATGTTGTGCACGAATTTGTTCAACCATATCATTAGCATCATAGATAGGAACGCCATCAAGTATGCGACCGACAATATCAGGTTTAACATCAAATGCAGCACTGATACGAATACTATCACTTTGATGGAAACGGTAGTTCAATAATGCGTGTCCTAAATTACCAACACCGACAAGAGCTACATTTGTTAAACGATCTTCATTTAACGTTTTAGCAAAAAAAGTCATTAAACTTTCCACGTCATACCCGTAACCACGTTTACCTAATTCCCCAAAATAAGAAAAGTCACGTCGAATCGTCGCACTGTCAACTTTCACAGCCTCACTTAACTCAGTTGAAGAGACTTTTTTCTTTCCTGAATCAAATAAAAATTTCAAATATCGATAATACAAAGGTAACCTTTTGGCAGTTGCCTTTGGAATAGTCGTGTCTTTCATAATAATTCCCCTCACTTTTCATATACCCTCATTGTTATAAAGTTCACGTTAATAGGATACCTTTACTAAGGGATAAAAGCAATTTTTACGCTTATACTTGAGTAATTATGAACGATAAATATACCAAACATATTTTGTGTTTTATGATAAACTGTTTTTAGAAATTAAAAGATGGAGGACGTCATGATTTTATTACAAGCTAACAATGTCTCTAGATTATTTGGAGATGACGTATTATTTGAAAATATTCAATTAGATATACAAGATAAAAGTCGAATTGCGCTTGTTGGACGTAATGGTGCAGGGAAATCGACATTATTAAAAATGTTAGCTGGCATTGAGGAGCCAGATACAGGTTTAGTTACGAAAACAAGAGATTTAACAATTGGTTATTTAGATCAACATACTGGTTTTGAATCAGATAAAACAATTTGGGAAGAGATGGTTAGTGTCTTTGACTATGTTCAAGAGATGGAAAAAAACTTACGACAATTAGAAAAAGACATCGCCGATCCAAATATCCATGATGATGAAGAAAAATATCAACAAGTACTAAAAGATTACGATAAATTACAACATGAGTTTAATGAAATGAATGGTTATGGTTATGAGTCTGAAATAAAATCTGTTTTACATGGATTTCGTTTTGATGAAAGCTATTTTGATGTACCAATTCAAAATCTATCAGGTGGTCAAAAAACTCGTTTAGCATTGGCACGTTTGTTATTGGAAAAACCTAATCTACTCATTTTAGATGAGCCGACTAACCATTTAGATATTGATACATTAAATTGGTTAGAAGGGTATTTACAAGGCTATCGTGGGGCTATTTTGATGGTATCCCATGACCGTTATTTCTTAGATAAGATTGTGAATGAAGTATATGATATTAGTCGAAGAAAAATTAGTCATTATAAAGGTAATTATTCGAAGTTTTTAGAAATGAAAGCTGAGAGATTAGAACAAGAAGAAAAAGAATACGAAAAACAGCAGGATAAAATTGCAAAACTAGAGGACTTTGTGGCACGAAACATTGTACGCGCATCAACAACAAAACGAGCACAAAGTCGCCGCAAACAATTAGAAAAAATGGAAAAATTAGAGAAGCCCTTAGGTGACGAGAAATCAGCTCATTTTCTATTTAAAATCAATCGCACGTCAGGTAGAGAAGTGCTAACGCTGGATGATGTGGCAGTGGGGTATGATGATCTTATTTTGAGTGAACCTATTAATCTAGCTTTGCGTAAACAAGAAGCCATTGCTTTAGTTGGCCCAAACGGAGTTGGTAAATCGACATTATTAAAGAGTATTATCGGAGATATTCCATTTATTAAAGGAACAGCTGATATTGGCCATAAAGTAGATATTGGTTACTATGACCAAGAGCAAGGAAAACTTAGTGGAAGTCAAAGCGTGTTGGAAGAATTATGGCGTGAGCATCCAACGACACCTGAAAAAGATATTCGTACTTTATTAGGTAGCTTTTTATTTTCTGGAGAAGATGCTAAAAAAACGATTAATTTATTAAGTGGGGGAGAAAAAGCCCGTGTCGCATTAGCAAAATTAGCGATGCAACGTGATAACTTTTTAATTCTAGATGAGCCGACTAACCACTTAGATATAGATAGCAAAGAAGTATTAGAAAATGCCTTAATCGAATATGATGGCACATTGCTATTTGTTTCTCATGACCGCTACTTTATTAACCGAATCGCGACAGGTGTTTTGGAGTTGTCAGAAGAGGGTAGTACTTATTATCATGGAAATTATGATTACTACATCGAGAAAAAAGAAGAAGAAGAGGAACGTAACGCATTACTTGATGGCGAACAAGATAATCCAACGAAACACATGACAGAGGTTAAACTAAGTTACGAAGAATCAAAAGAAAGACAAAAAGAACAGCGTAAATTAGAGAGATTGGTTGAATCATTAGAAGTTGAGCTGCAAGAGATGGAAGAAAAAATCGAAGCAATTCAAAAAGAGATGGAACAACCAGAAGTGCTTGAAGATCACGAGCAACTCTTGAATTTAGATAAAGAATTGAAAGAAACTTATAGTAAACAAGAAACGTTATTAGAATCTTGGGAACATGCTTCCTTAGAGTTAGAGGCGTTTTAATTAAACGTAAATGAAAGAAGGTGTCACTTATGAGAAAGAAAGATGGATTAGAGTATTTCTTACAAAATAAACTGAATGCTCGAGGTAAATTGATAGTGATTCTCTTTTTATTCTATCTTTGGTTGAGGTATTCAACTAATTTATATGTGATGTTAAAATTCTTTGTCGTGGTGGCACTTATCTCATTAGTTGTGTTGATTTATGAATTAATCTTTTATAAAAAAATATACAAAGAATAACAGCCAAAGCATCATGCCTTGGCTGTTTTTAGTTCATTTTTTTGTACGTCGTTCATATCGATTGAATAAAAGTAAGGCAATTAATGAGAATAATACAGGTCCGGCAATTTGCCATAGTGTATCTCCCCAAACAGGACCACCTTCTCTAAATAAAGGTTCGATAATGGTAAAGATATTAGCAAAACCAATGACAGCCATGACGACTATCGTACTCACCATATATTGCGTTTTGGTTTTGAAAATATTGATTGAATGATCAATGTCTGATTTTTGTTTAAATGCTGGAAAAGCACCTGTTAAAAATAGATAAGGAATCGTCATTGAGACGTTTACCATTAAGGTTAAAACATTATAGAATGATTGTGCGTCTTTACCACCAAATGATACTAAAGCTAAGATAAGAACCACAATCGCACATTGAATCCACATAGCAAAAGCTGGCATGCCTTTGTCATTTTCTCTAACCATTTTTTCAGGCCAAAGTCCTTTTGGTGTTCCTTTGATAATCGTTTTTAGTGGTGAATAGATTAAAGTAAAGAAAGCACCTAAGTAAGCTAGAAACATGGATAAACCTGTAAATCTAGCTAATCCATGCCCAATGGCTAAAGCAGTATCTGTCGATAAATTAATTGCTCGACCTAATTCAAATCCTAGATTATTCATTAAGACATAAGTGATATTGCCAAGATTGACATTATCACCACTTAAAACAGAATTCCAGTTTGTTGACACACCCCATAAAAGAATGGTTAATGCATACCCAATAGAGATGATGATAGCTGAAAGAATAACTCCTTTAGGGAAATTTTTCTCAGCATTTTCTGTTTTATCTACTAATCCACCCACAGCTTCTAGTCCACCATAAGCGAAAATAGCAAATACTAAAAATGAAATAATAGCTAGAGGAGAGTTGAAACCTGGATTTGGAGAATCAATAAAACTTTTCATTCCTTCAATCGGTTGAGCGACTTGACCTTTGTTAAAGATTAAGATAATCAAGCTGACAATGATTAATACCACATTTAAAAATGTAACGGCAATCCCACCGGCAGAAGTAATTTTTGTGATTTTATCTAATCCTCTTGCTGCAAAAAATGTTACAACGATAATAAATAAAATAGCTAATAACCCGATTGTTTGAGTGGAATCAAGTCCAAACAAACTCCAATAATTTGTTTTATCAGACCCTGAATAAGTTGTAGACAAGGTGATAAAGACTTTTGTAGAAACATTCACCATCCAAATAATGTAAGATGTATACCACATGAATGTCCCGATGAACGCATATTTTGGTCCAACAGATTTTTCCATCCAAGTGTACATCCCACCACTTTCATGTTTGAATGTCGACCCATATTCAGCCATCATTAGTGCATATGGTATAAAGAAAAAGAGTGCTGCTAAAATATACCAAATAATAGCACCATATCCCATACGATAAAAGGCGACTGGAGCATTACCAAACCCGAACACTGAGGTAAAAATCATTAAGATTAAACCGAACAGGGTTACCTTTTTTGTTGATTTTGTCATAAAAATCCTCCTTAATTTAAAATGCCCTATTATACCCCACAACTATAGTATCAAACATTCTAAGAAAAGATTAAAAGAACTGAGTAAAATGTTAGTAAATTTACTCAGTTCTTTTAAAATGTTTATTAAATTGTTACTTATCTGTTATCTAATTCTTAACAAAAAAGGTTAACTATCTTATTTTTATTTTAAATTCTCATTCTATCAATGGCGTTTCTCATTTCTTCTTTTGCTTCTTCGTCTGTTTCTTTTTCATGGTATTCAACTAAAAAGTCATAAATAGCAGGATTGGTTGGGTCGATTTTACTTAAAGACCAAGCGGCAGTTCCCCGTATAACCGGCCGTGGATCTTGTTCAATGCAGCTTAATAAATGAGGAATGCTGGTTTTATCTCTCACATTTCCTAAAGCAATAATAGCATTTCGTTGAATTGGTTTTTTTCCTCGCCATGATCCTGCAAGATAACCAAAACGTTCTTTAAATTCACGATTTGAAATAGTTAATAGAGGTTTTAACAAAGGTGTCACAACTTCTGGATCAGGTTCCATTTCTTCGTGAAAATGGAAGTTCTTTCCTTTATTGAAGGGGCAAACTTCCTGACAAATATCACATCCATAAATAATTGAACGAATCTTAGGTCGATATTCTTCTGGCATAAAGCCTTTTGTTTGCGTTTGGTAAGATAAACACTTTTGAGCATTCATGCGTCCATCTCCTAAAAGAGCCGAAGTTGGGCATTGGTCGATACATTTCGTGCATTCACCACACTGATTTTCCATAGGTGTATCTGGTTCAAAAGGAATATTAGTAATAATTTCACCAAGATAAACGTATGAACCAAATTCTTCTGTAATGAGTAGGCCATTTTTTCCGATGAAACCTAGACCAGCACGTTGCGCTACCACGACATCAATCAATTCACCAGTATCCACCATTGGCTTAAAATCTAATTCTAGCTCTTTAGGTGTTTCTTCTTTAATAAATGTGATTAATTTATCTAATCTATCTTTTAAAATATGATGATAATCCGTTCCCCAAGATGCTCTAGCAAATTTACCACGTTTTTCACCACGAACTGATTTGAGTCGCTCGTTCATTCGAGTCGGATAAGCAAGAGCAATGGAAATAATCGATTGTGGTTGATTAAAAATTAAATCAGGGTAGAGACGTTCATCAATATTTCCATGCTCAAATCCTGTTGTATGATTGTTTTCTTTTTGTTCTATTAAACTTGTTCTTAAATGGTCAAAGGGCTCAGCCGTTGTGAACCCAATTTTATCAATGCCTATATCTTTACTTGCTTCAATTATTTTTTGTTTCAATAATTCAGTATCCACAAGATATACCTCCAGTCAATTCTTTCTTAAGTATCAGATAATCCTCTCTTTTTTTCAACCTTTTTCTTATTTTTACGAATATTGAGTTAAAGAGGTGAGAAGGATGTTGATAGCAAAAAATGATGCACAACAAATGATTAGTAGTCATGAAGCAGTAAAATCAGAAATCTATTATTGTCCATGTTGTCAAAATGAAGTGGTTTTAAAGAAAGGAAAGATAAAATTCCCACATTTTGCTCATAAAACTCTATCAAATTGTGAGGCTACGAGTGAGCCGGAGACATTAGAACATTTAAAAGGAAAATCGTTGATTGCACGAAATTGTGCAACTTTTGGCTTAGCGTATGAACTAGAGGCATATCTTCCAGAAATTAATCAACGAGCAGATGTTTTGATACAAAATAAATTAGCAATTGAATTTCAATGTAGTTCTCTTAGTATTGAAAGGTTGATTGAACGAACAACACAATATAAAAAGCATGATTATCAAGTATTTTGGGTTTTAGGTAGTCGTTTAGGAACACAAAAACATCTAACAGAATTAAAAAAGCATTTTATTTATTTTGACTGCTTTAGAGGGTATATTGATTTTTGTTTACTAGTTGAAGATAATCTCTTAGTCGTAACTTATTATCTTTTTTCAAAAAACAAAAAAATAGTAACAAGAAAAAAACAGTTTTCTTTAGGTGAGATATCATTAGTTAATATATTGACAGAGTGTGGCTTAAAGACAGAGTATTTGATTCAACAGCCTTTTGAAGAGATGTTGAATAGACGAAAACAGTTATCTGACCAGCTACTATGCTCAGATAATATTGTTAAAGATTTACAGGAATACTTTTATCAACACAACCTTCATTTAGCTCACTTACCACCTTATCTTTATTTCCCTAATTTTTTTCATCCTTTACTACGAGGAGAGGATATACGGATTCGATGGCTTACTTTTGAAGTGTTACAAAATAAAAAAATGCTCACATATCGTGAGTTGCAACAAGATGTGCTAGAAAATTTACCACCTGAGGCAATGGATGACTATGCAAATTTAGGAAAACATCAAGTGTTTGATTATTGTTTATCTTTGTACGTAAGTTTTTTACAGGAGATAAAAGTAGTGAAATTAAGTGGCTCGAATATGTTATGTTTTAATGAGGAAAGTGTGATGAATAACGAGCAATTCAAAAAATTCTTTAAAAAAAGAAGTGAAAGACTAACTCTTCCGTTAAAATATGATATGATTATTAAGTGATAATGAGAAGGGAGTTATTTAAAATGAGTGAAACAAAACAATTACCAAATCGTTCGGAATTACCAGAGGAATTAACATGGGATTTAACTCCTATTTTTGCATCAGATGATGCGTTTAATGAGGCGTTAACATCATTGACTGCAGAATTAGAAAAAGCAAGTGAGTATCAAGGAACATTAAAAAATGGTGCGAAAGCTTTTCTATCAGCGATTGAATATGTATTGTCTATTCATCGTACGACAGAAAAAATTTATGTGTACTCACATTTAAAAAATGACCAAGACACAAGTGATGCACTTTACCAAGGACTTTATGCAAAAGCAAGTACTATTGCTGCTAAAGCAGGGGAAGCTGTTTCATGGTTTGGCCCAGAAGTGTTAACGTTATCTGATGATACGATTGATTCATATTTTAAAGAAGAAGCAGGTTTAGAAATCTATCGTCACTTTATTACTCAAATTACAGCAGATAGAGCTCATACGTTATCTGAAAAAGAAGAAGCACTATTAGCTGGAGCAAGTGAAATATTCTCAGCATCAAGTCATACATTTTCTGTATTAAACAATGCTGATTTAGAGTTTCCAATTGTGACTGATGAAGATGGACAAAAGGTGCAATTATCTTCAGGTATGTATGGTCAATTAATGGAAAGTACAAATCGTGAAGTACGTAAAGAAGCCTTTGAAGGGTTATATAAAGTTTATAAACAATTTAGAAATACATTTGCTAGCACATTATCGTCTCATGTAAAAAAACATAATTTCAATGCTCAAATCAGAAATTACAGTTCAGCACGTGAAGCAGCTTTAAGTGCTAACCATATTCCTGAATCTGTTTACGATACATTACTTAATGTGGTACATAAAAACTTACCATTGCTACATCGTTACGTGGCATTGCGTAAACGACTATTAAATGTTAACGAACTACATATGTATGATATGTATACACCAATATTAGGAGATGCACCAATTCGTTATACTTATGACGAGGCAAAATTAAAATCACTTGAAGGGTTATCTCCATTAGGTGAAGAATATTTAGAAATCGTTCAAGAAGCTTACAGCGATCGCTGGATTGATGTGGTTGAAAATAAAGGCAAACGCAGTGGTGCTTATTCTTCAGGAAGTTATGATACAAAACCTTATATTTTATTAAACTGGCATGAAAGTTTAAATCATTTATTCACGTTAGTTCATGAAATGGGACACAGTGTTCACAGTTACTACACACGAAAAAATCAACCTTATGTATATGGTGATTATTCTATTTTCTTAGCAGAAATTGCCTCAACAACGAATGAAAACTTATTAACAGATCATTTGTTAAAAACAGAAAAAGATCCTAAAGTTAGAGCCTTTATCTTAAATCATTATTTAGATGGTGTGAAAGGAACAATCTTTAGACAAACACAATTTGCTGAATTTGAACATTTTATTCACACTGAAGATGCAAAAGGAACACCGTTAACAAGCGATTACTTAAGCGAGTATTATGGTGAGTTAAATGCTAAATACTACGGTGATTCAGTAGAACGTGACTCTGAAATTGCTTATGAGTGGAGCCGTATTCCGCATTTCTACTATAACTACTATGTGTATCAATACTCAACTGGATTTTCAGCAGCGACAGCTTTAGCGGATAAAATTATCCGTAAAGAAGAAGGTGCGTTAGAAAACTACTTAACATTCTTGAAATCAGGAAGTAGTGATTATCCAATCGAAGTGATGAAACGCGCGGGAGTTGATATGACGCAATCTGCTTATATTGAAGAAACAATGAAAGTCTTTGAAGCTCGTTTAGATGAGTTAGAAGCGTTAATTGATTCATTTTAATCAAATAAAAAAGGAATGCTCTTAATGATGAGGGCATTCCTTTTTAGTATTTAAGTATTTTGGCACGGCAACTGTGCGTATCTTCTGATTTTAATAATTGTTTGATTAAATCTGATGATGAAAAAGCATCGATCAAGACGCCAAAATTACGTGTCGAGTCATAGTTAAAAATAACGGCCTTTGCAAAACGATTGACACCCATTTCATTAGCCACTTGTTGGTCAATTTTGAAAAAATCTTTGATTAATTTTGATTGTCTATCTAATTTAAATGTTTCTTTGTCAGCATTAATTTTGGTTAAGATGGTATCAACTAGTTCCTCAGAATAAGCCATTTTTTTCTTCCCAACTAAATCTTGCAAATGAAAAAGAAATTTTCTTCCCATTTTGTTTCCTTGTAGTTGGGCAGCTTTAACATCTAGACAAGCAGAATAGATCGTTTCAACTAACTGGTTTCTATGAGTCAGGTCATTTGTTGGATAATTATTATCAATCAGGTAGTGTTGGATAATTAAGGGATTTAATACTGGAATTAATTTTAAGTAGACTTTGTTGTTTTCTTTCTCTATTGCCTCTAAAAAACGCTTTTCAGATAACAAACAAAGTTCATCTAACGGATTCACAAATAAATATATCTCGACCATTATGCCCCCCCTTACCTTAAAAATTGTTCTACTTCTTACGTATAACGTAACAAGAATTCGTAAAAAACAAAAGGGAAAAGCCTTTCGTTTCAGAGTATTCAAATCAACCGTGATATTTTATCATACGTGCTATTTTTTTGCTAGCAGGATGTCTTTTTATCCCTTTTTTTATTAGAAAATCATTAAAAAACAATTCTCCTTTTTTTGAGTCGGTGACTTCCATTTCAAGTTCATAATCAATTATTTTTCCAAAATGACTTTCATCAAGAACAAGTAAACACTCGTTATTTAATTTTTTTTCGCGTCTATATGTCGTTAAAAAGCCAATCACTTTTAAATCGGTTACAGATATACCAATAGATTCTAGATAATTAGCTACATCTCTACCAAGTGGAACTCTTTCTTCTTTGATTAAAGTGTTAATCTCTTTTTCAGTTAGAGAATCTGTAATTTCTTGAAAAGCATTTGTATTAGAAGTTGGTACTTTTAAAGTACATTCATTTTTTCCTTGTCTTTTTCTTAGTCTAAGTCCCATTGCCTTTTTTTTCAACGCGTTATCAAGTGTATCAAAATAACAATTTGTCTGAGAAAAAGCAGGAGTATCAGGAAAATACGTTGTTAATAATTGCTGAAATTCATCTTTAGTTAACATGTTTTTGAATTCGATTTCTATCTCTTTTTCCACATTCCTCACCTCGCGAATAGTGTAATGAATTGGTTATGAAAAAACAACTATCTTGTCTTATTAGCGTGCTAACTTTTTATGGGTAATTATGTTAAAATATAGCATGTATGTTGACAGTAAAGGTGGCGAATGAAATGGAAGATAGAAATTGGCAATTATTTTTGGCACCATACGAACAGGCAGTTTCAGAATTAAAAGTGAAACTCAGAAATATTAGAACACAATATAAAGAAAATAATTTACATACCCCAATTGAATTTGTCACTGGGCGTGTAAAACCGAAAGATAGCATCTTAACTAAAGCAACATTGCGAGGAATTGATTTAAATCGGTTAGAAGACGATATGCAAGATATTGCAGGTCTTAGAATTATGTGTCAATTCGTAGAAGACATATATGAAGTGGTTTCTTTACTACGTAAGAGGACTGATATAAAAATTATTCATGAACGTGATTATATCACCAATAAAAAAGCTAGTGGGTATCGCTCGTATCATTTAGTGATTGAATACCCAGTGCAACTCATCATGGGTGAGAAAAAAATCTATGTTGAGATACAAATTAGGACGCTTGCGATGAATTTCTGGGCAACGATTGAACATTCATTAAATTATAAGTATGATGGTGAATTTCCAGAAGAAATAAATAAACGCCTTGAGTTAACCGCTGAAGCAGCATATTTATTGGATGAAGAAATGTCAAAAATTCGTGATGAGATACAAGAAGCTCAACATCTCTTTTCTTACCGAGATTTAGAGCATTTAGAACGATATGTTAATGAAAAGAGAGGTGAAAGCGATGAGGATTAGAGTGTATTCCAATCGAAAGCCAACATCTAGAAAGGTAACTCAAGAATTATTGGAAAAGTTACGCAAAGCTGGGTTTATTTTAGATAAAAAAACCCCAGATGTGGTTATTACAATCGGTGGTGACGGGACTTTATTGAGTGCGTTTCATGCGTATGAAAGTCAGTTGGATACTGTGCGTTTTATTGGTGTTCATACAGGTCATTTAGGGTTTTATACTGATTGGCGTGATTATGAAATTGATGAACTTGTTCGAAGTTTAAAAGAAGAAAAGCAAAATAGTGTGAGTTATCCTTTGTTAGATGTCTGTTTGACATACACCAATAATATGCCAGATAGACATTTTTTAGCACTTAATGAAGCGACAATTAAAAATGTGGATCGTACGATGGTAGCCAATGTTTTCATCAAGGATGAGCTGTTTGAGTGCTATAGGGGAGATGGATTATCAGTTTCAACCCCAACTGGTTCAACAGCGTATAGTAAAAGTTTAGGTGGTGCGGTGGTACATCCTCGTGTTAACACTTTACAATTAAATGAGATAGCTTCGCTAAACAACCGAGTATATCGGTCGTTAGGGTCTCCTATGATTATTGCACCAGATGAATGGATCAGATTAGATATGAAAAAAAGAGAAACATATAGTTTGCATGTAGATAATTTATCTTTAACAAATTCAAACATCAAACATGTAAAATTCTGCTTATCAGAAAAAAGAATTCATTTTGCTTTGTATCGACATACACATTTTTGGCGTCGTGTGAATAACGCCTTTATAGGAACTTCAAAAGAAAGTAGCGAGAGATTATGAGATTTAGCTGGACAGTAGATGAAGATAAGATTACGTTAAAACGTTTTTTAAATAATCAAGGCGTTTCAAGACGATTATTAGCTAAAATTAAGTTTCAAGGTGGAACACTTTTAGTAAATAAACAAGTGAGAAATACAAAATTTGAAGTAAAATTAGGCGATATTGTTACCATCATCATTCCAGATGAAGGGGAGCACGAAACGATGCTTCCTTTTGAATCTAGTTTAGATATTGTGTATGAAGATGATCATTTGTTGATTGTCAACAAACCAACAGAAGTGGCATCTATTCCATCTCAATATCATAAAAATGGTACAATGGCGAATTACGTCAAATATTACTATAATCAGCAAAATTATGTCAATCGTGTAATACATGTAGTGACGCGTCTTGATCGAGACACAACTGGGTTAATGATGTTTGCTAAACATGGATTTGCACATGCCATGATGGATAAACAACTTCAGTCGGGTGAATTAAAGAAATATTATCATGCGTTAGTTGGTGGCGATTTATCTCGTTTAAGCGAACATGAGATGATTGACTTACCTATAGGGCGAGATGAAACATCGATTATTAAACGATGCGTCATAGAAGGTGGACAACAAGCATTAACTGAATATACATTAGTCGAAAAAAATCAAGATATCGCACAAGTTTCGGTACAGTTACACACAGGAAGAACACATCAAATTCGCGTGCATTTTTCAGAGATTGGATGTCCGTTAATTGGAGATGAATTGTATGGTGGGGACTTAACAAAAGGATTGAATAGGCAAGCACTTCATTGTCAGAAGTTAGTTTTCCTACATCCATTTACAAGAGAGGAGTTAACATTTGAGTTGCCATTACCAAATGATATGAAAGAGTTAATAGAGTAAGGGGAGTTCGTTGGTATGACAGAAGTGTTAAACAAAGAAGAACAAGAAAAAGAATTACTAAAGTTATTACAAAGTCAGAATATGGATGTTTTTAGGGAAAAGTTTCTTGATTGGCATTTGTATGAACAGGGACAATTTTATTTATCTTTAGATAAAAAAGAACGTCATCTGATGTATGCTTATTTGTCACCCAAAGAGATGGCTGATATGCTTGATGTCATCGAGGAAGACCATGAAGGATTAACAGATTATATTACAGAGATGTCACCTAATTATGTCGTGGCCATTTTAGAAAACATGTATACCGATAATGCGGTTGATATTTTGAGTCAGTTAGAAGAAGAAACTGCTAGAACGTATCTAGATCGTATGAAACCTGAAACATCGGTTAATATGAAACGACTGCTTCATTATGAAGATAAAACAGCTGGTTCAATTATGGCAACAGAATATGTATCGATTGTAGCCAATCAAACAGTACGTTCTGCTTTAACGCTTTTAAAGAAAAAAGCACAAGAAGCTGAAATTATCTACTATGTGTATGTTGTCAGCTTAACAAATCAATTAGTAGGTGTTATTTCGCTAAGAGATTTAATTGTGAGTGATGATGACATGATGATTGAAGAGATGATGGGCGAGCGTGTGATTAGTGTTGGTGTAAATGAAGACCAAGAAGAAGTCGCAAAAATGATTCGTGATTATGACTTTCTTGCTATTCCAGTTGTTGATGATAATAATCACTTATTAGGGATTATTACCGTTGATGATATCATTGACGTTATTGATGATGAGGCAGCAAGTGATTACTCTGGTTTGGCCGGGGTCGATGTTGAAGCGACCACTGAAAGTTCTTTTCAAGCTGCATTGAAGCGATTGCCGTGGCTTGTGACACTTTTGTTTTTAGGTATGTCGACAGCATCATTGATAAGTCACTATGAAGTGCTGATTAGTGAAGCGAGTATTTTAGCCGTATTTATTTCGTTAATAACCGGTACTGCTGGAAATGCAGGAACGCAATCATTAGCCGTTGCAGTTAGAAAACTGGCCGTCTCTGATGATAAAGAACTGAACTTTTTCTCATTAATTATGAGTGAGATATTAACAGGGATTATCACAGGAGCAGTAACGGGTGTGGTTATTTTCTTAGTTGTTGGTTTTTGGAAACAAAATTTCCCGCTAGGAATGGTTATTGGTATTGCAATGCTTTGTGCGATAACAATCGCCAACTTAGCTGGTAGTTTAATTCCAATATTGATGGAAAAAATTGGTTTTGACCCTGCAGTAGCAAGTGGTCCGTTTATCACGACCCTTAGTGATTTGACCAGTGTGTTGATTTACTTTAATATAGCAGGTTTGTTTATGCCTTTAATCGTAGGTAGTGTATAATAAAATAGAAAGTAAAAAGAGGTCATGATTGATGACTTCTTTTTTATTAGTTAACAAAGAAAAAAGGGGCAATGACAATGTTGGTAGAACATCAGATAAATCCGTCTTTTAAATGGATTGAAACCCATCATTTATCAACGAGTGAAAAGAAGATATTAAGAAACGAGTTTCAAATACCAGAGGAAACGCTTGAATATGTCATGGATATTTATGAACGAAGTAATTATATTACTGATTCTGTCAATGACATAGAGTTGGTTGTGATTCATGTTCCGACAAAGCAACCTAAAGACATTCGCTATGTGTCAAGACCAGTTAGTTTTTTAGTAAAAGATGACATGTTATTTTCGTTTAATGAAGCGGAAAGTACGATTAGTTATGAGGGTGTGAAAGAAAGTATCGAGCAGGTGAGTTCAGCAACGCCAATGATTTTTTTGTTTGAATTAATTCGTGAATTAATCGACCGTAATTTACCGATATTAAGAGAGATTTCTAAAGAGCGTCATCAGTTAGATGACTTGTTAACAGAAAGAGTGAAGAATAAAGATTTGGTTCGCCTATCTTACTTACAACAAACTCTGACATTCTTACTTAGTGCGTCAGAAAATAATTTAGAAATATTGGAACAAATAAAACGATCAAAATTAGGAAGAAGTTTTGATGAACAAACGATGGAACGCCTTGAAGATGCGATTATTGAAGCCAATCAGGTAGCGCATATGACTGAACTTGAATCAGACATTGTAGACCGAATTGCTCGGATTTTCGATAGTATTATGAATAATAACTTAAATGATACGATGAAATTTTTAACAGTTTGGTCGTTAGCATTAGCTATCCCAACGTTAATTACAGGGTTTTATGGGATGAATATTGACTTGCCACGCTTGTCGTCAGATTATGAATGGATTTATGTGGTCATCTTATCCGTGATTCTAATTATCTGGTTAATTATGTTTATCAATCATAAGAGGAAATAAAAAAAGAGATGGCATGCCATCTCTTTTTTGTATAAAGATAATTGATAATCTTATAGTAATTTGTTGTAGAACTCAACTACGTAAGACTCGTCAACTTCTTGTGGTAATTCATCACGTTCTGGTAAACGAGTGATACTACCTTCTAATTTTTCAGCGTCAAAGCTTACAAATGAAGGACGACCTAAAGTTGATTCAACAGCATCTTTAATGATTGTTAATTCTTTAGATTTTTCACGGATAGAGATAACTTGTCCAACAGCCACTTCGTATGAAGGGATGTTAACACGTTTGCCATCAACTAAAACGTGACCATGGTTAACTAACTGACGTGCTTGACGACGAGTTGTAGCTAAACCTAGACGGTATACTACGTTGTCTAAACGTTGTTCTAAAAGAACCATAAAGTTAACACCGTGTTTACCTTCTTTAATTTTTCCGGCTCTCATGAAAAGATTACGGAATTGACGTTCATTTAAACCGTACATATGGCGTAATTTTTGTTTTTCAGTTAATTGCATACCATATTCTGATTTGTTTCTTCTTTGGTTTGGTCCGTGTTGTCCTGGTGCATATGGACGACGAGCCAATTCTTTACCAGTTCCTGATAAAGATACGCCTAAACGACGAGAAATTTTCCAACTTGGTCCTGTATAACGAGACATTTAAAAATCCTCCAATATAATTTTTTATTTGGAGTAAAATAATTTCTTGAAAATATTAATAGACGCTTAGTTTATTCTTCAATCTTCACCTTTGCAGCCGCGGTTACGCAATTGAACCCATAAAGGCAATAAACTAATAAACGTGCTACTTATTTTCTAGCTGCATTATTTTACACAAATTCCATTATACTTTATCAATTTTGAAAAGACAAGAATTAATTGATATTTTGTAGAAAAGTTTAAATAGAAAAATTTGACGTATTTTATCCACATTTTTATTAAACTTTTAGTAGATTTGGACGAGTTTTTAAGATATAGTATCTACTGTAAATAAAAGTTTGTTCAAAAAATAACAATGTTATCAAAGGAAGGAATAAGACAATGGCACAACATTCAGAATTGATGGCCAAACTAGATGCGTCCATCGAAAAAAAAGATGAATTAATCCAAAAACATTTTGGGAAATACGCGATGCGTTCGATATTAGCAACACTATATCTGAGCTTAGGATCAGCGATTGCAATAGGATTAGGATTGAAATTTACAGACCCAGCAGCGGGAAAAGCTTTATACGCGATGGCATTTGGTTTGGGATTAGCTTTAATCATTTTTCTTAATGCAGAACTTGGAACATCTAACATGATGTATATGACAGTTGCGACTTACCGAAAGAAATTAGCACCAAGTCGTGCGTTAAAAATATTGCTAGTTTGTGTGCTGTTTAATTTAATCGGTGCACTCGTTATTGCTTATATGTTATCTCTTACAGGATCTTTTAAAGGATTACCAGCAGATAATTTTTTAACGCATCTGGTTGAGGGGAAATTTGAAAAGGGAATCCTTCAAACATTAATAGAAGGGATTTTTGCCAATGTGATTGTTAACCTGGCTGTTTTGATGTCGATGAAATTAAAAGATGATGTGGGTCGATTATTTGGTATCATTCTAGTTATTTTTATTTTTACCTTCTTAGGATTCGAGCACGTTATCGCCAATTTTATTTACTTCCCATTAGCATATTTTTCATCAGGCGGGGTAATTGCTGGAATGACGGTTGGTGCAGTAGCGACCAATTTGATTTTTACTTTCATTGGTAACTTTATTGGTGGAGGATTGGTTATTGGGTTAACTTATTCTTGGTTGAACAAAGATGAATCTGTTGACTATTTAGATTAATCGAGTAGAACAAAAAAAGCTTGTCATACAATTTGTATGACAAGCTTTTTATTGGATAAAAATAACATCATCTGGTGCATAATTTGGATGTTCTTCATTAATATGATCGTAGAACATAATACCATTGATATGATCAATCTCATGTTGTACCACAATGGCCATATAATTTTTCAAACGAATTTTATGTTCTTCACCATTTATATCATGATAAGTAACTGTAATTCGTGCGTTCCTAATAACGTAACCTGGTACGGGTCTGTCAACAGATAAACAACCTTCTCCTTCTTCAAGAGCGGCTTGTTGAACTGAGTGACTTACTATTTTGGGATTATACATGACAGTGCTTAAAAGTGGTTCAGTATCTTCTTCTGACTGACTAGGAATTTCAATTGCAATAATGCGTTTTGAAATATTTAATTGTGGTGCGGCAAGTCCAACACCACCACGCAGTTTGTACTTTTCTGCAAGTTCTGGGTCTTGACTGTTTTTTAGAAACTCTTGCATACGTTTACCTAGTTCAATATCTTCTTCTGATAAAGGTAACTCAACTTCTTTGGCAACTTCACGAAGGGTAGGATGCCCCTCACGGATAATATCATCCATTGTAATCATCAATATCCCTTCCTTTCTATTCTAATATAGTACTTTTCATTTTACCATAAAATGAAAACATTGAGAAATAAATAAATCGCTTAAACCCTTAATAAATGTTATTTTTACTTATTTTATTTTGGTAATAGAACGATGAAAACTTTCATATTTTTCTAAGAAACTAAATCAGTTATGTTATTATTCTAAAGGATTTATAACTAATGAAAAAAGTTACAGGAGGCAATTGATTAAATGAGTAAGCAGCAGTTTGGTATGGTAGGATTAGGTGTTATGGGAAAAAATTTGGCTTTAAATAGTGAAAGCAAAGGATACAGCGTGTCCGTTTACAGTCATTTTTATCATGAAACAGATGAGTTTTTAAAGAATCATCCAGAAAAAAACATTAAAGGATTTGAAACAATTGACTCTTTTGTTGAATCAATTGAAACACCTCGAAAAATAATGCTGATGGTAACTGCTGGAAAGATAACAGATACTATGATTGAACAGTTAGTCCCTTATTTAGATGAAAATGATGTGTTGATTGATGGAGGAAATACTCATTACACTGATACACTTAGACGAAGTAACTACTTAAAAGAATTTGGAATTAACTTTGTGGGTTCAGGTGTGTCTGGTGGGGAAGAAGGTGCACTAAACGGTCCATCACTCATGCCAGGTGGTCAACGTGAAGCATATGATTTAATTAAACCTTTGTTTGAAGATATTGCAGCTAAAGCTCATGATGGAAAACCTTGTGTGTCTTACATTGGACCAGACGGAGCTGGACATTTTGTTAAAATGGTTCATAACGGTATTGAGTATGGTGACATGCAGTTGATCGCCGAGAGTTATGATATTTTATCTAAAGGATTGGATATTAGTATAGAAGAAATATCTCAAATCTTTAATTCTTGGAATGATGGCGAACTAAACAGCTATTTAATGACGATTACATCAGAATTATTAATGAAGAAAGATGATTTAGACACGCAAGATTACATCGTCACACACATATTAGATAAAGCAGGCAATAAAGGGACTGGGAAATGGACCAGTCAAAATGCACTTGATTTAGGTGTGCCATTACCTCTTGTAACAGAAGCAGTTTTTGCTAGATTTATGTCAGCTTTAAAAGAAGAACGATGCGAGGCAAGTCGTATTTTACCAGGACCAGATGCTACTATAGACATAGATAAAAACGTCATGATAGAAAAAGTCAGAAGAGCCTTATACTTTAGTAAGATTATGAGTTACGCGCAAGGCTTTTCACAAATGATGATGGCAAGTAATGAATACAATTGGTCATTAAACTATGGAGAACTCGCTCAAATATTTCGTGAAGGCTGTATTATACGTGCACAATTTTTACAAAAAATCACAGATGCTTATGAAAAGAATCCAACACTAAAAAATCTAATGTTAGATGACTACTTTTTAAGTATTGTTTCAGAATACCAAAGTGACATTAGAGAAGTTGTTTCTTTAGCAGTTAAACTAGGCGTACCAGTACCAAGTCTGTCTTCGGCGATTTCTTATTATGATTCATACCGCTCAAAAGACTTACCAGCCAATATTATTCAAGCACAAAGAGATTACTTTGGTGCACATACTTATGAGCGAAAAGACCGAGAAGGAATATTTCATTATGATTGGTACAAAAAAGATAAATAAAACGAGAATTAAGTGTATGAAACAGTTGCTTTTATGCTAAAAATCATGTAAAGTACCATTGTGTGATAAATCGTCACATGCCTATTACTTGGTACATCGAATCACCAACGATATACTCAGTTTTGGGGAAATAATATAGAAGAGGTGAAAGACATGGCAATTTCAAAAGAACGCAAGAACGAAATCATTAAAGAATACGCACGTCACGAAGGAGATACTGGTTCTCCAGAAGTACAAATCGCTGTTTTAACTGCAGAAATTAATGCATTAAACGAGCATGCACACGTGCATAAAAAAGACCACCATTCATACCGTGGATTAATGAAAAAAGTTGGTCACCGTCGTAACTTATTAGCTTACTTACGTAAAAATGATGTTCAACGTTACCGTGAATTAATCAAACGTTTAGGCTTACGCCGTTAATCAATTTAGCCAAAAATAAGAGGATAAGTGAGGTCGTTTTGATCTCGCTTTTCTTTTAATAAAAAACCGAGGATGAGCTGATTGTCTACTATGCAAATATGAGTTTTCTTATTTTTTTGAGAAGATTGATATTTGTTTAGTAGTCTGTTCACCTCGAGTATGCAAAGGAGAAAAATAATGCATAGTGAAAAACGTGTATTTGAAACAACTTGGGGCGGTCGTCCGCTATCAGTTGAAATCGGGCAATTAGCCAAACAAGCAAATGGAGCAGTGTTAGTAAGATATGGTGACACAGTGGTATTAAGTGTCGCAGTGGCTTCAAAACAAGCGAAAGATGTTGATTTTTTCCCATTAACAGTTAACTACGAAGAAAAAATGTATGCTGTTGGGAAAGTACCAGGAGGATTCATTAAACGTGAAGGACGTCCAAGTGAAACAGCAACATTAACTGCTCGTTTGATTGATAGACCAATCCGTCCAATGTTTGCTGAAGGATTTCGTAATGAAGTTCAAATTACGAACACAGTGATGAGTGTGGAACAAGATTGCTCACCTGAAATGGCAGCAATGTTAGGTTCATCTTTAGCTCTATGTGTATCTGATATTCCATTTAATGGCCCAATTGCTGGCGTCGAAGTTGGTTTTGTTGACGGTGAGTATGTCATCAACCCAACTGTTGAACAAGCAGAGCAAACAACGATTGAATTATCAGTAGCTGGAACAAAAGATGCCATCAACATGGTTGAAAGTGGTGCAAAAGAAGTATCTGAAGAAGATATGTTAGGTGCCCTTTTATTCGGTCATGAAGAAATTAAACGTTTGGTTGCTTTCCAAGAAGAAATTGCCAATGAAATCGGCAAAGAAAAAATGGAAATCGAGTTATTACAAGTTGATGCTGATTTAGAAAAAGAAATCAATGATACTTATATGCCTCGTATGACTCAAGCCATTCAAACAGAAGAAAAATTAGCTCGTGAAGACAATATTTCAGCTTTAAAAGATGAAGTGATTGCTGTTTACGAAGAAAAATTTGCTGAAGATGAAGAGTCTGCTAAATGGATGAAAGAAGTTCGTCAAATCTTAGAAGACATGGAAAAAAATGAAGTTCGTCGCCTGATTACAGTTGAAAAAGTTCGTCCTGATGGTCGTAAAATTGACGAAATTCGTCCTTTATCATCTGAAGTAGGAATTTTACCACGTGTACATGGATCTGGCTTATTTACTCGTGGGCAAACACAAGCTTTATCAGTTTGTACATTAGCACCACTTGGCGAACATCAAATTATTGATGGTTTAGGTGTGGAAGAAAGCAAACGATTCATCCACCATTATAACTTCCCACAATACTCAGTTGGTTCAACTGGTCCAATGAGATCACCAGGTCGTCGTGAAATCGGACATGGTGCATTAGGTGAACGTGCGATGGCACAAGTCATTCCAAATGAACAAGAGTTTCCATACATGATTCGTGTGGTTTCAGAAGTATTAGAATCAAATGGTTCTTCTTCTCAAGCAAGTATCTGTGCAGGAATCTTGGCCTTAATGGATGCTGGTGTTCCAATCAAAGCACCTGTTGCGGGTATTGCAATGGGACTTGTAATGGATGGGGATAACTACACTATCCTAACAGATATACAAGGTATGGAAGACCACTTGGGTGACATGGACTTTAAAGTTGCCGGAACAAAAGATGGTATTACAGCATTACAAATGGATATTAAAATCGAAGGAATTACAGAAGCTATCTTAACAGAAGCTCTAACTCAAGCGAAAAAAGCACGTATGGAAATTCTAACTGAATTGACATCAACAATCGCTGAACCTCGTAAAGAGTTAAGTAAATATGCTCCTAAGATTGAAATGATTCAAATCAAATCTGAAAAAATTAAAGATGTTATCGGTAAAGGTGGCGAAACCATCAATAAAATTATCGAAGAAACTGATGTTAAAATTGATATCGATCAAGATGGTAATGTAAGTATTGCCCATCAAGATCAAGATAAAATCAACCGTGCGATTGAAATCATTAAAGATTTGGTTCGTGAAGTTGAAGTTGGAGAAGTTTACTTAGCAAAAGTTGTTAGAATTGAAAAATTTGGGGCCTTTGTTAACTTATTTAAAGGAAAAGATGCCTTAGTACATATCTCTCAATTCTCACATGAGCGTGTGAATAAAGTAGAAGATGTAGTTAAATTAGGTGATGAAATCCTTGTTAAAGTAACTGAAATTGATCGTCAGGGACGTGTCAATGCTTCTCGTAAAGCGATGATTGAAAAACCAAAAGAAGAGAAAAAAGAAGAGAAAAAAGAAGAAACAAAAGAAAAATCTGAATAAAATCAAAAATCACCCATTAGAGTTATCTATTGGGTGATTTTTTCTTAGTATATTAGATAGTTGAAGGGTTTCTTCTTGCAAAATCGTAAAACAAAAATTTGTCAACACGGTGTCTACTTTCTGTGTATTGAAACTGTTCAGCATTAGCTAAAAAGACACGGCTTTGAATTGACACAATATTATTATCTTGTGAATTTAAATCTAAATGGTCTTTATCTAATTGATTTAAAGGAACAACCCTGATTTCTTTTTCGGCAAAAGAGATCTGTAAATTTAACTCTTTTTCGATATATTTGTAAATGGAATCCTCTCCAATCTCGCGTGTTAAATTAGGAATTAATCGACATAACAAATAATCTGTGTCACGAATTACTTTTTGATGATCAATTTCTCTTGTTCTTATTATTTTCCAGACATCTTCATCTTTTTCGAATCCTGTGAGACGACTTAAATCTTCAGAAATTTTTATTGTTTCTAATGAGACGACATCAGTGATACTATCATATCCATATGCTTGTTGTAATTCTTTGTAACTTGTTAAACCTGAGATAGGGAATCTTAGTTGTTCTCTTTTTAAAACCATGGATCCTTTGCCATGTATTTTTTGGATATGCCCATTTGTCATTAATAAATTCAATGCCTTTCTGACAGTATCTCTTGATACTTTAAACTGTTTCACATATTGATTTTCACTGGGTAAAAAATCTCCCGGACCGTACTCACCTTTTAAAATGCTGTTTTCAATTGTTTGATAAATTACTTCATAAGCTTTCATATAACTAACTCCTTTTTAACTTGTTCGAACAACTTATAGTAAGTATAAAATAGGTGATACTTCTTTTTATTCAAATGAGAAAATTTTAATAAAACATCTGTTCAAAAGTTGTGTTGTATTGGTTTTTATATACAAGTGAACGTTTTGTTGGTAAATAAACCAACAAATTAAGTCATTAATTAAATAAAAATGTGAAAGAAAATTAATATGAAGTGCAAATATAATGTTAGCGCTTTACAAATAAAAAAATAGGGTGTATATTTTATTTAACATAACTTGTATATACAAGTGAAAGGAGAAAGAAGATGGGAAAATTTAATCAAGATGCATTGCTATTACTAGACTATGTCGGTGGAAAAGAAAATATTGCGGCAGTTACGCACTGTGCAACACGTATGAGGTTTGTACTAAATGATCCATCTAAAGCACAAGAAGATAAAATAGAAGAAATATCTTGTGTGAGAGGTATTTTTACCAATGCTGGACAGTTTCAAGTTATTATTGGAAATGAAGTACCAACGTTCTACGAAGAATTTATGTCAGTAGCAGGAATTCAAGGTGGAACAAAAGAAGAAATAAAATCAGCGGCAAAACAAAATCAAAACATGTTACAACGAGCAGTCACTATGCTTGCAGAAATTTTTACGCCTTTATTACCAGCAATTATTGTTGGGGGATTAATATTAGGATTTAGAAATATTTTAGAAGCGGTACCAATGGGATTTTTAGATGGAAAAACGATAACAGAATCATCGACTTTTTGGAACGGTGTGAATGGCTTTTTATGGTTACCAGGTGAGGCTATTTTTCACTTCCTTCCAGTAGGGATTACTTGGAGTATCGCTAAAAAAATGAGAGGAACAGAAATACTAGGAATTGTCTTAGGGATTACACTAGTTTCTCCACAGCTTTTGAATGCTTATTCAGTCAACTCAACTAGTGCAGCAGATATTGCAGCTAACTGGAGTTGGGATTTTGGATTCTTTACCATGGATAAAATTGGCTATCAAGCACAAGTTATACCAGCTATGTTAGCAGGTTTTATGTTAGTATATCTAGAAAGATTTTTAAGAAAACATATTCCAGAAGCTGTTTCAATGATATTTGTTCCGTTTTTTGCTTTATTACCAACTATTTTAGCTGCTCATTTAATATTAGGACCAATTGGTTGGAAAATAGGTTCTGCTATTTCAACAGTTGTAAATACTGGATTAACATCATCTCTTAATTGGCTATTTGCTGCTGTATTTGGTACTTTTTATGCACCACTTGTTATTACAGGTTTACATCATACAACGTTAGCTATTGACCAACAATTAGTAGCAGATTTTGGCTCAACGAATCTTTGGCCAATGATTTGTTTATCAAACATTGCTCAAGGAGCAGCTGTTTTAGCTGTTGTATATGCTCATAGAGGAAATAAAAAAGAAGAACAAGTGTCTGTTCCATCCGTTATTTCAGCTTGGTTAGGTGTAACAGAACCTGCAATGTTTGGGATTAATTTAAAATATATGTATCCATTTGTTGCAGCTATGATTGGTAGTGGGATAGCTGGTTTATTTGTGACATTATTTGGTGTTAGAGCCTTATCAATTGGTGTTGGTGGCTTACCAGGTATTTTAGCTATCATGCCAAAATATTACGGGGTATTCTTTATAGGGATGATTATTGCAGTTATAGTCCCATTTATTTTAACATTATTCTTTAGAAGAGCAGGTATTTTCAATCAGCTAGACAGAGTTGGTGAAGCTATTTCACCTATTGATGATAGCTTAAGCATACCTGTGACATCTGAAAATGTTGCTAGTGAAGTTGTTTCGGTCTATGCACCATTAGTTGGAGAGTTATCACCAATTACTGATTCAAAAGATCCAGTATTTTCTCAAGGAACAATGGGACAAGGAGTGGTCATTGAGCCGATGGAAGGTCATGTTTACGCACCGATGAACGGAACGATAAGTTTAGTATTTCCTAGTAAACATGCAATAGGTATTGTAGATGATCATGGAATTGAAATGTTGATACATGTTGGTCTAGATACAGTTAATTTAAATGGACAGTATTTTGAAACACATGTCAAACAAGGCGATAAAGTGATGATTGGTGATTTATTACTAGATTTTGATATAGATGGTATTAGAGAGTCAGGATTTTTAACTCAAACACAAGTGGTCATTACTAATTCAGATAGTTATCAAGTAGACCCGATAATCAAAGATGGTAACGTGACAAATGATACAGGAATTTTGCAAGTTAAAACAATTTAGTTAGGAGTGACGTCATTGAGTTTTAAGGACAAAGTAATCTATCAGGTTTATCCAAAATCATTTTATGATAAAAATGGGGATGGTGTAGGAGACATACAAGGTATTATTGAAAAATTACCCTATTTAGAAACGTTAGGTGTTGATATGATTTGGTTAAATCCAATTTATCCAAGTCCACAAAAAGATAATGGCTATGATATCTCAAACTATACAGCGATTGACCCAATATTTGGCACAGAAGCAGATTTTAAAGAACTAGTAGAAAAAGCACATGAAAAAAAGATTGATATTATGCTAGATATGGTGTTAAATCATGTATCAATTGAACATGAATGGTTTAAAAAAGCATTGGCAGGTGATTCTTATTATCAAGACTTCTTTATATTAAGAAATGAACCAACTAACTGGGAATCAAAATTTGGTGGAAATGCATGGTCTCAATTTGGTGATACATCTAAATATTTTTTACATTTATTTGATAAAACGCAAGCTGATCTGAATTGGCGTAATCCAAATGTTCGAAAGGAATTATATAAGGTAGTTGATTTTTGGACAGCTTTAGGTGTAAAAGGACTGCGTTTTGATGTGATTAATGTCATTGGAAAAGATGAGGTCTTAAAAGACGCAGAAGATCAGGTTGGTAAGTTTGAATATACTGATAAACCAATTGCCCATGAATTTATTCATGAGATGAACCAAAAAACGTTTGGAAAAGACAAATCGATTGTCACAGTGGGGGAAATGAGTTCAACTACTATCGAAAATGGCATTCTTTATACCGCACCTGATAGAGAAGAACTGAGTATGATTTTTAATTTTCATCATTTGAAAGTGGATTATAGAAATGGTGAAAAGTGGACTAAAATGCCTTATGATTTTGAAGCATTGAAATTTATTTTACATGCTTGGGGAGAGGGTATGAGTGATGGAAATGGATGGAATGCCCTGTTTTGGAATAATCATGACCAACCACGAGCACTTAATCGGTTTATTGATTGGAAAGACTATCGAGAGCGTGGCGCTAAGATGTTAGCTGCATCCATTCATTTAAACCGAGGAACGCCTTATGTTTATATGGGAGAAGAGATTGGCATGTTAGACCCTGAATTTTCTGAACTAGAAATGTATCAAGATGTTGAGACACATAATGCTTATGATATTTTAATTAGTGAAGGGTTAAATCATCAGAAGGCAATGGAAATCATCCAAGCAAAATCGAGAGATAACTCCCGTACACCAATGCAGTGGGATTCGACGGAACACTCTGGATTTAGTACAAGTACACCTTGGTTATCTACAGGGAAGTATACTGACATTACGGTAGAAAAGGAATTAGAACAAGGAACTATTTTCACTTTTTATCAAAAGCTAATCCAATTAAGAAAAGAAAAAGAAGTCATATCAGAAGGAGATTATACACCTTTTGACGTTCCTAATACTAGAATATTTGGTTACGTGAGACGATTTGATGACGAAGCGTTACTTGTCTTAAACAACTTTTCACATGAATCCGTAACAATCGATATTCCAGATGAGTTTTTAAATGGTGAAGTTTTAATAAGTAATATCGATACTATTTCTTTAACGAAAAAACTGACCTTAGAGCCTTATCAGACAATAGGAATTTATACTAAATAATAGAAAAACCAGCGACAGTTATAGTCGTTGGTTTTTTGTATTTAAAAAAAGACTGTAACAAGTTTCATCATGATAGGGAAAAGAAAAAGATAGGCTAATAATGAGTAGGTTAGTGAAGAATCCGTAAAACCAACATCTACATGTTTTTCGCCAGCTAGGATGGCTACTGTATTCGAAACAGGAATACTAAATTGAAGTAAACATACAGCGCCCATAATATTTGAAATATGAAATAGATGAGCGAATAAAAGAACGATTAAAGGTGTAATGAAAAATCTACCAAAAAGAATCCCCAATACTTCTTTTGAAAACGTCAGATTTTTAATTCCAGTGCGAAAAATGGTTGTTCCAATAAACAGCATGGCTAAAGCTGATGTGGTGTTTCCAATATAGCCAAATAATGATTTAACAAAAAAAGGTAGAGGGATATTTAGTACAACGAGTAAACTAGCAACGATAAATGCAGCAATTGGTGGACTAAGTAATTCTTTGATAGTTCGTGATAAATCAAACGGTGTGTGTGTATGAGTGCTCAGTTCACTATCTCGGTTGAGAAGAGTAATACCGATTGTCCATGTAGATAAACTAGTCACCACATAAACGAGTAAAGCATAAGGAAGTCCTTTATCACCATATAGACCTAAAATAATCGGCATCCCAATAAAAGCGGCACTTGGTGAAGCAAAGCATAAGGTGAACGCTCCTTTTTGTTCTTTAGATACTTTAAAAAGTGAGGAACTAAAGTAACCAATGATAAGCACGAAACAAATAACGAGGATTGGAAAAAAAGATTCTTTAAATAAGTTTTCTAGTTTTTGTTTGTTAAAATCACGCATAATTCGAAGGAATATTTCTAAAGGTAGGGCAAAGTTAATCACAAAGAATGAAAGGGCAGAACTGACGTCATTTGTGAAAATTCCTCTTTTCGCTAAGATATAACCCAGTGCAATAATAATAAACAAAACAAGAATCGTTGAATAGCTGGTTAACATAGAAGTCATCTCCTTATGATAGTCAATTAATAGTTTAACTTAGAGATGAAACATATTGGTTAACATTATAAGAAATTTCTATATATATTGTGTGTGGTTTTAATTATAAAAGGAAAGAAAAAACTCTGCTCTTTTATAATTCAACACTATTTAATTTTTGTTTTTGGTAAATAGCTAACTTATTTATACCGTGTTTCTTTAGTAAGGAACCCATCTTTTCAAATCCCAGTTCATAATCTTCCACAACATGAGCATCAGACCCTAGTGTAAACAACTTTCCACCTAATGAAATGTATAAAGGGATGGCATATTCATACAGTGCTTTATTTCCATATTTGATAAAACTTTTAGCATTTAATTCAAACGCCATATCTTTCTCAATGATTATTTTAAAAATATCAATCAAATACGGTTCAGCATATTTTTTAAATTCATCAACAGATAAGTCTAATCGTCTCATTCCGTAATCAAAATGGGTTAACACGTTAGCGAAATCTGCTTTTTTCACGGCATCTAACATACGAGAATAATAATCATCAATTAAATCGACAACCTCTAGTGCTAGAACATCATCATCCATATAATCAAATCTGCCATTTTGATGAATGCTAAGTAAAATAATATCATAGTCCTTTTCATTTAAAAAAGAAGTAATTCTATCATGCTGATAGTCAACATAACCTACTTCAATTCCTTTAAGTAACGTTGTCTCATGTTTTTTATCTAATGACTCAATCTCCTTTTTATATGCCTCGAATTCCGGGATGCTATCAGTACCTTTGACATATGGATTATCAAAATCTAAATGTTCTGTCGAAACGAAGTAAGTAGGAGAATAAGTTTTTAAATAGTTTTCAAAAGTTTCGTTTGAATCAAACGAATGGTGTGTGTGCAAGTGTTGATCGTAGTAGTTCATAAAAAGCCTCCATAGTCTGTATTTATAAAAAAGCTTTAAAATTGGATTCATTCCAGTTTTAAAGCTTTTTATATATTATGATGAGTAACAATTAACTGATTTTTTCCATTTCGTTTTGCATCATATAGAGCTGTATCTGCTAGAGTAAATAAATCATCTGTACTAATTTTACTCTCAGAATAGGGGTCTTTATTAATAATAGCTAGACCACATGATAGATTAATATCAATTGACTGATTATTAAAACTAAATTCCACATGATGAATGCTAGATAACTTTTTTTTAAGGTAACTTTCAGGATCGTCAATTGGTGCTTTAAAGACCATTGCAAATTCATCTCCTCCAATACGACATATTCTAGGAGATTCAGTTGGTGCTTTATCTTTAGTCAAAAAATTCGCTACATGAGTTAATGCCTGATCTCCGGCTAGATGCCCATATTTATCATTTATAGATTTAAAGTTGTCGATATCTATAACAGCTACACCGCAAGATGATTGGTTTATAATCAAGTCATTATAAGCATGATCTAAGAAAAAATAAAAGGATTCTTTATTATATAATTTTGTGAGATGATCATAGATAGAAGCAGTTCTGTAAATATGTACCCTCTTTGAAATAGAAATAGAAGAGTCAATTAACCAAGCTGTAAAAAGAAAAACGAGGGAAAAAATGGTCATGTATACGACTAAGTTCATGAATTTGTCTAACTGCCAAATTGGATAAAAAATAATAGAAAATATAATAAATCGAATAGTTAGCGCAACTATTAAAAATGTAAAAACAGCCCTTTTTTGAGGTAGAAGCTGTTTTTTAATAATAGAGGCTAATATTACAAGTGATAACGTTAGAAAAACATTATTAAAATACTCATACGCAAAAGCACCCCTAAGAGAGTATTGTATCAATTTAAGAATTATTAAAGTGGTACCATTCGTAACGCCAATTAAAATAGAACCATAATAGATAGAAAAGAAAATAGGAAGATATCTTACATCTACTGAAATACCCCTATATAAAGGAACCGGTATTTTATTTAAAGAAATAAAAAAGCATAAAATACCAACGATTACTCCTAAAATAAGTTGATGTGTCTTAGTTAATGAAAGCATACCCGAAGTATTAATAAAACCAGTCTCGAGCTGGCTGTCCTTTAAGGATTGTCTGATGGATAGAAAGTAGAGTGTCAAAGAAATACTGACGATAATAGACAAATTTACCAATATTGCATTAACAAAATTAAGCATATTAAAGCTCCCTAATAATAATTATTGTTTAAATAAGTAATAACTTTTTCATCTAATTGATGTGTATTGTTTATAGCTCTACGAATAGTTCCCCAATCCGAATTTGAAGGAATATCATCAATGACTACTAATTTATCCTGTGGTAATAATTCAGAGTCAAAAGTACTCACTATAATATCATAGCTTAAAAAATACTCTTTAGGAATATCCTCAATAAAAATAACTGATTTCATATATGGTTCAATAATTGCTTTGTTTTCAAAGTTCTTGTGAATCATTTTCGATAAAAAGTCTGAATGATCTTGCCCTAAACTACTCATGACTAATATTTTAGCTTTTTGTTTTTTTGTTTCTAAAAGAGTAGGCAAGTCAGTCCATTGGATCATCATAGTACAGAGAACTTCATAAAAATAATCTGTATGCCAAGGAAAATTAGTCGACTTTTCAAGTTTAATTAGTTCTTGTTCAATCACTAAAGACATTGTCGGGAATAATTTTTTAATAGCTACAGCATTATAAAAATTTTTATTGAAAATAATATAGTTTGGAAAAGGATAGATGGTATGTTGTAAATAAATATGTTTCAGTGAATTTTCTATTTTATCAGATAATTTATTCGTTAATGTAAAATCAAAAACATTACGAATGTTTTTCATCAAGCGTTTAACTTCCTTTGTTATGTGAAGATACTCTTCTTCCGAGTGCCAATTAATTAAATGATAGTAAAGAGAAAACATTAAATCATAAATCAGTTGGTCATTGACGACTAAACCATAATATTTCACAATCTCTTCCAAATCATCTGATTTTCTATCAATAGAATGATACATTTTTTTTGTAAATATTCCTTTATCGTAACCTTCAATAAAATATTCTTGACTTTGACGAGTAAGCGAAATACATAAAATGTAGCTTATTAATAGGATGTCTTTTTCAGAAACATCTTCATTATAGTAATTGATAATATCTTTCACAAACTGAATTGTTTTCTTTTTATTTGAAGGAAAAGGCCATTCGGTTATTTGATAGGCTTCAAAAAAATAACTAGTATAGAAAAACCGTACAAAAAATTCATCTTTTCCAACAATTCGACATGGTTTTTTTTCTAAAGTCAGTCCATATTTACTTAATGATTTAGAAATATCACTAGTAATTCTATAAAGAGAAGATTCACTGATAAAGAGCTTTTCTCCCCATTTTTCAATGCTCAATGTAGTATCAAAGAAAACTGATTCAATTAAGCGAAATGCTTCAGAATTTTTTAAAACATAGCGATAAACAACCTCAATATGGCTACTGGGTTGTGTTTGAAGCCTAACCCCATTTTTTTTTGACGTTTCAATTAATAGATGGGGATACCAATTTTCTTTCAGGTAGCTTACGTCGTTATTTATTGTTCTTAGTGAAGCATTATTACTTTTTGCCAATTCGTTAGAACTAATCCAATCTGAGACTTCATTTAATTGTTCTAAAATATGAATTCTACGTTGAGTGGGTGTATCAAGAAGTTCGCGCATAGATGTATTCCTTTCATAATAAGTGCTTATATATTATAACATTTTACTAGATCCGTCTCTTATTAAGATACCTTATTTTGTATAAGAAATCTACTTAATAAAGAAGAGTTGGCTTTATATTAAGAATTTATTAAAACACCATTAAATATGTATGTTTGGTTATTTTTCAACTGTAATTTATAAACGTTTTTTATAAAATCTGTTACAATGACAGTATGATTAATAGCGAGGAGGCTTATATAATGTTTTACCCGTTTTTTGATAGTACGTATATTCTAGTTATTATTGGGATGCTTATTTCGATGTTGGCATCAAGTTATGTCAACAGTACTTATCGGAAATTTGACAAAGTAATGAACAGAAAAGGTTACACAGCAACAGATGTCGCTCGTTTGATTTTACAAGACTCTGGTATCCATAATGTTGGTGTGCAACAAATATCAGGAGATTTGACGGATAATTACAATTCAAGTACGAAGATACTGAGTTTATCACAAACTGTAGCAGATTCAAGATCTGTTGCAGCAATAGGTGTTGCAGCTCATGAGTGTGGTCATGCGGTACAGGACCAAAAACATTACGCACCATTAAAGTTAAGAATTGCTTTAGTCCCTGTCGTGAATTTTGGTGCTAAAATATCGATTCCATTAATCTTGATTGGTGCTATCTTCTTCAGCGCAACACCAGCTTTGGTGACAATTGGTTTATGGTGTTTTGCCTTAACATTTTTATTTCAAGTCGTGACATTACCAGTTGAATTTAATGCATCTAAACGAGCACTAGCTATTTTAAGTGATAATCATATCTTAGATGATGATGAGTTAGCGATGGCTAGAAAAGTTCTTATTGCAGCAGCCTTAACCTATGTGGCAGCAGCAGTTGCTTCATTACTCCAAGTACTACGTCTATTTCTATTATTTGGTAACAATAATAGAAACTAGAGTGAGAGAATAAGTAGATAATAAAGAGTCAAATCAGTCATATTTTTTAATGAAATACCTGTTTGCTCTGAAAATTTATCTAACTTATATTGTAACGTGTTACGGTGAGTATAGAGCTTTTTAGCACTTGAAGTGATGTTACCTTGCTCTTGCCATAAGGTTTTTATCATTCGTATCGTTTCTTCATCGAAATTCGTTGTATTGTATAAACTAGTCATCAAAGGACTATCCTTGATGGCTTTTTTTGTTAAATACTTAAGAGCAACATCTTGAAATTCAAACACATCATTTGCATGAAACGAAGTATTATATAGTTTGAAAATGGTCGTTTCTTCATTAAAGCAGTCGATAAAATCATGAGATATAGCTTGGTATTTTCCAACAAAAATAGTTGCTTGAATTAAAAACTCAGCTTCCAGTGTTAGTATCATTGATTTAATGTCTTCCTTTGAGTAGAAGATACTTGTTTGTTCTTCGACAATAATGGCTGTGGTGTCATCAACAAAGAAGGAATCTACTACACAGTCAAATAAACTAGAAAAATGGGCTAGCCAACTATCTTTGTTACTCGTATTTTTCCTTAAATTCATTTGAATAATACGGTAATGTTTAGGTGTACTTGGTAACTCACCATGATTAAATAAAATATTATACCAAACATGATTATTTACTTGTTTTTTGGGTTGCTTGTTTATCAGTAATTCTGTAATTAATACAATCTCTCTAGGAGATAAATCATCTTTATTTAGATAAAAATAGCCACTATCAAGAGGGATAACTAAATGTGTTTTTGTCTCTCTATAGACTGATTCAACTGTGCCGTTTGGAAATAAGGCTTGAAGAGATTGACTGTCCAAAGTAACTCACCCTTTATTTTTCGTTAAAGCTATTCTATCATAAATATGGGCACCAAAATTATTTTTTTATAGAGGGGTTAATCATGTTTCTAAGAGAAGTAGTACTGTCAACTGATGACAAAGAAAAATTTATGAAAGAAGCGCTAATAGAAGCAAAAAAAGCAGAATTAATGGGAGAAGTTCCAATTGGTGCTGTTGTGGTATTAGATGGTAAAGTTATCGGTAGAGGACATAATGTCCGTGAGTTTTCACAAGACGCAACGACGCATGCAGAAATGGTTGCAATTAGAGAAGCAAATCGAAACGTGGAGAGTTGGCGACTCGAAAAAGCGCAAATATTTGTTACGCTTGAACCTTGCCCTATGTGTAGTGGTGCGATTTTACTATCCAGAATTGACCAAGTTTTTTTTGGTGCAATGGATCCTAAAGGTGGGACAGTAGGATCATTAATGAATTTGTTACAAGATAATCGATTTAATCATTTTTGTTATGTAGAGAAAGGGATTTTAGAAGAAGAATGTTCGTCTATTTTAACCAATTTTTTTAGAACAATTCGTCAAAAAAAGAAAGAAGAAAAAAAGGCTAGCAATATAACGCAAAATGTTGTACAATAATACTTGCCGTTATGGCTAGGACAATGGTGGGCCGATGAAGCGTGTCAGATCTGGAAGGAAGCAGCACTAAGTTGGTGCCGCCATGTGTCTGAATTTAATATAAGCCTTGAGCTTATTTTTTTTGCCTTAAAAATATAAATAAAAATAATCCCACAGATAAATTTTTTCTGTGGGATTTTGTTATTTATTTAGTCTTCATTAGGGTCATCAATAGCATCTTGATGAGTTTTATGAACTGTTCCAGGAACATGATCAGGACCAGCATACAATGTATACAGTTTTAAAGGTTTGTCACCGATATTTTCTACATTATGCCACATATCAGCAGGAACGAAAATCGCATCATCATCTGACACTTCTTTAACAAAAGTTAAATTATCTTCCGCATCTCCCATTTTACAAAGTCCTTTACCTTCTTCAATACGTAAAAATTGATCAATGCCATGATGAACTTCAAGGCCAATATCATCACCTGGTTGGATAGACATCAATGTCATTTGCATTTTCTGACCAGTCCATACAGTTGTGCGGTAATTATCATTAGCCAAAGTCCATTCTTCAACATTTTCTACAACAGGTTTTTGTCCTCTATCAGTAAAATCAAACGTCATTTTTTATTCCTCCAATCTTATTTTATATCTCAATCATATCATAAATTTATCCGTTTTCAAGTGATTAGTATCACTTGATAATAATTCTAATTTAAATGTGTAATATTTTTAACCCCCTAATAGTTAGACTTCTATAGAAGAAAGGCTTTATATGAAAGGGGTTTATAAAAGTATTAATAAAACTAATAGTTTACATAATTTTTGTTAAGTAGCAATGTTCATGAAAACGGATTATTATTTGGTTGTAAGCAGGAAATAACAAAAAATAAATTTTTGGAGGAACATAACATGTCCTATTTAGAAGAATTGAAAGAGTTTTATCCGTTAGATTTGTATACCTTTTCAAGAAGGTTAACTGAAGGTGAATTCACTGTTCTTAAAAATTTACGAAAAGTTCTAGAAGAAAAAGTAAAACCGGTTATTAATGAGCACTGGGAAAAAGCTGAATTCCCATTTGAAGCGTTCGGTGAAATTGCCAAAGTTGGTGTAATGAACAGTTCATTATTATTTGAAGGACGCGAAGGAAAACGTAAACCAAGTGAATTATATAATGCCTTTTTATATTTAGAACTTGCTAAATTAGATGCTTCAATCGCAACATTTTATACAGTTCATGGTGGATTATGCTACAATACAATCTTAATAGGTGGTAGTGAAGAACAAATCGATCATTACGCACCAAAAGTGGCGTCATTTGAATGGCAAGGATGTTTTGGTTTAACTGAACCAGATCATGGATCAGATATTGCGGGTGGACTTGCAACAACTGCTGAGAAAAAAGGCGATAAATGGGTTATTAACGGAGAAAAACGTTGGATTGGTGGAGCAAACACTGCTGATATCTTACCAATTTTTGCTCGTGATAAAACTGATAATAAAATTAAGTGTTTCATCGTACCTGGTGGTTCAAAAGGACTTAGAGTTGATGTTATCCAAAATAAAGTAGCGTTAAGAGAAGTTCAAAACGGACATATCTACTTAGATAACGTTGAAGTTGACGACAGCACTCGCTTAGCAAATGTTAATGGATTTAAAGATGTTGCCCGTATTTTACGCGCAACACGTGCTGACATCGCTCATTTAGCAATGGGTATGACTTATGGTTCTTTAGAAGCTGCACTTAAATATGTTAAAGAGCGTGACCAATTTGGTAAAAAAGTTTCTTCATTCCAATTAGTTCAAGAAAAATTAGCCCGTATGGAAGCAAACGTTGTTGCAACATTAGCATACTCTGTACAATTAGCTAACTTGCAAGAAAAAGGTGAATTCTTAGAAGAAAACTCTGCATTAGCTAAAATGCATAATGCATTAAGAATGAGAGAAACAGTTGCTTTAGGTCGTGAAGTATGTGGTGGTAACGGAATTACATTAGAAACGGACGTAGCTCGTTTCTTCGCTGATGGTGAAGCAATTTACTCTTACGAAGGAACTCACGAAATCAACGCACTAATTGTTGGACGTTACTTAACTGGACAAGGTGCATTTGTTTAATCTTTAATCATTAAATTAAATTTTCCAATTATCAATAAAATTTTGAATTAAATAAGAGTATAAGCTGCTAAATTAGTCATGGATTTAGCAGCTTTTTTATGTAAAAAACGCGTTTGTGTTGCCTTTTTTTGAGTGTATGAGTATTCTTAAAACATAGGAAAGTAAAGGGGATAAAGGTATGGATATTCAACAGTTGTATTATTTTATGAATATTGTCGAGTGTGGATGTAATTTGTCGTTAGCTGCAAAAAAAATACATATTACACAATCAGCTTTGAGTCAGTTGATAATAAATTTTGAAGCAAATGAAGAGTTAGTGTTATTTTACAGGAAGAATGGACGTTTGGATTCTTTGACACCAAGTGGGGAAAAGCTATATGCTTACGCCCAACAAATAACAAAACTACATGAACAGATGAATGATATGGTAAGAAAAGAGGCGGCAAAGCAAAAAGGAACGATTCGTATAGGACTTCCTTCGCTGATTTTACGTATTTTCTTTTCTTCATTTTTCCCGAAATTCACTCTAGCCAACCCAGATATTCAAATTGAAATTATCGAGGGTGGTAGTAATCAGCTAAGAAAAATGTTGTTTCAAAATGATTTAGACTATGCTATTTTAATTGAGCCGACAAGTTTAGATCCGAAAGCATTTGAAGAACATGTCATTCAAATTGATGAAATGACAGCATTTGTTTACCATGATCATCCACTGGCTTATAAAAAAATGTTGAATTGGGAAGATTTAGAGCCTTATCCAATCGGTACCTTCAATGACAGCTTTACTACAAATGAATTAGTAAGAAATAAATTAGCAGAGATACAAAGTAAGGCGAAAATTATGTTCCAATCATCTTCGTGGGATTATCTAGTTGAAGCAACACAAGAATCTAAAATAGTAACAGTATTACTTACCTCTCTACACTACATAGCAACTAAAATGTAAAAGAATTCCAGTTTAAATATCCATTCTTTATACGATCTTATTCTAAATAGTAACAGTATTGCCATCACCTATTGAACGCACGATGGACAAATCGCTATTTAAAGAGATTCCGTTTAAAGATCCCATTCCGTTTAACGTCTTATTATGTCGCCCGATAAAATCAAATTATTCAGAAGTTGAGAGTAAAGTGTATGAATCAATATTAAGTTATTTCTATCAACCAATAATTTAAAGTATAATAAAAGGACATGAGACGAGATTAGTCTTTTGTTCTTTTTATTTTTAAAAGAAACAGTTAATCAATTATTAAAAAAAATTTATAGATAAAATGGTACTGTTTGGTAAAAGTATGTGATAAAACCTTGATTTTTAAAAGTATAAAACAACTATTAGTTTAACTAATAGTTGAAATTATATTTACTTGTTAGATTTTTACTAGAATTAAGGATAAAATAATAAGTGTAAATGAAGCGCTTTATTAATTGACGCTATAGGAGGAAACATAAGTGAAAGAAGTAGTAATCGTATCAGCAAGAAGAAGTCCAATCGGAAGTTTTGGTGGAAGCCTAAAAAACATGAACGCAGTTGAATTAGGCAAAAAAGTTTTGGAAGCATCACTTAAAGATATTAACCTTGATCCATCATTAGTTGATGAAGTTATTTTAGGAAATGTTTTATCAAGTGGATTAGGTCAAAACGTTTCTCGTCAAGTGGCGATTAATGCTGGCATTCCTCAAGAAAAATCGGCTTTTACAATTAATAAAGTCTGTGGTTCAGGATTAAAAACAGTCGTTCTTGCTGCTCAATCTATCATGTTAGGTGACAATGAGATTGTTGTTGCTGGCGGAACTGAAAGTATGAGTCAAGCACCTTACATTTTAGAAAGTGAACGCTGGGGTAAACGTATGGGAGATGCTAAAGTAATCGATACAATGTTATCAGATGGTTTAGTAGATGCTTTCCACGGAATTCATATGGGAATCACAGCAGAGAACATTGCAGAAAAATTTGGTTTCACAAGAGAACAGCAAGATGAATTTGCAGCTAAAAGCCAAAACAAAGCTGAAGCAGCCGTAACATCAGGTCGTTTCAAAGAAGAAATCGTTGAAATCGAAATTCCACAACGTAAAGGTGAACCAGTCATCTTTAAAGATGATGAATTTCCACGTTTTGGTTCTACAGCAGAAAAATTATCAAACTTACGTCCAGCATTTAAAAAAGACGGGACAGTTACAGCAGGTAATGCTTCAGGCGTAAATGACGGTGCAGCAATCTTAGTATTAATGTCACGTGAAAAAGCAGATGAGTTAGGTCTAGAAGTTTTAGCATCAATTGAATCATATGCTTCTGCTGGTGTGGATCCAACGATTATGGGAACTGGACCAATTCCTGCAACTAAAAAAGCATTGGAAAAAGCTGGTTTAACAGTTGATGATTTAGATTTAGTTGAATCAAATGAAGCATTTGCGTCTCAAGCAATGAGCGTAGCGCAAGAATTAGGATTAAATGAAGACATTACAAACGTTAATGGTGGCGCAATTGCTCTAGGACATCCAATCGGAGCAAGTGGTGCACGTATCTTAGTAACATTACTACATGAAATGAAAAAACGTGATGCGAAAAATGGTTTAGCAACACTATGTATTGGTGGCGGACAAGGTATTGCTTTAGTTGTTAAACGTGGCTAATTATTGAAGTAAAGGAGTCAACACAATGGATAAAAGACATGAGTTGGTATTACAAGTGACTGATTACTCTCATCAAGAGCTTGCTAAAGCAGCAAGATATTACGACACCGTGGACAAATTTCCAGAAGAACAAATGATTCATTTGTTTAGTCTGGCGATTCTCCCTAGTTTGTATAAAAATCTAAATGACTTAACGTACCATGATTACTTAAGTGTCATTCGCCTAGTCTCAAAGAATTTCCCCGCACTTGGAAGTATTTTGTTAACTCAAGAAAGCCATTGTGTTTGGCCTATTTCAACATTTGGAACAACACAACAAAAAGAACGCTATTTAGAAAAAGCATTACATGGAGAAATCTATGGATGCTTTGCTCTAAATGAGCCAATTACAGGTAGTGAGATTGAAGAAATGAAAACAGTTGCACACCAAACTGAAACAGGATGGGTGTTATCTGGTAATAAAGATTATATCTCCAACTCACCAATAGCGAGTGTTTTATTAATTGCTGCAAAAACAATTGCATTGGATGGAACACAAGGATATGCCATCTTTGTTATAGACAAAAAAACAAATGGCTTAAAAGTTGGCGAACTTGAAGAGAAAATGGGTATTAAGGCTCTTCCAGTAGCAAGCGTTCAACTTGATAAGGTTCAATTGACTGATGATAATCTACTTGGTGGGGTGGTAAATGGCTTACCACAAATCGACTCAATTTTAAATAGAAACCGCTTAGCAGTTGCAGCTCAATCGCTAGGTATTGCTGGTGGGGCATTAGATAGAGGGTTGAAATATGTTTCTTATAATAGAAATTTAGGAAAACGCTTAATCGATATGGCTTCGATTCAATATAAACTAGCTGATATTGAAACAGGGATTTATTCTGCCAGATCATTATTGATGCAAGTCATCAATTCAAGGCAAGAACAAGACGAGAGAATGGTTGCGATGACGAAACTGACAGCGTCAAATCTCGCTATAGAAACAACTGAGAGCATTATTAATATGAGTGGTGGTTATGGGTATATGCGAAATAACGACATTGAACGTTTCGTGCGTGATGCTAAAATCACAGCCATCTACGGTTCATCTTCAGATAGATTAAGAAGTATCATAGCAAAACCATGGGTAAATAAAAAATGTAAAGTAAAGGAAGAATAAAATGGATATTAAAAATGTAATGGTTGTTGGAGCAGGACAAATGGGTAATGGGATTGTTCAAGTATTAGCAACAGTTGGATACAACGTTTATATGAACGACATTAACGATACTGCAACACAAAACGGATTGGATAAAATTAAAAGGTTTCTAGAAAAGTCAGTTAAACGCGGATCTAAAACAGAAGACGAAGTAAAAGAAATTTTAGATAGAATTACCCTATCAACATCTTATGAAGATGCAAAAAATGTTGATTTAGTAATTGAAGCAGCTACTGAAAATAAAAAAATCAAATTAGATATTTTTAGACAGTTAGACGCGATTGTACCAGAACATATAATTTTAGCCACAAACACATCTTCTTTATCAATTACTGAAATCGCTTCAGTAACAAGTAGACCAGAAAAAATAGTCGGAATGCATTTCTTTAATCCAGTACCACTGATGAAATTAGTTGAGATTAACCATGGTCTGGCAACAAGTGATGAAACAGCAAACTCTATTTTAGATGTAGCGAGCAAAATGAGAAAAGTATCAATCGATATTAAAGATTCACCAGGATTTGCGGTAAACCGTATTTTAATTCCTATGATCAATGAAGCCATTTTTGTACTAGGTGAAGGCATTGCAACAGCAGCAGAAATTGATGAATCAATGACATTAGGTGCAAATCACCCAATGGGGCCTTTAGCTCTAGCTGACTACATTGGTTTAGATACATGTTTAGCTATCATGAACGTATTATATGATGGATTTAATGATTCTAAATATCGTCCAGCTCCATTACTTAAAAAATATGTTGAAGCAGGATGGTTAGGTAACAAAACTAGAAAAGGCTTTTACGACTATAAAAAATAATGGGAGGAATCAGTTATGAAATCATATAAATATCTAAGTTTATCTGTCGAAAACGGTGTTGGAACGTTAAAAATTGAACGCCCTAAAATGTTAAACGCATTAAGTACAGGTGTTTTAGAAGAAATTAGTAAAGCAATTGATGAAGTCAGCTCTCGTCAAGATATTGATGTCTTACTTGTTACAGGAACAGGTGATAGAGCATTTGTTGCAGGAGCAGATATTGCTGAGATGAAAGACAAAACAGTTTTTGAAGGACGTGCGTTTTCAGAAATTGGAAATGATGTATTTATGAAATTAGGTACATTAAGACAACCGACAATTGCTTGTGTCAATGGTTTTGCACTTGGTGGTGGATGTGAATTAGCTTTAGCATGTGATATGAGAATTGCTTCAGATAATGCAAAATTCGGTCAACCAGAAGTTGGTTTAGGAATTATTCCAGGATTTGGTGGAACACAACGTTTATCTCGTTTAGTTGGTACAGGTATAGCAAAAGAATTAATCTTTACTGGAAAAATTGTTTCAGCTGAAGATGCACTAATTATGGGATTAGTTAATAAAGTGGTTAGTTTTGATAGTTTGCAAAACGAAGCAATAGAATTAGCAAACCAAGTTAAAAAGAATGCACCACTTGCAGTAGAATTAAGCAAAGAAGTCATTGATGCAGGAATTGAAATGAGCTTATCAAATGGATTAAGACTTGAAGCAGAAGTATTTGGCTCGCTGTTTTCAACGAAAGATCAAACAGAAGGCATGGACGCTTTCATTAACAAACGTAAACCTAAATTTGAAAAAAACTGAAAATTCAGAAAAAACTGACAATAATAAGGAGAGTTTAACCATGAATTACGATAACTTATATAATGAAAAAATAAAGTCAGCAAAAGATGCAGTCAGCGTCGTTGAACCAGGAGACGCTATTGTTTTCCCTATAATGCCGGGTGAACCACCCGCATTATTAGATGCTATTCGTGAAATGGATACATTAGAGGGTAACTCTTTATATCGTATGCTACCTAGTTTTCCAACCGTTGATGTAGAAAAATCAAAATTACGCCAAATTTCAATCTTTTTATCAGGCATGGATAGAAAAGGAATGAATGCAGGGAACATTGATTTGCTACCAAATCATTTTTCTGACATCCCTTCTATTTTGAAAAAACGTGAAGGTGACAAATTAATCATTATGGCAACAGTATCGCCAATGGATGAAGATGGAAACTTTTCATTAGGTACTAGTCCATCTTACGTTGCCTCATTAGTCGAAGGTGCTAAACGAATTGTTTTAGAAGTGAACGAAAATATGCCAAGAACATTTGGTGAAAAAAATACAATTCACATCAGCCAAGTCGATGCTTTAATTGAAAATAATGTTGAGTTACCAGAACTTGTTAGTCCAACACCAAATGAAAAAGATTTAGCTGTTGGTCGTGAAATTGCGAAAAAAGTAAAAGATGGTGACACATTGCAAATTGGTTTTGGTGCAATGCCTAATGCTGTAATGGAATATTTGACAGAGAAAAAACATTTAGGATTGCATACAGAAATGCTTCCTGAAAAATTAGTTGACTTAACTGAAAAAGGCGTTATTGATAATAGTAAAAAAGAAATTCATAATGGTAAGTCAGTTGCGACTTTTGCCATCGGAAGCAAGCGACTTTATGAATTCATGAATAATAACCCAGACATTTTAATGTTACCGTGTGACTACACAAATAGTTTTGACACAATTAGTCAGATGAAACACTTATTTGCGATTAATTCTGCTATTGAAGTTGATTTCCTTGGTCAATGTAATTCAGAAAGAGTGAAAGGGCTTTACTATTCGTCGACAGGCGGCCAATCTGATTTTATGAAAGGGGTACGTTTAACAGAGAGTGGTACTGGAATTATTTGTTTATACTCGACAGCTAAAAATGATGAGATTTCGACAATCGTACCAACTTTATTCGAAGGTGCTCCTGTTGCAACATCAAAAAATGATATTGATACTGTAGTGACTGAGTATGGGAGTGCAGAATTAAAGGGTAGTACAATTTTTGAACGAACGGAAAGATTAATCAATATTGCTCATCCTAAATTTAGAGATGAATTAAAAGCAAAAGCTAAAGAAATGAACTATATGTAATCAACTACTAGGAGGAAATCAGATGGATACATTAACGTTTCATGATATGACATTAACCTGGTTAGAAGGTGGAATGACTTGTTTGGATGGTGGAGCGATGTTTGGCGTTGTACCAAAACCAGTCTGGATAAGAAAATATCCAGTGAACGAAAAAAATCAGATTGAGTTACCGACAGACCCTATATTAATTCAATATCAAGGTAAAAATTACTTGATTGACGCTGGTGTAGGAAATGGAAAATTTACGGATAAACAAAAGAAGATTTTCGGTGTTGCTTGGGAGTCTGAAGTTGAGTCATCTTTAAAAGAATTAGGATTGACTTTTGAAGACATTGACTTTCTGTTAATGACTCACATGCACTTTGACCATGCAACTGGATTAACTAAACCAACTGACGATGGTGGTTATGTATCTGTCTTTCCAAATGCAAAAATATATGTTCAAGCCATTGAGTGGGAAGAAATGCAACATCCTAATATACGCTCGAAGAGTACTTATTGGGCCTATAATTGGGAACCAATCGTAGATCAAGTAGCGATTTATGACGACGAAATTGAAGTGGCTCCAGGAATTACAATGATACATACAGGTGGACATAGTAATGGACACTCTGTCATTAAACTTGAACAAAATGGTGAGACGATGATTCATATGGCAGATATCATGCCAACTCACGCTCATCAAAATTCTTTATGGGTACTCGCTTATGATGATTACCCAATGACATCCATAGCAAATAAAGAAAAATGGTTAAAAGAAGCATATGAAAACAATTATAAATTTATTTTCTATCATGATGCCTTTTATCGTATGATTCAGTGGGACCAAGAGGGTAAAGAAAAGGTAGACACTCTAGAGCGTTCTAGAGAAAGAATTATAAGGTAAATGTAAAATAGGGGGAAGTATTTTGGTAAAAAAAGGTTTAGCAGAAGTAATAGGGACATTCTTTTTAGTCTTTATTGGTACAGGTACAGCAGTCTTAAGTGGTAATGTCGTTGGAACATTAGGTATTGGATTAGGTTTTGGTTTAGCTATTATGGTTGCGGCTAATACAATCGGTCAAATTTCTGGGGCACATTTAAACCCAGCTGTGACATTAGCATTTTTAGTGAACAAACGTATGGATGTCAAAGAATTTGTTGTTTATGTTGTTGGACAAATGATTGGCGCAATACTCGGTACTGGTCTATTAAGATTAATTTTAGGAATGACTGATTTAGGTGTAGAGAACTTAGCTCAAACAACTTATCAAGATATTTCAACAGCTGGTGCATTCATCATTGAAATGACACTAACAGCCATTTTGGTATTTGTGATTATGTCTGTAACAAGTAAAAAAGGTGAAACATCATATAATGGTTTAGCAATTGGTTTAACTTTAACAATGCTACATTTTATCGGTGTACCATTAACAGGTATGTCAGTTAACCCAGTTAGAAGTATGTCACCAGCCTTATTTGTAGGTGGCGATGCTATGAGTCAATTATGGTTATACATCTTAGCACCATTAGTTGGTGGATTGATTGCGGCAGTAATTGCAAAAACATTATTACAAACAGAAGAATAATATCTTAAAACAATCATGGTCAATAGGCTGTGGTTGTTTTTTGTTTTCATCTAGAGGTTAAGTATTAGTTAATAAATCTATTAGTCTGTTATAAAATGATTAGTAAACGCAATGGTTTGTTTTATAAGTTGGATAATTAAGGTTTTTATCTAGTTTTTTACAAAAAATGTACACTTTATTTATAAAAACTCAGATTAAATGAAAAGAATACTGATGCATGTTATGATAAGGAGGAGAATTTAGTTGTAGGAGGAATGCACATGGCAAAAGAAGAAGCAGTTAATAAAAAAAATGATGAACTAAAAAAACTGTCTAATCTAAGTGTTCGAGAGTTGATGATGGAGTTTCGAACCTCACCTGATGGACTTAGTTCAGAAGATGCTGAAAAACGGCTAGATGAATTTGGTGAGAACAAAGTGAATGTGCAAAAACCTAAACCTTGGTATAGAGTGTTATTTGAATCATTCATGGATCCATTTATTTATGTTTTAGCAGCATTATTAATCGTTTCAGCTTTAACAAAAGATTTTGAAGCGGTTCTTGTGATGACTACGATGATTTTAATCAGTGCTTTTATTCGTTTTACGCAAGACTTTAAAGCACAAAAAGAGTCACTGTCATTACAAAATTTGGTGAAACATACTAGTGCGGTTAAAAGAGATGGCGAGATAAAAGAACGTCCAATGGAAGATGTGGTACCTGGAGATATTGTGTATTTATCAGCTGGAGATATGATACCAGCAGATGGGGTTCTTATTTGGACGAAAGACTTGTTCGTTAATCAGTCTTCTTTAACAGGGGAGTCAATGCCAGTTGAAAAATTTGAGTCAGATAAAGTCGATGTAAAAGTTGATGAAGATACTTCAGCGATTGATTTAAATAATTTAGTATTTATGGGGACAGATATCTTGAGTGGTCAAGGTGAAGTCATTATTTTAAGAACAGGTCAAGATACATTCTTTGGGGATATTGCGAAATCTGCTAGTACAGCCCGTGCGTTAACAAGTTTTGACCGTGATTTAAATCGTATCAGTAAATTATTACTAAAGATGGTCACAGTATTGTTCCCGGTCGTATTTTTGATAAATGGTTTATCAAAAGGGGATTGGACACAAGCGTTCTTCTTTGCGATAGCAGTTGCAGTTGGGTTAACACCAGAAATGTTGCCAATGATTGTGACTAGTAACTTAGCTAAAGGGTCACAAACACTAGCTAAGAAAAAAGTAATTGTAAAAGAATTAAATGCTATTCAAAACTTAGGGTCTATGACCGTTCTTTGTACTGATAAGACAGGAACTATTACAGAAGATAGAGTGGTATTAGTAGAACATGTTAGTCCTTTAGGTGATTCAAATCAAAAAGTATTAGATATGGCCTATCTCAATTCAAACTATCAAACAGGTTGGAAAAACTTAATGGATCACGCCATTATTAATTATTATGAAACCAATCCAGATAAAATGATAACAGATAAAATTGAAAAAATAGATGAGATTCCATTTGATTTTTCTAGACGTCGTTTGACAGTTGCGCTAAAAAGAGACGGCCATCAACTGATGATAACAAAAGGAGCCGTTGAAGAGATGGCGGCAATTTGTTCATCTGTTGAAATTGATGATGAAATTGTTCCGCTCACTGATGAGTTGATTGAACAAATGTCAGATGTAAACAGACGAATGAATGAACAAGGGATGCGTGTGATTACTGTTGCTTATAAACGAGATGTCCATAACACGCCAACTTATGCTGTTAGTGATGAGTCAGATATGATACTGGTTGGGTTTGTTGGATTCTTAGACCCAGCAAAACAATCAGCAGTTACAGCGATTTCTTCATTGCATCAACATGGAGTCAATGTAAAAGTCTTAACCGGAGACAATGAAATTGTGTCTCGAAAAGTGTGTCGTGATGTTGGCATTGAAGTTGATAAATCATATATTGGAACAGACATAGACACTATGGATGATGACGAATTAAAACAAGCAGTGAATGAAGTGCAACTATTTGCGAAGTTAAACCCCATGCAAAAAGCACGAATTATTAATACGTTAAAAGATCAAGGTGAAACAGTCGGGTTTATGGGAGATGGGATTAATGATGCTCCAGCGTTAAGAGCGGCAGATGTTGGGATTTCAGTTGATACTGCGGCTGATATTACAAAAGAAGCAAGTTCCATCATTCTTCTTGAAAAAAGTTTAGTTGTATTGGAAGATGGTGTGTTAGAAGGACGTAAAGTATTTAAAAATATGATGAAATACATCATGATTACGATTAGTTCAAACTTTGGGAATGTCTTTTCTGTTTTAGTTGCGAGTGCTTTTTTACCATTCTTACCAATGTTATCAATTCAATTATTAATACAGAATTTAGTTTATGATATTTCACAACTTGCTATGCCGTGGGATAATGTCGATGAAGAGCAAATTATGAAACCAGTAAGATTTGATATAAAAAATCTGTTGCATTTCACTCTTTTTATTGGCCCAATCAGTAGTATTTTTGATATTATCACGTTTGCTGTAATGTGGTTTGTGATTGGAGCTAATACAGTTGCACAGCAAAGTGTTTTCCAATCTGGTTGGTTCTTAGTTGGATTATTTACGCAAACACTGGTTGTGCATGTCATTCGTACGGAAAAAATTCCATTCATTCAAAGTATAGCCAGTCCGCCTATGTTAATTATGAGTAGTTTAGCAATTGGTTCAGGATTATTTATTATTTTATTTGAACCACTCAGACAAGCATTTGATTTTGGAGCACTACCTAGTGAATACTGGATATGGTTAATAGGAATTAGTTTTTCATATCTTGTTTTACAACAATTAATCAAAAAAATATACATTAAAAAATATCATGAATGGATATAACGTGAAAAAAATCACTTTCTTTTAAAAAAAACAATAATGTTTTCTAATAAAAAAGAACTCTTACGTGTTAGGAGTTCTTTTTTATATCTCCATGATTTTATGCGTTTGTTTTTTAGTTTAGAAAATAAAGCTAGATAAGATAGCGTTTTTACAAAAGGTGATATATAACAGATTTTCATATTAAGTAATACAGTTTTGACTGTTTTAACATAGGATAAAAAGAATGAACTAAAATAAAACTAGAAAGTGATATTTTTCACTATGTTTTCGGTGCGTCATTCATTACGTTAATAAAGCAAAATAATTCAAGCGGATTGCTTGCAATGTGAATAAAGTCATGTTAAATTGAATTTGTCAAATTGAAAAAAAGTAATACAGTTTTTTTTCCTGTTTGAGAAACCAATATGATTACGTAAAAAAAGAGAGGAATGTGTAACAATATGGCTAAGAAAAAAGTAAACCCACTTGATTTTGCAGCATTGATGGAAGACATTAACGCAGATTTTCCAACGATTCAAGTGTTAGATAAAGAGGGTAAGGTTGTTAATAAAGATTTATTACCTGATTTATCAGATGAAGAATTAGTAGAATTAATGACAAGAATGGTATGGGCAAGAGTTTTAGATCAACGTTCAACTGCATTAAACCGTCAAGGACGTTTAGGATTCTACGCACCAACAGCTGGTCAAGAAGCAAGTCAATTAGCAAGTCAATTTGCTATGGATAAAGAAGATGTGTTATTACCAGGATACCGTGATGTTCCACAATTAATTCAACATGGTTTACCACTTAGAGATGCATTTTTATGGTCAAGAGGACATGCAGCAGGTAGTGAATATGCTGAAAGCTTAAAAGCTTTACCACCACAAATCATTATCGGAGCACAATATGTGCAAGCAGCTGGTGTGGCTTTAGGTCTTAAAAAACGCAACAAACCAAACGTTGCATTTACTTATACGGGTGATGGTGGTTCTTCACAAGGTGACTTCTATGAAGGAATCAACTTTGCAGGAGCTTACAAAGCAAACGCTGTATTCTTTATTCAAAACAATGGCTATGCAATCTCAACTCCACGTGAATTACAAACAGCAGCTAATACATTAGCTCAAAAAGGTATTGCAGCTGGTATTCCAAGTATTCAAGTAGATGGTATGGATGCATTAGCAGTATATAAAGTAACTAAAGCAGCTCGTGAATGGGCAGCAGCAGGAAACGGACCAGTTTTAATTGAAACATTAACATTCCGCTATGGACCACATACATTATCAGGGGACGACCCAACAAGATACCGTACTCAAGAAGTTGAAGATGAGTGGCATGCAAAAGATCCATTAACTCGTTTCAGAATTTACTTAACAGAAAAAGGTTTATGGTCTGAAGAAAAAGAAGAACAAATTATTGAACAAACTAAAGAGGAAATCAAAACAGCTATCAAAGCAGCTGATGCCGCACCAAAACAAAAAGTTTCAGATTTCTTGAAAAACATGTTTGAAGTAACACCTAAATTAATCCAAGAACAAATTGACACATTTGAAGCAAAGGAGTCGAACTAAATCATGGCACAAAAAACAATGATTCAAGCAATTACAGATGCTTTAGCAATAGAACTTGAAGCAAATCCAGATGTATTAGTATTTGGTGAAGATGTTGGTAATAACGGTGGGGTATTCCGTGCCACTGAAGGATTACAAGAAAAATTTGGTGTAGATCGTGTATTTGATACACCATTAGCTGAATCAGGTATCGGTGGTTTAGCATTCGGTTTAGCTTTAGAAAACTTCCGTCCAGTAGCAGAAATCCAATTCTTTGGTTTCGTATTTGAAGTAATGGATGAAATTATCGGACAAATGGCTCGTACTCGTTACCGTATGAGTGGTACTCGTAATATTCCAGTTACAATCCGCGCACCATTTGGTGGTGGGGTTCATACTCCTGAAATGCATGCGGATAACTTAGAAGGTTTAATCGCTCAATCACCAGGTGTACGTGTGGTTATCCCAAGTAATCCATATGACGCAAAAGGATTATTAATTTCATCTATTCGTGACAACGATCCAGTTGTTTTCTTAGAGCACATGAAATTATACCGTTCATTCCGTGAAGAAGTTCCAGAAGAAGCTTACACAGTTCCTTTAGATAAAGCAGCGGTAACTCGTGAAGGGACAGATGTTTCAATTATTACTTACGGCGCAATGGTTCGCGAAGCAATCAAAGCAGCAGAAGCGTTAGAAAAAGATGGCATCTCTGTTGAAATCATCGACTTAAGAACAGTTGCACCATTAGATGTAGATACAATTATTGCCTCTGTTGAGAAAACAGGACGTGTTGTAGTCGTTCAAGAAGCTCAAAGACAAGCCGGAGTTGGCGCTCAAGTTGTTTCAGAAATTTCAGAAAGAGCGGTTCTTTCTTTAGAAGCACCAATTGGACGTGTGTCAGCACCTGATACAGTTTATCCATTTGGTCAAGCAGAAGGTGCATGGTTACCAAATGCATCAGATATCGAAGCAAAAGTAAGAGAAATTCATTCATTCTAATTAATCGAAATTAACTGAATGCACAACAGAAGGAGAGAAATAACAGATGGCTTTTAAATTTAAATTACCAGACATTGGTGAAGGTATCGCAGAAGGCGAAATCGTTAAATTGTTTGTTAAAGAAGGCGATACAATCAACGAAGACGATACGTTATTAGAAGTACAAAATGATAAATCAGTAGAAGAAATTCCTTCTCCTGTAACAGGTAAAGTACTAAAAGTTCTTGTTTCAGAAGGAACAGTAGCAAACGTTGGTGACGTATTAGTTGAAATCGACGCACCAGGACATGAAGATGAGGAAGAAACAGTCGCTCCAGCTGAAGAAGCAACTGCACCAGCGGCAAGTGCTCCTGCAGCTAGTACAGGCGGAGTATTCCAATTCAAATTACCAGATATCGGTGAAGGTATCGCAGAAGGGGAAATCGTAAAATGGTTTGTTTCTGCTGGAGATACAATCAATGAAGACGATACATTATTAGAAGTACAAAATGATAAATCAGTAGAAGAAATTCCTTCTCCTGTAACAGGTAAAGTAGTTAACGTATTAGTACCTGAAGGAACAGTAGCAAATGTTGGTGATGTATTGGTAGAAATTGATGCACCAGGACATAACGATGCTCCTGCAACAAGTGCAACAGCTACTGAAACGCCAGCAGCTGCAGCTCCAACTGCAAGTACACCAGCAGCATCAAGTGAGCCAACTGGTAAACCAAGTGCTCGTGTATTAGCAATGCCATCAGTACGTCAATATGCTCGTGCTAAAGGTGTTGATATTACGTTAGTAACACCAACAGGTAAAGGTGGACGTGTGGTTAAATCTGATATTGATAACTTTGGTTCAGCCCCAGTCGCTCAATCAGTTGAAAAAGTTGCTGTATCTGAAGAGAAAGTTTCTGTTGCACCAGCAGCTGAAGCATCTAAACCAGCAGCACCATTTGTTGGTATGCCTGAAGTTGAAGTTCGTGAAAAAATGACTCCAACACGTAAAGCAATTGCTAAAGCGATGGTAAACAGCAAACATACAGCTCCTCATGTAACATTACATGATGATGTTGAAGTATCTAAATTATGGGATCACCGTAAGAAATTTAAAGATGTTGCAGCAACAAGAAATACTAAATTAACGTTCTTGCCATATGTTGTTAAAGCATTAACTGCAACTATGCAAAAATTCCCAACATTAAACGCATCAATTGATGACGCAACAAACGAAATTGTTTACAAACATTACTATAACATTGGTATCGCAACTGATACTGATCATGGTTTATATGTACCAAACGTTAAACAAGCTAACACTAAGAGCATGTTTGATATTGCAGATGAAATTAATGAAAAAGCAGCTTTAGCTATTGAAGGTAAATTAACTGCAGCTGATATGCGTGATGGTACTGTAACAATTAGTAACATTGGTTCTGTTGGTGGCGGGTGGTTTACACCAGTTATTAACTACCCAGAAGTTGCTATCTTAGGTGTTGGTACTATTACACAACAACCTGTCGTAAACGAAGATGGAGAAATTGTTGTTGGAAGAATGATGAAATTATCATTAAGCTTTGACCACCGTATCGTTGATGGAGCAACAGCACAAAAAGCAATGAACAATATTAAACGTTTATTAGCTGATCCAGAATTATTATTAATGGAAGGATAAGGTGAATAGTTAATGGTTGTAGGAGATTTCGCATTAGAATTAGATACAGTAGTAATTGGTGCAGGACCTGGTGGATATGTTGCCGCAATTCGTGCAGCACAAATGGGCCAAAAAGTAGCAATTATTGAAAGAGAATACATCGGCGGCGTTTGTTTAAACGTCGGATGTATTCCATCAAAAGCACTAATTAGTGCAGGACACAAATATCAAGAAGCAATGCATTCATCTATCTTTGGTGTAACTGCTGATAATGTATCACTTGATTTTTCTAAAACTCAAGAATGGAAAAACAACCAAGTAGTTGCAAAATTAACTGGTGGTGTTGAATTCTTACTTAAGAAAAATAAAGTTGAAATTATCCGTGGGGAAGCATTCTTCGTTGATGAAAACACTCTACGTGTTATCGATGGTGACCATGCACAAACTTATTCATTTAATCATGCTATCGTTGCAACTGGTAGTCGTCCAATCGAAATTAAAGGTTTTAAATTTGGTGGACGTATTATTGATTCAACTGGTGGATTAAGCTTAACTGAAGTTCCTAAAAAATTAGTGATCGTCGGTGGTGGCGTTATCGGTGCTGAATTAGGTGGAGCATATGCTAACCTAGGTGCTGAAGTAACAATTTTAGAAGGTTCTCCACAAATTTTACCAACATTTGAAAAAGATATGGTTAAACTTGTTGAAAAAGAATTTGACAACAAAGGTATCAAAGTTGTAACAAAAGCAATGGCTAAAGAAGCTGTTGACAATGGCGATAGCGTGACTGTAACTTATGAAGTTGACGGTAAAGAAGAAAAAGTTGAAGCAGATTACGTTATGGTAACTGTAGGTCGTCGTCCAAACACTGATGATTTAGGTTTAGAAATCTTAGGCGTTGAGATGACTGATCGTGGATTAGTAAAAGTTGATAACCAAGGACGCACTAACGTGAAAAGTATTTTCGCAATTGGTGACATCGTTCCTGGAGCTGCACTTGCTCATAAAGCAAGTTATGAAGCTAAAATTGCTGCAGAAGCCATTGCGGGTGAACCAGTAGCAGTTGATTATCGTGCAATGCCAGCTGTGGCCTTTACAGATCCTGAATTGGCAACTGTTGGTATGACAGAAAAAGAAGCAAAAGAAGCTGGGTTAAACGTGAAAGCATCTAAATTCTCATTAGGTGGAAATGGTCGTGCGTTATCATTAAACCAAACTGAAGGATTTGTACGTTTAGTTACAACTAAAGAAGACAACGTGATTGTTGGTGGACAAGTTGCTGGTATTAGTGCTAGTGATATTATTGCAGAAATTGGTTTAGCTGTTGAAGCTGGAATGAATGCTGAAGATATCGCTTTAACTATCCATTCACATCCATCATTATCTGAAGCTGTTATGGATACAGCTGAGTTAGCGTTAGGTATGCCAATTCACATGTAATTTTAAATAAAGCATTGTTTGTTCGGACGTATAAAGCATCTCTTTTCAGAGGTGCTTTTTTATTTTTAAAACGTGTATTATTCAAAAGTATATGTTATGATAATTTTCTTGGAAAAGAATTAAGGGAGGGAAAAAGGTGTTACTTAGTATAAAAAAGAATGAGTGGGTAGGGAACCCACGTGAAAATATTTTTGCTGGATTAGTGTCATCGGTCGCAATTTTACCTGAAGTAATAGGGTTTGCCATTATAGCGGGAGTGCATCCAATGTCGGCATTATTTGCTTCAGCTATTACCTTATTAGTCATTACGTTAACTGGTGGAAGACCTGCTATGGTATCTGCTGCAGCCGGATCGATGGCTTTAGTAATTGCAGGATTAGTACAGTCGCATGGGCTAAACTATATGATTGCTGCTACCATATTAACAGGTATATTTCAATTTATTTTAGGTTATTTGAATATTCATAAAGTCATGAAATACATACCTAAAAGTGTCATGATAGGTTTTGTTAATGGATTAGCGATTTCAATTTTTTTAGCACAAGTTCAACAATTACCTGAACAAAATGTGATTGGCTATGTCATGGTTATTGTTAGTATATTAGCCATATATTTACTACCCAAAGTGATTAAAGTTGTGCCACCAGCCCTTATTATTATTACGGTCATGACTATCTTATCATTTGTTTTTAAAGGTAGTTTCTTTACTGTTGGTGATTTAGGAGATATGTCCTCACTCGATGTATCGTTTGGCTTACCACTTGTACCAATGAGTTTAGAAACACTGTGGATAATCTTACCAACCGCCATTTCATTAACGTTTATCGGACTAATGGAAACACTATTAACAGTTCCTATAGTAGATGAGATGACAAACTCAACTAGTGATAGTAAACGTGAAGTGAAAGCACAAGGACTGGCTAATTTTATTACGGGATTATTTGGTGGCCAAGCTGGATGTGCGATGATAGGGCAAGCTGTCATAAATGTTAAATCAGGTGGACGGACACGTTTGTCAACATTTGTATCAGGTACGACGTTATTACTGTTCATTTTTGTTTTAAACTCACTCATGATGGTGATTCCAACGGCAGCTTTGATTGGGATTATGATAACAGTTGCAGGGGATACATTTGATTGGAAAAGTTTACAGTTAGTAAAATCATGGGAAATGATTGAAAGTACTGCGATGGTAGTCACTGTCGTTGTTATTGTTTACACAGGAAACTTAGCAATTGGGATTTTGTGTGGTGTCGTATTAAATGGATTACTTATATTATTGACAAAATTAAATAAAAAATAGTAAAAAGGCAATGAGAACTCATCATAATTTTTATATCACAGAGAGAAAAACTAAAAAACTAAAGAGTTTGTTTTGTTATTATCTATTGATTTTGCAAGAGCATTATGTGAAACCCGTTGTGTTTATGATTATCATACTATAATTAGTATATTATAAATAGAACAACACCAGTTCATAGAAAGAAGGGGTTAATTTAGATAGTGATGGTTATGAAAAAGTTGGGGAAGATATGAAAATTAGATGGATTTCATAATTAAATTCTTGACGAAACATCAAAAACCTTGTATCATACTTTTTGGGCACTCTTGAGAAATAGAGGCAGATAGACTTAAATTAAAGCTCCCTTATTCATACGAATAGGGGGCTTTTCTTTGTTTTTTATAAAAGTATCTTCCCCAAGAAATATATGAAAAGAGGCGAATGTTATGACAAAGTACATTTTTGTAACAGGTGGAGTGGTATCTTCAATTGGAAAAGGGATTGTAGCAGCATCGTTAGGTCGATTATTAAAAAATCGTGGATTGAATGTAACTATTCAAAAATTTGATCCCTATATTAACATTGATCCTGGAACAATGAGTCCTTACCAACATGGTGAAGTATTCGTCACTGAAGATGGGGCAGAAACAGATTTAGATTTAGGTCATTATGAGCGATTTATAGATATTAATTTAAATCAACACTCAAATGTGACCACAGGAAAAGTTTATTCTGAGGTAATCAGAAAAGAAAGAAAAGGAGAATATCTTGGTGCGACAGTCCAAGTAATCCCACATATTACCAATGAAATCAAAGAAAAAATGATGGCAGCAGCTGATACAAATGAAGCAGATGTGATTATCACTGAAGTCGGTGGAACAGTTGGTGATATTGAGTCTTTACCATTTTTAGAAGCACTAAGACAGATGAAAGCAGATGTTGGTAAAGATAATGTATTATATATCCACACAACATTGATTCCTTATTTAAGAGCAGCAGGGGAAATGAAAACCAAACCGACACAACATAGTGTGAAAGAATTACGTAGTCTTGGGATTCAACCAGATATTCTAGTTGTTAGAACAGAAGAAGAAGTACCACAAGAAATGAAACAAAAGTTAGCACAATTTTGCGATGTGCCTGAAGAAGCAGTTATTGAATCAAGAGATGTGAAAACATTGTATGATATTCCACTAAATTTAGAAGCACAAGGATTGGATGATATTGTGTGTGATCATTTAGGGATTGAAGCGCCTAAAGCAGATATGACAGAGTGGCAAGAAATGGCAAAACACGTGCTAAACTTAAAACACAGTACACGTATTGCATTAGTTGGGAAATATGTTGAGTTACCTGATGCTTATTTATCAGTTGTTGAAGCACTAAAACATGCTGGATATGAACATGATACAAACATCGAAATTGAGTGGATTCAATCAGAAAATGTCACAAAAGAAAATGTCTCTGATTATTTATCAACAGTAGACGGTGTTCTTGTGCCAGGTGGATTTGGCGACCGAGGAATTGAAGGAAAAATCGAAGCGATTCGTTTTGCAAGAGAAAATAATATTCCATTCTTAGGTATTTGTTTGGGTATGCAAATGGCCTGTGTTGAATTTGCAAGAAACGTCTTGATGCTTGAAGGAGCAGATTCAAAAGAAACTGCACCAGAAACGCCTTATAACATCATTGATTTAATGTTAGATCAAGAAGGTGTAGAAGATATGGGAGGAACGTTACGTCTAGGAGCTTATCCATGCGAGTTGAAACCAGACACTAAAACACGTGACTTATATAATGGTGAAGAGTTAATCAGTGAACGTCATCGCCACCGTTATGAATTTAATAATGCGTTTCGCGAGTCATTTGAACAAGCGGGGATGGTCTTTTCAGGTGTTTCACCAGACAATCGTTTAGTTGAAATAGTTGAAATTCCAGCAAATGATTTCTTTGTTGCAAGTCAATTTCACCCAGAGTTCAAATCACGTCCAAATAGAAGTCATCCGTTATTTAATGGATTTATTAGAGCTAGCTTAAACAACTAGAACGTTAATAAAAAATACATATTATCATGATATACTTAGATTATAAAAAATGAGTATGATAATGTATGTATTATATTAATGATTAGTTTAGGGATAAATTATTAAAAGGTCAGTAGGATTAACATTGTACTAAAGAATAGTAAAAATTTATTATTTTTTATGATCAAGATAAACGACACAAGATATGTTACAAAAATTAGAGAAAAAGTTAAGTTAAGTGTTAATCATTGTTGGTTGCAATTTTACCATTTATCCTAACTTTTAAGGAGGAAAACCATGAAAAAGCTAGGATTTGATTCTCAGAAATACATTGAAGAGCAATCAAAATTTATTTTAGAACGTGTAAATAATTATGATAAATTATATTTAGAGTTTGGTGGTAAATTAATCGGAGATAAACATGCAAAACGTGTGTTGCCAGGTTTTGATGAAGACTCAAAAATCAAAATACTACAAAAATTAAAAGATAAAGCAGAAGTCATTATTTGTGTGTATGCTGGAGATATTGAGCGCAATAAAATTCGCGGTGATTACAACATCACGTATGACATGGATATCTTAAAATCAATTGATGAGTTTAATGAGTATGGCTTATCTGTTAACAGTGTGTTAATCACACGTTACAGTGGCCAACCTTCAACGAAAATCTTTATTAACAAATTAGAAAAACGAAATATTAAAGTTTATACGCATGAAGCAATTGACGGTTACCCATATAACATTGACCAAATAGTCAGTGATGAAGGCTTTGGAAAAAATCCATATATTCCAACAACAAAACCAATCGTGGTTATTACGGCTCCAGGAGCTGGTAGTGGGAAATTGGCAACAAGTTTAAGCCAAATTTATCATGAAAATCGTTTAGGACGAGTGGCAGGGTACTCAAAATTTGAAACATTTCCAGTTTGGAATATCCCATTAAAACACCCGTTAAATATCGCTTATGAAGCGGCAACTGTGGATTTGAAAGATGTGAATATGATTGATTCATTCCATTTTGAAGCCTATGGTGAGGTTGCAGTTAACTATAATCGTGATATCGAAACATTCCCAGTTATTAAGCGAATTATTGAACGAATCACTAACCAAGAGTCAGTCTTTAAATCACCGACAGATATGGGTGTAAACCGAGTTGGCTTTGGTATAATTGATGATGATGTGGTTAAAGAAGCTTCAAAAGAAGAAATTATGCGTCGTTGCTTTGATACAGAGTGTTTTTATAAACGTGGAATGGTTGACGAGGACGTGGTTAATCGTATTCAACTTATTATGGAAGAGATGGAACTTAAAAAAGAAGATCGTCGTCCAGTTCTTCCTGCAAGAGAGTATGCTGACAAGTTGAAAGAAATGGCTGAAGGTGAAGAGGCTGTTAATCCAATGTCAGTTATGGCGTTTGAATTATCAACTGGAGAAATTGTAACAGGTCGTACATCAGATTTGATGGATGCCTCAGCTGCTGCTATTTTAAACTCAATTAAACGTTTAGCTAATATTTCAGATGACATTTTATTATTGTCTCCTGTTATTTTAGAAACCATTCAAAAAATGAAAGTGGACGAATTAGGCAATAAAATGACTGCTTTAAACGCCAATGAAGTCCTAATTGCATTATCAATAAGCGCTGTAACGAACCCAACAGCTCAACTAGCTTATGAACAATTGGCTAATCTTGACGGAGTTGAAGCACACTCAACCGTTATGCTGAACAAAGATGATGAACAGGTTCTTAAAAAATTGGGCATGAATGTGACCAGTGACCCAGCCTTTTCATCAGAAAATCTTTTCTATATCTAAAAGTAAATACTTGAAATAATAAGCAAACCTAGATACACTATGTGAGTTAGGTTTACTTGTTGTTTTTTGAAGGGAGAAATGAACAATGAAAGACAGTAGTATGAGAAAATCTTTTATATCAGTCATCATTATTTTTATAGGAACATTGCTAATATTAACCTTGTCAAGAACGATAGCAGGGACAAATGGTTATATCTATTTTTTTATTTCAGTATTTTGGTTTATTGGTTTATTTTTAAGAGATATTAACACAAAAAAAGAAATGTTATCACATCAATGGAAAGACTTTAAAAAGATGAAATGGCGCCATATATTATACGTTGTGATCACATTAATTTTAGTTTCATTTATTATTCAAATCACTAGACCGTTTTTTAATCAATTTATTCCAAAAAATCCGGTGTATAGTTATGCTTATGATATTAATACAGCATTAGGACTTTTGTTTTCTGTATTAGCTGGTATAGTTGATTTAATTGTAGCCTTTGTTGAAGAAATAACTTATCGCTATGAAGGTATGTATGTATACAAATCTAATAAGATGTTAGTATCTATCATGTTAATTTTATCTAGTATATTATTTGGTTTTTCTCATTACTATAATTTTGGTGGCAGTTTTATAGCTAGTATGCCGTATGCTTTCGCTGGTTTGGTATTTGGTTTAATGTATTTGCTATCAAAAAATATTTGGGTACCAGTTATTGCCCATTTATTGTTTAATAGTACAGCTATTTTATCTAGTTTATTTTTAGTGATTGTTAAGTTAATTAGTTAAGAAAGGTGTAAGCATCATGGAAGAAATGTATCGTCTAATAGGTTTTATTGCGATTACAATTGGTATTATTTTGGTATATTAGCTCAATCGTGGGTTAAAACTAGGTTATTATTATTTAGAGATACAAGCATGGTTAAACAATATATAATAAATATTATTTTTATTATGATAGGAATATATTTCTTTTATATAAGCGGTTCTTTTAATTGAATAAACATCTATTGAGGCGACTGTATGTTATAGTCGCCTATTTTTTTATGTATTTTTATAAACAATTGAGTTGTGAAAACGATTCTCATTTGCTATAATGATTTTTAGTTTAGGTTAACCTAAAAAATATTTAAATTAATCCAAAAAAATAGAAGAGGTGAAAGAAATGCAAGAAGAAGCATTGGCAATGTCTTATGAGTATTTAACTCATGAGCCAATAGATGTACAACATATATCAGTATCATATCAAGCTAAAGTAGCTTTAGAAGATATCAGTTTATCCATTGAGCCTGGAAAAATCACAGGGATTATCGGACCTAATGGTGCAGGCAAGTCGACTTTTTTAAAAAGTATTATCGGACTGATTAAAACAGATAGTGGTCGTGTCACGATAGGTGGGCAGTCCATTGATTTAATCAGAAAGAAAGTGGCTTATGTTGAACAACGAAGTGCCATTGATTTAACTTTTCCAATAAAAGTTGATGAAACGGTCATGTTAGGCACATATCCTAATTTAGGATTATTCCGTCGACCTAAAAAAGAGGATCGTGAAAAAGTAAAAGAGTCGCTTGAAAAAGTAAAAATGGAGAACTTTGCAAAACGACAAATAGGAAACCTATCAGGTGGACAATTACAACGCGTGTTTATTGCAAGAGCTTTAGCACAAGATGCAGATATTATCTTTTTAGACGAACCATTTGTAGGGATTGACATGGTGAGTGAAAAATTAATTGTTAAACTATTACAAGAGTTGAGAGATGAAGGGAAAACAATTGTGATTGTTCATCATGATTTACATAAAACCAAAGAGTACTTTGACAACTTAATTATTTTAAATAAAAAGTTAATCGCCAGTGGTCCAGTATCAAAAACATTTACGACTTCAACAATCCAACAAGCTTACGGGGAAACAATGGGTGAAATTGTAATTAAAGGAGTGAATGACTAATGATACAACATTTTATTGAAGGTTTAGTAAAATATGATTTTCTACAAAACGCTTTAATCACGTCTGTCATTGTAGGTGTTGTATCAGGTGTGATTGGGAGCTTTATTATTTTGAGAGGAATGTCTCTGATGGGAGATGCGATTTCTCATGCAGTATTACCTGGAGTTGCGGTGTCTTATATGCTTGGTGGTAGCTACATGATAGGAGCATCAATTTTTGGAATAATGGCAGCAGGATTGATTGGCTTTGTGACACAAAAAAGTAAATTAAAAAATGATACAGCTATCGGGATTGTCTTTAGTTCATTTTTTGCTTTAGGGATTATTTTAATCTCATTTGCCGAAAGCTCGACCGATTTATATCATATTTTATTTGGAAATGTTTTAGCAGTTAGACCAAGTGATATGTACACAACATTAGCTGTTGCAGTTGCAGTCATTTTATTTGTGGTTTTATTTTATAAAGAATTATTAGTCAGCTCGTTTGATCCAGTCATGGCACAAGCCTATGGACTAAAAGTTCAAGTCATTCATTATGCTTTAATGTTTTTCTTAACACTTGTTGCAGTGTCATCTCTACAAACAGTAGGAACTATTTTAGTAGTTGCTATGCTTGTGACACCTGCTGCTACAGCTTATCTGTTAACGGATAAGCTATCAACGATGATTTTAATTGCTAGTAGTTTAGGTGCTATTAGTGCCGTGATTGGCTTATTCTTTAGCTATTCCTATAACTTAGCTTCAGGAGCCACTATTGTTCTGACCACTGTTGTATTTTTTATCATTACGTTTATATTTTCACCAAAACAAGGATTTATTTTTAAAAGAAAAGAGGAAGTTGTCATTGAAGAAGTCTAGTCTTATTTTATCAAGTATTCTTGCCGGTTTAATGGTATTATTTTTAGCTGGTTGCTCAACAGGAAGTTCCTCTACAGAAAAAAATGTAGATAACGATAAATTAAAAGTCGTTGCAACGAATTCGATTATTGCAGATATGGTTGAAAATGTTGGTGGGGAACATGTTGAAGTTCACAGTATTGTTTCAAGGGGCACAGACCCACATGAATATGAGCCACTTCCTGAAGATATCTCAAAATCAACCGATGCGGATGTTATTTTTTATAATGGATTGAATCTTGAAACAGGTGGCAATGGTTGGTTTTTAAAGTTAATGCAAACCAGTAAGAAAAAAGAAAATGAAGATTATTTTGTTGTCAGTAAAAATGTTGAGCCAATGTATCTAACAAGTGAAGGTCAAGAAAGCGAACAAGATCCTCATGCTTGGCTATCATTAAAAAATGGGATTATCTATGTGAATAATATTAAAGATGTCCTAGTGGAAAAAGATGAGAAGCACAAAGAAGATTATGAAAAAAATGCCAAAGACTATACAGAAAAATTAGAAGCGTTACACAATGAAAATACCAGTCGATTTGCAGGTATTCCAAAAGATAAAAATCTGCTTGTAACGAGTGAGGGCGCATTTAAATATTTCTCTAAAGCATACGGGGTAAATGCAGCGTATATTTGGGAAATCAACACAGAAAACCAAGGGACACCTGATCAAATGAGTCGGATTATTGATAAGATTAAACAAACAAAAGTGCCCAATCTATTTGTTGAACAAAGTGTGGATGCTCGCAGTATGGAGACTGTTTCACGAGAAACAGGTATTCCAATTTATGATACGATATTTACTGATTCATTAGCGAAAAAAGGTGAAACAGGAGATACTTATTATGAAATGTTGAAATGGAATTTAGATACCATTCATGAAGGGTTAATGAAATAAATAAAAACACTCTATTTAGCTGCTAAACTAAATAGAGTGTTTTTATTTATTTAACAAATTTTGTCTATTTTTCTTAAAGGTGATGTATCCCATTAAACAAAATAAAAAGCAAATACCAAATGATACAAATTCAAATATAGGATTTTCATAGAAACCACCAAACAGAATAATTAATCCACCAACAATAGCTAAGATAGGAGAAATAAGTCCTGTGAAGGTTTCTTGGATGTCTTTATCTAAATAAAGTTGAATGACTTTAAAATAAAGAGCCATATACCACATGTAACCAAAAACAATGGCAATTTCTCCAATATCACCTAGTCCCATTAGTTGGAACGCTTGTGTGATGTAGTGAATGATAAACCAACCACATCCAGTTAATAGGGCAATAATAGCTGAAGTACTAACAAATTTTTTATGATGATAATCGTTTATAATTTTTTGACTGTTTGGTAACATATTTTTTGTTGCTAAAGCATAAGGCATACGAATATGTCCTAAGGTTACGCCATTAATGACACCAAATAGCGCAACTAAGATAAAGAGTAAAATTACTTTTTGGCCAATATGACCAAATAGCATTTCACCAATTTCCATGACAGCACCTTCACCCATTGATAAAATATATTCTGGTCCTAATATATGTGTTAATCCTAAAAAGTAAGACAGATAAACGACCAATACAATAACTGGTCCAAAACACAACGCTTTTTTCATCGTGTGACTACCACCTTTTACTTCGTGAGAAATAGATAGAGCAATAGGCCAACCATCATATGAAAAAGCCATTGGAGCTAAGGCGGCTAACCAACCAAGTCCAACATCTGTTGGCTCAATAAGTGTGGCAGTAGTAGGGACAGTGGGAACATCTTTTGTCCAGAAAATAGCGATTAATCCAATACCAATTAAAGGAATTAGTTTCGTGATGGTTGAAATAATTTGAAACCATCCAGCAAATTGACTAGATACGATATTTAATAGATAGAAAAAAACCATATAGCAAAATCCAATACCCATTTGATAGGGAAGAGTTTGTGGCAAGTTCAGTAATAGTGTTGTATAAGTTCCAGCGGCCCATGAAACCACGACACAAATAGTTGGAAAGTATAAAAATGTTTGATACCAACCAAAAGCACTAGCTACTGGTTCTGAAAAGAATTCTTCAAAATAAGCAACCATTCCACCGTTTTTAGTGGTGCGTTCAGCTAGGTTTGTCAAAGATAGGCTACCAAATATAATACATAATGCCCCAATGATAAAAACTAACACACCTAAGAAAATGTTACCTCCGGTAAAAGCTAGGATGTTTCCTACTTTGAAAAAGATTCCAGACCCTACACAAATACCGATAATCATCGCAATTGCGGTCCAAAGACCATATTGTTTTTTCTCGTCGATAATAAAACCTCCATTTCAATATTAGCAATATATCATAAATAACAATTAATTCAATGAAAATTTCATGAATTATAAAGAAGTAATGAGAGAGTTTTAAATGATGAGATATGTTAAAATTAAGGAGATAAATAAAGGGATTGAGGTGTTTATATTGAGTCTCCAGTTTGTATTAAATACAGCAGATGAAGACATTGTAGAAGACTTACTAACCATGTCAGGTGAATGGCTAGATAAATCTATGCATCATGAGGTATTTTATTTAGTGCCTAACCATGTCAAATTTGAAACAGAGATTAACGTGCTGAAAAAAATGCATACGCTACCTAAATTCAGTACACAACAATATATGGCAAGCATGAGACTACAAGTGTTTAGTTTTTCTAGGCTTGCGTGGTATTATATGCAGCAAACAAAAAGTTATCAAGCAACTAGACTAAGTGATTCAGGGAAGTTTATGTTGATTAGAAAAAGTTTGATCACATGTAAAGATGATCTAGTCTTATTTAAACGTGAAGTAGATCGCCCAGGATTTATTCAGCAGTTATTAGATTTGTTTAATGAATTGCAACAAGGCAATATTTCCCCGTTTGAATTAAAAGAGGTAATAGAAAGTGTGGATACTCTTGAGTCAACGAATCAAGAAGACTATGTCACAAAATTAGTGGATATTCAGTTAATCTATCAAACATATCAAGATATGTTGATATCACATCATATTGCTGATAAAGATTTATTGACGGAACTCGCTTTATTTTTACAAGATAAAGATTTATCACATGTTCAATTTATTGTATCAGGATTTACTAACTTTACAGCGATTGAAAAACAACTAATCGAGACTTTAATGCGTGTTGCTGGTGAGGTGAAAATGAATTTTGTTCTAGATCAGGCACCAAAGGACAATACACTAGATAGTTATCAATTATTTTATAATACATCAAGAATGTATCAAGACCTTTATCATGTAGCAAGAGAAAATAGTATTCCTGTGATGTTTGATTACCGAAAAAAAGTAGCCAATATGACACCAATGAGACAACTTGCAAGTGAATGGCAGAACCTCCAAGAATTAGTCCCTAAAAAATTAGAAGACAATCTTGTAACGAACGTATTATCATTATGGAGTTGCACAGATACATATCAAGAAGTGAAAGCAATCGGAACAAAAATTAGAGAACTAGTTTCTACTGAAGGATATCGTTACGAAGAAATTGCCTTAATTAGTCGAGATATCGAAACGTACACGTCTGAAATTATGTCAGTATTTGATGATATGGACATTCCTTATTACATTAATGAGGAAGAAGACATGGTAAATCACCCGTTAGTAGAATGGTTACGTTCACTCTTTAAAATAGATGAGTCGTTTTATCAATACAAAGATGTCATGCGTTTTTTAAGAACAGAGCTGTGTTTTCCTGATGTTGAATTGACAAAAGATTTTGAAACGTGGGAAGAAAAGATGCAAGCCTTTAGACAAGCGGTTGACTACACTGAAAATGTGGTCTTAGCTTATGGCTATAGTGGATCTGACTGGATAAAAAAATCTGATTGGGAATATGTGACATATCAATACGATACGGATGAAGAATCTTTAGACAACGAGCAAATCATTCAAGAGCAATCAAATGATATTAGGCATTTAATTCGTGATTACTTGCCAAATTTTTTCAAAGAAATCAAACAAGCAACAACCACTAAAGAAGCTATCGTATTGTTTTATCAGTTTTTATTAGCTATTGGGGTAGATAGACAATTGCAAGCGATGCAACAACAAGAAATAGAACGTGGTAATTTAACCGAAGCGAAAAATCACGAGCAAACTTGGCAAGCATTAATGGATTTAATGGATGAATATTATAACGTATTAGGCGAAGATGTTTTTGAATTTGAGATATTTAAAGAAATCTTACTTAGTGGGTTAGAAGGGGTTAGCTATAGTAAAGTCCCAGCTTCGATTGATGAAGTCGTGGTAACATCTCTTGATAGAGTACGTGCTAAAAAATATCGTGCGACGTTTATTTTTGGTGCCACAGATCAAGTGCTACCTAAAAAAATTGATAATAAAACATTGTTAAGTAATGAAGAAAGAGATGTCTTTTCACAATTACTAAGAGCAGATAGCTTTTTAAATAATAGTTTAACTGAATCCATGGCAAACGAGCCGTTCATTTTTTACTTAGCTTTATTATCAGCGACAGAAAAAATTGTGCTAAGTGCACCGAAAAATCGCGATCAAGTAAAAGATGTCAAAGTCTCACCATATGTTGAGCAACTAAGCCGTCATTTTACTATACCAATCGAGCATAAAGAAGCAGGATTAGTAGCTGATGAAACAGTACTAGACTCTATTTCTACAGATAAAATCCTACTAAGTGATTTAATAGGGGCGTATAGAACGTATGAAGAAAATAAAGAATGTGTACCGTGGTTATTCTTACAATTAGAAAAACGTGTTCACAAAGAATTACCAGTGGCGTCAAAACGATTGTTTGCTAGTCTGACACATAAAAATATTCCAGAAACATTGGATAATCATTCAGTTGATACATTATATGGTGACACGATTTATGCGTCTGTTTCTAAAATCGAGAATTTTTACCAGTGTCAGTACAAATACTTCTTACGTTATGGTCTTGGTTTACAGGAAAGAGAGCAGTTTGAGTTATCACCAGCTGCGGCGGGAGAATTTTACCATGAAGCACTAGATTTATTCTTTAAGGAATTGATTAAACAAAAAGTACAACTGACAAATATGACGGATGACGAGGTCAATCGTTTGGCACAAACAGTGTTACAAGAAGTGCTGGGAGATAAGCGTTTTTCTATTTTATCAACGACCAATCGTATGAAATATGTGTCTTATCAGCTTGAAAAAACAATTCAGCGAGTTTGCTTATCGTTAAAAGAACAAGCAAAAAGAAGTAATATGACGCCAATTCAAACAGAAGTTTTATTTGGAGAGTCTTTGAAACAAGCTGGATTAAATAGTTTAGAAATTGTTTTAAATAATAAAAAGAAAGTCAAAGTTAGAGGGAAAATCGACCGTTTAGATAAAATGGTCTTAGAAGATGATATTTATTTGAGTGTTGTGGATTATAAATCAAGTAAACATAATTTTGATTTTGTTGACGCTTATTACGGTTTAGCTATGCAGATGATTACGTATCTTGATGTTGCCTTAACCAATGCTGTTGAATTAGTTGGACAAACGGCAAAACCTGCTGGGGCATTATATATGCATATCAAAAATCCTGTCATCAGTGTTGACGAAAAATTTTCACTTGATACCTTAGATGAAAGGTTATTGGAGGAATACAAGTACAATGGTTTATTGGTTGAAGATGAGTTGATTTTAGAAAACTTAGATAAAACCATAGATCCACAAGTTAAATCATTAGTGTATCCTTATCAGCAACTAAAGAGCGGCAAAATGAAGTCGGCAAGTTTTGTTTCGTCTGACGACTTATCTAGTTTAGTCACGCATAACCGTGAAAACTTTAAAGAAGCAGGCGAAAAAATATACGAAGGTAGTACAAAATTAAACCCAGCTTATAAAGAACAAAAGAGGATAGCATGTGGATTTTGTCCTTATCGTAGTGTCTGTCAGTTTGATGTGATGCTACCAGAAAATAATTATCATCGTTTAGAATCACTAGACAAAGAAATGATTATCGAAAAAATACAAACAGAGCTAAAGGAGGAGACAAATGAGTAAAGTGAATATCCCGTTAAAACCCGAAAGTAGTCATTTTACAGACAAGCAGTGGCAAGCTGTTTATGATTCTGGGGATAATTTGTTGATTTCTGCTTCTGCTGGTTCTGGTAAAACAACGGTGTTAGTAGAACGTGTGATTCAAAAAATAAAATCTGGTGTCAATGTCGATGAGTTATTAATTGTAACGTACACTGAAGCAGCAGCAAAAGAGATGAAACAGCGAATAAAAGTGGCAATCCAATCAGCCATTACCGAAGAAGTCGATACCAAGCAAAAAGAACATTTGGTCAAACAATTAGGTTTATTACCTACAGCTACGATTAGCACATTGCATGCTTTTTGTTTACGAGTCATTCAAAAATATTATTATTTGATTCATATTGATCCAGTTTTTCGATTACTAACCGATGAAACAGAAAATCTCTTGTTAAAAGAAGATGTTTGGGATGAATTAAGAGAAGAATTATATGGTGAGGAAAGAGAAATTTTTTATCAATTAACAGAGAATTTCTCAAATGATCGTAATGATAATGGGGTTATGGAACTCATTTTTTCTCTACATCTTTTCGCTCAAGCCAACTCAGAGCCACAAAAATGGTTGGATGACTTACTCATTAATTATCAGTTAAGTGATAGTTTAGTGGCGTCATCACTGTATCAAGACTATATGAAACCTCAGCTGATGAACCAGCTTGTGTTAAGTCAAGCGACTGTCGATGAGCTAGTTAATCGTTGTCAAGGTGATGAAGAATTGAAAAAAACTCTCGAAACAATGATGAGTGATAAAGAAATGATCGATACACTGTTATCTTTATTCTCTGATGATCGATTGGATGAGTTTTATGAGTATCTAGCTAGCATATCTTTCTCACGAATTAAAGCACCATCTAAAAAAACAGCCTCTGAAGAAGTGATGGAGGAGTACCAAGAGATAAAATCAACTCGTGATGAAGTGAAAGATAGTATCTCAAAAATACGTAAACAATACTTTAAGCAAAGTCCAAAAGAGATGTTAGAGATACTAGAAGTTTCACTACCATTGATTCACGAGTTAATCCATGTAACCAAACAGTTTATTGAACGATTTACAAAAGAAAAAGACACACGGCATGTGCTCGACTTTAATGATTTGGAACATTTGACACTGGCTATTTTACGTAAATTTGAAGACGGTAAATGGGTCGAGTCGGAAGCAGCGACTTATTACCGTCATAAATTTAACGAGATATTAGTTGATGAGTACCAAGATATTAACCGACTACAAGAAACGATTTTATATTGGTTACGCCGTCCTACAAAGAATGAAGGAAACTTGTTTATGGTAGGGGACGTAAAACAATCAATTTATGGTTTCCGTTTAGCTGACCCAACTCTTTTTATAGAAAAATATGAGCAGTTTGCTACAGAAGATGATGGTCGTAGAATTATTTTGGCTGAAAATTTCCGTTCGCGAAGTAACGTACTAGATTTTACCAATTTAGTTTTTACTCAATTAATGGATAAAGAACTTGGTCAGTTAGATTATGATTCTAGTGCTGAATTAATTGTTGGAAATAAATCTTATCCAGAAAGTCAGGATTATGATACGGAATTATTGATTTATCAAACGGAATCTGAAGATAAGGTAGAAGACTCTTTAGAATTTCAATTAGACGGAAAAACAGAAGGCGAACTGCGTTTAGTTGCACTAAAAATCCGTGAACTAATAGATGGAAAGTTCCCATTGTTTGATAAAAAAGAAAAAGTGACTCGTCCGATTTCTTATAAAGATATTGTGTTACTGACACCAACTAAGAAAAATAATTTAGATATTCTTGATATTTTTAAAGAATACGATATTCCATTGATGGTTAATGACACACAAAACTATTTTCAAGCGACTGAAATCAAAATCATGATTTCACTTTTACAATTGATAGACAACCCATATCAAGATATCGCATTAGCGGCAATATTACGCTCGCCAATTGTTGGTATCGGGGAAAACGATATGGTTTTAATTAAAAGTTATGATATGCAAGGCTATTATTATGATGCTCTGAAACAATTTTTGAAAGAAGCTGACTCAACAACTGAGTTATACCAGATAATTGAGACCTTTAATCAACAATTTAACGAATGGCGTGAACTAGCAAGAAGGAAACGCTTGGTTGAATTGATATGGCGTATCTATAAAGACACAGATTTACTTGATTATGTGGCGGGACTACCTTCAGGAGCTCAAAGAAAAGCCAATCTACATGCGTTGTATCATCGTGCATCTAGTTATGAAGAGATGAGTTTTAAAGGACTTTTTCAATTTATTCGCTTCATTGAAAAAATGCAGCAAAAGAACAAAGACTTAGCTGAAGCATCTAATATCAATGAAGAAGCTGATGCTGTAAGAGTCATGACTATCCATGCTAGCAAGGGGTTAGAATTTCCTGTTGTCTTTTTACTAGATATGACCAAACAATTTAATCTAATGGATGTAAGACAACGAAAATTTGTATTTGATGAAGAACTTGGTGTGGGAATAAAGTATAAAGATGTAACCAAACGTGTAGAATATGATACCTTTCCATTTAGTTTGATTAGAGAGCACAAAAAACAAAAGCTATTAGCTGAAGAGATGCGAAAATTATATGTAGCCTTAACTCGTGCCGAAGAAAAATTATATCTAGTTGGTTCCTATAAAAGTATGGATGCAGCCTACAAAGAATGGCAAACAACCGCACAAACAGATCATATGGTGTTACCAACAGCAACAAGACAATCAAGTTATACTTTAATGGATTGGGTTGGGATGACGTTAGTTAGACATCCAAGGTTTGCAGAATTCTTTCCGGATAGTGAAATTTCTGTTCTACCAGGACTAAAAAAACATCCCGGTAATTTTTCCATTCATTTTTATGAGGAAGACGCTATTCTAGCTAATTACACACTACAACAAGATGAACAAATCGAGTATAAACAATCTGATATTGAACCAAATGTGCAGTTACTTAAAGAAGTGGTTGATCGACTGAATTATTCTTATCCAGAAAAAGATGCCACAATGACAACAAGTTATCAATCAGTATCAGAAGTAAAACGATTATTTGAAGATCCGGATATGAAAAATTTACCAACGCTTGATTTTTCGAAAAAACGACAAATAAAAGCTCATCGTGAAGTTGTAAAAGAGATGGCAAAACCAGAGTTTATGCAGGGTGATGTTGCTATTGAGTCAACAGACATCGGATCGGCTATTCATTTACTATTACAAATGCTACCTTTAGATAAACAGCCCACGATGAGTGAACTAGAAGAATTAGTTCAGCACTTCGTTGATGAAGATGTATTTACAAAAGAATTAGCTAGCAGGTTACCTATAAAACTTATTGAGACGTTTTTTAAATCAGATTTTGGTCAATACATGATTGATCATCATAAGGTCATTAGGCGAGAGCAACCTTTCTCTTTATTATTACCAGCTAAAGAGTTGTATCAAGATTATGTGACAAAGAAAAATGATAAAGTGTTGATTCACGGGATTATAGATGGTTTTATTTTAACTAATGACGAGCTTATTTTATATGATTTTAAAACAGACTATGTTCCTAAACAACGAACACAAAAGGATCTAGAGAAATTAAAAGACAGGTATAAAGGTCAGATGACACTTTATAAATTAGCTCTAGAAGAAATCTACCAACGCCCCGTTACGTCATCTAACTTAATACTATTGAATAGTGGAGATATTATAGAAATGATATAAAAGATGTTCATTTATTTAAAAAAGTGATAAAATAAATTTTAAATTAAAAAGGAGAAGGGTGCGATAGGATGTATAAGTCATCTAAAGAGCTAAAACAACAGGCGAGGGAATCGTTAAGAGGGCGTTGGAAAGAAGCCGTTGCATTAAATTTGATTCCATCCATTATTCAAATAATTTCGATGCTTCTGGTAATAGGAATCACGATATTTATTGGGTTGATGGCGACGGATAATAGAGATGTAGTCGATAGTAATTATCTTAGCACGCAACAAGAATACACATGGGAAGATGAATATGATGATGATTCTTTTAGTTCAAATGTTTCAGAGGTCTTTGCTTCAGTAACATCTATCCCCTTTGCTAGTCCAATTATGAGTTTTGTCATGACTTTTTTAACAATTGGTATTTCTTTTACGTTTCTTGATGTTATTCGAAAAGGTAAAGAAGCAGAGCTGTCATTTAGGCAATCTTTTCGATTGTTTAATGGTCATGACTTTGTACCAGTTTTATTAATTAATGTTTTGACTTATATTTTCCGATATTTATGGTTATTACTGTTTATTATTCCAGGTATTGTCAAGGGTTATTCATATTCACAAGCTAATTTTATTTATAAAGACTTAGCAGCTACAAGAGATACTCGTAGTATGGGAGCAACATCATTTATTACTGAAAGCCGTGACTTAATGAATGGTCATAAAAAAAGATTATTTTGGCTAGATGTTAGTTTTTTAGGTTGGTATCTTCTAGGTTTGTTGACAGTAGGGATAGGTTTCTTATGGATAAACCCATATATAAATGCAACAAAAGCAGCTTTCTATGATGATTTATCTAAAGGGAAATTTTTAGAAGATGTTGTGGAAGAAGATGATGAAATTTGGACGAATTTCTAAAGAATGAGATTATTCTCATTCTTTTTTTAGTGTATTGATACCATATAGTCAGATTTATTTAAGTCTTAAGTCGTATGATGGATGGCATACCAATTATCCCGAATTGGTTTTTGACTTCTATTTAAGTTTAGATAGAATCATTTACAACCTTCATTTCCACTAGAGCGACGGCTTTGGTGGTTTTTTTGTGTCCTCATGATATAATAAAGCGAACGCACATTCTATTAGGAGGGCAAATAATGTCAAATGGATTGAAATTTCCGTTAATAAATGATTTATCAAGAAAAATTATTCATATTGATATGGACGCTTTTTATGCTTCTATAGAAGAAAGAGATAACCCAAAGCTCAAAGGAAAACCATTAGTCATCGCAAAACACCCCAAAGATACAAACGGTCGAGGTGTGGTGACAACAGCAAATTATGAAGCAAGAAAATATGGGATTCATTCGGCTATGAGTGCCAAGAAAGCTTATGAATTATGTCCACATGCCACATTTGTAGCAGGCAATAGAGAGTACTATTCGGAAATATCGAAACAAATACATGAAGTATTTAAAGAATATACTGATATTATTGAACCTTTATCTTTAGATGAAGCATACTTAGATGTGACACATAATAAAAAAGGAATTAAAAGTGCGATAAAAATCGCTAGAATGATTCAATCCGATATATATGAAAAAGTCCAATTAACTAGTTCTGCTGGTGTAAGCTATAATAAATTTTTAGCCAAGATAGCATCAGATTTTGAAAAACCAAAAGGATTAACACTTATCCTGCCAGAACAAGCACAAGAGTTTTTGCTTGAGTTACCAATAGAAAAATTTTATGGCATTGGAAAGAAAACTATTCCGTTAATGCATGATCTAGGGATATATACAGGGAAAGATTTATATAACATTCCAGAAATGACCTTGATTGATTTGTTTGGAAAAAAAGGCTACAGCTTATATCGTAAAGTTAGAGGAATCCATAATGATCCAGTAGAAAATAATCGTGAGAGAAAATCAATTGGTAGAGAGAGGACTTTCTCTAAAACGCTAATGCAAGAACAAGATGTTTTGAAAAATATTAGAGAAATGGCTGAAGAAGTGAGTAAGAAGTTAATTGCTAATGAATTAAAAGCTCAAACAATAGTAATGAAGATTAGAAATAATTTATATGAAACAGTAACAAAGCGCATAACAATTAATCATTATATTTATCAATCTGAAGATATATTCTTTTATGCAACTCAGCTATGGGAAGAATTAAATTGGCAAACTATTAATGTTAGATTGGTAGGTGTAACGGTAACAACACTTGATAAACAAATGTATGAAGCGATTGAATTACCACTTTTTATTAAAAAAGGATAGGTTAATATTAATTATAAAAAATTGTAAATAAATTGTTGACGAATTGCGATATAATTGTTATATTAATTCATGTCGCTACGAGCGATACTAAATTATTGAATCAAACCTTTAAAAAACTTTTTAAAAAAAGTTGTTGACAAACGTTTCGATAGTTGGTATGATATAAAAGTTGTTACGGCAACAAAGTTTAGACCTTTGAAAACTGAACAAAGTAAGACAAACCAAATGTGTAGGGCGTTTCTACTATGTAGAAACAAACCATATTTAGTGAATACAATTCGCTAGCAAGTTTTAAACAAATGAGCTTAAACATCGTAAGATGTTATCAACTTTTTATTGAGAGTTTGATCCTGGCTCAGGACGAACGCTGGCGGCGTGCCTAATACATGCAAGTCGAACGCATTTCTTTTCACCGGAGCTTGCTCCACCGAAAAGAAATGAGTGGCGGACGGGTGAGTAACACGTGGGCAACCTGCCCATCAGAGGGGGATAACACTTGGAAACAGGTGCTAATACCGCATAATTGATTTTACCGCATGGTGGAATCATAAAAGACGCTTTAAGTGTCACTGATGGATGGGCCCGCGGTGCATTAGTTAGTTGGTGGGGTAATGGCCTACCAAGACCATGATGCATAGCCGACCTGAGAGGGTGATCGGCCACACTGGGACTGAGACACGGCCCAGACTCCTACGGGAGGCAGCAGTAGGGAATCTTCGGCAATGGACGAAAGTCTGACCGAGCAACGCCGCGTGAGTGAAGAAGGTTTTCGGATCGTAAAACTCTGTTGTTAGAGAAGAATAAGTGATAGAGTAACTGTTATCACCTTGACGGTATCTAACCAGAAAGCCACGGCTAACTACGTGCCAGCAGCCGCGGTAATACGTAGGTGGCAAGCGTTGTCCGGATTTATTGGGCGTAAAGCGAGCGCAGGCGGTCTTTTAAGTCTGATGTGAAAGCCCTCGGCTCAACCGAGGAAGGTCATTGGAAACTGGAGGACTTGAGTGCAGAAGAGGAGAGTGGAATTCCATGTGTAGCGGTGAAATGCGTAGATATATGGAGGAACACCAGTGGCGAAGGCGACTCTCTGGTCTGTAACTGACGCTGAGGCTCGAAAGCGTGGGGAGCAAACAGGATTAGATACCCTGGTAGTCCACGCCGTAAACGATGAGTGCTAAGTGTTGGAGGGTTTCCGCCCTTCAGTGCTGCAGTTAACGCATTAAGCACTCCGCCTGGGGAGTACGGCCGCAAGGCTGAAACTCAAAGGAATTGACGGGGGCCCGCACAAGCGGTGGAGCATGTGGTTTAATTCGAAGCAACGCGAAGAACCTTACCAGGTCTTGACATCCTTTGACCACTCTAGAGATAGAGCTTTCCCTTCGGGGACAAAGTGACAGGTGGTGCATGGTTGTCGTCAGCTCGTGTCGTGAGATGTTGGGTTAAGTCCCGCAACGAGCGCAACCCTTATTGTTAGTTGCCATCATTTAGTTGGGCACTCTAGCGAGACTGCCGGTGACAAACCGGAGGAAGGTGGGGATGACGTCAAATCATCATGCCCCTTATGACCTGGGCTACACACGTGCTACAATGGACAGTACAATGAGTTGCGAGACCGCGAGGTTTAGCTAATCTCTTAAAGCTGTTCTCAGTTCGGATTGTAGGCTGCAACTCGCCTACATGAAGCCGGAATCGCTAGTAATCGTGGATCAGCATGCCACGGTGAATACGTTCCCGGGCCTTGTACACACCGCCCGTCACACCACGAGAGTTTGTAACACCCAAAGTCGGTGAGGTAACCTTTTGGAGCCAGCCGCCTAAGGTGGGATAGATGATTGGGGTGAAGTCGTAACAAGGTAGCCGTATCGGAAGGTGCGGCTGGATCACCTCCTTTCTAAGGATAATTACGGAAAACACATTTTGTCTTTACTTTGTTCAGTTTTGAGAGGTCTACTCTCAAACAAATTGTTCATTGAAAACTGGATAGTTGAAGTTAGACATCAACATAAACCGAGAACACCGCGTTGAACAGTTTCTTTAAAAAGAACTGTGAAATGTATTAATGATTATCTATCGCTAGTTAGTCATTAATTAAAAAACAAGCTAACCGTAAGGTTAGAAAAGGTTAAGTGAATAAGGGCGCACGGTGGATGCCTTGGCACTAGAAGCCGATGAAGGACGGGACTAACACCGATATGCTTCGGGGAGCAGTAAGTATGCTATGATCCGGAGATTTCCGAATGGGGGAACCCAATATCTTTTATAGGATATTATCTAATAGTGAATACATAGCTGTTAGAAGGTAGACGCAGAGAACTGAAACATCTAAGTACCTGCAGGAAGAGAAAGAAAAATCGATTTCCTTAGTAGCGGCGAGCGAAACGGAAACAGCCCAAACCAACAAGCTTGCTTGTTGGGGTTGTAGGACTCAGCTGTGGTAGCTGTTGTGGATAGTCGAATCGACTTGGAAAGGTCAGCCGTAGCGGGTAAAAGCCTCGTAGACGAAATTGACAACACACCTATGAGTATCCTGAGTACGGCGGAACACGAGAAATTCCGTCGGAATCCGGGAGGACCATCTCCCAAGGCTAAATACTCTCTAGTGACCGATAGTGAACCAGTACCGTGAGGGAAAGGTGAAAAGCACCCCGGAAGGGGAGTGAAATAGAACCTGAAACCGTGTGCCTACAAGAAGTTAGAGCCCGTTAATGGGTGATAGCGTGCCTTTTGCAGAATGAACCGGCGAGTTACGATAGCATGCGAGGTTAAGCTGAAGAAGCGGAGCCGTAGCGAAAGCGAGTCTGAATAGGGCGAATGAGTATGTTGTCGTAGACCCGAAACCATGTGACCTACCCATGTCCAGGTTGAAGGTGTGGTAAAACGCACTGGAGGACCGAACCCACGTACGTTGAAAAGTGCGGGGATGAGGTGTGGGTAGCGGAGAAATTCCAAACGAACTTGGAGATAGCTGGTTCTCTCCGAAATAGCTTTAGGGCTAGCCTCGGATTTGAGAATGATGGAGGTAGAGCACTGTTTGGACTAGGGGCCCGTCTTGGGTTACCGAATTCAGATAAACTCCGAATGCCATTCATTTATATCCGGGAGTCAGACAGTGAGTGATAAGATCCATTGTCGAAAGGGAAACAGCCCAGACCACCAGCTAAGGTCCCAAAATACATGTTAAGTGGAAAAGGATGTGAGGGTGCACAAACAACTAGGATGTTGGCTTAGAAGCAGCCACCATTTAAAGAGTGCGTAATAGCTCACTAGTCGAGTGCCCTTGCGCCGAAAATGTACCGGGGCTAAACATGTTACCGAAGCTGTGGATAGAACCTTTGGTTCTATGGTAGGAGAGCGTTCTAAGGGCGTTGAAGCTGGATCGTAAGGACTGGTGGAGCGCTTAGAAGTGAGAATGCCGGTATGAGTAGCGAAAGACAGGTGAGAATCCTGTCCACCGAATGACTAAGGTTTCCTGGGGAAGGCTCGTCCTCCCAGGGTTAGTCGGGACCTAAGCTGAGGCCGATAGGCGTAGGCGATGGATAACAGGTTGAGATTCCTGTACTCGTTTGTTTTGTTTGAACAATGGAGGGACACAGGAGGCTATGAGATCGTGCGACTGGAAGTGCACGTTCAAGCAACAAGTCTTGATAAGAGTCAAATGCTTTTATCTATAAGGACAAGTTGTGATGAGTAGGGAAATAAAGTACCGAAGTCTCAATGTCACACTGTCAAGAAAAGCTTCTAGTTAGAAACAAATGACCCGTACCGCAAACCGACACAGGTAGTCGAGGAGAGAATCCTAAGGTGAGCGAGAGAACTCTCGTTAAGGAACTCGGCAAAATGACCCCGTAACTTCGGGAGAAGGGGTGCTGAACGCAAGTTCAGCCGCAGTGAATAGGCCCAAGCGACTGTTTATCAAAAACACAGGTCTCTGCAAAATCGAAAGATGACGTATAGGGGCTGACGCCTGCCCGGTGCTGGAAGGTTAAGAGGATGGGTTAGCAATAGCGAAGCTCAAAATTGAAGCCCCAGTAAACGGCGGCCGTAACTATAACGGTCCTAAGGTAGCGAAATTCCTTGTCGGGTAAGTTCCGACCCGCACGAAAGGCGTAACGATTTGGGCACTGTCTCAACGAGAGACTCGGTGAAATTTTAGTACCTGTGAAGATGCAGGTTACCCGCGACAGGACGGAAAGACCCCATGGAGCTTTACTGTAGTTTGATATTGAATGTTTGTGACACATGTACAGGATAGGTAGGAGCCGTAGAAGTCGGAACGCTAGTTTCGATGGAGGCGCTGGTGGGATACTACCCTTGTGTTATGACCATTCTAACCCGCACCACTAATCGTGGTGGGAGACAGTGTCAGATGGACAGTTTGACTGGGGCGGTCGCCTCCCAAAAGGTAACGGAGGCGCCCAAAGGTTCCCTCAGAATGGTTGGAAATCATTCGTAGAGTGCAAAGGCAGAAGGGAGCTTGACTGCGAGAGCTACAACTCGAGCAGGGACGAAAGTCGGGCTTAGTGATCCGGTGGTTCCGCATGGAAGGGCCATCGCTCAACGGATAAAAGCTACCCTGGGGATAACAGGCTTATCTCCCCCAAGAGTTCACATCGACGGGGAGGTTTGGCACCTCGATGTCGGCTCGTCGCATCCTGGGGCTGTAGTCGGTCCCAAGGGTTGGGCTGTTCGCCCATTAAAGCGGCACGCGAGCTGGGTTCAGAACGTCGTGAGACAGTTCGGTCCCTATCCGTCGCGGGCGTTGGAAATTTGAGAGGAGCTGTCCTTAGTACGAGAGGACCGGGATGGACATACCTCTGGTGTACCAGTTGTTCTGCCAAGGGCATTGCTGGGTAGCTATGTATGGACGGGATAAACGCTGAAAGCATCTAAGCGTGAAGCCCCCCTCAAGATGAGATTTCCCATTCCTTTAAGGAAGTAAGACCCCTGAAAGATGATCAGGTAGATAGGCTAGGAGTGGAAGTACAGTGATGTATGGAGCGGACTAGTACTAATCGGTCGAGGACTTAACCAAAATAAGCGGTGGACAATTATGATGATAGATAACTTTAACATCCAGTTTTGAGTGAGCAATTACTCATTATATAATGCACTTATGTGCGGTGACGATGGCAAGAAGGATACACCTGTAACCATGCCGAACACAGAAGTTAAGCTTCTTAGCGCCGAGGGTAGTGAAGGGTTTCCCTTTGTGAGAGTAGGACGTTGCCGTGCTAAGTGTTATTTTATATTTTTACGTTTATAATGATTATATATCAAATCGTGTTGATGGATAATAATATTGATAAAAAGCACTAAAAATGAAATAGAATTAATTGTAGTGAGGGGAGAAATTCTCTCTCTTTTTTATTTAACCCAAAAAACTTGATTTTGAATCAAAAAGATACGTCGTTTGAATAGTAAAAAGTTTCGATAGCCATAGGCTACGCGTTTAATCACTTTAATTTTATTATTAATGCCTTCTAAGAAAACATTTGAATAATAGTATTTAAAGGTATTCATGACTCCTTGGGAGAACTTATCAAATATCTTGAATTTATCTCTAAAATACTTTAGTAATTAAACAGGTATCCTTGAACATAACTCTAAAAATAAGACATAATCATTGGTTCTATAAGCATACTTTAATTATTGAATAAAAAGATACGTTTTTTAATAGAGAACTATAAGAAAGTAACTAATCGACCAATTCGGTAGAGGACATATTTCTGCGATTGTATCTCGCTTCGCGAGATAACCAATCCTCATTAAAAATAAGAGACTCATCTGTTAAATTGAGTAGTCTTCTTGTGTTATTATCCCTATGGGTATTCTCCTTTGTAATGTTAGTTATAGACGACTTAATTTTACCAGTAAGAATACCCCTTTTTCTATGCCTAAAACAAAAAATCGCATTGACAGAATTTAATCTATCAACACAATTTAGTGTACAGCCGAAAAAATTGAAGATGCTGTTTACATTTCTTTAAAAGTTAAAGTACCAGAATTAGTTGAGCGATGGATTGGATTTCCTAGGAGCTATCATAGATTTTTATTAAAATAAGTTTTAGATATTACTGATATGTACAACGATATTTTGTCTAATTTAATTTGACAAATATAATGACAATAGGATTGTTAAAAAAATATATATTTATGTTTGATTATAAAAAGTATACTTTTTATTAATAAAACTAGAATAAAGTATGAAAATACACAAAATGTTATAAAAAACTCTTCATATATGATAGAATCATATATGAAGAATTTTTAAGAAATACGGGAAATAAAATACGTCTTAGGTCGTATCCTGATATCAATCATATGTTTGATATTATTTGGCTTAAATGATTGTATAATAAGTTGAAGGTAAGGGAGTGATTTTTATGGAATTAAAAAAAAGAAAGATACCAGATACAACAAAAAGATGGTTAAGTTTTGTAGCTCGCTCCGTTTTCTATGCTGCTATTATACTTGTGTTAATTTATTTGTATCAATATAGTCACGTAGGTGGGGGCTCTTTCATTTATAATCAATTTTAAAAAGGAGCTAGTGAATAATGTTAAATGAAATTGTAACAAAAATTAAAGACATTTCATTAAATAGTGAAGAAACTGTCTTTTTTGAAGAAGCTGATCGTAAGTATACATATAAAGAATTAGATGAACTATCAGATTCTCTTGCAGGTTATTTAGAAGAAACTTATCCTTCTAAAACACCAATCATTGTTTATGGTGGGCAAGAAGCTATGATGGTTATATCATTTTTAGCATGTACGAAAGCTGGACATTCTTATGTTCCAATTGATGATCATACGCCAAAAGAACGCGTATCAATGATTGTTGAAGAGGCTAACGCATCATGTGTTTTATCTTTATCTGAATGGCCGCTTAATACAGAGAATGTTTATAACAGAGAAACTATTATTTCTTTAATGGAAAATAATAAAAACTACCTAGGTAAACAAGTTGTGTGTGAAAATGATATCTATTATATTATTTTTACTTCGGGGACAACTGGAAAGCCTAAAGGTGTACAAATTACTTATAATAATCTAATTAGTTTTACTAGTTGGATGTTGAGTGATTTTGATTTGAAAGAAAACCAACGCTTTTTATGTCAAGCGCCATTTTCATTTGATTTGTCTGTTATGGATTTATATCCAGCACTGTTAACAGCAGGGACATTGATTCCAATGCCTAAAACAATGATTGAGAATTTCCCTTTATTGTTTAAGTCAATTCCGGAAATGAATTTAAATGTCTGGGTATCAACACCATCATTAATTGAAATGGTATTATTAAATCCTGAATTTGATGGAGAACATTTACCAAGTTTAGAAAATTTTGAATTTTGTGGTGAGGAGTTACCCAAAAATACAGCGAAAAAGTTGTTAGAGAGATTCCCGAATGCAAAGATATTCAATACATATGGTCCGACAGAAACAACAGTTGCTGTTACAAATATTTCACTAGATTCTGATATATTAGATAAATATGAACGTGTGCCTCTTGGAAAAGTTAAAAGTGATACAGAAATTCATATTTTAAATGATAAAGGTGAAAAATTACCTGATGGAGAAATAGGTGAAATTGTTATTTCTGGACCAAGTGTCTCAGTTGGTTATTTCAATAATCCTGAAAAAACAAATGAAGTTTTCTTTGAATTTGAGGGTGTTCCAGCATATAGAACTGGAGATGCAGGTCTTTTAGAAGATGGTTTATTGTTTTATAAAGGTCGTATGGATTTCCAAATTAAATTGAATGGGTACCGTATGGAATTGGGTGATATTGACCATCATTTGATTACACTTACAGAGGTACGAGCAGCATGTTCTGTGCCAAAATATAATAAAGCAGGGAAAGTACAACAATTACTTGCTTACATTGTTCTAGAAGAAGATGTAGACGCATCAGATGAGAGAGCTTTGACACAACGATTAAAAGAAGATTTAAATAAAACTGTAATGGACTATATGGTACCACATCGTTTTATCTATGTGGAAAATCTTCCAATGACACAAAATGGAAAAATTGACCGCAAACAATTAATAAATGAGGTGAATAGTTAATGAGTCAGTTAACTCAGTTTATCCCGTACTTGACTCCTTACGAGAAGCCTTTTTACTTTATTTTACTAGGTGTATTATTTATTCCATCAATTATTTTATCGTTAAATGGTAAGAGGTTGATGTGGTATCAAAACTTTCTAACAATTTTTTTCTTATGGATTAGTTTTGGTGGTCCAAATTCAAAACAAGGGTTGGCTTTAATTGCTTACATTATATGGCAAACACTGTTAACATCAGTCTACTTTAAATATCGACAAAAAGAGAATAAAAGTGGTGTGTTTTATGTAGCTGTTCTACTGAACTTATTACCTATGTTTATTATTAAACTGTCACCATTCTTTGGATCTCAATCGATTTTGGCCTTTCTAGGTTATTCTTATCTGACATTTAAGTCAGTTCAGGTGGTAATGGAAATTCGTGATGGCATTTTAAAAGAATTTAATATTAAGTATTATATTCAATTTTTAATTTTCTTCCCAACGATTTCATCAGGCCCGATTGATCGATATCGTCGATTTTTAAAAGATTATTTAAATCCACCAGATAAAGAAAAGTATGTTGAGCTATTACAAAAAGGAATTCATTACATATTTCTAGGTTTATTGTATAAATTTATTATAGGATATGTGTTAGGTAGTCACTTATTGCCAGCAGCTCAAGGTATTGCATTAGATGGAACTACTCCTGTATTAGGAACCATTGGGTATATGTATGTGTATAGCTTTTATCTATTTTTTGACTTTGCTGGATATAGCTTGTTTGCAGTCGGGACTAGTTATTTACTAGGTTATGAAACGCCAATCAACTTTAATAAGCCGTTTATTAGCCCAAACATTAAAGAGTTTTGGAATAGATGGCATATGACGCTCTCTTTTTGGTTTAGAGATTATGTATACATGAGATTAATGTTTACATTAATTAAGAAAAAAGTATTTAAAAGTCGAATTGTAGCATCCAATGTTGGTTATTTTGCCCTATTCCTTTTAATGGGATTATGGCATGGCTTAACCTGGTACTATATCGTTTATGGTATTTATCATGCATTACTAATATGTATTAACGATGCATGGTTGAGATATAAAAAGAAACATAAAGACAAGTTACCAAGCAATCGTTTTACACATGTATTTTCTATTTTTATTACATTCAATGCGGTATGTTTTAGTTTCTTGATATTCTCAGGATTTTTAGATACATTAATTAAGCACTTTATTTTAGTATAGGAGATGGGTAAAAATGAACGTAAAAGAAACAATTTTAAATATTTTAGAAGATTTAACAGGAACAGATTTTTCTGATCAAATGACTGTTGATTTATATGAAGAAGGTATTTTAGACTCAATGGCAACTGTTCAAATGTTGGTTGAAGTTGATGGACAATTAGGCATTACTGTACCAGTTTCTGAATATGAAAGAAGCGAATGGGCGACTCCTGAACAAATTATCGCACAGGTTGAATCTTTACAATCATGACATTAAATAAAAAGATATTTTTCGCTGTTGGACCATTTGCTGTAGCAGCATTGTTCATAGTAGCATTATTGTATTCGCCAATTGATTTTATAAAAGATCCCTCAGACGAGAAGGTGTACGAAGCGGCATCTTCCATGTCTGTGAATGTGTTAAAAGGCTCAGAAATCAAACGACAAGCAATGGAGTCTGGAAAGTATTTACCATTCTTTGGTTCATCTGAATTAAGTCGTGTGAATCCTTTCCATCCATCTGTATTGGCTAAAAAATATGATAGATCTTATGAACCGTTTCTACTAGGAGCGCCAGGAACGCAATCTTTAACCCACTTTTTTATGCTAAATTCTGTAAAAAAACCATTGGAAAATAAAAAACTTGTGTTTATTATTTCGCCACAATGGTTTGTAAAAAAAGGTGTATCTGATCCAATGTACTCACTATTCTACTCACCAATTGAAACATATGAATGGTTAGTTGATTTAGACGAGACTGATAAAACGGATCAGTATGTAGCAGGACGCTTACTTGAGTTTGAAAGTGTTAAATCTGATACACAGTTAAAGAAAATATTGTTGAAAGTAAAAAATGGTGAAGAATTATCACAATCTGATAGAAGAAAAGCTTATTATAAATACAAACGTCTTAAAAATGAAGATTTATTATTTGGACAAATTGGTATTGTGTCTAAGAATAAACGAATAGATAAACAAGTAACAGAACTACCAAATCAATATAATTTTGACGAACTAGATACATTAGCTTACAAAATAGGACATGATAAAACAGATAACAACCCATTTGAAATTTCAAATAGTTTTTATTCAAATCGAATTATGCCTATGAAAGGTAAATTAAAAAATTCTCAAAAGAATTTCAATTATATGTCATCACCTGAATATGGTGATTTTGAGGCATTTTTAGAACTTTTAGATAAAAATAATATTGATGCTATGTTTGTTATTCCACCAGTCAATAAATTATGGTCGGATTATACAGGCTTATCTACTGAGATGTTAGATAATTTTTCTAAGAAAATTAATTACCAACTAAAATCTCAAGGATTTAATAATGTTGTTGATTTTACTAACAAGCGTGGAGAAAAATACTTCATGGAAGATACCATTCATATTGGATGGCGTGGTTGGTTAGAAATGGATACTTATTTACAAGAATTTCTGAAATCTAAGCAAAAACCAGACTATAAAATGAATCCAGAACTTTTTTACAGTAAAGAATGGCAAACGAAAGATTATCAATAAAATAAGATTGTAGATTAAATCGTGTTGATGGATAATAGCATTGATAAAAAAGTCTCAAAAATGAAATAGAATTAATTGGAGTGAGGGAAGAAATTCTCTCGCTTTTTTATTTAACTTGAAAAACTTGATTTTGAATCAAAAAGATACGTCGTTTGAATAGTAGAAAGTTTCGATAGCCATAGGCCACACGTTTAATCACTTTAATTTTATTATTCATGCCTTCTAAGAAACCATTTGAATAGGAGTATTTAAAGGCATTCATGACTCCTTGAGAGAACTTACCAAATATCTTGAATTTATCTTTAAAATACTTTGATAATTCAATAGGTATCTTTGAACATAACTTTAAAAATAAAACATAATCGTTGGTTTTATAAGCATACTTCAATTCTTGCATAAAATGATACGCTTTTTTTAATAGAGAACTATAAGAAAGTAACTCATCTACCAATTCGGTAGATGACATATTTCTCTTGAATAAAGGACGATAATAAAAGTGTTTATAGTTTAATTCAGAACTGTCCTTTAAAAGGAGTTTCCAATAACGCTTTAATCTTCGATACTGCTTTCCTTCCTCTTGATTGTAGCGTTTTAGCTGATTCATTTCTTTTATTCTTAAGGTGTTGAAAGAGCGGTTAATATGTTGAATGATATGAAATCGATCTGTAATGATTTCGGCGTTTGGAAAGACTGTTTTTAATAGTTGACCGTAACTTGCATTCATGTCCATGACCAAAAATCTTACTTTTAAACGTGATTTTCTGGAATACTTCATAAAGTAAGAAACCAATTTATGCAATCTTTTATCAGGTAAGATATCGATTATTTTTTTAGATGCCGCATCAGTACAAATAAAGCCCATTCCAGCATGACAATCAGAAGTAGAGCTAAACTCATCTACACAAAGAGCCCTGGGCAAGAAGTTAAAAGTTGGTTGCTGGTTATTCGTAAATGATACTAACACACGTTTAACAGTATTTTCAGAGACACTGTGGCATTCTGTGATTCTTTTACGTGATTGATTCTCTTTTAAGTCAAAAGCAATTTGGTATTTAAGCTGTTTAGAAATGTGACAATAGTCATCTACTAGAGAAGTAGAAGCACTGAAAGTTGAGCCATAGTTTCTACAAAGGTAACGTTCTCTGTGAAGTTTCAGATAAGTTGGGCAACGTTCAACTTCAGGCAATTGACTAATGGTTTGATACGTTCTGTTTTTAACGGATTGATAACATCCACATTTCTGGCATTGCTTATCTTTATTCACTAATCTTCCTGTCATCATGTTAACTGAGCGGTTGTTTCTCGCTTCGCGAGACAGCCAATCCTTATTAAAAATAAGAGAATCATCTGTTAAATTGAGTAGTTTTCTTATATTATTATCCATAGGGGTATTCTCCTTTGTAATGTTAGTTATAGACGACTGAATTTTACCAATAAGAATGCCCCTTTTTCTATGACTAAAACAAAAAATCGCATTGACAGAATTTAATCTATCAACACGATTTAGCGTACAGCCCAAATCCAGAGATACTCGTATACAATGGTTGTAAGGCATATGAATCTTCCTTGCTAAAATTTGGTTTTGTCACTTTAATTTTACCTAGAAGATTCGTATGTTTCTTTTTTATGTAAAAAATAGATGTAGATGAATTTCTTCATACACATCAAAAATTATATAGCCGAATTAATTCTATTTCATTTTTGAGACTTTTTTATCAATATTATTGGCTATCCACACGATTTGGCATAGAGCCTTTAACGATGTGTAAATCAAAATGTGATAATGAAGTATCTAAAAATGTAGAAAGTGCATTAAGAGCATTTAAAAATTTTATTTGTCAAATTAAGCTAGACAAAATATCATTGTCTACATAACTCAAAAATACTTTCAATGGTGTTTTATAGTTTAATGATTTTCTAGGAATATTATTTCTTTTAGATGCGATAGGTTGGATAAAAGATTCTTCAACTTTGTTGAAATCCATTTTTTTAGGTAAGCCATCTTTACGTAATAAACTATTAGAGTGTTCATTTAAAACTCGTTGTGAGGGTGTTCCTGGATCGGCAAAATAACTATCAATATCATTTAGATTGCTGATTGATTTCCAATTAGAAAATTCTTTACTACAATCGAATGTGATTGATTGAAATAGATGACATGGAAACTTTTTAAGCTAATTATTTAAACTATTTTCGATATCTATTGCTCGTCTGCCTATTGGTTTTAACGTAATAATCACTTTCGATAGTCTTTCAACAAGCGTGATAACAGCACTTTTATGATCTTTTCCAACAATTGTGTTACCTTCAAGATGACACAATTCATTATTAAAGAGTTGATAGTCCTTATTACGTTGACGGATGGTTCTTTTAAAGGCTTGTTTGCCTCTTTTTTCTTTATAACCATTTGCTTTCTTTTTACCTTTCATAGGTAATGCAGTCAAATCAAACAGACCTTGCTTAAATAATCTATAAAGAGTACTGAGAGAACATGAAATAGTAAACTTAGCACGACCAATAATGACATCTGGAGTCCATCCTTGAACAACCTTCTTTTTAATGTATTCTGTTTCATTATCAGATAAAGAAATAGGACATCTGCCGCAATTCTTTTTATTATTTTTGTATCTTTTATAGTAATCTAGTGCAGATAGCCCTTCGTCAAAAGCTTTGTAAACAGTATAAATAGTCTGTTTTTCTCGGTTCAATTGTTTCGCAACGTATGTTCCTTTTTTATTTTGATGGTAATAAAATTCTATCAAAACTAGCTCGTCTGTAGTCAGATGTATATAGGTCATTTGTGATTAAACTCCTTGTTTTCTTTAGTTGGAAAGACAATTTGAGTGTATCACAAATAATTTTTTTAGTTGTCTAGCTTAATTTTACAATCGGCGAAAGAAAAAATTAAATGACATTATGTGATTCTTAAATTAAAAGAAAACTGACTTGATAAGTCTTGATTATTAGATAAGATTATGACAAAATAAATGCTACCTTGATTATAAGGAGCAATGAATGAGTGATTAAAAAAGTTATAAAACGATTTTTTTTATTTTTAATAATAGGATTATTAGTAGCAAGTGGTTGGTATGTGTGGCAATTAAAACAACATGTCACTCAAACTTTAAAATGGGAACCACTTGTCAAAACGGTACTTGAAGAAGAGAACTTGGTAGAGTATGAGGATCTTGTCCTGGCAATTATATTTACCGAAACGAAAGGCAATAATGTTGATGTTATGCAAAGTAGTGAAAGTAAATATGGTGAACAAAATAAAATAACATCTGAAAAGGAAAGTATTACAAGTGGTGTTAAGCATTTATCAGACGCCATAAAGTACGCACTTGAGAATGAGTGTGACATTTGGACAGGTGTACAGGCTTATAATTTTGGTACTAGTTATGTTGATTATGTGGCGACTCATGGCAATAAAAGTTCTTTGTCCTTAGCAGAGCAGTATTCTAAAGATGTACTAGCACCAATGCTTGGAAACACAAATGAAGCGACTTATCATTATTATGAACCTATGTCACTAATTCATAATGGAGGAAAATTGTACCAAAATGGAGGAAATTTCTTTTATGCTGAATTGGTGAAACGAAATATGACAATAATAAAAAAATTATCCTAATGGTGTCTAGCCATTAGGATTTTTTGTTGAATGATTTAAATAAAACTTTTCGTCCATTAAGAGGTTGAGTATGACGACAATTGTTTGCATGATAGTTTCTTAGTATTTGAAGTTGTTTATGTGATATTTCAACCGTTTCTTTAAATACGTACCATTCTACATTTTCTGTTAGTGGTGGGGTTGTTAAAGAACCAAGATAGTGATAGTAATCAGAAATTCTTGGTAGTAAATCATATAGATACACATTGTGAATCGATTTATTTGTATTAATAGCATCAAGTAGATTTTGCAATGTCTCGTTATGACGACCTTCAACTAAAAATACACCTAAAACTGCTAGTCGACCATTTTGAGCTTCATGAACAAAATGAAGTTCCGCATCACACGTTTTTCCATCAACTTTATGCTCACTGTGAGTGTGAAAATGAAATTGTTGTAAATTGAAAAAACGATTATTGATATTAGCTGTTCCAGTTGCAATACCTTGAATGGCTGATCCAGTATCAAAAATAGCATCAACAGTTCGAGAATAAGTCAGCTGGATTTTTCCAGTATCCATCATTGTTTCAAGTGTATCAGTCTCTATATCAATGGGAGATTGTGATAAAGAATGTTCACAACACCAGTCATGTTGCGTTGCATAATTCCAATCAAGTATCGGCGCTTCAAAATGTTTCATCAAAAAACTCCTTCAAATAAATTATTAATGAAATTTTATCCAAAAAAGATAGCATTAGACAAGTCAGACACCTTGAAATATTGCTTTGTAAAGAATATTTTTTATTTATTATAAGTTTTGCGAACAGAGATAGATATAACAAAAAGGTCACAGAATAAATAAACTATTGACACGCATTTATGACATATCATAATATATAATACTAAGAGTGAGGTGGTATAATGTACAAAATAAAAAATAGTATAAAAAAATCACTTGAATTCATTAAAGATGGGGTACGTTCGTCTAAAAGTGTTATATTGGCCAACGTCATCATATTATTTATCATAACACCTTTGATGGTCACTTTAACTCGTTTTATATTAAGAATGGGAGATATTCCCTATCTGTCTTATGATACAGTCGGTTTAATTGTGTTTCATCATCCAATTGTTCTATGTTTACTTATTATGATGTTGTTTTTACTAGTGTCTACCATTTATTTTGAGTACACCTTTTTATTGTTGACGATGTATTTTATAAAAAATAAAGTCGCAATTTCGCTACGTCAATTGGCGAGAGAAACAATTGTACAGATGAAAAAATTAAAAGTAAATAATTTTTTATTCTTCTTATGCTACTTTATTCTATTAAGTCCATTGGGGGCTATTAGGTTTCATTCAGATTTGTTATCAAAGTTTAAGATCCCAGTTTTTATCGTTGATTTTATCTTTGAAAATCGTGTCATTTTCGTCGTTCTGTTTATATTAGTATATGTCAGTTTAATTGTGGTCGCGATTCGTTTGATGTTTACATTGCCTTTGATGATTTTAAAGGATTACACTTTTAAAGAAGCAAGTAAAATAAGTTGGCAACAAACTAAAAAACATTTCAAATCAATTGTATTGCAGTTTGTTTTTGTAATAGGAACTATTGCAGTGATAGCATTAATTGTAAATGGTTTAGTGATTGGTATACAAGAGTTAGCCGATACATATTACCAACATCAGAGTTTCTATGTCGCAATTGTCTTATTGACCTTGTTGCAGTTTAATTGGGTAGTTAATCTTGTTTTAACAACGATTGGGATTTTCTTTATTACGATTTCTAATATGGATAAACTAGGCTATTTACCTGATATCAAAGAAATTTTTTCATCAGTTAATCAAACAACTTATAGAAAAATTAGTTGGCCACAAAAAGCGATGTTGACTTTGGGTGGAGTGTGGCTAGTGATCAGTGTTTTATCCTATAATTATTTGTTTTTAACACAGCCAAGTATTCATCGTCCACTAACTATTTCACATCGTGGTGTAGATAATGGCAATCATGTTCAAAATTCTATCGAAGCTCTTGAAATGACGAGTAAAGACACACGTCCTAATTTTATCGAAATGGATGTACAAGAGACTAAAGACAAAGAGTTTATTGTCATGCATGATTTTAAACTCAATCATTTAATCCAACAAAAAGGACGTCCAAATGAGTTTACGTTAAAAGAACTTCAGGAAATGACGGCTAAAGAACATGGAAAAGAAGCGAAACTGGTATCGTTTGATGACTATTTAAAACGAGCGCAAGAACTCGATCAAAAGCTATTAATTGAAATTAAGGCAACGAAACAAGATAGTCCAGATATGATTGATCGATTTATCCAAAAGTACTATTCAATCATTAAAGAAGAAGGCCATGAAATTCAGTCACTGTCATTTGATGTAGTGAAAGAACTAAAAGAGAAAAAACCAGATTTATATGTAGGCTATATTATGCCTTTTACTCTTGCAGGGACACCTGAAGGAGATATGGATTTCTACTCGGTAGAATACACGACACTCACAAAAAACCTCGTTCAAACGATGCACAACCAAGATAAGAAGGTTTATGTTTGGACGCTAAATGATACAGACACCATGAATCGCATGATTTTTTATGGAGTGGATGGCGTGATTACAGATAATATGACGTTGTTAAATAGTGTGTTATCACGAGATATAAAAGCAACGACTTATGCAGATAAACTATTATACTTCTTAATTGGTATGGGGTAATTCATTAGTTTTTAATAAAAAATGGCGTAATAGCCATTTTTTTTATATAATGAAAAGAGAGCTGATGGGAGATGAAGAGAATGACTGTCGTTGTGTTTGATGTGGACGATACATTATATGACCAATTTGTGCCATTTGAGTTGGCCATGACACATAGCTTTCAAGATAAACCCTGGATAAAGGATATGGACTTATCAACTTTGTATTTGTTGTTTCGTCATCATAGTGATGAGATGTTTCCAGCTACTGTTTCTGGAGAATTATCATTAGAAGACATGCGAGTGTATCGTATTCAAAAAGCCTTAAAAGATTTAGGTGTTGAGGCAACAGATAGAAAATGCCAACTATTCCAAGATAGGTATTTCTATGAACAAAATCGAATCACTGTGCATCCAGAGATGGTTGACTTATTATTGATTCTAAAAGAACGCCAAATTTTAACAGGAATCTTGACTAATGGACCGACTAATCATCAACAACTAAAACTAGATCAATTAAATGTATCGACATGGATTGACAGTAACACTCATCATATTTCAGAAAGTATTGGATACAGTAAGCCAGATGCAAAAGCCTTTCAAGTTGTGGCGAACAGCTATCCTGAATCAACTGAGTTTTTATATATTGGGGATTCTTATGACAATGATGTGATTGGTGCAAAAAATGCTGGATGGCAAGTCATTTGGTTAAATAAATACAATAAAAAACTAACACAAGAGATGGTGAAACCAGACGTTGAAGTGACGTCTTATAAAGAACTCGCAGTAAACGTGTTAGATTTATTACAAGAGGAGTAAACACATGAATGTAAATCATGCAGATATCGTTATTAGTGCTGTTCAACCAGAGCAGTACCCGAAAATAAACTTACCAGAAATTGCCTTAGCAGGTCGATCTAATGTAGGTAAATCATCATTTATCAACACATTAGTTAATCGTAAAAATTTAGCAAGAACATCTGGTAAACCAGGAAAAACGCAAACACTTAATTTTTATATTATTGAAGATTGTTTACATTTTGTTGATGTCCCAGGTTATGGTTATGCAAAAGTTTCAAAAACTGAACGAGCTAAATGGGGACAAATGATTGAAACATATTTAACTGAAAGAGAACAGTTGAGAGCAGTTGTGTCACTCATTGATATGCGTCATGCACCATCAGCTGAAGATGTTCAAATGTATGAATTCTTAAAATACTACAATATTCCGGTCATTGTAGTGGCAACAAAATGTGATAAAATTCCAAGAGGTAAATGGAATAAGCATGAGTCAATGATTAAGAAAAAACTTGATTTTGACCCATCAGATGACTTTATTATTTTCTCTTCTGAAACAAAAGAAGGAAAAGATAAAGCGTGGAAAGCCATTGAAAGTTATATGGATTAAGACTACTTAATACAACGATGAGGTGTGTGCAAACATGTCTCATCTTTTTTATGAAAAAAGTAACATACTTTAAGATAAAATGGTTAATTTTGAGTTTAGAATATTCATAAAATAGTGTATTTGTGTTAGAATTTAAGGGGTTAGATTTGTGAAATTATAAAGATAAATAATAAGTGAGGGAGATAACATGGCGTTAGTAAAAATCGTTTATGCAAGCATGACTGGAAATACAGAAGGAATTTCTGAAATTATAGAAGATCAATTCATCGATGCTGGACTTGAAGTTGAACGTGAAGAATGTACCGATGTTGATCCAGACTTTTTTGAGGATGCAGATATTTGTATCGTCGCAACTTATACATATGGTGATGGGGAATTACCATTTGAGATGGAAGATTTCTTTGAGGACTTAGAAGATGAAGACTTAGAAGATAAATTATTTGGTGTTGTTGGCTCTGGAGACACTGAGTATGGTGAATATTTCTGCCAGTCAGCACGAGATTTTGTGGAACAATTTAAAAAGACTGGTGCAACAGAAGGTGCTGAGATGGTTGAGATTGAAAATGAAGCAGACGGAGAAGATACAGAACGTCTTCAAGCATTTGTTGACCAATTAGTTAGTAAAGTGGAGTAGTCAGGAGCAAGGGTCACACCTTGCTTTTATTTTTAGCATAGAAAAGGATGTAACGACAATGACAGAAAAAATTACCATGGATGGCAACACAGCTGCGGCTTATGTATCTTATGCATTTACTGAATTAGTGGCAGTTTATCCGATAACACCAAGTTCTACAATGGCAGAAGTGGTAGAAAATTGGTCAGTGAAACATCGTAAAAATATTTTTGGTGAACCAGTTAAAGTAGTAAACATGCAATCAGAAGCTGGAGCAGCAGGTGCGGTGCATGGGTCTTTAAAAGCAGGGACATTAACGTCTACCTATACAGCTTCACAAGGGCTTTTACTCATGATACCTAATATGTATAAAATAGCTGGAGAGTTGTTGCCGACGGTGTTTCATGTGGCATCTCGAGCAGTTACAACAAATGCATTAAGTATTTTTGGTGATCATGGAGATGTGATGGCCGCAAGACAAACCGGTTTCTGTATGTTAGCTGAGAGCTCTGTTCAAGAAGTGATGGATTTATCTGCAGTAGCTCACTTAGCTTCACTTGAAGCCAGTTTACCATTTATGAATTTCTTTGATGGATTTAGAACAAGTCATGAAATTCAAAAAATAGATGTGATTCCTTATGACACGTTAGGTGAATTAGTGAATCAAGAAGCATTAACAGCTTTTAGAAAACGTGCGATGAACCCAAATCACCCAAGTGTTTCAGGTTCTGCACAAAATCCAGATATTCATTTTCAGCAAAGAGAAACAATCAATCAATATTATGACCGAGTGCCAGACATTGTTCAAAAATATATGAATGACATTAATGCGATTCGTGGCACCAATTATGATTTAAGCACCTACTATGGTGATGAAGAAGCAACAGAAATCATTATTTCAATGGGGTCAGTTGCACAAACTGTTAGACAAACAGTTGATTATCTAAATAATCAAGGTCGAAAAGTAGGGCATTTAAATATTCATTTGTATCGTCCGTTTCCAACTGAAAATATTTTACAAAATATTCCAGATACAGTCGAACGAATTGCTGTTTTAGACAGAACTAAAGAACCTGGAGCAGACGGTGAGCCATTATTACTTGATATTCAAAGTGCAATGTATCGTCATAAAAATCGTCCAATCGTCATTGGTGGACGATATGGATTAGGTTCTAAAGATGTGCCACCTAACCAAATTAAAGCGATTTTTGATCATTTAAGTGGACCGGTGGATAAATTATTGTATCGTTTTACTGTTGGTATCAATGATGATGTCACACATTTGTCATTACCAGTGGGACCATTGCTTGATTTAACACCAAAAGATACTTACCAAGCAAAATTTTGGGGATTTGGATCTGATGGGACGGTTGGTGCTAATAAACAAGCCATTAAAATCATTGGAAATCACACTGACTTGTATGCGCAAGGGTATTTTTCTTATGATTCAAAAAAATCTGGTGGGTTAACGACCTCTTATTTACGTTTTGGAAAAGAACCAATCAATTCCCCTTATTTAATTGAAACAGCAGATTTTATTGGCTGTCATAATGGCTCATACATTCACCAATACGATTTGTTGCGTGGGCTTAAAAAAGGTGGGACATTCCTTTTAAATACAACGTGGGATAAAGAGCGAGTGTTACGCTTGTTACCAAAACGTTTGAAAAAAGAATTAGCTGAAAAAGAAGCAAACTTTTATATCATTGATGCAATGTCTATAGCACAAGAAGTTGGTTTGGGTCGACGTATTAATCAAGTCATGTCGACAGCCTTTTTTGAGTTGAATCAACTGATGCCAAAAAATGAATACATTAAATATTTAAAAGAAGAAGTCGTAGCAAGTTATGGTAAAAAATCGCAAGCAATTGTGGATAAAAACCATGCAGCCATAGATTTGACACTCTCAGATTTGGTGAAAGTAGACATACCTAGTGATTGGTTAGATATTGAAATAGACAAAGCAGTCGTTGATATGACAAAACCAAAATATGTCAGAGAAATATTAGAACCTGTTAATGCACAACAAGGTGATTCATTGAGTGTTAAAACACTTATTGATAATAACATGACAGATGGTAGTATACCAATGGGAACTGCCGCTTTTGAAAAACGTGGCATTGCGTTAGAAGTTCCAGAATGGATACCTGAAGCATGTACGATGTGTAATGAGTGTGCGTTTATCTGTCCACATGCCGCAATTCGCCCATTTTTAGCGGACGATGCCGAAATGGAAGAGGCACCTGAAGGGTTTATCGTGCGTGAAATGAAAGGCGCAGATGGCTTGAAATATCGTATTCAAGTGTCATTGGAAGACTGTACGGGTTGTGGATTGTGTGTGGATGTGTGTCCAGCAAAAGAAAAAGCGTTAGTCATGAAACCTTATGATGAGCAAAAAGAAGAAGCAATCAATTGGGCATTTGCTATGACGCTAAAACAAAAAGCAAATCCTGTGAAGAAAAAAGAATCAATAAAAGGGTCTCAATTTGAGCAACCTTTAATGGAATTTTCAGGTGCGTGTTCTGGTTGTGGTGAAACAACTTATATCAAGTTATTAACGCAACTTTATGGTGATCGTATGTTGATGGCAAATGCGACAGGTTGTTCATCTATTTGGGGCGCATCAGCACCAGCAACCCCTTATACAACCAATGCAGATGGACAAGGTCCAGCGTGGAGTAACTCTTTATTTGAAGACAATGCTGAGTTTGGTTTGGGGATGTATCTTGCTAACAAAACACAACGAGATAGTGTCCAACATTTACTAGAAGAAGCGATTGAACAACAAGTTGGAACGGACTCATTAAGAGAGTTGATGGCTGATTGGATTGAACATAAGGACGAAGGAAATGGGTCAAGACAACGGTCAACAAAACTTGAAGCAGCTTTGTTAGAAGAGATGGATGGTGTCGAATTACTCGAAGACATCTATTGTAAAAAAGATTTGTTTGTCAAACCTAGCCAATGGATTATTGGTGGGGATGGTTGGGCATATGATATTGGCTTTGGTGGTATTGATCACTGTTTAGCTAGTGGAGAAGATGTGAATATCTTTATCATGGATAATGAAGTCTACTCAAATACTGGTGGACAAACATCAAAAGCAACGCCAACTGCAGCTATTGCAAAATTCTCATCTGAAGGTAAGAGAACACCGAAAAAAGATTTGGGTTTAATTGCGATGACATATGGTGGAGTATATGTGGCGCAAGTTGCGATAAATGCTAATCCAACACAAGCAATCAAAGCAATAGCAGAAGCCGAAAGTTATCCAGGCCCGTCTCTTATTATAGGTTATGTTCCATGTATTAATCATGGTATTCAAGGTGGAATGAGTCACGCCGTTGAAGTAACCAAACGAGCGGTTGAATCAGGTTACTGGCCATTGTACCGTTATAATCCTGAATTAATAGATAAATGTAAAGAACCGTTGAAAATAGATTATAAGAAAGCTAATTTTGATAATCTAACAGAATTCTTTAACTATCAAACACGTTTTTCTGCTTTGGAAAATGTGCTAGAAGACGAATCAGAAGTGGCAGCATTGCTCGAAAAATCAGCAGATGATGCTATAGAAAAAGCTCAGACTTACAAAAAATTGTCAGGTAAATAAGTAAAAAGCATAGCAAAACAAGTGAAATCCATTTATATTATGTGTAGACATAGTATAGGTGGATTTTTTTTATCCTAAAAAGGAGTTTCAATATGAATCACAAAATATTTATTGTAGAAGATGATCCGGTTATTAGTCAGGGATTAAAAACACATTTATCTCAATGGGGATATGACTGTGTGGATGTGGATGATTTTGAACATGTACTAGATGAAATATTAGATTGTCAGCCAGATATGGTATTAATGGATATTTCATTGCCATATTACAATGGCTTTTATTGGTGTGAACAAATACGACAGATTTCAGAAATTCCGATTATATTCCTCTCATCAGCCAGTGATAATATGAATATGGTCATGGCAATGAATATGGGAGCCGATGATTTTATAGCCAAACCATTTGATTTTTCTGTTTTAGTCGCAAAAATTCAAGCATTGCTTAGACGAAGTTATCAGTTTGGAAATGTGATGTCTTATCAAAATGGTGCGTATCAATTATTATTTCAAGATAATCGAGTAAAATATAAGAATGAGGTGGTTGATATATCGCCGACAGAGTGTAAAATTTTATCTTTATTATTTCAATATAAAAATCAAGTCGTGACTAAAGAGATGATGATGGAAAAACTTTGGGAGGGCGATGACTTTATAGATAGCAATACACTCTCAGTCAATATGACCCGTCTAAGAAAGAAACTATCTGTGATTCAACTTGATGACCATATTCAAACAGTAAAAGGGAAAGGCTACTTGTTAGATGGGTTAGATAGATGACACAGTTTTTAAAACATTATATTAAAGAAAAATGGGTTATTTATGCATTGTTTGTTATGATGAGTGGCATGTTTTTGGCGACGTTCTTTTTATATGACTTAACCTTAACTCCTTTTATGGATGGGTTATTATTTGTGTTTTTTATTTTAGTGATTTGGTCATTAGTTGATATGAGAAAAATGTATAAAGAACATAGTATATTGCAAGACATCATCGAACAAGAATCAGTCGATAATGTGTTGTATCAGCAACTTGATATAGGTGACGATATGCTAAACAAAGATTATCAAGCATTGTTGAAAAAAGTGAGTGCCACAAACCAACATTTAGAGCATCAGTTAGTCAAAGAACAGCAATTACTATTGGATTATTATGCTATGTGGAGTCACCAGATAAAGACACCTCTAGCGGCTTTACAAGTTTTAATCGAAATAGAACCAGAGTCAACGACCAAAATAAAAAATGAAATTTCAACGATTGATGGATACTTGTCTATGATGCTTCATTATTTAAAAATGACGAATTTAGAAGATGATTTAGTTCTAAAAAAAGTAGAATTCTCAAGTGTCGTCAAAAAAGTAATCAAAAAATACCGCATGTTCTTTATACAAAAAGATTTGAGTGTTGAGTTGGTTCCATTTGAAAAAGAGATTGTCACAGATGAAAAGTGGTTATTGTTTGTTTTAGAGCAATTAATCTTTAACAGTATCAAATATACGAAAATCGGTGGAATAAAAATTGAGATGATAAATGACACACTGACTATCACGGACAGTGGTATTGGCATTTTATCGCAAGATTTACCACGAATATTTGAATCAGGTTATACAGGATTTAATGGCCGAGGACACCAAAAAGCAACAGGGTTAGGACTTCATATGAGTCAAAATATCGCAAATCACCTAGGGATAACCTTAGAAATATCATCAGAAATAGGAAAAGGAACCGTGGTCGGTATGACTTTTTTACAGTTTGAAAACATGTATGATTAGCCAAACTTACTAAGTTGTAAGTTTGGTTTTTTATCTGTAAGTGTGCATGTGTGACGATGTTTTGTATGATAGATTTATCAAGTAACCAAGAAAAAAGGAGAACATAGATGAAAATTTTAGAAGTCAATAATGTCAAAAAAACATATCATACACGCTTAGGTGGAGCAAAAGTAGAGGCTTTAAAACAAATCAACTTTTCAGTGGAAGCTGGTGAGTATGTTGCCATAATGGGAGAATCTGGTTCAGGTAAAAGCACTTTACTAAATCTATTAGCAACACTAGATACACCTACTTCAGGTGATATTTTATTAAATGGAAAAAACATGAATGAAATCAAGGAAAAAGAAGCGGCAGCTTTTAGACGCGAGCATTTAGGATTTGTATTCCAACAGTTTAATTTGCTGGATACTTTTTCGGTTCAGGACAATATTTTATTGCCATTAGTGTTAGCTAAAACACCGCTTGAAGAGATGATGTCTAGATTAGATAAGCTAGCACCACAACTTGGATTGAATAAATTGTTAGAAAAATATCCTTATGAATTATCTGGAGGTCAACAACAACGTGTGGCTGTTGCAAGAGCATTGATTACACAACCAGATATTTTACTTGCAGATGAGCCGACCGGAGCTCTTGATTCAAAAACATCGACTCAATTATTATCGTTATTCCAAGAAGTCAATAAACAAGGCCAAACGATCGTTATGGTGACACACAGTGTGGTAGCCGCAAGTCATGCGAACAGAGTATTGTTTATCAAAGACGGCCAAGTGTTTAATCAAATATACCGTGGCTTACAAAACAATGATGATTTTTTAAATCAAATCTCTGAAACGATGACAGTTTTGTTAACAGGGGAGGCGTAAGATGTTTTATTTAAAATTAGCCTTAACTAACTTAAAGAAAAATCAGCGAGCGTATGCCCCATTTATCTTGTCGATGATTTTTTTGGTCAACGTAAATGTAATTATGCAAATTTTGTTAAAAAATGATGGAATGAATTCTTTACCAGGAGCAGATTCAGCAAAATCATTGTTTGGTTTTGGATCAATCGTCATCTTAATCTTTACAACTATTTTTTCATTGTACACTAATAGTTTTTTACTAAAACAACGAAAAAAAGAATTAGGATTATACAATATATTAGGGATGGGAAAACGTGAACTTGGCAAGATTTTATTTATCGAGACTATATTAGTGTCATTGTTTTCAATAGTAGTAGGATTATTTACGGGGATTATTTTCTCAAAATTATCGTTTCTAATTTTGAAAAAAATGACAGGATTTGGTGAAGGGTTTACTTACAGTTTAAATGTCATGAGCTTAGGTTATGTGGTAGTATTTTTTATTGGTATATTCTTATTACTTTATGTGATTAATATGATTCAGTTAAAACTAGTCAATCCTATAGAGTTATTAAAAGGCACTCAAACAGGGGAAAAAGAACCCAAAGTAAAATGGTTAACAGGTATATCAGGCATTGTCTGTATTGGTGCTGGATACTATATGTCAGTGACTATCGAGTCCCCTTTGAAAGCAATTAGCTTATTTTTTATTGCGATTTTACTCGTGATTTTTGGAACGTATGCCTTATTTATGGCAAGTAGCATCATGATTTTAAAATGGTTGAAACGTCGTAAGAAATATTATTATCAACCAACACATTTCATCGCGATTTCAAATATGATGTATCGAATGAAACAAAATGCGGTCGGACTTGCTAGTATCAGTATTTTAAGTACAATGGTACTAGTAACACTTAGCACAACAGGTAGTCTATTTTTCGGAATGGATAATGTCATAAAAAATCGTAATCCATATGATATGAGTCTTATGGTGCCACAAGACAAAGTAAAAGAAGTGGAAACACTATTTAAGTCAGAGGCTAAGAAATATGATGTTAGATTAAAAGAAGTTGATCATGCAGATTTATCTGATGGATTAATGGTAATTAAAGACAATAATAATTATAAGTTTTTATCTAAAGACACTAAAAATTCAAATGATTTTAGTAAAGCAGAATCATTAAACTTTATGACAGAAGATGAGTACAATCGTTTGGAAAAAACTAATTTAAAACTGTCAGATGATGAAATTGCTTTGTATAGTATGAATGGTAAATTTGAAGGGAATTCGGCGTCATTTGGGAACAAACCATTTAAGATAAAACAAATTATTGATAACATCACATTTATTCCAAGAGTGAGTGGTATTTCAAATATGCTGTTTGTTGTCGTGTCAAATCAAAACGTGATGGAAGATACGCTCAAGGCTTTGGCACCAAATGACTATACAAATTATTCGGAAATGTCTCCAACCGTTTATGCTAATGTTAGTGGAGACAGTAATAAACAGTTAGCTTATGCTAAAGAGATGAAGAGTCAGCTAAAAGCAATGGGGATGACTGATAGTTTTTCTTCAGCAGCGATTGATAGAGAAGAATTACAAGCATTTACAGGTGGCTTTTTATTCTTAGGCATGATTTTAGGGCTAAGTTTTACCTTGGCAACAGGGTTAATAATTTATTACAAACAAATATCAGAAGGTATGCAGGATGAACATCGTTATGATATTATGCAAAAAGTTGGAATGAGTCATCAAGAAGTGAAACAAAGTATTAGAGGACAAATCATTATGGTATTCTTTTTCCCGATTATCCTTGCGACACTTCACTTAGCTTTTGCGTTTCCTTTGATGAGTAATTTACTGATGTTATTTGGATTGAGTGATAAAGTATTATTTATGATAATTTGTATCATTATGGTAGTAATCTTTTTACTAATTTACCTTGTGATGTATGCTCAAACATCTAAAGTGTATTATCGATTAGTGGAGAGAAAAGTGGTATAAGAAAAAACTGTCGTGCGGAAATAAACTGTTACGGCAGTTTTTTTATTTCGCCGATTGTAAAATGAAAAAGGGACATTTTTACCTAAGTATATTTACAGGATAATTTTTCTAAACTCATAGCGTTGATTACTTATGGAATCATGTTGAGAGAATAAAGTAAAACGTAGAAAACTGATAAATAGAAAGTTATGACTTGGAAATATTATGAGGAAGAAAATGATTATATTGATCCTAAAGGTGTTAGAGTTTCTTTCAATAATTATCGAAAAAAACTGATAAAGAAGGATTTATAAGATATTTTAAAGAATATGTAGCAGAAAGAAATGATAATAACAATCAAGTTATAAAGCCTGTACTAACGCCAAAAGGATATGTTAGAAAAATAAAGGTTAATCATTTTTGGGAATATTTTAAAGAAAAAAAGAACAACTTCATCTCCTTAAACTAGTAAGGTTTATAGTCAAAGAAAAATTGATGTTGAATCAGTTTTTTGATGGATAAAGGCTTCTTTAAATTCCACACGTTATCATGCCCGTGGTTTGGAGAAGGTATGAAAAGAAATTGTGCTACTAATAATGGCTTTAAATATAAGAAAATTAGAGATAATAATGAGGAAAATGGAAGATGTACTATATCAAAAAGACATCAAAAATGAAATATCGAATAGATTAATACTTTTGATGTCTTTTATTCATTATTTCAAAGACTTATGTCACAGTCTCTTATTTAGTCTAATGGTGTATCAGCAGGGATATTTTTCTCCATAGAATCTATTTCTTCTTCTAAAGAGGCAACTTCTCTTTTTTTTATAGCAAGTTGTTCTTTCTTTTCCTCAAGTGTTTCTTCTTTGTCTTCCAAAGGTGATTTAATCAAGTAGTTCCAGAGAATCGCAAATAGCGTGCCTATGAACGTATCAATAACACGGTCAATCGCGTAGGTAAAAGAACTTGTTTTAGGAATCGAAAAACATAAAAATAAAAGAGTGGAAACACCACCAATAATTCCTTTTTCATTTTTTAAACGAATGGAAATGGTGATAGTGACTAAGACAAAAAATGGGACTAAAAAGATTTCACCAATTGATTGATTTGGTAAGTTTAACAGACAAAGGTAGTATAAAATTCCCGAAATACCACCAATTGTGTTTCCTAAAATTCTTGATTTTCCAAAGCTCATAGTGGTAGACATGTCTTCTCTTAAAGCAAATACAGCTGCAAGTGTCGCAACCATAGGAGACCCTCGATGCGTAATATGAAAAAAGATAATACAACACATGACGGCAATCGCAGTTTTTAATGTTCGTAGACCTATTCGATATTTTCCAATAACCATTTTGACGACCATTCTCCTAGTTTATTTATGATTTGATGGAGCTGATTTTTGATAGTCATTAATCAAATCTGTTGTGTAAGAAATATTTTGCAGAGTTTCATTGGTTACGAGTAATGTCGCACCATTTGCTCTATCAATAGCTGAGAATAAGGCATCTGCCGTATCAACAGTGACATCATTATATAACTCTTTTTCTTGTGAAAGACTTGATTCTAGGTATAATTGTAAAGACTCGATGTTGTTGATTATAATATCAACGCTACTTTGTATGGCAACAAGTTTTGTATTATCCACATCAACTGCCTTTTTTGAAATAATCGCTTTTAGTTCTTTATTGTAAGACTTAATCAACTTATTATCTTTTTTCAAAGTAGAGAGTATTTCCTCACGCTCGTCATAACTTTTATTTAAGCTACTCATGTCGTTACCTAAGATGTCTGTTAGATTTTTTTCATGAATCTCTTTGTCATAAGTTGTAGAGAAGTGCTCGATAAGTGTATTTAAAGAGGAAATAGTTTGCTTTTCTTCTTTCAGTTGATGATTGATATTCTCCGTAACGGTCACGGATTGGTCTAACTCTTGTGTAATACCACACGCACTTAAAGTGAACACAAACACAGATAACAACAAAAATGATTTAATACGCGACATAATTTATCCCTCCTTGATATACCTTTTATGATAAACGAAAGAGACAGAATTTTCTAGTATTTGACGAGAAACAAATTTTGACATTAAATAGAGTAAGAACAAAGTGTGAAAAGAGGATGACAATGAAAATAGGATTACGCACAGTAAAAACGGCTGTCACAGCATCAATTGGCATATGGTTAGCAACTATTTTAGGATTTAAATATGCCTCAACAGCAGGAGTTGTCGCAATTTTAAGTGTAACAAATACGAAACGATCGTCTGTAAAAATTGGGGTGGGCCGTATATTAGCATTTATACTAGCAACAATCATGGCCTATTTTTGGTATCATGTGATAGGATATACCCCGCTTGCTTATTGCCTCTTATTACTTTTTTACATTCCTGTTGCAGGTAAGTGGAAAATGCCAGAAATTGTTCCGATTAACTCAGTATTGATGACACATTTTTTAAATGAAAAATCCATGGCACCTTGGCTTATATTAAATGCATTTGGATTATTATTAATTGGGATTACGTTGGCACTTATTGCAAATTTACATATGCCTAGTGTGAAAGAAGACATCGAAGAAAATAAACAAGTTGTTGATCAAACCATTCAAAAATTACTGCGTCAATTTTCGGAACTATTATATCGAAAAGATGTAGCAAATGAATGTAATGCTTTACTTGAAGGATTATCAAAATCAATTAAACAAGGAAGACAACTATCAAAACGTCACATGGAAAATCAATTATTATCTCAAGACGAGTATTATTTAAGTTACTTTAATATGAGATTAAGACAATTCGAAACACTTGAAGATATGAATGAACTAATAAAACAAATTGATGTTGATAAAGATGTGGCTGAGAGTGTGGAGACTTTATTAATTAATATTGCAGACACTTATGCCGAAGACAATGATGGTTTGGCTTTAAAAGAAGAAGTATTAGAAGTATTTCAAATGTATGAAACTAAACCATTACCAACATCACGTTCAGAATTTGAAAATCGTGCTAAATTGTATCAATTGTTGTTACAAGTCCAAACTTTTATAGATATTAAAGTGAACTTTAGTCGAATACATGAAAAAATGTTGTAGTTTTTTTTAACTTATATCATCAGGTAGTGTATTTAATTCAAAAGTCTATCTAAATATAGTAAAATGATATAAGATATCATTTTACTTATTGATTTAATGTAGAAAAGAGGATGACGTATTATGCATAAAGCAATGGTTAATATTATGTTAGACCGTATAAAAGATCAATTTATTAGTGAAGAGGTGTTTTGTAAAAATATTTTAGAATTACCTGTGTCTATGTGGATGGATTGGAAAAAAGGACTAGTTCAGTTACCAAATGATAAAATGCAAAAGATAAAAAATCTATTTTCCGATTATGAATGGATGCTACTTCATAAAATTGTTAGTCAGACGATTATGTTTCCAGAAAAAAGAAATTATGCAAGTGTCGAATACAAACGATTAAAAACAGTTATTGCAAATACATGGATAAAATCAGGTTTAGCTAATGTCGAGTTGATTACCCAACAACGTTTTAGTAATCAAGAATTGCTAAATGCACCACAAAAACATGTGGTGGTATTACGTGTTGTGATGAATTATGGTGAATGGGGTTATGATGATATTTTAGAATTCTTCATGCCAGGAATTGTCCAACAACAAATTGAAGAATCTAAAATTGATTTATTAGAATGGTTAGATGAAAATTTAACAGATACTTACGCTGAAGAAAATACTGAAGATAAAGGGAATGATTAGTCACTATGGCTAAAAAAGTATTTGTTGGGATTATAGGTTGTTTTATTGTGCTTGGAATATGGTTTAAAGTTGGGTCAAACCAAGAAGCAGTCGAAAAAACAGAAGAAAGCTCAACAAAACAAACGACAAAAATTAAGACAGATGATATTTATCCAGGTAACGCGTCAGATTGGAATTTAATCTTAGTAAACAAAGATAATAAAATTGAAAAAGAACCAACCAACTTAAAAGAATTACCTAATGGAAAGAAAATTGATAGTAGAATTTATGATGCATTTAATAACATGGTAGATGCTGCGAATAAAAAAGGTTTCAAATTAATTGTGATTTCTGGCTATCGATCTGTTGCCGAACAAACAGCTATCGTGCAACGAGATATAGAGACATATAAATCTCAAGGGTTATCTGATAAGGAAGCGAAAAAGCAGGCAATGGCTTACTTAACAGAGCCTGGGTTAAGTGAGCATCACACAGGTTTAGCTATTGATATTTTAGAACAAGAATGGTACAACCAAGGTAATATGTTAGAAGGAGCGTTTGGTGACACTCCAGCTGGAAAATGGATTGAAGAAAATGCTAGTGAGTACGGCTTTATTGTACGATATGAACATGACAAAGAAGATATAACCGGTATTAATTATGAGCCTTGGCACATTCGATATGTCGGTAAAGCTAATGCGTTATACATGAAAGAACATAATTTGTCACTAGAAGAATATGTAGAAATGATTAAGAGTAGGTAATTTATGGCAAAAAAATACGCAAGAAGGAAAAAAACTCGATATAAATTAACCTTACCTATATTGGTAGGTGCGTTGCTTTTAATGGTAAGTATGGTTGTCTTTTTATTAAGTTTAAGAGGATTAACTAGTACCACACAGACCATTCAGTCTGAAGAAACAAATACAACAAACAAGCAGGATTTTATCGATGAGATTGTACCAGTAGCTAAAGAAATGCAAGCCAGTCACGGGATTATGCCAAGTATTATTTTGGCTCAAGCCATTCTAGAATCTGATTGGGGGACAAGTGAATTGAGTGCGAAATATAATAATTTATTTGGTATTAAATCATTTAGTCCCAATGATCATTCTATCAAGCTTGAAACCAAAGAGTACAAAGATGGTAAGTGGGAAACTATTAAGGCTAATTTTAAAGTATATGCTAGTTGGTCTGATTGCATTAGAGATCATACTTTGTTATTTGTTCAGGGAGTTGACTGGGATCCTTATTTATATCAAGGTGTTCTTTTAGCAGATGATTATCAAACAGCAGCCAAAGCCTTACAAGTGGCAGGGTATGCAACTGACCCGGGTTACGCTGATAAGTTGGTATCACTTATTAAACAGTATCAATTAGATCAATATGATCATTAAATTTGGGCTTTAATAATTTATATTAAAGTTTAGTTTATTTTGGAGGAGAAAAAGAAATGCATCGAGAAAAAGGAATTGCACCTGAAATTGTGACAAATTTACGAAAAGATTTAATTCACGTGCCAAATATTATTCGGAATTGCTCAGGTATTAAAATATATGGCAAACGTATAAAATCTATTTGTTATTCAACTGATATTGCTATTATTAGGAATATTGATGCTGATGCAGTGATTGCAGTATACCCATTTACTCCCCACCCAACTATAACAAAAGCAATCATTGAATCAGCTGACGTGCCAGTTTTTTCTGGAGTGGGTGGTGGGTTAACACAAGGAAATCGTTCAGTAAATATGAGTATGTTTGCGGAAGCAAATGGATCAATTGGCGTGGTTGTCAATGCTCCTACACCTAAAGAAACAATATATGATATCTCACAAACTATTGATATACCTATTATTGGAACCGTCACATCAGAATTTACCGATATAGATGAAAAAATTGCAGCAGGCGTTCAGATATTAAATGTGAGTGGTGGAAAACACACAGCTCATATTGTTCGTACTATTCGTGAGAGATACCCACTATTTCCAATAATGGCGACAGGGGGACCAACAGAAGAGTCAATTATGGAGACCATTGATGCTGGAGCGAATGCGATTACCTACACGCCTCCTTCAAACGGAACACTATTTAGTAAGAAAATGCAGAACTATCGTGCAGTTGAGAAAGAAGAACACCATATTGAATAATATTTTTATCATTCAAAGGAAAATCTGCATAAATAAATATTTACATTTAAATATCGTGGCATTTCGTGTAGAATATAAAAGGTAGATAATTTATTTAGTTTTTTATAGTGCTAAATAGACTTAGGAGAGAATAAAATGGAACTTAAAAGACAACAGGAATTTGTACAATCATATCATTATGATGCATTACCAGAAGATCATTCAGAAGAAACATCAATTAATGTGAGTTTAAATCCTTTTGAAATCACAGAAGAAATGGACATTGATCCAAAAAATAACTCAATTTTAGGTTTAAGAATTGAATTTAAAATTATATTAGAGAATGTTGCGATAAGCGGAGATGTAGCTCAGTTCGTTCAAACTGTAGGACGTAAAGTAGATAAAATAGAAGATTTATCTTCTGATGAAGTAAATACCTTAGTGCATCCGTTATTTGTTTTAATCGAACGTCTAACTTATGAAGTAACAGAAATTGCACTGGATAAACCTGGTGTACAACTTAACTTTTCTCAAGAAGGCTAAAAAGGCTAAAAAAGTGTTGTTATACAACAACACTTTTTTAGTATAATTATAATTGAGTTAACAAATAACGGAGGTAATATAATGGAAAAGGAACAGGGGAAAATCAGTCTGCGTTTGTTTAAAAAAGAAAAAGTAAAGCCTCGAACTAAATCAATTATAGTGAGGTCTGATAACCCCATACCAAATAAGCTTACTAATCAATTAGAAGTATTATTTGATCCAGTTTTTACTTATCAAATTAATCAAAGATTATCAGTTTTTTTTCATAGATGGCAAACGGTACTAGCTATTTATCCGATAAAGAAAGCTTTTTATTATATTAATGATATTGGATTTATTAAATTATACATTTCATTTGGTGTAACAAGTTTATTAGATGATATGGAAATAAAACGTTTTTTCCAAACTGTTCAAGAGTTACTGACAGCACCAGACTTTGGGCCTAATCAAGCCGAGACAAGTGTATCTATTTTTTCGCCAACATTAGAAAAAAAGGTAACTCCTCAAAAAAACACCTTACTTGCTAAAGATTCAGTAATAGAAAGTTTACATGATAAATTATTAGAGCAAGACAAAAGAGTCAAACAATGGAGTGATAAACAGGATAGAGAGCAACAAGCTTTAATGGCGCAACTTGATACGATTGAAAATGAGAACCGATTATTGCAAGAGAATCTAGATAGAATTCAAACGGATGATTATTTAAACCTTCAAAAACAGCATATTTTAAAGGATAAAGTAGAAAATAATGGACATCAAAGTATTGAATACAGAGAAAAATGTAAAGAGTTATCTCAAAAATTAGATCAAGCTAACAAATTAATTAGTGAGTTAGAGCATAATAATGCAGTTCTTAGTTCCTCTTTAGAACAAATGACTGAGACAAAAAATGTATTGAGCGTAAAAGAACAAGAACAGTCTAAAGAGTTGGCAACAATAAAAGAGCATTTGATTCATACAGAAAGTGAAGTTCAACAATTAAAAGAATCATTAGAACAAGAACAATCTGAAAAAATAAGAGTTTTCGAGCAGTTACAAAATGACGTAAGAGAATTTGAAGCGACAATCACTTATCAAGAACAACAATTAGTTATTGCATCAACTACTGAATTTAAAATGCAATCAACCATTGATGAGTTAACAATGGAAAAGGGTGAACAACAAGCCTTAATGCAAGCTTTAAGACTAGAAAAAGATTCTGTGAAAAATGAGTTAGATAAATTATTAGTAGAAAAAGAGAACATTATAGACAGGCTAGAAGAGCAAAAACAATCTTATTGGGAATTGGAAAAGAAATTAAAAGAATGGATTGAAAAGAGCCAAGAAACAGAATCATTGTTAGAGGAAGAACGAAATCGTTCAGAGACCAACCAATCAAATTTAATCAGTGACGTGACACATTTAAGAGAGTTAAATGAAAAGTTAAGTGAGGAAAACTCCTATTATCAGAGTGAAATGAGTCGTATATTAAAAGAAGTTAATCGATTAAGCGATCGAGTCGTATATTTAGAACAGTTTATTGAGCGTTCTTTTTTTAATGAACAGTTAGAAGTTTTAGAGAAGAATGACACCAATGTTAATGATAGACCCAAAGAAAGACAAACTAATAAGAAATCTAAAAAACATTATAATGACCAAGGTGTATTAAATTTATTTCAAAAAGCAGATGATGCAGACGTGGAAGATGCTAAAGTACCCATTGAAGAATATCGAGAATATCGTTTGTCACTCAAATTTTTAGAGTATAGATGGTATCAAGCAAATATTATGCAGTCTAATACATTGAGTAAAATTGAACTATCGTGGTGTGATTTTTATGTATCAGAGTCAGTAGATTTTTATAAAGATTTAGAAAACTTGGTCAAGATGCCATTACTATCAAAAAATTATGTTATTATGGAAAAAGAGATATTACTACGCTTAAAAGCGTATCAAGCATTATCACGATTTTTAGAAAGACACTATTTTGAGTCGAGTAAGCATATTTTTGACAGGGAGAAGAATGAATAACTATGCAAGACACACAAGTATTTGACATTTTAGAAAAAGAATTACCGAATATAAAAAGAAAACAAATTGAGACTGTATTACACTTATTAAGTGAAGGGAATACGGTTCCTTTTATTGCGCGCTACCGTAAAGAACAAACAGGAAGTCTAGATGAAGTTGAGATTAGAGAAATTGAAGAACGTCACGCCTATATAGAAGGTTTGGTAAAACGTAAAGAAGAAGTTATCAGACTGATTAGCGAACAAGGAAAGCTAACAAAAGACCTAGAGAAAAAAATTAATGCAGCAAAAAAAATGCAACGAGTGGAAGATTTGTATCGCCCATTTAAACAAAAACGTCGTACTAAGGCGACTATTGCAAAAGAAAATGGTCTTGAACCATTAGCCGAGTGGTTACTGACTTTTCCAGAAAATGGGTCTGTAGAAGAAGAAGCGGCTAAATACATTAACAAAGAAAAAGAAATTAAGACATCTGAAGATGCGTTAACTGGAGCACATGAAATCATTGCAGAAGTGATTAGCGATGAACCATCTTATCGTGAATGGTTACGTGATATGACGAAACAAACAGGCCTTTATACAACAAAAGAAAAAGATAAATCATTAGATGAAAAAAGTGTCTATGAGATGTACTATGACTTTTCTGAACCTATGAAAAAAATGGTATCTCATAGAGTGTTGGCAACAAATCGTGGTGAAAAAGAAGGTGTCCTGAAAGTTTCGATTGAAATTGATAGCAACCGAGTGTTCCAATATTTTGAACGCCATTTAGTTAAGAGTGAAACAAGTGTTGCCACACCATTTATACGTGCAGCCTATGAAGATAGTTACAAACGATTTATAGCACCGGCAATTGAGCGTGAAATACGTAATGAATTAACGGAAAAAGCAGATGAACAAGCCATCTCGATTTTTGGAGAAAATCTAAAAAATCTCTTATTGCAACCTCCTTTAAAAGGGAAAGTTGTATTAGGGTTTGACCCGGCTTATCGTACAGGATGTAAGCTAGCTATTGTTGACCCAACAGGTAAATTATTGGCTGTGCATGTCATTTATCCACATAAACCAGCTAATGCTAAAAAACGTGAAGAAGCTAAACCTGAGTTTATTAAATTATTAGATGAATACAAAGTTGAAATGGTCGCTATAGGAAATGGAACGGCTAGCCGTGAATCTGAAGCATTCGTTTCAGAGTGCCTGAAAGAAATGAAACGTCCTGTTTTTTATGTGATTGTTAATGAGGCAGGAGCATCCGTTTACTCAGCAAGTGACACAGCTAGAGAAGAGTTTCCTGAGTTACAAGTTGAAGAAAGAAGTGCTGTTAGTATCGGACGACGTTTGCAAGATCCATTAGCAGAACTTGTAAAAATTGATCCAAAAGCAGTTGGTGTTGGTCAATACCAACATGATGTTTCTCAAAAACGCTTGGGAGAACAATTGGATTTTGTTGTGGAAATGGTAGTGAACCAAGTAGGTGTCAATGTTAATACAGCCAGTGCCCAATTATTGCAACACGTGGCTGGATTAAACAAAACAACGGCTAAAAATATTGTCATTTATCGTGAAGAAAATGGTGAATTTACTAGCCGTACTAACTTGAAAAAAGTGCCACGCTTAGGACCAAAAGCATACGAGCAATCAATTGGATTTTTACGTATTCCAAATGCTAAAAATATTTTAGATACAACAGGTATTCACCCTGAAAGTTATGGATTAGTAAAACAATTATTAAAAGAATTAGCGATTGATATGTCTGAAATTGGTACTGAGGAAACCAACGCCAAATTAGAAACCGTTTCTGTTGAAAAAATGAGTGAGACATTATCAGTTGGTAAAGAAACACTTGAAGATGTGATTAGTGCGTTAAGACAACCTGGACGTGATATGCGTGATGATTTAGCTGCACCACTTTTAAGAAAAGATATTCTTAAAATGGAAGATTTGAAACCAGGCATGCAGTTAGAAGGGACTGTCAGAAACGTAGTTGATTTTGGTGCATTTGTGGATATTGGAGTGAAACAAGATGGTTTAGTTCATATCTCAAAATTAAGCCAATCATACATTAAGCATCCAACAGATGTCGTGGCAGTTGGAGATGTTGTAACAGTGTGGATAGTAGATGTGGACGTACAAAAACAACGCATCACACTGACAATGATTGAACCAACTCAAAAATAAGGAGTGACACTAGGTGAACGATGGTGAATTACAGACTTTAGTAGAAAAAACGTCTCTAATGTATTTTGATAAACCATTTCTTCATCAAGCTTCTTTTAATAAAAGATTGAAAACAACTGGTGGGAGATATCATTTATCTTCTCACCAGTTAGATTTTAATCCAGCTATTTTAGATGTCTATGATGAGGAGGTTTTAATCGGTATTATTAAACATGAGTTATGCCATTATCATTTACATATAGAAAATAGAGGGTATAAGCATAAAGAAAAAGAGTTTAAAGAACTACTTAAACAAGTTGATGGTTTAAGGTTTACCCCACAACTTCGTGAACCACCAGAAAGAAAAGTCTATCTTATAGAATGTTCCAAGTGTAAGAAAACATTTCAACGTAAAAAACGATTGAATTTATCAAAGTACCGCTGTCAATGTGGCGGAAAATTACATTATTTATCAAAATAACTAAAATGTAGTGGAAAAAAACCAAGGATGTATGGTAGAATAACACTACGATTAGCGAGAATGTCGGAATTGGCAGACGAGCAAGACTAAGGATCTTGTGAAGAGTATTCTTCGTGAGGGTTCAAGTCCCTTTTCTCGCATTAACTAGTATCAGGTCATATGATCTGATACTTTTTTTATAGAAAAAGGATGACATAACATGATAGAAATTGGGTTAACGACGTTTAGAGAACACGGAAAATTACTGAATAAATCATTTTTAACATTATCTGATTACGCGTCACTATTTCCAGTGGTGGAAATGAATACGTCTTTTTACGGGATAAAAGCATCAACAGTCAGTGAAAATTGGATAAATAAGACACCAAATAATTTTTCTTTTAGCATCAAGGCGTTTAAAGTCATGACAAAACATGCAAAGTTAGAAGAGTATTATCAGGATGAAAAAGAAATGGATGAAGCGTTCAAATTATTTTTAGAACCCTTAGTTCAGCAAAAACGTCTCTCTACCATTTTGTGTCAGTTCCCTAGTTACTTTATTTGTAATAAAGAAAATGTAACCTATCTTCGTCAGTTGAGAGAACGATTCAAAGAGTATCCAATGGCTGTAGAGTTTCGAAGTAGCACTTGGTACAGTGAGTCAGTGAAAAAAGAGATGATGCAATTTATGACTCAGTATCATTACACATTGGTGAGTGTTGATGAACCACAAGTTGTGCATCATTCAGTTCCTTTTTTATCTGAAGTCACAACACCAGATTACGCGTATGTACGACTTCATGGTAGAAATAAACGCTATTGGGCAGAAAAATCGAGTGACTGGCGGAAAAAACGTACGCTCTATTGTTATTCTGATGAAGAACTAAATGAGCTAGCAAAAGAGATAGAAAAAATAAAAGCTAAAAAAGTGGTTGTGGTGTTTAATAATAATTCAGGTGGCGATGCAGGAGAAAACGCCTTAATACTAAAAGACAAATTAAAAATTGAGTATCAAGGACTAAATCCAACTCAATTAAATTTGTTTTAAATAGTTCACTAAAAAACAAAATTGTATGTATAAAAACTTGATACGTTATTTATAAAGTCAAGCCTATCAATCATTTAAATCGTTAGAAGAAGATGACCATTGTGTTATCTTCTTCTTTTTTTCTGATAGCTTTGCGTTTTTGTTTTAGAGCCTTTACTATGTGTGATGTCGATAAGCAGTACCGTATACGTAAAGGAGTATTAAAAGTGATTCAGTTAAATCAAGTAAGAAAAGTCTATGGGGAATTTAGTTTGGAAAATATCTCATTAACTATAAAAAATGGTGTCATCTATGGGGTTGTAGGTGAAAGTGGTTCGGGAAAATCAACGTTATTGAGTATATTAAATTTAAGTACATCAATAGATGGTGGAAAGTTTTGGATAGACGGTGTCGATTGTCGTGACTTAACAAGGAAACAAAAGAGTATTCTCAAACAGCAAATGGGTATGATCTTTCAAGATTATCATTTGCTTAATAATCTAACCGTTTTAGAAAACAGTCATTTACCTCTAAAACTAAAAGGTATTAAAGATAAATCACAAGCTCTTTTTTGGTTGGAAAAAGTTGGGTTACTAGACTATGCAACTGTTTACCCATCAATGTTAAGTGGTGGACAAAAACAACGTGTTGCGTTGGCAAGAGCTTTAGTGACAAAGCCAAAATATATTTTGTTAGATGAAGCAACAAGTGCGTTAGATGAGTATAATGCCCAGCTAATCTTGCAAATTTTAAGAGACGTGCATGATGACTACCAGCCCACCATCATTTTTGTGAGTCATGATTTAGATAAAGTGAAATCTTTTTGTGATGAATGCTTGATATTAGATAAAGGTCAAATTAGTCATATCGTTGAGGTGAATCATAGTCAAGATGAGGTAGAGTGTTATTCATACCCAACCAAAGCCTTTAGGAGGTTGAGTGAATGACATCTTTAAAAGATGCGATGATTTATTTACCAGAATTAGTGTTAGCTCTTAAACAGACGATGTATATGATTGGTGTGAGCATGGTATTTGGTATGGTGTTTGGTTTGATAATAGGGACTGTACTATTTCTATGTCGCAAAAAAGAAACATGGCAACAAAGATGTCTCTATAATATCTCATCAAGTTATGTTAATATTATTCGCTCATTTCCATTTTTATTATTGGTTGTAACATTGATTCCTTTGACACGTGTGATGGTTGGGACAGGATTTGGCCCAAAATCAGCATCCGTTTCACTTAGTTTAGTAGCAATTGCTATTTTCGCAAGACTATGTGAACAAGTGTTATTAGATATTCCTAAAAGTGTGCTCATCTTATCAGAGTCATTAGGTGTGACAAGATGGCAACACGTGTATCATTTTTTATGGCTTGAAGCAAGAAGTGGTTTGGTATTAAGTGCGACATCGATGTTAATTAGTTTGGTATCTTATTCGACTGTAATGGGAGTAGTTGGTGGTGGAGGAATTGGAGACTTCGCCATACGGTATGGCTATCAACGTTATGAATACATCGTGATGATGCTTGCTATCGTCATCATGATTGTGTTAGTTGGATTGATTCAATTAGTAGGGTATAAAATAGCAAAAAAATTAGATAAAAGGACGTTGTCATAATGAAAAAAAGTTTTAAATATGTGATGTTGTTAGGTTTAACATTAGGGTTAGTAGCATGTGGAAAAGCAGAAGAAAGTAAAAAAGAAGAAAAACCAAAAGAAGATAAAATCATCAAAGTAGCTTCTCAAGCACCACCAATGACTGATATTGTCAATGTCGCAAAAGAAGAAGCAAAAAAAGATGGATGGGATGTTGAATTGGTTCAAGTAACAGATAACATCCAGTACAATGAAATGTTAAAAAATAAAGAAGTTGATGCGAATTTCGCACAACACAAACCATATATGATGAAATTTAACCAAGAAAAAGATGCAAACTTAGTGGTGATTCAACCTATTTATAATGCAAAAGTTGGTTACTATTCAAAAGACTATAAATCAGTTGATGAGATTCCTGATAAAGCGAAAATTGCTATTCCAAGTGACGTTTCAAATGAAGGCCGTGCATTAGCGATTTTAAATGAGCAAGGATTAATTAAGTTAAAAGATGGTGTTGGCTTTAATGGAACACTGAAAGATATTGAAAAAAATCCAAAACAAATTGAATTTTTATCAGTTGATTTATTAAACTTAGCAGAAGCTTATAACGAAAAAGATGTGGCGATGGTTTACAACTATCCAGCTTACATTGCAAAAGTTAGCTTAACTCCAGATGATGCCATTTTATTAGAAAATACAGTAGATGAAAGATTTGCAATCTCATTAGTTGCAAGAGAAGACAATCAAGATTCTGAAAAAATTAAAGCTTTGAAAAAAGCGATGGCAAGTAAAGCAGTGAAAGAATATATCGAAAAAGAACATAGTAAAACAGCTATTCCAGCATTTTAAAAATTAGTTCCACTTTAATTTGTAAAATAAATTGATTAAAAATGTCATATTTTTTTATTATTTATTTTTTCAAATTAAGATAGACGAAATATCCCTGTCTATATAACTTAAAAAGATTTCTAACGGTGTTTTATAGGTTAATGATTTTCTAGAAATATTATTTCTTCTTGAAACAACAGAATGAATGAGTGTAACATCAAATTCGATTAAATCCATTTTTAGGTAATCCATCTTGACGTAGTAATCCATTATAATGTCCGTTTAAACCTCTTTGGGATGGGATTCCAGAATCAGAAAAATAGATATCAATTTAAAATAGTCAAGAATGGATTACCCACCGTTTAATGCGTTATAGACATATAGATAATCGTTTCAATTGTTTAGCAACAAACATTACTTTCTTATTTTGGTAATAATATGATTCTATTAAAATGAGTTCATCTGTATTAAGATGTGTACAGGTCATTTGTGATCGTTCTCATTGTTTTCTTTGGTCGGAAATACAATTTGAGTGTGTCACAAATGATTTATTTAGTTGTCTAGCTTAATTTTATAATTGGCGTTATTAAAAAAATTATTAATTTATTTTAAGTGAGGATTTAGATTACTTTAAAAGATTGTATTTTGCTAAAAGTAATTATTATTTTAAATGAAAATAATAAATAGATAAAGTGAGGATAATGGTATTAAAATAATTAAATATTAAACTTGTAAAAAGTAATTATAAAAAACGTAGTAAATAAACTAATGGAAAACATTTGTACTAAAAATAAGTATTTAATTGACAGATACTAAAGTTATTCGCTATACTGTAGACTATTAAAAAATGATTAAAAGATCCTTTAAATCAATTAGTCATGTAAAAAGGAGAGATTTGATGGAGAAAAAATGGGTTTTAGGGGCAGTAGTATTAGCGACGTTTGCTTTAACAGGGTGTAAGAGCGACAATGGTACAACTAAATCAACAGAAGCAAATAGTAAAAAAGACAAAGATACGTTTACTTATGCAATTAGTGGGGATCCCACATCATTAAACCCTATAACTACGAGTGATCGTTGGGGATTGACTGTCACAAATATGATTTATTCCCCACTAGTTAGAATTGAAGGTGACGGTAGTCAAAAAATGGAACTAGCGGAGAGTTTAGAACCAGCAACTGATGGGAAATCTTTAATTGTTAAGTTAAAAGATAATATAAAATGGTCGGATGGTGAGGATTTTACTGCTGATGATGTTGTGTTTACATATGGTGAAAAAGTTAAGAAAGAGAATGGAAATTCAGATAATTTATGGGTAGGAGATAAACCCATCACCATAGAAAAGATTGATGAAGCAACTGTTAAATTTAATTTACCTTCTGTGAGTGCAGCAGCAATTAATAATATCGCAACAGAAACATATATTATTCCTGAGCATATATTTAAAAGCGAACCCGATTTTACGGCGAATGAGTTAAAAGCTAATCCAGTTGGAACTGGACCTTATAAACAAACTAAATATAAACGTGGTGAATACATTCAATTTGAAGCAAATGACTCGTATTATGGTGGCAAACCGTCAATACCTAAGGTGACTTTTAGAATAATAAGTAATGCAGATACTACCAAATTAGCTTTAAAAAAAGGTGAAATAGATGCTTCTTTTGTTTTACCTAATGATATCAAAGAATTAGATGGCGATGATTTAAAAACATATGAGTACAGTGAGAATCGTGTAGGATACATGGGGCTTAATAATGCTTCTGATACTCTGAAAGATGTTAAGGTGAGACAGGCTGTTTTATATGCATTAAATAAAGATGAATTAAATAAGGCAGGATATTTGTCGGATAAATACTATGAAAATGTGTACTCGATATTACCACCAGCAAATCCGTTTTCAACAGAAGATGTAGAAAAATATGAAACTAGTATTGAGAAATCAAAAAATTTATTAAAAGAAGCAGGGGTAGAATCGGTCAATCTTAATCTAGCTTTTTCATCAGATGATCCCGTTCAAAAAATTCAAGCTACTTTGATACAACAACAGCTTCAAAAAGCAGGTATTACTGTTGAGTTAGCTGGAGGAGATGGAGCAGCTATCTTTACAGAATTAAAAAAACCAGGTTCAACTAAATATGATTTGTTTATGGGGGATACATAATGGGAAATGACCCTGACTTATATTCAAGGTTATTTGCTTCTGATGGAGCATCTAATTACTTCCAATACAATAGTGAAGTGACCGATAAGCTATTCGATAATGGTGCCATCCAAATGGATAAAAACAAACGAAAAGAAATTTATGTAAAGTTACAACAACAAATTGCAAATGATGCAGTATTTTATCCGATTGTTGATAATCGCAAGGTTTTAGCAACAAATAAGGCAATTAGTCATGTTGAAGAAGCTGGTTTAGTTCCAATCTATACATTTGAAGACTTATCAAAATTAACAATAGAATAAAGTAATAGAAGCTTCACAGGCACGATAATTACCTGAGACTTAGTTTCATGTCTACTCAGAAAAATTCGGCCTGTGAATTTTTTTCTAAAAATGTTTAAAATTTAAATAAGTCTAGTTATTACATAAAGGATGTGTGAATTTGGGTAAATATATTTTAAAACGAATGGTACAAGTTATCCCTTTGTTACTTATAGTTTCTTTTATTGTTTTTTCAATGATACATATAGCACCGTATGACGCTATTGATGCTATTACAACACCAAATATGTCACAAGAAACTATTGATATTATACGTGCACGATATGGATTAGATGAACCATTTATGGTTCAGTATGTACTATGGTTAAAACAAATAATTAGTGGCGATTTTGGACATTCTTTAGTTAGTCAAGCAAATATCGGAGATGAGTTAATGATACGAATACCGAACACTATAAAACTAGTATTACCGGCTTATGTTACAGCTTTAATTCTTTCTATAGTATTAGGATTAGTTGCAGGAGCTAATAAAGGAAAATTTGTAGACCAATTAATCGATGGTATTTGTTCAATAGGAATTTCTATGCCTACTTTTTGGTTTGCGATGATTATAATATATTTTTTAGGATATCGTTTTGATTGCTACCTATTATTGGTATGCATACTGTTGGAAAAGAAGACTCTTTATTGGATTTTTTACAACACTTTATCATGCCATATATGGTACTTGTAGTAGCCTTTTTCCCAAATTTAACACGTTACGTTCGTTCATCAACGCTACTTCAATTATCAGAAGATTATGTAATGGTACAAAGAGCATTTGGGGCAACAAAAAAAGAAATTTTCTTTAGACATGTTAGTAAAAACGTTTTACTTCCAATTGTGACACAAGTTGGTTTAGCATTACCGATGCTAGTAACAGGAGCTATTATAACGGAAAGTATTTTTGGATGGCCAGGCATAGGACCGTTTCTTATGTCTGCTACAAAAAGTTTGGATTATCCAGTTATTATGGCAGTCATGTTACTTTCTGCAACGTTAGTAATTCTAGGTAATTTATTGTCAGATGTATTGTACACGATAGTAGATCCACGAATCAGGCAAGGAGGTATAAAATGAAAGCAATAGAAAAAAGAATGAGGGTATTAAAAAAACACCCGAGTTACTGGATATCTATTATTTTCCTTCTCTTGTTACTTCTTTTAGCGCTATTTGCTCCATTAATTCCCATTGATCCTAATCACACCGATGTTTCTAATATGTCTTCAAGTCCAAATGCTAGACATATTTTTGGTACTGATGAAATAGGTAGAGATTACTTTATTAGAGTAATATATGGTGGGAGAATTTCACTTATTGTTGGTGTCTTAGCAATGCTGGCTTCAACGACTATAGGCACAATAATTGGTCTAGTATCAGGATATTTTGGTGGATGGATTGATAGTTTATTTATGAGGTTCGTAGATATATTGTCTTCAATTCCCTGGCTAGTTTTGGTAATAGTGTTGAGTGTATTATTGAAACCTGGGTTAGTTACCATTATTTTTGTGATAGGTTGTTTTTCATGGATGAGCATAGCACGATTAATCAGAGCTGAGACACTATCAATAAAACAAAGAGATTATGTCGTTTATGCTCAATTCATTGGCGAAAAGAACGGAAAAATTATTCGTCGTCACATTTTTCCAGCTGTGTTATCTACATTAATTGTAGCAGCAACCGGTAGCATATCAGGAGCTATTATGACAGAATCGGCACTTAGTTTTTTAGGAATTGGGATTCAACCTCCAGTTGCTTCATGGGGAAGTTTATTACAAAATGCACAAAGTAGTTTACAACAATCACCTCATATGGCAATATTACCTGGATTATTTATTATAATGACTGTTTATTCTTTTAATAATTTAGGAAATTTTTTACGAGATGTCACAATGGTGGAGGAATAGTGATGAAAAAAAGTAATATACTAACAATAAAGAATCTAGAAGTCGATTTTGTAAAAAAAGATGAACCAACCCAAGAAATAATTCGTGGAATTGATTTGGAAATTCCAAGAGGAGAGATTGTTGGGATAGTTGGAGAATCTGGGAGCGGTAAAAGTATTTCGATGAAAGCCATTATGAATCTTTTACCGGATAATGCAAAATTAAAATATGATGAATTTATGTTTGATGATATATCTCTGAATAATAAAGAAAAAAGTAAATTACCTATATCAATGATTTTTCAAGACCCAATGACGGCGTTGAATCCATTACGAACTATAGGATATCATTTAATAGAGGTTGTACAACGACAAAAGAAAACCTCAAAAAAAGAAGCCGAAAAAATAGCTGTGGCTAAGCTAAATGAAGTGGGAATTTTGCTACCTGAGAAACGAATGACCCAGTATCCACATGAATTATCAGGAGGTATGCGTCAAAGAATCATGATAGCTATGGCACTTTTATCAAAACCTTTATTATTGATTGCAGACGAACCAACAACTGCTTTAGATGTAACAGTTCAAGCACAAATTTTACATCTAATACGTGACTTACAAAAAGAAGAAAAATTATCAGTTATTTTAGTGACTCATGATTTTGGAATAGTTGCTGGAATGTGTCAAAGTATCATTGTTATGTATGATGGTGAAATTGTAGAAGAAGGAAAAACTGACGAAATATTTTACAATGCTCAACACTGGTACACGAAAGAATTATTAAAAGCTATACCAAACGGAAATAAAGATGAAAGACTTTACTCATTAAATAGTAAGTTAGTTGGTGGAAGTATTAAGAATAGAGGGTCTATGAAAAAAATATCTGATACTCACCGAGTACTAAGGAAAGGATAATCAATGGTTGATTTAATTAAAATAGAAAATGTACAAAAAACTTTTTTAGTAAAAAATGCATTTGGTCAAACGGATACTGTTGTTAAAGCTATAGATGATGTCTCATTGACTATTCGGAAAGGAGAAACACTTGGTTTAGTTGGAGAATCCGGAAGCGGTAAAACTACTTTAGGAAGAAGTATACTTCAACTGGAAGAAATTGATGAAGGTGAGATATATTTTAAAAATCAATCTCTTAAAAAAATATCAAAAGAAGAGAAAAAATTGATCCGTAAAGACATGCAGATTATTTTTCAGGATCCATATTCTTCTCTAAACCCAAGGATGACAGCTATTGAAATAGTTCTCGAACCATTAAATTTATTATATAGTAAAGAAGAGGCGCTAAGCAAGGCGCAAGAAATACTTGAACAAGTTGGATTGACTGGCTCAACTATTTACAAGTACCCGAGGGAGTTTAGTGGAGGTCAGCGACAAAGGATAGGTATTGCTAGAGCTGTAGCAGTCAATCCGGATTTTATTTTATGTGATGAGCCTATATCGGCGTTAGATGTTTCTATTCAAGCACAGATTATTAATTTAATGATGGATCTACAAAAGAAAAAATCATTAACTTATCTGTTTATTTCACACGATTTGTCAATGGTTCGTTATATATCAGATCGTATTGCTGTTATGTATTTAGGAAAAATTGTGGAATTAGGGCCTACAGAGGAGATTTTTAAAAATCCTCAGCATGAATATACAAAACGATTATTAGCATCTATTCCAATACCAGACCCAATCAAAGCACGTCAATCTTATCGAAGTGATAGTATACTAACTATTGATACAATTAATCCATCTAATGATATATATTGGGTAGAAGTAGATAAAGATCATTTTGTAGCAAAGGAGACTAAATAATGACTAACCAAATAATCAAATTAATTCAAGGAAAAAATGGGATAGAATTACCATTTGAGTCTGGTAACTGGGTGTTACTAAAAGAAGAAGGCTATTCACCTATCCAAATGTTGTTGGCATCTGTCGCAGGGTGTGGTGCATATGTGTATCAATCGATTTTGAATAAGTCAAACATATCGTACACCTTTAAGACAGTATCAGTAAAGTATACAAGAAACCAAGAAAAACAAAGTAAACCTATTGAAAGCATTGATATGACATTTGAGGTGAAAGTAGCTGATGAAGACCAAGAAAGAGCTCGTCGTGCTTTAAAACTAATTAGTAAAAATTGCCCAGTTATACAATCACTTGATTCGGCTATCTCAGTATCTGAGACAATCAAATTTATTTAACTATATTGACCAAGTTTATTATCCCCAACGTAATGAGTAGAAGACATCATTATGACGTTGGGATATTTTTTGTTTATTTCAACTAAATGTCTTATAAATTAAGTAAAGAAATAAAATTTGTCTTTTTAATTGCTAAAGGTTTAATAGATAAGTTATACTTAAACAGGTACAGCAATCATATGATTAAACTTTAAAAGTCATAGAATGAAAAGATGACTTTTTTAGAATAAACTAGTGATAGAAAGTAGTGAATGTGCTATAATCTTTCTTAGATGTAAATTTTCTAATATATTGATCAATTGTATGAAAAAGAGGTTTTAAGTGTACTTGTACTAGGCATTTAGCCCTCGTATTTCTGGTGAGTCGAAAGGGTAGTGGTCACAAACATATATGGAGGAAATTTCATGAATACTAAAACCTGGTTATGGGTATTACTTTTTGTAATTATCCTAGCAGTAGCAGCTTACCTAGTTGCGTTCTTGATGAAACGCAGAAATCAAGATAAATTGGAGGAATTAGAACAACGTAAAATAGCGTTATTCGATTTACCAGTTCTTGAAGAAGTGGATGAAATAAAAAAAATGCACTTAGTAGGCCAAAGCCAAAACACGTTTAGGGAATGGAACCAAAAATGGATTGATATATCTACCATATCTTTTGCTGAATTAGAAAGCCTAATTTTTGAAATTGAAAATTTAAATGAGACATACCGATTAATGAAGGCGAAAGAAGCCATCGTTGAAGCAAATGACACGTTAGACGGCATGGAAAAAGAAGTTGAAGAAATCCGTCAAGGTCTGAAAGAATTACGTGAAAGTGAAGAACGTAACTCTGAAGCAGTCCAAAAAGCATTAGATGCTTACGAGTCAATTAGCGATACCGTTTCTGAAAACCCAGAAAAATACGGTGTATCTTATAATGAACTTGAAAAACAAATTCAAAATGTTGAACGCGATTTTACTCAATTTGTTGCATTAAATACAGCTGGTGACCCTATGGAAGCTCGTACTGTATTAGAAAATGCTGAAAAGAGAACATACGAAATTCAAGGAATTGTTGAGCAAATACCTCCTTTAGTTGATACATTAACAAATGTATTTCCAAAACAATTAAAGGAAATAAAAGAAGGTTACGAAACATTGAAAAAAGATCACTACGTGTTTGAAAATGACATCGTAGCGGTTAATGTTGAGAAATTAGAAACGAAAGTTGATGCAACATTATCTAATTTAGAAAAATTAGAAATTGAAAATGTTTCAAAATTAAATACGGAAATTGCTAAAGAAATTGATCATTTATATGACATCATGGAGAAAGAAATTTCTTCTCGAGTTTACGTAAATGATAACAAAGCAAAATTAACGAGCCTTTTAGAACATGCTGACAAGAACAATCATCTATTAATGATTGAATTGGATCACGTTTCTCAAAGTTATATATTAAATAACAATGAATTGGGAAGTGTCAGAGGCTTCCAAGCTCAGATGGAAGAAATACAAAAAGAATTTGACGAAACTGAAGAAAAAATGAAAAATAAAGAAGCAATCTTCTCACAAGTAGCTTCTTTTTACCGCGAGAGTCTAGCCCAATTAAAAGATATCGAAAATGGGCAAGTTGAGATTAGCCGCTCTATCAAGGATTTTGCTCCGAGAGAACGTAAGGCAATCGAAAAAATTGATGACTATGAATTAGAATTGCGTATGTTAAAACGTTATGTTGAAAAACAACGCTTACCTGGAATACCAAGCAGTTACTTAGAGTTTTTCTTTGTAACTGGAGAACGAATCGAAGAACTAAGCCAAGAGCTTAATAAAATTAGAATAGATATGAATCATATCGATCACTTAGTTGCTGTATGTGATGAAGACATGCGCACGCTTCGTGAAAAAACGAATGAGTTGATTGATAGTTCAACATTAACTGAACAAATGATTCAGTACGCTAACCGTTTCCGTTTCTCTCATCCAGATATAAAACACGCAATTGATCGCAGTTTGAGTTTATTCTCAAGAGAGCATCAGTACAAAGATGCTTTGGATGTTATTTCTGAAGCGATTGAACGAATCGAACCAGGAGCAACAGACCGTATTAGAAAATATTATTTTGATAATAAAGAGACAACAATCTAAGAGTTTAGAAAAACCAAGAAAGCATGTTTGTTTTCTTGGTTTTTTTTATGAGCAAATTAGCTTAGTTGATGATTTATAAGTAGCACGTTATAATGAGTAGTGAATTTTTTTAGAAAGAGTGACGATATGATATATTTTGATAATAGTGCGACAACCATGATTCATCCACAAGTACTTGATACGTATAATAAGGTAAGTCAGCGTTTTATAGGGAATCCTTCTAGTTTACACAGGTTAGGTCAGCAGTCTTCTGTCCTTTTAGAAAAGTCACGTCAACAAATTGCGGATATTTTGGGAGTAGACTCAACTGAAATCTTTTTTACCAGTGGAGGGACAGAGGGTAATAACTGGGTTTTAAAAGGAACAGCAATTGAAAAACGTCCTTTTGGTAATCATATTATCGTATCAAATGTAGAGCATCCATCCGTGGCGAATACAGCCAAACAATTAGCAGAACTTGGCTTTAAAGTATCATTTTGTCCCGTCGATAGAGAAGGATTGATTGATTTAGCTGAATTGGAAAAACTATTATCGGATGAGACGATTTTAGTATCCACAGTGGTGGTGAATAGTGAAGTTGGGATGATCCAACGAATAAGGAAAATTAGTGAGTTACTTGAAAAGTATCCATCAATTCATTATCATGTAGACGCTGTGCAAGCTATTACTAAATTACCAGTAGAGACTTTTTTAACTAGTCGAGTTGATTTTATGACATTTTCAGCACATAAATTTCAAGGTCCAAGAGGCATTGGGTTTATTTATTGGCGTAATGGTGCTAAACTATCTCCTTTACTAACTGGTGGTGGACAAGAACGAAATAAAAGAAGTGGAACTGAAAATACACCTGCTATTGTTGCGATGGCTAAAGCGTTGCGCATAGCAACTGACGACCAGGATATAAAGGAAAGAAATATTCGCCAACTTAAAAATGCTCTTGCTAATGGATTAAATAAATATGACCATGTCACATTATTTTCTTCATTAGATGTAGAAAAATCAGCTCCTCATATTTTAACGTTTGGCTTAAAAAAAGTACGTGGTGAAGTCTTAGTTCACGCATTAGAAGAAAAAGACATCTATATTTCAACGACTAGTGCATGTTCAAGTCGCCAAAAAACAGATAATAGCACCTTACATGCAATGGGTGTCACACATCAATTTGCTGAAACGGCTGTTCGGATAAGTTTGAATCATCAAAATACAATGGCTGAAGTCGAACAATTTTTAGTTATTTTTAATCAATTATATAAAAAGTTTTCGAAAATCTATTCGTAAGAGGGGAACTCAATGAAAGCAACAGAAATCATGATTCGTTATGGCGAACTATCAACAAAAGGAAAAAACAGACGTATATTTATTAATCAACTAGCATATAATGTCAAACAGAGTCTGCATGGTTATCCAAAGGTTAAAGTTAGATCGGATAGAGATAGAATGCATTTAATATTAAACGGTGAAGATGATCGTCAAGTAATGACACAACTAGAACCAATTTTTGGTATTCAAAGTTTTTCACCAGTCGTTCGGATAGAAAAAGATCCTGAACTGATTTGTCAGACAGCAGTGGAAATGGTTAAAGATATATGGGAACCTGGAAAAACATTTAAAGTTCAAAGTAGACGATCTGACAAAGGATTTATATGGGATAGCAATGATATAAATAAAGAAGTTGGTGCAGCAATTTTTCATGGAATAGAAGGAATTCAAGTGAAAATGGTTCAACCAGATATTCGTGTAGAAGTTGAAGTACGCAATGAAGCGGCATACTTATCATGTGAAACTATTTTTGGAGCAGCAGGTTTGCCAGTCGGATCAAGTGGTAAAGGAATGTTAATGCTCTCTGGAGGAATTGATTCACCTGTAGCTGGTTATTTAGCGATGAAGCGAGGGGTAGAAATTGAAGCAATACATTTTTATAGTCCACCATATACAAGTGAACAATCACTAAACAAAGCAAAGGATTTAGCTGTAAAATTAACTCCTTACGTAGGTAAAATCCAATTTATTACAGTTCCTTTTACTGAAATTCAAGAAGAAATAAAACGTAGTATCCCACAAGGTTATTGGATGACTGTGACAAGACGTTTCATGTTACGTTTGACTGACAAAATTAGAGAAATACGTCATGGATTGGCTATTGTCAATGGCGAATCTCTTGGGCAAGTAGCATCACAAACGATGCGAAGCATGACAGCGATAAATGATGTGACAACAACCCCTATTATTCGTCCAGTTATTACAATGGATAAATCAGAAATAATAGAAGTAGCAGAAAAAATTGATACATTTACCTTAGCAACGTTACCTTTTGAGGATTGCTGTACCATTTTCGCTCCGCCAGAACCTAAAACAAAGCCTAAAGTAGAAAAAGTGCGTCAATATGAAGAACGATTGGATATTGATGGGTTAGTGTCAAGAGCATTAGAGGCTATTGCAATAGACGAAATAAAATCCGGGGATTCTTATTTACAAGCAAGAACCCAAGAAATGGATGATTTATTTTAAAAAAGTGGGCAAACTGCCCACTTTTTTTGGCTTTTTGTCAACTAGTGTTGGTAAGAGTTCAAACGTTAGAATTTAGGATACAGTATATTTAAGATATCTTTGATAGTCTGTGAATATGACATGTGGTATCTTCCTGGTTTTTTACAATTCATTCTAACGGATATCACATGTTGTTGTGTACAAAAAAACTGCCGGTAACTTTTGTTACCAACAGTAGAAATTATAGAGCCCTTTTTTTATGCCCATTCACCATTTCTGAATATTGGCACTTTAGTACCATCTGTTTTGATACCATCTATATTCATTTGATTAGAACCAATCATAAAGTCAACATGTGTTTGACTACGATTTAATCCAGCTTTTGATAGCTCTTCTTCAGTCATTTCTGTGCCGCCTTCAATATTAAAGGCATAAGCACTACCCAAAGCTAAATGATTTGAAGCATTTTCATCAAAAAGAGTATTAAAGAAAGTAATACCAGATTGAGAAATTGGAGAGCTATCTGGTACAAGAGCGACTTCACCTAAACTTTTCGCTCCTTCATCTGTTTCTAATAATTTTTTCAATACATCTTCGCCTTTTTCTGCAGTGACATCAACGACTTTGCCATCTTTAAATGTAAAGACCATGTTTTCAATTGTATTTCCAGCATAGCTTAACGGTTTTGTGCTTGATACAATACCGTCAATACGACGACAATCAGGAGCTGTAAAGACTTCTTCAGTTGGCATATTTGCCATGAAACGTTCGCCACGAGCATTTTTACTGCCAGCACCTTCCCAATGATGATGTTCTGGAAGACCGACTACTAGATCAGTACCAGGTGCGGTATAATGTAGAGCATCAAATTGATGAGCATTTAATTCATCTGCTTTTGTTTCTAACGTCTTATCATGATGATGCCAAGCTTCAATAGGATCCGTTTCGTACATACGACAAGCTTTAAAAATAGCATCCCATAATGCATCAACTTGTTCTTCGTTAGATGTTAATTCAGGGAATACTTTTTTTGCCCAGTCACTACCAGCAGCAGCAACAACAGTCCAGCTTAATTTGTTTGCTTGTGTTGCTTGTCGTAGTGGCATCATTGCTTTTCCATTTACTGATTGGAAAGTTGCTAAACGATCTCCATCTACACCAGAGAACGCATCAGGATTTTGAGATACGACACTAATACGACTCGCTCCTTTTTCCACCCAATCATTTGCTTCTTCAATTTTATAGTCAGGAACGTTAGAGATAACGTCATCATCAGCATGTAAGAAAAACTCTCTGTTTATAAAGTCATCTGACCATTGAACAACAACTTGCTTCGCTCCTAACTTGTATGCTTCTTTAACAATATAACGAGCAAGAGGTACTTGTTCTACTTGTATATTTAAGACAACAGTGTGTGATTTAGATACATTTACACCAACTTTAGTAATTAATTCAGCATATTTTTGTAATAAATGATCGAAGTTATTTAATACCATGTTATCATCCTCCTAGAATTATCATAACATTATATTAGCATACGATAGAGATGAGAACAAATTCGAGCATTTATAACTGTTGTGATGCCTTTCCACACTCCTGTCTTATTTTCTAAAATATTGCTTTATATCAAAAAAATGGATGCTTTTTCTGATATATTTATTTGTTTGCTCATAAGTTCATGTTATAATACATTAAATAAGTGTAGATTGACATGTATTGTTCATTTTATAAACATTTTAAGGACAAAGGAGAGGTTTTTATGGCTAGGAAAAAGACAATTACACGAGAACATATCCTATCAGCAGTGTTTGAAGTGATTTCGACTGAAGGATTTAGTGGATTTACCGCAAGGAATATTGCGAATAAAATGAAAACATCAACTCAACCAATTTATTTGGAGTTTAAAAATATGGATGAGTTACGTAATGTTTTTATCGATCAAGTGACAGCTGGTTTAAGAAATGAAGTTTACAATCAAAGCTATACAGACGATTGTATTGTTGATTTGATAGTTAATTATGTAAAATTTGCTTCTGAAAACAGTGTCTTTTACAAAGCACTTTTTGTAGATAATCACGATAGTGGGACGAAACTAAATAAGTTTACACGTAATTTGTTTTATGACAAAATTAATCAGGATGATGTGTACGCGAAACTATCTGATGAAGTGAAAGAAGCAATATTTACTAATTGTTGGGTTATGAGCGTAGGATTATCTTCATTAGCAGCTTCTAACAGGGCTAAACCCACAGTTGAAGAAATCGAAGTTATAATTAAAAATGTTATTGAAATGTCTAAAAAGCACCCTAAGGTTAGTTTAACAAAATTAAAGTGAGTTAAATGATTAAATAAATAAACCGCGTAAAGTCGATTTCGAAATCGACTTTACGCGGTTTTTATATGTTTAGATAGTGTGCTTAATCAAGTTGTTTTACTAATGCATCTGCAAATGCTTCAAGAGCAACAATATCATCTTCTTCAGCAGCTAAGTCAACTTTAACGGACTCAGCACCTTTTATCGCACCAGTTGATTGGAACGCTTTATCAAACTGATCGACTACTTGGCAGAAACATGGATAAAAGGTGTCTCCAGATCCGATGACACCATATATTTTTCCAGTTAAATCCAGTTCTAATAAATCTTCATAAAAGTCAGCAATTTCATCTGGAACTAAGACATCATCATAGGTATAACTACCGACAATACAAATATCTGCATCTAAAAACTCTTCAGCATCAACTTGTGTACATTCCTCAATCTCAACGTCTAACCCTTTTTCTTCTAAACGTTCTGCTACGATATCTGCTATTTCTTCCGTGTTGCCAGTAAGACTTGCATAAACAATTTTTGCAATAGCCATGTTTTTCCTCTTTCCTCTACATAATCATTTAAAAAAATTATAACAAATACACACCAGTTTTCAATAAATTTATCTTTTGCTAATTTTGTCGAACGGGTGTGTTTATGCTAGAATAAGAAAGCAAAGATGAAAAGGAGCGAAAATAAACATGATTACATTAAAATCAGCAAGAGAAATAGATGAAATGGAAAAATCTGGTCAATTATTAGCTAGTGTTCATGAAGCGTTAAGAGATTTTATAAAACCAGGTATAACAAGCTGGGATATTGAAGTATTTGTTAGAAATATGATTGAAGATCATGGTGGGGTTGCCGCTCAGATCGGATACGAAGGCTATGAGTATGCAACGTGCTGTAGTATTAATGATGAAATCTGTCATGGATTTCCAAGAAAAACACCATTAAAAGATGGCGATTTAATCAAAGTTGATATGTGTATTGATTTAAAAGGGGCTATGTCAGATTCTTGTTGGGCGTATGTTGTTGGAAAATCAACACCAGAAATTGACCATTTAATGGAAGTAACGGAAAAAGCTCTTTACAAAGGGATTGAGCAAGCAACAGTTGGCAATCGTATTGGCGATATCGGTCATGCGATTCAGACATACGTTGAAGGTGAAAATCTTTCTGTCGTTCGAGATTTTATTGGACATGGAATTGGGCCAACTATCCATGAAGCGCCATCTGTTCCTCACTATGGACAAGCTGGAAAAGGACTAAGATTAAAAGAAGGGATGGTTATTACGATTGAACCAATGGTAAATACCGGAACTTGGCAAATGAAAATGGATAACAATGGTTGGACTGCAAGAACACAAGATGGTGGTTTAAGTTGTCAGTATGAGCATACAATTGCCATTACTGCTGATGGACCGAGAATCTTAACTTTACAAGATGAATAGGAGCGTTTAAAGGAAATGGAAAAAACTACAGAAAAGAAGGATTGGCGATCGTTTATCAGAGACTTTTTATCTACTTTAAAACAGGCGGATGTTACTATCTACTCGATTGTCGTTACTTATTATATGTTGCTGTCTTTTTTTCCACTCCTCATTGTGATTGGTAACATATTACCTTATTTAAAAATTGATGAAACACAAATTTACCCATATATACGAGAATTATTACCACCGGATATTTATCGTATTTTAAAAGATACGATAGAGGATTTATTAACGAAAAGTAATGGTGGATTATTATCAATTTCCGCATTAGGTACATTTTGGGCTATTAGTAAAGGGATAAATGGGATACGAATAAGTTTGGATAAAGCATATGGTATTTCTAAACAAAAAACACAAGTTATCAGGCGATTATTATCATTTTTTATGGTGTTTCTATTGATGCTTGCTTTATTGGTATTAATGTTTATCATGGGATTTGGTCAAGTCATATTAGAACACTTACTGCCAATTGTTGGTATGCCTGAAGATATACTATCAACATTTCAAACGCTACGGTGGCCAGTAACAATCTCTGTTTTATTTGTTGTTATGATGTGTATCTATTATTTTTTACCAAGTGCGAAAATTCATTTTAAAACGATTTTGTTTGGTGCCGTTTTTACCACGTTAACATGGATGTTGGTTACTCAATTATTTAGCTTATATGTGACGCATTTTTCAGGGAAAATTTCTAGTTACGGTATTATTGGAGGGTTTATTCTCTTTATGTTTTGGCTGAATATTGCCTCGTCAATTATTATTATTGGTGGCGTAATAAACGTGACGGTTGAAAAATTTTTATATGGTCCAATTAATCCTAAAGAAAGTTTTGTTAGCCATTACGTGGAAACTAGGATGAAACAAGTTAAAGCAAAGCGAAAAGAAAAAAAGAAAGAATAACTCACTGATTCAGTGAGTTATTCTTTCTTTTTTTTTTGCTCGTATTCCGTTAGTTTTCTTTTTCGATATGCTTTATTCCCAATAAATTTTAACGTGTGAAGTAGAGGTTGGCGATTTTCTCCGCTCAATTCGATTAATTCGATAAATAGTTGTAAACCTAGTAAAGAGGCGATAGTGAGAAAAACATTACCCCATGTATTGGTAAACAAATATAAAAATGAAATAAGCGAAAAGATTAATGCCATACAATAAATCATAATAACCGCTCCACGATGCGTAAATCCTAATGAAATAAGTCGGTGATGCAAATGCATTTTATCGGCTGATGAGATAGGTTTTTTATTGAGTATTCGTCTAATCATTGCAAATACAGTATCTGTTAAAGGAACGCCTAAAATAATAAGTGGTGTGATAAGCGAGATAAAGGTAGCGTTTTTTAGACCTTGTAAGGATAATAACGAGATCAAAAAACCTAAAAATAAAGCACCAGTATCCCCCAAATAAATTTTTGCTGGAAAGAAATTAAAGGGGAAAAATCCCAATGTACTCATCAGCAAAATAAAAATACTAAGAGGGACCACAATATTCACTGCTCCGGTAGAGGCCCCAATGTATCCGATAATCCCAATAGTTGTCAACGCAATAATCGACACACCGGATGCTAAACCATCGAGTCCATCAATTAAGTTAATGGCATTTGTTAATCCAGCAATCCATAAAATAGTAATAGGATAGCTTAACCAACCAAATTCAATCGTACCAAAATAAGGTAATGTAATTGAGTGCATGATAATATCGAAAACAAAACACACATAGAGTGCGGCTAATATAATACCAATCATTTTTTGTTTGGGAGTAATTTCAAAAATGTCATCAATTAACCCAGTTATGACAATAATCCCTGAAGGAATAATCAAGTGCAAGGCGTAGCTTGTTGGAATAATATCATCAAATAAAAATAAAATGGATAATGAAAATGTGATAAAAATAGCTAATCCACCTGCAGTAGGCATTGGTTTAGTATTGATTCGTCGCTTATTAGGTTGATCAACTGCTCCAATGACAAAGGCTAATTTACGAATGAAAGGTGTTATAATAAAAGAAAAGAGCATCGTTAAAACTAAACGAAATGATATTTCAAAAATAAAGTCCATTCTCTTACCTACTTTCAGAATTCAACACATATTATAGCACGGCAACTCTTTAATGCACAATTTAATTCTAAATATAAGAATTCTTTAAAAAAGTATAAAAATATTAGATTAGTACCATAAAAATTTCTCATTATGCTATACTATCTTAGATTGAAATTATGTTACTATATTATTTATTATCTAGGAGATTGATAGAGTGAGTAAAAAGAAAAATAAAAAAAATCAGAAAAAAACTGACAAAAATCTTAAAATACAAGAATTCAGTTCCTTACACTCTAGAAAAAATAATCGCAAGAAAGATTCTGGGTTAAAGAAGACACTATTGAGTATTAGCAAAATTTTGGGTGTATTGCTCGCCATCTCTCTTTTGGGAATTGTCGTATACGGTATTAAGATGGTAGTCGATGGTAATAAATTTTTAAATGATGCTTATAAGCCAAGAGAGACAAGTCAAGTAGAAAATGAGAAGATTGATGTGCAAAAAGACCCAATTTCTATTCTTTTACTTGGTCTTGATGATGATGCAGAGGATACTCGAGGAACAGGCGGTGCTAGGACGGATTCAATGATTCTATTAACAATCAATCCGTCAAATGAGCTTGTCAGCATGGTAAGTATTCCACGTGATACCTATACACATATTTCTACTAAAAATTTTGATGGAAACGATAAAATAAATGCAGCATATGCTCACGGTGGGGTAGAAGGATCTATAACGGCTGTGGAAGAACTATTAAATGTCCCAATCAATTATTACGCGACAGCAGATTTCCAGGCATTTGAAGATGTTGTTAATGCAGTTGGTGGAGTAGAAATTGATGTTCCGTTTACGTTGACAGAACAGAATTCAAAAGGCAAAAAAGTAGTGAAACTAAAAGAAGGAAAGCATAATTTAAACGGTGAAGAAGCACTAGCATTTGCAAGAACTCGTTATGTTGATAATGATATTGAACGAGGAAAACGTCAACAAGAAGTGCTTGAGGCTATTGCTCAAAAAGCCATGGAAGTGGGATCATTGGCAAAGTATAAGAGCATATTGAACGCATTAGATGGTCATGTAACAACCGATATGCCACCAAGTCGTATTTTATCAGTAGCGCAATCTGGTTTAACGAAAGACTATAAGTTTGATTCATACGTCTTTTCATGGATGAGTTATAACTATGGTGAGCAAAGTATGGTGGGGTTACATAAAGATAGTATAGACTACATTTCACATAAATTACGTCTATCTTTAGGGTTAGAAAAAGCCGACGATCGTGATGACGCAAGTTACAAGTTTGAAACGGATGGACTTGTTGACCCAAGAACCTATCCACAAGATGGGATGGCAATTGATGATTATTAAAAGAGTTTAGGGGATTGTCCCTTAAACTCTTTTTTTAAATGATGAAGAATGACTTAAATTTAGGATGAAACTTTGATAAAATACAGATAATAGTGTAAAATGGTGTAGTTTTAACGAACTGAAAAAGAATAGGATGGGTCAACGTGAATCAAAAAGAAAATCCAAAAGTAGAATTAGCGATGATTACCAAAGAATATGATTTATATAAGAAAAAGTCCGATAAAATCAAGGCATTGTTCAAGTTCTCAGAAAAAAGTGTACCGCATTTTTGGGGACTAAGGGGAATAGATTTGAAGGTCTATCCAGGTGAAGCAGTGGGGTTAATCGGAATTAATGGATCAGGAAAATCAACGTTATCAAATATATTAGCAGGAATCATCCCTCAAACAACTGGGCAATTGACAATCAAAGGCGAAACATCTATTATTGCCATTGGAGCTGGATTGAAACCACAATTAACAGGTCTTGAAAACATTCGATTAAAATGTTTGATGCAAGGGTTAACCAATGAAGAAGTCGACGAAATACTACCAGATATTATGGAGTTTGCTGATATTGGGGATTTTGTTAACCAACCAGTAAAAAACTACTCAAGCGGGATGCGATCACGCTTAGGTTTTGCGATCGCCGTACACAATAATCCTGATGTTTTGATTATTGACGAGGCGTTATCAGTAGGGGACGATACGTTCTATCAAAAATGTGTGGATCGTATTTTACAATTTAAAAAAGAAGGAAAAACAATTTTCTTTGTATCACACTCTCTTAACCAAGTAAAAAAACTATGTGATAAAGTGGCATGGATTCATTACGGTGAATTACGTGAATATGGTGACACAGAAGAAGTCGTTGCCAACTACAATGACTTTATTAAATGGTTTAGAGCCTTATCAGAAAAAGAGAAAAAAGAGTATCAAAATGGCTACAAAGAAAAGCAAAAAAACTTTAATGTTAATGAATTAAAAGAAATAGCCGTTGAAAGAGGACACGGTAAATCTGTCTTAAGAGGTCCGGCCATTGGAACGATGTCAACGCTAACTAAAGTTGTTTTACTCGCAATGATTGCCGCGTTAGTAGTATTTGGTACGTTACACGTTAGAGGAAGATCGTTTAAGTCTTACTTTGCCAAAGATACCACACAGAAAATCGAACAAACAGTGATAGACAAAACCTCTATGGATAAATTGTATGACACATATATTGGTTAGTTACTTAAAAGAGCTATATAGTGTTGTCGTTAGACGATTATCTAAAAAAAATAAATTGAAACCAGTAATCAAAAGAGTCTGTTACTTGATGAGTTTTCCTAATAATAATCAAGGTCTGATTGAAGCTGTATCATACGAGCAACAAGTGATTGTTTTATATAAAAAAAATTGCTTAGAAGAAGTGAAACAACTTGAAAGTTTTGGGATTGAGTGTATCAATCTAGACACAGTTAGTGGTTTCATCAAAGGAATTAATTGTCTTTGTCAAAGTCAGGTGATAATAGCTGATAATTATTTTGCGTTTTTAGGAGATATTACCTTTAAACAAAATCAAACAGTTTACCAACTTTGGCATGCGACTGGAGCAATCAAACAATTTGGCTTAGAAGATAAGTCAGCTGCTAAACGCTCTGAAAAAGATAAAAATCGTTTTATACGAGTGTATGAGTCCTTTGATTATGTCTTTGTTGCGTCAAAAAAAATGGCCGATGTATTTAGAAGAAGTTACGGCTTTTCTAAAGAACAAATACTTTTTACTGGCTTTCCAAGAACAGATAGATTATGTCAAAGAATAGTTAAACAAAACAGTAACAAAAGACGTGTTCTATATTTACCCACTTACCGTGAAAATGAACCTGTTGAAACATGGTTATTAGATATCAAAAAAGTAGCTGATAGCTTAAAAAATGAGGGATTGCTTCAAGTGAAGCTACATCCCCACGTTGAGTTAGAACATATTAATCAAACAAATGTCGACTGGATATCGTCACACGAATCGGCTGATGAGTATATCATGCAAGCGGATGTTTTGATTACCGATTATTCTTCTGTGGCGTTTGATTTTACTCTAGCCAATCCGACTGGTCAGCTAATCATGTATTGGCCGGATGAAACGAAGTATCGTCAAGTCACTGGTATTCAACCAAATATTGAAGCCGATTTTCCGCAACCTGTGACGCATACAACAGACGACGTCATTAAACAACTAACTAATTACCCGATGCTTGAGGGAAATAAGCTGTTTAATGCATTATGGAATACATATAACGACGGACAAGCAACAAACAGAGTATTAGATGAAATCAAAGAAGTATTGGATGGAGAAAAATGACTAAAAAGGTAGAATATATTTTAAATACGCCTGTTGACTATTTGACCATGACAGATATTAAACAAGATTTATCCTGGTATTTTGACCATCATCAAAAAATGGTGCTTGCAAGTATCAACCCGCAAATCATTTTAATATCTGAAAAAAATAAGTGTGTCAAATCATTTATTGAGCATGCGACTCATCGCTTTGCTGATGGCATTGGTATTGTCAAAATGTCGCAATGGACAAACGGACGTATCAAAGAACGGGTTGCAGGGATTGACGTAATGGCAAGTGTGTTAGAATTTTGTCATGAAAATAAAAAATCAATCTTTTTATATGGAGCAAAACCAAAAGTGGTCGCACAAGCCGCACGTAACATACAAAAAGACTACTCAAACATTCGAGTGAGTGGATGGTTAGATGGCTATGACAAAAAAAGCAGTGGTGAAATTATTGATATAATTAATCAACATCATGCCGATGTGTTATTTGTTGCATTAGGATCACCTAAACAAGAGGAGTGGTTACAACGCTACATGCCACAACTCAATCCAACTATCTTTCAAACAGTTGGAGGAAGTTTTGATGTGTATAGTGGTGAAGTGAAACGAGCTCCTGAAGTATTTATCAAAACAAATTTAGAGTGGTTATATCGCTCGGTAAGTAACCCGAAACGCTTTAACCGTATTTTTCAAGTACCTTTGTTTGTCACAAAAGGATTAGTGTGGCATTTAAAACAAAGTAAACAGTAAGGAGAGCTAAAACGTGAATGACGTAAAGAACGTAATTACGGAACAATTTAAAAATTTTGGGATTATTCGTCGTATTTCGAAATATGAAGAAAAAGCCACTTATCAAAGTCACTATCTGGGCCTGTTGTGGCAAGTATTAAATCCAGCAATTCAGATTGGGATTTATTATTTAGTCTTTGGTTTGGGAATGAAGAGAAAAGACATAGATGGTGTGCCGTATATTATTTGGATGCTTGTAGGGATTATTGCGTGGTTCTTTATTAATAGTTCAATATTAGGAGAATCAAATAGTATCTACAAACAAATTGGAATGGTCTCGAAAATGAAGTTCCCAGTCAGTATTTTACCGACTGTTAATATGGCAAGTAACTTTAAAAGTTATCGATGGATGATGTTCATTTTATTTGTGTCCATGTTTACCGTTGGAATTTATCCTAATATCTATTGGTTACAGTATTTTTATTATCTATTCTGTATGTTTGCCTTTCTGTTTGCTTTTGGCATATTGAATTCAACTATTTCAGTGTTGGTGCGAGATTACCACATCATGCTTCAATCGATTTTACGTTTATTATTCTATCTATCAGGACCTATTTGGGAATTCCAACGTATTTTTGCAGGAACGAAACATGCTTGGGTAACACGTCTACTTGAATTGAATCCTATCTACTATATTATAGATGGGTTTAGAGATTCGTTGCTTTACGGTCACTGGTTCTGGGAAAAAGGCGTACAAACTGTCTTTTTCTGGTTAATTGTTGGCGTCTTATTGATTTTAGGATCACACATTCACATGAAATTTAGAGCACGCTTTATGGACTTTATCTAAAAGGGAGATTACCATGAAAAAATTGATAGAAAAATTGATTTCAATCTGGTTTAGTATGCTAGGCCATTTGCCGAAAAAAAATATTGTCTACTTTGAAAGCTTTCATGGTAAGCAGTTTAGTGATAATCCTAAAGCAATTTACGATTATCTAAAAGAAGAAAATACAACACTTGAACTAGTGTGGGGAGTGACAGCTGGATATGAGGAGACCTTTAAAGAAAAAAAGGTCCCTCATGTTCGACGTTTTTCTTTACACTGGTTTTTTATGATGCCCAGAGCTAAATTTTGGGTGATTAATACGAGAACACCATTATGGTTAACAAAATCAAAAAAGACAACTTATATCCAAACATGGCACGGAACCCCACTAAAACGAATTGGTGCAGATATAGAAGAGGTCAATATACCTGGTTACACCAAAGAAAGTTATGACAAAGAGTTTTTAGCAGAAAGCAAGAGATGGGATTATTTAACCACGTCAAGTCGATACACTACCACACATTTTAAACAAGCATTTGGCTATTCTGGAAAAATCATCGAAAAAGGATTTCCAAGAAATGACCAATTAGTTAATCTGAAACAAAATAATGATAAGGCTGATGATTTAAGAGCTATACTAGGCATTTCACCAGATAAGAAAATAGTTTTGTATGCACCTACTTGGCGTGAGACAGATAACAAGACATCAGAGGGCTATGAATTTAATATCGATTTTCCTTATACAAATTTTTTGAAACAGTTCAGTGATGAGATGGTATTGTTAGTCCGAATGCACTATTTAGTGGCACAAACACTTGATTTTTCAAGTTGGCCAACTGATCAAGTCATTGACGTTTCAACCGGGTATGATATGAGCGATTTGCTGCTAATCAGTGATGTGTTGATTACAGATTATTCCTCGTGTCTATTTGATTTTAGTTTAACCAACAGAGCAATGCTGTTCTTTATGCCAGATTCAACCCAATATGAAGAAGACATTCGCGGCTTTTATCTGCCCATTCAATCATTGTTGCCAGGACCGATTATTAAAGAACCTGATGCCTTAATCGAGCAATTAAAGCAACTAGATGATATTGTGGTGGATAAACAATACGAAGAGTTTAAACAAACATTTTGTGACCATGAAACTGGTAAGTCAGCACAAGCAGTCGCAGAGATAATAAAAAAAGAAATGAGTGAAACACGATGAGTATACTATCTCCAGTCAAAAGACTAGCTCAACCGTTTGTAAAAACTAAACTGTCACCAACCGGAAAACGTGTTGAGACTTATACACGTTTTTATATAAATGAACCCGTGCAACAAGATACCATCCTTTATGAAAGTCGAGATGGTAAATCTCTGACGGATTCACCGTTTGCTATTTTTAATTACTTATTAAAACAAGATATAGAGAAAAAGTATACACATATATGGAGTATTCAGTCATCTGACGAGATGACTTATTTTATGGCGCGGTTTAAATACCTTAGTAATGTCTTATTTGTCGAGCGAAACTCAGAAGAGTATTTGAAATGGCTAGCAAAAGCAGAGTATTTGATAAACAATGCGACCTTTCAATCGTTTGTTACGATTAAAGATGAGCAAACATATATTAATACGTGGCACGGGACACCACTTAAAACAATGGGATTTGACATTCCAGGTAATCCAAATGGTGCACGCAATGTGGTTCGTAACTTTTTTATGGCTGACGTGTTAATCAGTCCAAATGAACATACCACCAATATGTTTTTAGATAGTTATCGTTTGCGACATAATTATCAAGGTGTGATTTTAGAAGGTGGCTACCCTCGTATGGATGCAACCTTTAATAACAATCACGATACAATCATTCGTACACTTCATGAGCGAGGTGTGGCACTTGATTTGGGTAAAAAAATCCTGTTATACACGCCAACATGTAAAAGTGGTGAAGTGGCTTATACAGAACAAGAACTTCGCCAAATCATCAGCGAGACATCTGTTTTAAGAGAAACATTTGGTGACACATACAATATCTTAATCAAAGTTCATCCTTTTATTTATGACAAAGCCAAAAAAGAAGAAAGCATCTTACCGTACCTGATTCCTGATGGGATTGATACCAATGCTTTACTTGCTTTGGTAGATTGTTTGGTGACAGATTATTCCAGTATCTTTTTTGATTATTTAGTGACTGATAAACCAATTGTCTTCTATTGTTGGGATGATGATTTATATAGTCACGAACGTGGGAAATACTTTGATTACGATGAGTTACCCGGACCTGTGGCATTTAATCTTGATGAGTTGATGACTATTTTAAAAGAATTGCCGAAAAAAATGGAGGAAACACGCTGGAACTATGAGCGGTTCAAACGATTATATGTGCCATATGAAGATGGACAGGTCACACAGCGATATGTCGACTATCTCTTTTTCAATCAGCCACTTCCTGAGAAAATAAAAGAAGTCAGACAATCAGAAGACAAAGAGACACTGCTCATTTATCCTGGTGGGTTAAGAAAAAATGGGATTACCAGTAGTTTCCTAAATCTACTATCTAATGTAGACTATGAAAAATATGCTGTAACGTGTCTTTTAGATAATCCAAAATCACTCGAACAAATTGATTCGATTCACCGTATTCCCAAAGAAGCCTCTATCTTATTTAACTTTGGGGAGCCGATTTATACCTTTAGTGAAAGCTATCAAGATTTGTACTATCACATAAAAGGAGTCAACCAATCTAAAAAAGAAAAGTTTCCACTTAATATCTATCAAAGAGATGCAAGAAGACTACTTGGAAAAACTGCTTTTGATGTGAGTATTGATTTTAGTGGTTATAGTTTGTATTGGACTAAAACGATTCTAGGTACCACGTCAGAAAAGAAAGTGTGTTACTTACACAGTGACATGCTTGCTGATATGGATCGCGAAGTAAATGGCAAAAAAATCCACAAAATGAATGTTCAAGGAATCATCAGTGTGTATGATTTTTACGATAAATTAGTGTCAGTATCTAGTGTGATTAGTGACATTAATAAAGAAAACTTATCTCATTATGCTGATGCGTCAAAATTTGTTTACTCAGAAAACTTGTTAAATATTAATGACATCCTATCAAAAGAACAAGATGTACCTAAGCAAAAAGTTGATTACACGACACGTTTATTTAGAGAAGGTCAGCTCACAGGTGAAGAAGACGTCACAATCTATGACACTAGACCAGATAGTCGTTATGCAAAAGCAACGACAAAATCATTACTTGATAGTTCAGTCACTGTTTTAGGAGAGTTTAGTTATCAAGAAGAAACTTATTTGAAAATCAGTCAGTCAGATTGCTATATTGGTTGGATAAATGCAGCACACATTGATATTATGCCAGACAGTATCCAATCAGAGACAGATGTCTATGATTTATCAAAATTGATAGTAAGTAAAAACTCACAGCTCTTTACAGCACCTATTGGGTTGGATCATTCTAAACCAATATGTTCTCTAGCTAACTTTGATGAATTATATGTGTTGGTGACGAAAAAAGTTATCACGAATACAGGAACGAGCTTTTTAGTGTCCAATGGATCAGAAGATTTAGGCTGGGTAACACCAAACGTCTTGCGTGAGATGAGTTCAGTGGCAGTATTTAAACATCAAGTAGCTAAAAAAATGCTAAACAAGCTGTTCTCATCATCTAATCGCAAACAACTTGCTAAACTGACGGAAAAAGCTGCCAACCATCCAATCAACGAGCTCGTAAAAGTGACAGCACCGATGATGGTATCTGATAGAGCGAGTGAAGAAGCAATCAAAATAGCTCTACCAGTTGGAGTAAAAGTTGTGTTGATTTCAAAAAATACGAGCACACATTGGATGACTATTCTTTTAGATGATGGCAAACATTATTTTGTCAAAGATTCTGAATTAACAGTTGAAAAACTTGATGAGAGATTTGTATTAGAAGTTAAAGATGCACAATTTTCTGCGATCTTTACCCAATCAAAAGCGGTAATCTACGCCTCTATTGAGGATGTCCTCGGTGAAAAGGGATTACTATCTAAAGTACCTAAAGAAATTACCGTGACAAAATCCATCGTGAGAAATGACGGACAAGAATACTATCAAGTCTTACTCCAAAACAAACGTGTGTGGGTAAAAAAAGAGATGGTAGCCTTTGATTTTACGAAAGGTGTCTTGAATAAAGATGGCATCTTTTTTGATTACCCTAAATCAGATGAACCAACTTTTGTCACAGTGGGAAGATTATCTCAAGAAAAAAATCAGTCTTTATTGATAGAGGCTTTTCATCTTTACAGAAAAACTTACCAAAAAGGTCATTTATATATTATTGGTGATGGACCTGAGAGAGGAAATTTAGAGAAAAAAATCAAAGAACTGTCACTTGAAAATGACATAACGATGGTAGGTCAATTAAATAAACCATACATATTTATGTCATATTGTGATATATTTATTTTAACGTCTTCATATGAGGGACAATCACTCGTATTACTTGAAGCGCTGACTTTAAAAATGAAAGTAGTATCGACAGATATACCAGCGTGTCGCAACGTGTTAGATGGTGGTAAATACGGAATGTTAGCAAAAACAAATGATGCAACAGGGGTTTTCCAAGCGATAGAAGCTACACTTAAAAAGAAGAAAAATTTTAAAACTTTTAATCCAGTCCAGTATAATAAAAAAGCAATGTTGGATTTTTATGATAGGATAATGATATAAAAAATCAACTTTTAATGTAAATTAGGTTATGATATATTATTAGTTAGGTATAAATAGAAAATAAAAAATAGTTATTATGGAGGAAATAATGGAAGAGACAGTTAGTTTAGATGAGATATTTCAACTTTTGAAGAAAAAGTGGGCGTTGATTGTAAGCATGATGATATTAGGGATAATAACTTCAACAGCAATCACGTTATTTCTCATGACACCTAAATATAGTTCGGAAACACAATTAATCGTACAAACAAAGAATGCAGATGCTAATATTAATACAGATAAAATTAATTCAAATCTGTTGTTAATTAATACTTATAAAGATTTAATAAAAAGTCCAAGTGTCATAGAAAAAGCTAAAGATAAGCTAGAAAAATCTGGCATGGCAAATATTACAGAAGATTATTTAACAAGTGCTGTATCAGTCGAGCAAAATCAAAACTCACAGTTATTTTCTATTAAAGCTGTGACTAACGATCCAACTGAATCAGCTGCAGTTGCCAACACAGTTTCAGAAGTCTTCCAAGAAGAAGCAGTCAAAATGACCGAGACAAGTAAAATATCGGTAGCATCAAAAGCAACGCCAAATAATAAAGCAGTATCACCAAATAAAAAGGTTAACATTGCGATTGGAGCAGTATTAGGGTTAATCGTTGGTGTGATGTTTGCACTTTTAGGTGAATTACTTAATCGAACTGTTCGCTCAGAAGAATTCGTAACCGACACACTAGGATTACCAATTTTAGGCGTATTACCACTTGTTGCTGAACGTGAGATGTCTGAAATTAGAAAATTACAAAAAAACGCATTAGTCAATGAAGACCTATTTCTTGATGTCAGTAATGTATATGAAAATTCATTACACACAGAAATTGACGGTTTAGATTTAGACTTGAGAATGACGGAACAACTCGAGGAAAGATAATAAGGAGACTGACATGAGTAAACGAAGCCAACAAGTAAAAAAAAAGAACAAAACAAAACATAGTAAATTAGAAGCGTCAAAACCATCGACGCTTTTTACAGTCATAGAACCTAATTCACCAATTTCGGAACAATTTAGAACCATTCGTACGAATATTATGCATGCAAAATTTTGATGTTCGTACAAAAAGTATAGCTATAACATCGGCAGCACCAAGTGAAGGTAAATCAACAACAGCTGCCAATTTAGCTGTCATGTTTGCTAAATTAGGAATGAAAACATTATTAGTTGATGCGGATATGCGACGTCCAACCGCTCATATGACGTTTGAGTTAAATAATACAATGGGGTTAAGCAATATATTAAGTGTGAAACAACTATCAGTAGGAGAAATTGTTCAAGAAAGTAATATCCCTTATTTAGATGTCATAACAAGTGGTGTTAAAGCACCGAATCCGTCTGAACTTTTGGCAAGTGCGAGAATGAAAAAACTCATTAACGTATTAGAAAATCTGTATGATTTTGTCGTTTTTGATATGCCACCAGCTTCAACGGTTACAGATGTCCAGTTAGTTGCTGGGGAATTAGATGGTGTCGCAATCGTTGTTAGAAATAATGTCACTGATAAAAAGCAACTTAAACGAACTATTGAATTACTAGAAAAAGTAGACGCTAACATTATGGGATGCATTTATTTTTCTGAAAATGATTCAAGTTACACAGACTATTATTATACTTAAAGAGGAGGAAACGTACAGTGTTTGTTGATTTACATTGTCATATATTACCAGGAATAGATGACGGCGCTCAGACAATAGAAGATTCATTATTTATGGCAAGAGCAGCAGTGTCAGAAGGTATTTCTCATATACTTTGTACGCCTCACTATAATAATGGAAAGTACTTAAACAAAAAAAATGATATCATCTCATCCGTCGCCAATTTACAGACAGTGCTTGACGAACAAAAGATCCCACTGACACTATTTGAAGGACAAGAAATACGTATTTCTGCGGATTTATCTCGACGAATGTTAAATGGTGAATTATTATTTGCAGATTTAAATGACACCTATCTATTGATAGAATTCCCTTTTTCTACAGTGCCAGAGTATTCGCATGACGTGTTATCAGAGCTTTGTCGCAATGGTCATCAGCCAATCATCGTTCATCCAGAGCGAAATAATATGTTTTTAGAGCAGCCTAAACGTTTGGATCCGTTCATTGAGATGGGATGTCTCACACAGATAACTAATGGCAGTTATATCGGCCAATTTGGAAAAAAAATTCAGCGTGTCACTAAACAAATGATTAAGAACAATCAAGCACATATGCTCTCGTCAGATGCACACAATGTATCGTCTCGAGGGTTTTATACCAAGCAAGCATACGAGTTATTAGAAAAAGAGTTTGGAAAAGAAAAAAGGAATGCTTTTGAACAAATCACAAAAGACATTGTCAATGGTGAAAAAGTAAAAGTAGAACCCATTCATTATAGTAAAAAACATTGGGTATTCTCTTAAAAAAGTTAGGTGGGTTTTGTTGTGAGTCGTAAAGTAAAGATGTTTATATTAATCGGCGTAGACACTAGTATCATCATATTAACTAATATATTAGTTAATATGTATACTAATTTCGTATATGATTTAAATGACCCTATCTCGCCAAAAGTGATAGGGCTACAAGTTGCATTGTATTTAGTATTTGGTACGTTTTTTAAAGTATTTAATAGGTTAACTAGGTATACGAGTATAAATGCTCTCGTCTCGATATTTTTTGCGGTCAGTGCATCAAGTGCATTAGAGTATATTATGTTGGGATTTTATATTTCTTTAGATACTGTCCACTTACAATTACTATTGTCGTACTTTATGGTTTTATTGATAATTATTAGTTCTCGTATTGTATGGCGCTGGATTGTTGATTGCTTACATATGTACAATAATAAAGGAAACAAAACATGTGACAATGCTTTTATTATTGGTGCGGGAGACGGTGGCGAGCTACTTTACAATACCGTGAAGTATAAATCTGGACAGTTAGGATTGAACTTTAAAGGGTTTATAGATGATGATATTAATAAAAAAAATACTTACCTATCTGGTTTAAAAGTCGTTGGATCAATTGATGACTTACCAATGCTAGTTAAAGACTATGAGGTCAAAGTGTTGACGGTGGCGATTCCGTCGATGACAGCTAGTCAGTATGAGCATCTACTTGATGTGACACGTGATTTGGATGTCACTATCAACTCGATTCCGTCAATTGAAGAGTTGGCGATGGGCGAGGTTGCCGTCACAAAACTTCGCGAGATTGATGTCGTTGATTTACTCGGACGTGATGAAGTCAAACTTGATATGGATGCTATCAAAACACAACTAACCAATGAAACCATCCTTGTCACAGGGGCAGGTGGCTCGATTGGATCAGAAATCTGCCGACAAGTCATGGCATTTTCACCCAAAAAACTCGTACTACTGGGGCATGGTGAAAACTCGATTTATTTAATAGAAAAAGAATTACGACAAAAGTATGCGGATAAAATTACTGAAATAGTGCCAGCGATAGCGGACGTAAGAGATGCTAAACGAATGTTTGATGTGATTCATGAACACAAACCGTCAATAGTCTATCATGCTGCCGCTCATAAGCATGTCCCTTTGATGGAGTACAACCCATCAGAAGCGTTAAAAAATAATATTTATGGTACAAAAAACGTGGCTGAAGCTGCTTTAGCTAATGATGTTGATAGCTTTGTCATGGTATCAACAGATAAAGCAGTCAAACCACCAAATGTGATGGGATCAACTAAACGCATTGCTGAGATGATCGTGACCGGTCTAAATGGCAAAGGAAAAACAAAATTCTCTGCCGTTCGTTTTGGTAATGTATTAGGCAGTCGAGGAAGTGTGGTCCCACTCTTTAAAGAACAAGTCGCAAAAGGTGGACCAGTAACTGTGACGGATTTTCGTATGACACGCTACTTCATGACCATACCAGAAGCGAGCCGTTTGGTTATTCAATCAGGTGCTTTAGCAAAAGGTGGCGAAATCTTTATTTTAGACATGGGAGAACCAGTGAAGATAGTTGATTTAGCTAAAAAAGTTATCAAGTTGAGTGGGTATAGTGAAAATGAAATCCAAATAGTAGAGAGTGGTATCAGACCAGGCGAGAAACTTTACGAAGAGTTACTAGTCGATAAAGAACGTTCGAAAGAACAAGTTCATGAAAAAATCTTCGTAGGAAATGTCAATGGATTTACCTATGATGAAGTGATGAAAAAACTGGACGAGTTGCCAGAAGACTATACAGAGTTAGCAAAAGAGTTGGTACTATTTGCTAATCAATCAAGTGAGGAATAAAGGTATGTATACTAATTTTTTAAAACGAATCATCGATTTTATTCTGTCATTAGTGGGGATTATTGTTTTATCCCCACTGCTACTGATACTAGTAATCGCAATAAAAGTTGATTCAAAAGGGCCGGTTGTTTTTACTCAAAAAAGAGTTGGGAAAAATAAAAAACTATTTTCAATATATAAATTTCGTACCATGAAAATTGATACACCAAAAGAAATGCCCACTCACCTATTAAAAAATCCAGATGAATTTATTACAAGAGTTGGGAAATTTTTAAGAAAGACTAGCTTAGATGAGCTACCGCAATTATTTAATATTTTAAAAGGTGATATGGCAATCATAGGTCCTAGACCAGCTTTGTGGAATCAAGAAGATTTGATAGAAGAAAGAGACAAGTATGGAGCAAATGACATTCGTCCTGGTTTAACAGGTTGGGCTCAAATCAATGGTCGTGATGAATTAGAAATTGATATAAAAGCATCATTAGACAGATACTATGTAGAGCATGAATCATTTTGGATGGATGTTAAGTGTTTTTTTGGCACGATTGTATCAGTATTTAAGTCAGACGGAGTTGTTGAAGGTGGAACAGGGATTAAAACAAATGTAGAGGAGGAGTAACCATGAAACGTATACTTATTACTGGAAAAACAAGTTATATTGGTACCTCCTTTGCTTCTTATATAAAAGATAATCCTGAGTATCAAGTCGACACTATCTCTGTTAGAGGAGAGGACTGGAAGACTCAGGACTTTTCTGTGTATGATGTTGTGTTACATGTAGCAGGGATAGCACATGCTGATGTTGGTAAAGTCAGTGAAGAAGAAAAGAAAAGATACTATGATGTTAATTGTGATTTGTCATATGATGTGGCAAATAAATACAAGATTGATAGAGGTGAAAAATCATCTCAGTTTATCTACATGAGTTCAATCATTGTTTATGGTGAAGATGTTAGTATTAGAAAAAAAAGAGTTATTACTCCTGATACAGTCCCTACACCTTCAAATTTTTATGGAGATAGTAAGCTTCAAGCAGAAATCAAGTTGAAAAAACTAATGACAGAAAAATTTATTTTATCTATAGTTAGACCACCAATGATTTATGGTCCAGGTAGTAAAGGTAATTATCCAATGCTACGGAAAATTGCGTTAAGCTTGCCAGTTTTTCCTGATATACCCAATGAACGCTCGATGCTTTATGTAGGTAATTTGAATCTATTTCTGAAAGAATTGATAGATAAATCTAAAGAAGGTGTTTTCTATCCTCAGAATAATGAGTATGTTAGAACAAGTCATATTGTAAAAGAAATTGCACAGGCACATGGAAAGAATATTAAACTATTTAGCTTTATGAATTGGTCAGTATACTTACTATCTTATGTGCCAGGTAAAATTGGAGATTTAACCAATAAAGCATTTGGTAACTTGGTGTATGAAGAAAAAAAACAAAACCATTTTTTTACGACGCTAAAAAAAACTATTGTATTATCAGAATTGGAGAGAGAGTAGTCATGGAAGAGTCATTAGTTTCTATTATAATGCCAGCTTATAACGCAGAAAAGTATCTGCATATTTCTATAGAAAGTGTTTTGAACCAAACTTATAAGAGTTGGGAATTATTGATATGTGACGACTGTTCCACTGATAACACATTTTCAATCATTACTAAGTACTCTAAGTTAGATAAACGAATAAAAGCATATCAACTATCTACAAATCAGGGAGCTGCAAGTGCAAGAAATTTTGCAATTGAAAAGGCCAGTGGAGATTATATTTCTTTTTTAGATAGTGATGATATGTGGAAAAATAATAAATTGGAAAAACAGATTAGTTGGATGCAACGTAATAATATTAATTTTTCTTGTACTTATTATGGGAAAATTGATGAGAATAATAGAGATTTGGGTCAACTGGTATTATATGATGAAAGAGTGGACTATTTTGGCCTACTGAAAAATTGTCCTGGAAATTCAACGGTTGTGTATGATTCAAAAAAACTGGGCAAATTTTATATTTCAAATATAAAAAAAAGAAATGATTATTTAATGTGGTTACAAGTTATAAAATCATCAACATACTTATATTGTTTAGAAGAAGAATTATCATACCATCGAATTGTTGAAGGAAGTTTATCTAGTAGTAAGAAAACACTACTTAAGTATCATTGGTACATATATAGGAATCATGAAAAAATATCTTTGTTAAAATCTACATATTTAATAAATTACTGGGTATGTAAAGGTATTAAAAATAAAATTATATCATATTATAAGAGAAAGGAATACTAAAGTGATTAAAGTTGAGATGTTAATATCTACAATGAATTGTTTAGATTTTTATGATTTATATAGAAAAATGAATATTAAAACAGATGCAATTTTTATTAATCAATGTGATAAAAATTCTTTTTTTGAGTTTAAAGTCGGTAAGTCTAAGGTGAGATGTTTTTCTTTTAAGGAAAAGGGTGTGGGGTTAAGTAGAAACAATGCTTTAATGAGATCTAGTGCGGATATATGTATTATGTCTGATGATGATATGATATATAAAGATAACTATTTAGAAATCATAAAGAAACAGTATGATTTAAAACCTATGGCAGATATGATATTATTTAATTCTTTAGTAAAATCAAATGAAGGTGTGAGAAATAATGTAACTAGAAATGGTAGAGTACGTCATTATAATTGTTTGAAATATGGTACTGTAACCTTTACTTTCAAACGAGAGTCTATAATTAAGAACAATATATATTTTTCTTTACTATTTGGTGGTGGTACCCGTTATGGATCGGGAGAGGATTCTTTATTTATATGGTCTATTTTAAATAAGCGTCTTAAAGTATATTCAAGTACTGAAACAATAGCTATAGTTAATAACTATGTATCCTCTTGGTTTGAAGGATATACGTACTCTTATTTTTATGATAGAGGAGCATTATTTAAATCATTAATGCCATATAATTATAGAATTTTAATTATTCAGTTTTTATTACGACATAGAGATCTATATAAAAAAAATAATTTTAAATTTAAAGATGTTTATAAGATAATGAGGGAAGGAGCGGAAAATCTTTAATTATGAAGAATATTGCATATTTTTTACCACAATTTCATGAAACTGAAGAAAATAATGAGTGGTGGGGGGAAGGCTTTACTGAATGGACAAATGTAAAGAGCGCCAAGCCTCTTTTCAAAAAACATAATCAGCCTAAAAAACCATTAAAGTATTATAATTTACTTAATAAAGAAACCGTAGAATGGCAAACAAATTTAAGTAAGGAAAATGGAATATACGGTTTCTGTTATTACCATTATTGGTTTTCGGGACGTAAAATTTTAGAAAAACCAGCTGAAAATCTTCTGAACTGGGTTGATATACCTCAAAAATTTATGTTTTGTTGGGCAAACCATTCATGGAAAAAAACATGGAATGGAACAAATGAACTATTAATAAAACAAGAATACGGACATGAAGACGAATGGGACGAACATATTACTTATTTACTTAATTTTTTCAAAGATGACAGGTATATAAAAAAAGATAATAAGCCTGTATTTATGTTATATTCTGCTAATACCATAGATGATTTAGACAAAAGAATAGCTTATTATAATGATCGATGCATAAAAGAAGGTTTCTCTGGTATTTACATAATAGAATCAATGAATAACATAAAATCTACGGTATCAAGTGATCTGTCAGACGCAATTACGGTAAGAGAACCTGCTGTTGTTTTGAGTGCTGAACCGAAATTAAAGAAGATTCAAAGGTACATTTCTTCAAAGTATAAAAAAAATTATTTGTATTTTGTAACAAAATATAAATATGAACGTTTGGTTACTAAAAGTATTGATATAGCAAAATTATATACAAAAAAAATAGATAAAAAAATTTATTTTAGTGTTTTTACTGGTTGGGATTCTACGCCAAGACACGTTAGAAGAGGATATGTTGTTGTGAAAAATGATGAAGAAAATCAGCTTTATAGATATATAAAAGATATACAAAAGTTGGGATTGGACGATGATTATTTATTTATAAATGCTTGGAATGAATGGTCCGAAGGTATGTTCTTAGAACCTGAAAGTGATGGGAAAAATGGGATGTTAGAAGAAATAAGGAATAGTCAATATGATTAAAAAATTAAACATTCTTTTATTAATCTTCTGCTTAGTGCCAAGACCGCCATTTGATGCAGGGTCTAAACTATCTTATCCAATAATCGCAATGATATTGGTAATGATTATCTTAACTAAGAAGTATAAAAAAGTAAATATAGATTTACGGTTTATCTTAATTTTCATATCATTTATAGCATTAATCCTACTTTCTAGTATTAGTATTTTAGTAAACAATACAGCTATTTCAAGTTTATCATATATTATGAGAGTGGGGTTCATACTACTAGCATTCATTTATGGATATATAGACTTTTATAATAAAGATATTGAAAAGTTTAAAACATCGATTTTGAGAACTATTAATCTAGTATTAGTAGTTGAGATTGCTATTGTTATTACTCAATTGTTTGATATCAGAGTATTTCACTATTTTTATAGTATGAATAAAACACTGCCTCTTGGAACATTAGTAAGAGTTGCAGGCACTTTTGGTAATCCAAATCTATTTGGGTGGGTAATAATTCAATTTAGCATACTATTTTTATTACTAGAATCTAATTTAAAAAAAAGAATTCTTAAAATATTTATTTGCCTTATATTAGTATTTTTATCAGGTTCGAGGGTTAGTTTATTAGTATTTTTTGCTGCTCAGTTCGTTGTTCTGCTAAAGCAACAAAAAAAAGATATAGTCTTTCTTATAACCAAATTTCCCTTTATTATTATTATGGGAGTTATTTCAGTATCGACTTTATTTTTATTTTTATATCGTTATCAAGAATATTTTCCATATATGGGACAAATATTTTCTGTATTTACAACTAAGAATTTATCAAGTGTTAATTCCTTTTCTCTTCGTCAGGAAATGTGGCTGGAAGCCAGCATGAAATTTGATTCTTATCAAAAGTCTACAAAATACTTACTAGGTATGGGACCTGGCACAATGAAAGTATTAGATAATGATTATCTATTTTCTATGTACAATTATGGTTTTCTTTTTAGTTTAATTCAATATTCGCCATATATTTATATGACAATTAAGGGGCTTTTTACAAGGAAAAGTAGTTGGTTAGTGCTAATATTATTCGAATATGGATTGTTTTCATTGATAACTGGTTATCAATCAGAAACAATGTCAGGATGGGAATATCCAATTATTTTCTTTTACCTTTTTGGGGTGTATTTGAGTTACTCATTTCGTGAAAGGAGAAAATCATGATAATTTTTTTTATAAAAAAAGTAATGTTACGTCTAAATAAAAGTATAAAACTAATGGTATTTCAGTTTAAATGGAGAAAACAAAATAAAGATAATTTTACAGAAGCTATTAACTATTTTAATCCTAATAAGGTTTCTGTTGGGAAAGGAACCTATGGAAAATTAAAAGTTATCATGTATAATAATCCAGATGAAAACCTAGTTATAGGTTCCTTTTGTTCGATATCTGATAATGTTGAATTTTTATTGGGTGGAGAACACCATCCATATTTATTGTTTAATTATCCATTTTTAATAAACTATATAAAAAATGATACAAATTTTATAGATAATACTTCTAAAGGAGCTATATTAGTTGGTGATGATGTTTGGATAGGGAGAAATGTCTTAATTACTTCAGGTGTAAAAATAGGAAATGGAGCTATTATTGCTGCAGGAAGTACTATAACAAAAGATATACCTGCCTATTCTATCGCTACCACTAATAGGATTATTAAATATAGATTCTCAAATGAAATATGTAATATACTAGAAAATTTTAATTATTCATCAATTTCTGAGAAATGGATTTCAGACAATATCCAATATTTATATGAAAAAGATATCTCTATTGATTTGATTGAATCATTAATGAGAGGAGTCGATAAAAATAATTAGATTAAAGAGTTTGTTTATTAATATGGGGCATTCCATTTTTTCAAATGGAATAAACCTTTTGATTTCTTTATTGTTAGTGCTAATTGTTCCCAAAGCATTGGGTATTACTAGTTATGGCTATTGGCAACTTTATGTATTCTATACAACTTTTTCAGGTTTTGTAAATCTTGGGTGGGTAGAAGGCGTATATTTAGACTATGGAGGAAAAGACAGTCAATCAATTAATAGTAATGATATTACATTAGAGTATAAATTATTCTTATTATATGCTTTAAGTGCATCTTTTCTTTTATTTTCTTTTGGAACTTTTTTTGCTGATAGTACAAATGAGAGGTTTATATTCCAAATGTTCGCTATTGCAACTTTTCTTACAGTATCTAGAGGTTTTTTACAATATCTTTTTCAAAGTATAGATGAAATAAAGAGGTATAGTAAATCAATACTTTTAGATAGATTTGTATATGCTACTATCGTTACTATACTACTATCAAATGGATATAATGATTACAAAGGTCTGATAATATTAGATATATTATCAAAGTTGGTTGGATTTATTTATACATTACTTTTATCTAGAGACATCTTAGTAATAAAAACTAACTTTGATATTGGTATTTTGAGAATTATAAAAGGGCATTTTTTGATAGGAATTAGTTTATTTTTATCAAATATAGCCAGTCAATTAATTATGAGTGTTTCAAGAATAATGATAAAGAATAAATGGAGTATAGAAATATTTGGTAAAGTATCATTAGGGTTAAGTTTGATAAGTTTTTTCATGGTGTTTATCAATGCTATTGGTGTTGTAGTCTTTCCATTTTTGAAAAAAATGAATTCGAATAATTATGCATGCATCTATATTAAAAGTTATAATATTTTTTCAATTATAATGTGTTTAATACTAATTTTTTATTACCCTGTAAGTGCTTTCGTTAGTTTATGGCTACCTAACTACTTAGAAAGTATAAAATACATGGTCTTTTTATTTCCCATATGTATCTTTGAGTCGATAACTTTGATTTTAACAAATTCTTTTTTAAAAGCAGAAAGACAAGAAAAAAAAATGTTTAAAATAAACTTTATTTCATTTATACTTTCTTTTATTATAAATGGTATTACTTATTATTTGTTTAATAGTGTTGATATAATGTTATTTGGTTTATTGTTTTCTATAGGATTTAAGTCTATGTATTCGTCAACAATTTTGAGAGGGTCATTGAATATATCTGGTGTTATGACTATGGATTTTATATTAATTTTTTCTACATTGTTTTTCATAGGATTGAATCAAACATTTGTATTGTGGCATGCTTTTATTTTTTATTTAGTTTATATAATTGTTTTATTATTCGTTGGGAGGAGAAAAAAATTTATAAAGGTATAATTTTAGCAGGAGGAAGTGGAACGAGACTATATCCACTTACTAAATCAGTATCAAAACAGTTAATGCCTATATATGATAAGCCAATGATATATTATCCATTGTCTAGTCTTATGTTAGCAGGAATTAAAGATATTTTAATTATATCAACACCAACAGATACACCTAGATTCGAGGAGCTATTAGGAGATGGGCATGATTTAGGTATCAATATTGAATACGCTATTCAAGAAAGTCCTGATGGCTTAGCGCAATCCTTTATCATAGGAGAAGATTTTATAGGTGAGGATTCTGTTTGTCTGATATTAGGTGATAATATTTATTATGGAAGTGGACTATCAAAAATATTACAACGTTCAGCACAAAAAGAATCAGGCGCAACAGTATTTGGTTACCATGTAAATGATCCTGAAAGATTTGGAGTAGTTGAATTTGACGACAATATGAGAGCAATCTCTATCGAAGAAAAACCAGAAAAACCAAAATCTAATTATGCAGTTACGGGACTTTATTTTTATGATAATAGAGTAGTAGATATAGCGAAAAATATAAAACCGTCAGATCGTGGAGAATTAGAAATTACGGATGTTAATAAGGAATACCTACGACTCAATGAATTAGAAGTTGAATTAATGGGGCGAGGGTTTGCATGGTTAGACACAGGAACACATGAGTCACTATTAGAAGCTTCGACATTTATTGAAACGATAGAGAAACGACAAAATCTAAAAGTTGCTTGCTTAGAAGAAATTGCTTATCGCATGGGATATATAACAAAAGAAGAATTAAAGGTTTTAGCGAAACCATTATTGAAAAATCAATATGGCCAATACTTAAAAAGGTTATATGAAGATTAATTTTATTTTGGAGGTATATAGGTGAAGATTTTTAATACAAAATTACAGGATGTTAAAATTATAGAGACACCCGTTTTTGGAGATAATCGCGGATTTTTTACAGAATCTTATAATAAAGAAAAATTTTCTGAAATAGGAATTACAAATGATTTTATACAAGATAACCACTCACTTTCAGTTGAGGTTGGAACGTTACGTGGTATGCATTATCAACTACCTCCAAAGGCACAAACTAAGTTAGTTCGTTGTACTACAGGGGTAATATATGATGTCTTAGTAGATATGAGAAAAGGTTCTCCAACTTATGGACAATGGGAAGGATATATTTTAAGCGAGTACAATCACAGACAGTTGCTTGTACCAAAAGGATTTGCACATGGTTTTTGTACACTTACTCCGGATGTAAATATTCAATATAAAGTAGACGAATTGTATTCACCTGAGCATGATAGAGGGATTGCTTATGACGACCCTAGTATTGGTATCGAATGGCCAATGAATGCAACAGTATTATCTGAAAAGGATAAAAATCATCCTACTCTAAATGATGCTGAAAATAATTTTGTATGGGGTGAAGTATAATATGAAAAATATTTTAGTTACAGGTGGAGCAGGTTTTATAGGTAGTAATTTTGTACATTATATGTTAGATAAACATCCTGATTACATTATTATAAATCTTGACTTACTAACATATGCTGGTAATATCCATAATCTGGATGATGTCATTGATAATCCAAGACATATTTTTGTTAAAGGAAATATAACTAATAGAGAGTTAGTTAGTTATTTAGTAGAAAAATATTCAATTGATGCGTTTGTAAATTTTGCTGCAGAATCACACGTGGATAGAAGTATATTAAATCCATCTATCTTCGTAGAGACAAACGTACAGGGAACATTAGCCTTATTAGATGTAGCAAAAAAATATGAAATACAAAAATATTTACAAGTATCAACAGATGAAGTTTATGGAAGTCTAGGTTCTACAGGATACTTTACGGAGGAAACGCCATTAGCACCAAATAGTCCTTATTCTGCTAGCAAAACAAGTGCTGATTTATTAGTTCGTTCATACTATGAAACATATGATATGAATGTAAATATTACTAGATGTTCAAATAATTATGGACCATATCATTTTCCTGAAAAGTTAATTCCATTAATGATTTCTAATGCATTAGATGGGAAAAATTTACCAATATATGGTGATGGCATGAATGTAAGGGACTGGTTACATGTTTATGATCATTGTCAAGCAATAGATTTAGTCCTTCATAAGGGTAAAAAAGGTGAAGTATATAACGTTGGTGGACATAATGAACGAACTAATAATGAAATAGTAGATATTATCATTGACAAACTACAAGTGTCTCCTGATTTAAAAGTATATGTTGAAGACAGATTAGGCCATGATAAAAGATATGCAATTGACCCTACGAAATTAGAAACTGAGTTAGGATGGAAACCTAAATATACATTTGAAACAGGTATTGTGGAAACAATAGATTGGTATTTAGCAAATGAATCATGGTGGAGACCATTGCAAGAAAAAGCAAAATTAAACTAGTTCTATAGATTGGACAGGAGGAATTGTAGTGACTGTATTAATTACAGGTGCAAAGGGCCAATTAGGTAGAGAGTTAACTAATCTTCTAAAACAACAAAATATTGATTTTATTGCTTATGATAGTCAAGAGATGGATATTACAGACTTTGATAAGACACTTTCTATTATTAAAGATATTAAGCCCTCAGTAGTTTATCATTGTGCAGCCTATACAGCAGTTGACTTAGCTGAAGATGAAGGAAAAGAGATGAATTATCTTGTAAACGTGGACGGTACTAAAAATGTTGCTCAAGCATGTAAAGAAGTTGGTGCTACATTGGTTTATATCAGTACTGACTATGTATTTGATGGAAAAGCAAGGGAAGTTCCATACATTGAAACAGATAAAACATCACCAATTAATGAATACGGAAAAACAAAATTATTAGGAGAACAAGCGGTTCAGGATATTTTAAACAATTACTATATTATAAGGACATCTTGGGTTTTTGGTGAATATGGAAATAATTTTGTCTATACAATGAAAAAGCTGGCTAAAACCAATGACAAATTAATGGTAGTAAATGATCAAGTAGGCAGACCAACCTGGACAAAAAGTTTAGCAGAATTTATGACATATTTAGTACAAAATAATTGTGAATATGGAACTTATCATTTTTCTAATGATGATACATGCACATGGTATGAATTTGCACAAGAAATATTACAAGATGATAATGTAACTATTTCCCCTGTGACATCTGATCAATTCATTACTAAAGCAAAAAGACCAGAGTATTCAATTATGGATTTAGAAAAAGCAAAATCAACTGGATATGAAATAATTTCGTGGAAAACAGCATTACAGCATCTTTTGGAGGGAATTAAATGAAAGTCTCAGTTGTAGGTTTAGGTTATGTTGGTTTAGCTAATGCATTATTATTATCACAAAATAATGATGTAATAGCATATGATATAGTAGATGAAAAGATTGAATTATTGAACAAAGGAATCTCACCATTAGTAGATAATGAAATTGAGGAATTCTTAACAGACAAATCTCTATCTATAGAATTTACAACAGATTTTGATAAGGCAATCAATCATGGTGAGTATTGTATCATTGCAACACCAACAGATTATGATGAAAAGAAAAATTATTTTAATACATCAACAGTTGAAAGTGTGATAGAAAAAGGATTAGCAATCAATCCAGATACTATCTTTATTATAAAATCGACCGTTCCTGTAGGGTATACAAAAGGGCTAAAAGAAAAATACAACACAGAAAATATTATTTTCTCACCAGAGTTTTTACGTGAAGGAAAAGCCTTGTATGACAACTTACATCCATCAAGAATTATAGTGGGTGAGAGAAGTGATAGAGCTGAAGTATTTGCTAACGTACTGTTAGATAATTCTTATGAAGAGGATGTACCTGTACTGCTAACTGATTCAACAGAAGCTGAAGCAATTAAACTATTTTCAAATACATACCTTGCTTTAAGGGTGTCATACTTTAATGAGTTAGATACCTATGCAGAAGTGAGAGGGCTAGACACTAAACAGATCATCGAAGGTGTTGGTTTAGATCCTCGTATAGGAAGTCATTACAATAATCCTTCATTTGGTTATGGTGGTTATTGCTTACCAAAAGACACCAAACAATTATTGGCTAATTATGACCAAGTACCTAATAATATTATTGGGGCAATCGTTGAAGCCAATAGAACGCGAAAAGATTTTATCGCTGACCAAATCATTGCTAAACAACCAAAAGTTGTTGGTATCTATCGTTTAACGATGAAAGCTAACTCTGATAATTTTAGATATTCATCTATCCAAGGCATTATGAAACGATTAAAAGCTAAGGGAATAGAAGTGATTGTTTATGAGCCAACATTAAAAGAAGACACATTTTTTAATTCAAAAGTCTATACTGATTTAGATGAATTTAAAAAAGTATCAGAAGTTATCGTAACAAATCGTATCGAAAAAGAATTAGCAGATTCATTGGATAAAATTTATACAAGAGATATATTTAATCAAGATTAACTTTTAAGGAGAATATAATTGAAAAAAGTTAAGGTTATGTCAGTTTTTGGTACAAGACCAGAAGCAATCAAGATGGCTCCTCTTGTTTTAGAGATAGAAAAACATGAGGATTTAGAATCAATTGTTGTCGTTACAGCACAGCACAGAGAAATGTTGGACCAAGTTCTAGAGATATTTAAAATAAAACCTGATTACGATTTAAATATCATGCAAGCAAATCAAACACTATCAGATATTACAAGTCGTGCATTAGTAAAATTAGATGCAGTAATCAAAGAAGAAAAACCAGATATTGTATTAGTTCATGGTGATACAACAACAGCTTATGCGGCAAGTCTAGCTGGATTTTATAATCAAGTGAAAGTAGGACATGTGGAAGCAGGGCTTAGAACATGGAATATTTCGTCACCATTTCCAGAAGAAGCAAATAGACAGATGATTGATGTATTAAGTGATTTATATTTTGCACCAACTCAAAATAGTGCAAATAACTTAATTAATGAAGGAAAAGATTCAGCTAAAGTTTCAATTACTGGTAACACAGTGATTGATGCATTAAGTGAAACAGTTGAAGATAATTACAACCACGATGCATTAAAAAATATTGGTGAAGATGACAAATTAATTTTAATGACAATGCATCGCCGTGAAAATCTAGGCCAACCTATGAGAGAGGTCTTTACAGCAGCAAGAGAAGTTGTAGACAAATATGAAGACATTCATTTGGTTTATCCAGTACACCTTAACCCTAAGGTAAAAGAATTAGCCAATGACGTTTTAGGAAATCATGAACGTATTCATTTGATTGAGCCACTAGATGTATTTGATTTTCATAATTTCTCATATAGAAGTTACTTTATTATGAGTGATTCCGGTGGTGTTCAAGAAGAAGCACCATCATTTAATGTTCCAGTTCTTGTACTGAGAGATACAACCGAACGTCCAGAAGGTGTAGAAGCAGGAACATTAAAACTAATCGGAACAGATTATGACATTGTAAAAGAAAATATGATTGAATTATTATCTAACGAAGAAACTTACAAAAAAATGTCAAATGCAAAAAATCCTTATGGTGATGGATTGGCAAGTAAACGTATTGTGAATGAAATTAAAAAATATTTTGGATTAAAAGTTGAAGAGTTACCTTTATTTAAATAAACGGCTCTTTGTCAACTACTGTTGGTAAGAGTTAAAACGTTAGAATTTAGGATCTAGAAAACAACATGTTTTCTAGATCTTTTTTGGTGTCTTGAATACAGATTTTTTTAAACAAATTGCTATTCGTAATTTGAAATTATAAAAACTTCTCATGCCATAGGCATTACACTTAATGACTTTAATATGATTGTTCATACATTCTAAAGGACCGTTTGAATACGATGTTTCAAAAGTATTTTTTATTTCTTCTTGATACTTTCTAAATGTTTTAAAAACAGGTATATACTCTTGAAAAAGAGTTTTTTGATTGATTAAATCTACAAATAAAGAATAATCTTTTGTTTGAAAAGCTCTTAAAATCTGTTGATAAATATTATAAGCATCTGTAAGTTCAGCATTGTAAGTAAGTAGGCGTTCAAGTAATTCTTTTTCAGAAAGATACGTTTTAAATGAAGAGTGCCATTGTTGTTGAATAAAGTCTAGTTTGCCATAACTTTTTTGAAGTAATTTCCAATATTTTTTTATTCGTCTATAAATAATTCCATTATTTTTATGCTTTAATTGATTCATTATTCTAATTCGTATTTTTTGAAAAGCTCTACCAATGTGTTGAACTAGATGAAATTTATCTAAAACGACTTTAGCATTAGGAAAAAGTCTCTTAGTTAAGATGATGTAGGGTTGATAAATATCAGAAACAACATACTTCACTTGTTCTCTGTTAGATAAAGAGAATCCGTTAAAGTATTTCTCGATCTTAGGTAATCTTCGATCAGGTAAAATATCAATTAACTCCTTAGTGTCACCATCTATCATAATAAAACTCATAGATCCAGCTACTTTTTTGACAGATTTAAACTCATCAAAACAAAGAACAGCTGGTAAGGAATAACTATATTTCTGAATGGGTTGATACCATTCTTTAAGTACCCGATAAACAGTTGAAGTAGAAACGTTTGCTTGTTTTGAAATGTCACTCATAGATTGTTTAGAAGTTAGTTTTTTAGCAACAAGACGTTTTAAATTGTTAGAAATAGAATTGTTTCTAGAAACAAAAGGCGTATCTAAAACAAATGTCGATTTACAATCTTTGCACAAGAAACGACGTTTCTTTAATTGAACATATGTAACGTATTCAGAAATAGCAGGAACTTTAATTAAACTAGCAGTATATCCCCACTTAATAATGTGTGTATCCTTTTCTTCGCAATGAGGACAACATTCTGGTGTTTCATCTAAAAAACCTTCAAATACTCTAGAGAAAACTCCCTTTATTTTCCTAGTAAACAAACAATTTTCATTAAAAATAATATTTAGGTCTAGTATATTTAAGATATCTTTGATAGTCTGTGAGTATGACATGTGGTATCCTCCTTAGATTGTTGTTTCGCAATTTCATTCTAACGGATAACACATGTTTTTGTGTACTAAAAACGGCCGGTAACTTTCGTTACCAACAGTAGAAATTATAGAGCCCAAAAAAACTGCCGGTAACTTTTGTTACCAACAGTAGAAATTATAGAGCCAAATAAACAAACTCCCCCACAAGAAGTCAATTTGATTTCTCGTGGAGGGTTATTTTTATCCTAATCTATCTTTCTAACATAATCCTTGTGAAGTGTAACAAATACCTTGCGATGATTATAGAGTATACAAGCATGCGTTGTTGTTTTGGTGTGGCAAATTTGCTCAATATCAAAGACAGTACTTTTGGAAAAGTGCATGCCAGATGCTTTTTTAAATGATTCATCTGCTTGAATGACGAGTGTTCTTAATGCTTCAAATCGAGTTCCTGTTGTGTGATAAGCGTCCTTTTGTTGGGTGATGGTCTTTTTTGGTGCAGCATATTGTTGCCAAGCAAGTTTATCTCCGTAAAAATGACTTATATCAACAGGTGTACTAGTATATTGCCACATAGCATAGCTTGGCCATTGTTTAACGACAGGTGTGTTGTGAGAGTATTTGGCGACCCATAAACCATAATCACCCGCTACCACATCCAACCAATCATCAGAGTTGGCATCACTTTCATTCATATAGATGAGAGGTTTTACGCCAGTTTGTTTGTAGACATAATCTAAAAATTCTTTGGCTTTTTGTGCCCCTTGTTTGCCATACTCTTCATAATCAAGAACTAAGATAGCTTCACCTATATAGCCTTTGATATGCGTTAAGAAAAAGTCAGCTTGTTTGATGACATCATTTTGATCTAAAAAATGATACACACCATAAGGCTTGTTTAATTTTTTGGCTTGTTGGACAAAGGTGTCACATGTATCATCAATAAAATAAGTGCCTTCTGTTGCTTTGAAGATAAAGGCATCTGCTTTTAGTGCACCAAGTGACATTCCTCGTTGGTGGTTTGATAAGTCAATAACTTTTAGCATATAAAAACTCCTTTCTGATATAAGAAAAGACGACGTTTGTGGTAAACGTCGCCTAAATTGTTAGAACAACTCTGTAATAATCGTTTCACTATAGTGTGCTGATTTTGGTGTCACATAAAGTTGTTTGCCGTTTGCTTCAAAGATTCCTAAAGCTGAGATAGCCATCATCGCATCTTTTACTTCATCTTTTGTTAGTTCTTGACTGGCTACTTTTGGTACTAATGTTGTTTTTTTGTTTTCCTCGTTTAAAAAGTTTAAGTTTAATTTTTTCATGGTTATGTCCTCCTAGTATAGTTGTCTGATTGATTACATATCGTAGTGGTGAGTGTTTACGATTGACAGTCTTTCTAATGGTTCATCTTTTGGAGCAAGTGAGTCGAAGATATCACCTAAGTCTAAAATGTTTTCATCAGTGGCACTTTCTTTTAAGTTAGCTAATGTTTGTTTACGTGGTTTGTCGTCACCTACTGCTTTGAATGTTAAGATTGATTTTTTACTGTCGAAGATTTTTTCCATGTTCGTCACGTCCTTTTGTTAGTTTAGTAAGTTGCGCGCCTTACACTTATATAAACGTTTCCCAAATCAAAAGTGTTACCCCCTTTTTTCAAATTTTTTATATTTTTTTCTCACACCATCTCGCCAGCGATAAACTGTTTTCCTAGAAACCTTGTATTTATCAGCTATTTGGCTCATAGTGAGTTGGTCAAAAAAGCGATCAGCCAAATACTTTTTTTCGCAAGGAGTTAGCGTCTGAGCAAGTTGATGATACAAATCGGTCGTTGCTAAAGAAGAAGAGATATCATTATCCTCAGTGAGTAAGTCTAGTTGAGTATCTTCTATGATATCTTTGTCATATCGTCGTTGTTCTTTTCTGATTTTATCGACTGTCGCCCAACAGATTTTTTGATAAACAAACGGTCTAAAGGGAGCTCTGTTATCGGGCTGTTTTTGATAATCTCGATGTGTTAGTAGTAACTCTATACGAGCATGCTGCAAATAATCATCAAACTCTGGGTGTGATGGGGTAATGTAGTATTTTTTCAATGCGCCTAAGATAAGTGAATGATAGGTTGTAAATAGTGTCTCTTCCATAAAAATTATCCTTTCAAGTTATCATTTGGCTAGCCACTGTGAGTATAGATAATTTTTGACAATCAGGAAAAAACCAAAATTTGAATTTTCTGCGTAAAATTAATTATTTTTGTATGAAAACGCTTTTAAAATAACTTGAATATGTTAATATAAGGTGTAATTAAAAAACGTAAACTTAGGAGTGATAATCATGGATATCAATGCAAGAAAACTTTTAATTCACGAGGATTTAGTACATGGAGATGCGATTAAACTAGATGATTTATATAACAAGTTTTTACCTTGTTGTGTGAAGACAGGAAACACGTCGTTAACACGTGATGTCTATTTTATACATGATATATCTGAATTGGGCATAAAGTACAAAGCAATGCTATTAATGTCTAATCATCTACCTATTTTAACGACCTCCACAACACGTGAACTAATGAGTGAGTACAATCAATCTCATAATCGGATTTTTGAAAGGGTATACAACACGATCGAACTATATAATGGCTTTAAGCAAAAAAATTATAAACAAGCCATGATTGACAAGCAGTTGATCTTTATGCCGCTAAATGGCACCGTGAGAAAAAATACAAGTTTTATTAATCCAATGTATATCACCAATTTTCATAAGATTGGTCAACGACAAATGACGGTAAACTTTACTAATTTTTTAGGGATTGATCTGGATTATGGATGTCAGGCGTTTAATCAACGAGTAAACAAAGCTGTGAATCAATATATGTTATATTTTTTCCCTGAAACGTTTGACGTATTAGAGCAAGTTATTTCATGGAAAGGAGATTACTTAATGAGTGAACTAACAAAAGCAAGAAAAAAACGTCATAGTATTGATAGTGAAAAGTTAACTATATGTCGAAAGAAAGTGGACTATTTTTTAGTGATTCAGCAGTTTAATCAATCGCTTACGATTCAAGAATTTATTGAGGAGTTTGATAGTTATTGGGATAAAATTTAGTTAAAATGTGATATAGTAAAAAGGTGCAAGGGGGCTGAAAGAAAATGGAAGTCATTCAAAGCATCAAAAAAGAAAAAACAGGGTACTTGTTGGTAACAAAAAGTGGGATAAAGATTCCATTGTCTGAGGATTCTCTGGTGAAGCATCGTCTACTTAAAGGTAGTGAAGTATCAGAAGAATTATTAAACCAAGTAAAAGAAGAAGCCAGTTTTGATATTGGGTATCAAAAAGCACTAAACTATTTGAGCTACCAGCTTCGTAGTGAAAAAGAGATAAAAGATTATCTTAAAAAACAAGAGATTAACAACCTTCAAATCAAACAAATTATTGATAAATTAAAAGACTTATCACTTCTTGATGATAAGATATTTGCTGAAAGTTATGTTCGTACGGCTATTCGTACGACTGATAAAGGGCCACAAGGTGTCAAAGAATTTTTGATGAAAAAAGGCATGCCAAGTGACTTCATAGATGAAGCACTTATTTTATTTGATGACACGCATCAATTAGAGTTAGGTCAAAAGCTTGGCGAAAAGATGGCAAGAAAGTATCAAAAGAGTAGCCAAAAAGAACGTATCAATAAAATTCGTCAGCAATTATTTATAAAAGGGTTTAAATCGGATGTTATCTCTAGTGTCATAGATGGATTAGCTTTTGATGATGATGAGGACGAGTATGATTTATTAGTCAAACAAGGTGATAAATTATGGCATCGACATGAAAGAGTGGAGACACGTAAGAAACATCAAAAGATAAAACAAAGTTTGTATCAAAAAGGGTTTTCTATAGATGATATTAACCGTTACATAGAAGAAAAAGAGATGGAGTTAGAGTAAGAGATGAGTGAAGAAGTAACTTGGACGCAAGAGAAGATAGAGAGCTTTCAAGATGATTTGTTGGCATGGTATCATCATGAAAAACGAGATTTACCGTGGCGAGAGTCGACAGATCCATACCGAGTATGGGTGTCTGAGATTATGCTACAACAAACGCAAGTCGTAACGGTGATTCCATATTTTAATCGGTTTATGGAGTGGTTTCCCACGATAGAAGATTTGGCAAATGCTGAAGAAGATAAACTACTAAAAGCATGGGAAGGTTTGGGATATTACTCTCGTGTTCGCAACATGCAACATGCGGCAAAAGAAATGGTCGAAACGTTTGATGGGAAAATGCCACAGACGATAGAAGACATATTATCATTAAAGGGAATAGGTCCTTATACAGGTGGAGCGATTGGAAGTATTGCTTTTTCGTTGCCAGAGCCGGCAATTGATGGAAACGTGATGCGAGTATACAGTCGCTTATTTTGTTTGTCTGATGATATCGCGTTACCTAAAACACGAAAAGTTTTTGATAAGTATGTGAGAGAAACCATGTCACAAACTGAACCTGGTGATTTTAATCAGGCGTTGATGGATTTAGGTGCCACAATTTGTACACCGACTAAACCATCATGTGAGACGTGTCCAATAAAACATTATTGTGAGGCTAAAAAAACAGACACAGCATCTTCTTATCCAGTGAAGAAGAAAAAAGAAAAAGCGAAGCCACTTTACTATGTGGCAGATGTGATTAGAAATAAAACGGGTGCTTTTTTATTGGAGAAAAGACCAGAAGATGGTTTGCTTTCAAACATGTGGACATTTCCCATGCGTGACGTTACAAAAGAAGACTATGATCGTTTAGTGGCATCTTATGACTCTGTTGAAAAAAAAGAGTTACAAGTAGCAGAGCAATTGAGCTTGTATGAAGAAGAAAAAATAGACATCAAAGAAAAACAACTTTTAGGCATTGTGACACATATTTTTAGTCATAGAAAATGGCATGTGTTAGTAGTTGAGGATTTATTGAGAGACACAGATCGTGAAATGTTAGAAAAACAAAAATGGGTCTATCAAGAAGAGTTTGATCAGTATGTTTTTCCAAAACCACAGCAAAAGATGGTCGACTTACTAAAGAAAAGTATGAATAATTAGTGATATCATAGGCTAAGATATGCTATAATAATTCTGATATTGGTGTTAAAGGTTAAATTTAATACCCATGTGAAAAATTGACACAATTTGTCAAGGAAAGCAGGATTAGATAGTGATGCGTGTTCCTAAAGAAGGAGAGTTTATCACGATCCAAAGTTACAAGCATGACGGAAGTTTACATCGAACTTGGCGCGACACAATGGTCCTAAAAACAAGTGAATGTTCGATAATTGGTATGAATGACCATACACTTGTGACAGAGTCAGATGGACGACGATGGGTGACGCGTGAACCTGCTATTGTATATTTCCATACAAAATATTGGTTCAACATAATTGCTATGATACGAGAGAAAGGAGTTTCCTACTATTGTAATCTTGCCTCACCTTATGTTTTAGATGAGGAGGCTTTAAAGTATATTGATTATGATTTGGACATAAAAGTGTTTCCTGATGGAGAAAAACGCTTGTTGGATGTTGACGAGTATGAAGATCATCGAAAACTAATGAACTATCCAAATGAAATTGATATTGTTCTTAAAGAAAATGTGAAGATTTTAGTAGACTGGATTAATGAAGGAAAAGGTCCTTTCTCTGATGAGTATGTCGATATTTGGTATAAACGGTATCAACAATTATCAAGAAAATGAAATAACTGTGTGTTTCGTAAATTCAGGGTTTGATAAGCACTACAAAAAAATAGCGAGAGATTTTAAATGTTTGAAGTCTTTCGTTATTTTTTGTCATTTTGAAACGAAAAAAATAACGAATTTGTTTGAAGAAATTATGTTATAATTTTTACAAGATGAATAAAGGAGGGTATTTAAGTGAAGAAAAAACTATCTATCCTATTTTTAGTAAGTGCTGTATTGTGTATTGGTTTGATGCTATTGAAAGTGTACGAATCAAGAACAACTGCCTCAGAAAAAGTGATTAGAGAAGTCATTGAACCTGAAAAAAAAATCCTTACAATACCAAAAAAAGCATCTATTAATTATAGTAAAGAAAAACAAGTGATGTCGATTAAAGAAGTGTAATTATTCGAATAAAAAAACAGGAAACTTCACTAAAAAGTATCCTGTTTATTTTTATACCGTTTTTTTCATGTTTTGGTGCTGGATATTTGCTTCGATGTAGGGATTCCCAAAAGGCTCATACCCTAAAGAGTGATAGAAACCTAACGCGTGTTGTTGTGCTCCTAAAATGAGTGTGTTTGCCTGGTATTTTGTTGCTACTTGCTCTGCGTAGTTCATGAGTTGTATACCAATTCCTTTTCCACGAGCATCTTTAGCAACTGCCATGCGTTGGATTTTCATTGTTGTCTCATCAATAGGAAGTAATCTTACAGTACCTAAAGCCTGCTGGTTGTCATCATATAATACACAATGAATTGCTTGATCTTCATCAGCGATTTCAATCGATTCTGGTACGTGTTGTTCTATAACAAATACGTCTAGTCTAATGCGTTTAGCATCTTCATATACTTTTGACGTAAGATCTTGTGTATGAATTAAGTTTGCCATTTGTGTATCTCCTTTGTTATGCTTTTAATAAGTTTATCAAATTAACAGTTTTTTTAAAACAAATAGATTATAATAAGAATACGTAAAAGTTAGATAAAGTGAGGGGAATTTATGCTACAAAAAATTAAGGCTTCTAAATTAATGTTTTGGTCACTAGAGCTATTGATTATTGCAACATTAATTTTAGTTGGAACGAAAATCAATTTTATCTTTAAACCAATTGGAACACTATTTACAACAATGTTTGCACCGATTATTATATCCGGTTTTTTATTTTATTGTGTCAACCCAATTTTACAGTTTATGATTAAAAAAGGGATTAAACGGACATGGGCTGTGTCAATTATCATGATTTTTTTGATAGGTGTCGTGTTATTACTTATTATGTCGGTCATTCCGAATTTGATTAAACAAATGACCATGTTAACAAAAGCTGCACCAGACTTTTATATAGCAATAGAAAAAACAATCAATGAATTAGCGCACCATCCTGTTATGAAAAATGTTGATATTCAACAATATTTAGAACAGTGGAATGTGTCATTTGGAAATATTATTAAGACGACAATATCTAGTTTAGGAAATGGGTTAGGATCATTTATTTCTTCTATAGCTGGAATTGTTATGATTATCTTTACGGTGCCGTTTATTTTATTTTATATGTTAAAAGATGGGGAACGTTTTTTACCAAATGTGGCACGTTTTTTCCCAGAAACGCATCGTAAAGAAATGACAGAATTACTGATAAAAATGAGTCAAACAATTTCAAAATATATTAGTGGACAAATGATTGAGTGTCTGTTCGTTGGGGTTGCAACAAGTATTGGATACATGTTGATAGGTGTCAATTATGCCTTTTTATTTGGTGTAATAGCAGGTCTTTCAAATATGATTCCATACATTGGTCCCTATATCGGGTTAGCTCCTGCTTTATTTGTGACGATATTTACGGATCCAGTTAAAGCTGTTCTGGCATGTATTGTTGTATTAATTGTCCAACAGATAGATGGAAATATTATTTACCCAAATGTGATAGGGAAGAGTTTAGATATTCATCCATTAACTATTATTATCATTTTACTGGTTGCTGGAAATATTGCTGGACTACTTGGAATGATTTTAGGTGTGCCATTTTATGCAGTATGTAAGACGATTGTTGTTTATGTCTATGATATGGTTCAGCTTGATAAACGAATTAAAAAAGAAAATACTCCCGTTAAATAATTTGTTTAGCTATATCTTTTATATTGAATTTAATTGATGTTTATGATACGATTTTTGGAGGAATATTAAAAAGAACGAAAAAGTTAGGAGAGAAAAGCTTATGAACGCTGACCCCGAGAGTCAGTCTATTTTTATCAATATTATTATTTTGATTGTGTTAACATTACTAAACGCCTTTTTTGCAGCTGCGGAGGTTTCCGTTATTTCGGTAAACCGTAATAGACTGGAAAGTAAAGCAGAAGAGGGAAATAAAACGGCGATAAAATTACTGGCATTGATTAATGATTCAAGCAATTTTTTGTCTACGATTCAAGTAGGAATTACTTTAGTGACTATTTTATCAGGGGCTTCATTAGCCAATTCGTTTGCTAGAGAGTTAGCACCTGTTTTTGGTGGAGCTCCTTGGGCGAAACAAGCTTCGCAAGTCATTGTTTTAATCTTATTAACGTATATCTCAATTGTGTTTGGTGAATTATATCCTAAACGAATCGCTTTAAACAATCCTGAAGCTGTGGCAGGATTTGTAATGGGACCTATCACATTATTAGGTAAGGTAATGAGACCATTTGTATGGTTGTTGTCAAGCTCGACTAATTTATTGAGCCGTATCACCCCAATGACATTTGATGATGAAAATGAACGAATGACACGTGAAGAGATGGCCTATCTTTTGACGAATGAAGGTGTATTAGATTCTGACGAATTAGAGATGGTTCAAGGGATTTTTGATTTAGATACAACGATGGCAAGAGAAGTAATGGTACCTCGTACAGAAGCCTTTATGATAGATATCCATGATTCTGCAGAAGAAAATATTGATAAAGTATTAGCAAACAATTTCTCACGAATCCCAGTTTATGACGATGACAAAGACAAAGTCATTGGGATATTGCATCTTAAAAATTTACTAAAAGAAGCTCGTAGTAAAGGGTTTGAAAATTTAAACTTATTAAATGTGATTCATGAACCACTTTATGTTCCTGAAACCATATTTATTGATGATTTATTGTTAGAGCTGAAAAAGACTCAAAACCATATGGCAATTTTATTAGATGAGTATGGTGGAGTATCTGGCTTAGTAACATTTGAGGACTTGTTAGAAGAAATTGTTGGTGAAATAGATGATGAATCTGATGAATTAACGATTGACCATTTATTAAAACAAGTGAGTGACAATGAATTCTTAATCGAAGCTCGTATGCCAATCAATGACTTTAATGAAAAGTTTGGTACGAATATCTCTATGACGGATGTTGATACGATGGCAGGTTTTATGATTACAGAGCTTGGTGTAATTCCTGAAAAGGACGAACGTTTAACCATTCATGTTGATCATATTGATTTAACGACGTATAAAGCAGAAGGCACTCGCTTACTAGAGATATTAGTGACGATCAATGAGGTAGAAGATGAAGAAGAAGATAAATATTACAAATCACGCGATGATGATTAATAGATAGTGAGGTATAACAGTGAGAAAAGTTATTACATATGGTACATTTGATTTATTACACTACGGACATATTAATTTATTACGTCGTGCAAAAGAGCAAGGCGATTATCTGATTGTTGCCTTGTCTACTGATGAATTCAACTGGGACGAAAAGCAAAAGAAATGTTATTTCTCATATGAAAAGAGAAAGATGCTTTTAGAAGCGATTCGTTATGTTGACTTGGTCATACCTGAAGAGAGTTGGAACCAAAAGATGACAGACATTGAAGAGTTTAAAGTTGATGTGTTTGTCATGGGCGATGATTGGAAAGGTAAATTTGATTTTGTAAAAGAAACAGGTGCTGACGTTGTTTATCTTGAACGCACACCAGAAATATCAACAACACAAATCAAAAAAGATTTGAATAAGAGATGATGAATGTCCTTTGTTAAATAAGACTTATGAGCTAAATTTGTAAGATGATGACTGTGAGAGGAATCTCATATTTATGGATGTACACTAAATCGTGTTGATAGATTAAATTCTATCAATGCGATTTTTTATTTGGCTCTTTGTCAACTAGTGTTGGTAAGAGTTAAAACGTTAGAATTTAAGATCTAGAAAACAACATGTTTTCTAGATCTTTTTGGTGTCTTGAATACAGATTTTTTTAAACAAATTGCTATTCGTAATTTGAAATTATAAAAACTTCTCATGCCATAGGCATTACGCTTAATGACTTTAATATGATTGTTCATACATTCTAAAGGACCGTTTGAATACGATGTTTCAAAAGTATTTTTTATTTCTTCTTGATACTTTCTAAATGTTTTAAAAACAGGTATATACTCTTGAAAAAGAGTTCAGAGTGAAGACAAACTAATTACTCATTAAGAGTAATTGGGTTGTCTTTTTTATATCCTATGATTAATTTAGGTAAATAATTAAAATAGACAAAAAAATAAAGCCCTCTAGGTCTCTTAATTTAAGCATTTTTGCTAATTTTTTTATATTAAGACATGCGAAAGTAAGCCCAATTTTCATGTGCATTTTTTCTTTGCCTATTAAGTTGGTATAACGTAATCCATGAAATTCTTTGGCTGTTCCAAATAACCTCTCAATCGTCTGTTTACGATTATTATAGATAGATTTCATTCCAATGGAATGACGTATGTCCTCACATCGTTCCATATCATCTTCCCATAAATGACGTTGAACTTGCTTTCTCTTATCCTTTGATTGCGTACATTTATATATTAAAGAACATGTCATACAATCATGAGGGTTACTTTTATATTCTCGATAACTATCTCGATTAGTTGTCGTATAAGTTAATGTTTTCATATTGGGACAAATATATTGATCATAGTATTCGTCATAAACATAATCATATTTTTTGAAAAAACCTTTCTTGGTCATGGGTCTCTTGTATGGAAAAATAGGTGTTAAGTTATCTTGAAATAACAAATGGGCAATACCTGGTGTCTTGTAGCCTGCATCCATCACTAATTTATTCAGAGTGAAATGACTTTTTAATTTATTGTAAATAGAGATAAAAGTACGACTATCATGTTGATTACCTGGATGCGTTGTATATCCTAAAACCCATCCGCTTTTATCACATGCCACTTGTGTGGCATAGGCAAAGACTTGTTTATGTTCTCCTTTATGAAACCAGCCACTGTCAGCATCATTTTTACTAATTTTTTTAACCTTTGTATTTGTCTCACTTTTTTCTTTTCTTTTTAAGGACTTTTTTAATTGTTTTTCTCTATCGATTTCAACTTCTTTTTAAAGTGATTTTACATAAAATAATGTGTCTTCAGTTATTTCTTTGCTTTCATACTTTTTATTATTTGCATGTGCTTTGATATGAGTCCCATCAATAAATATCTCAGACGTATCAACTAAATGAGCTTCTATACACTGCGCTAAAATACCATAAAAAATTTGTTCAAAGATATCTGTTCCTTTAAATCTTCTTGAGTAATTTTTACCAAAAGTTGAAAAGTGAGGGACTGAGTCTTGGATATCTAAACCTAAAAACCATCTGTAAGCCATATTTACTTCGACTTCTTTAATCGTTTGTCTCATGCTCTTAATTCCGTATAAGTATTGTATCAAGGGAAGTTTGATTAACATAACTGGATCTAAACTAGGTCGTCCATTAGACTGATCATATTTATCCTCAACAAGTTGATAAATAAAACTAAAATCGACGTATTTATCAATATCTCTTAGAAGGTGTTCCTGTGGAACTAAGTCTTCTAATGAATAAAAACCTATTTGATTACGTTTACTCATATCTTGCTTTTTCAACATTAATAGTCACTCCTTTCCTCTATTTTACCAAAAAAAAACAAAGTATCGAAATTTATCAATACTTTGTCTACAGTCTGTACTCTTGAAAAAGAGTTTTTTGATTGATTAAATCTACAAATAAAGAATAATCTTTTGTTTGAAAAGCTCTTAAAATCTGTTGATAAATATTATAGGCATCTGTAAGTTCAGCATTGTAAGTAAGTAGGCGTTCAAGTAATTCTTTTTCAGAAAGATACGTTTTAAATGAAGAGTGCCATTGTTGTTGAATAAAGTCTAGTTTGCCATAACTTTTTTGAAGTAATTTCCAATATTTTTTTATTCGTCTATAAATAATTCCATTATCTTTATGCTTTAATTGATTCATTATTCTAATTCGTATTTTTTGAAAAGCTCTACCAATGTGTTGAACTAGATGAAATTTATCTAAAACGACTTTAGCGTTAGGGAAAAGTCTCTTAGTTAAAATGATGTAGGGTTGATAAATATCAGAAACAACATACTTCACTTGTTCTCTGTTAGATAAAGAGAATCCGTTAAAGTATTTCTCGATCTTAGGTAATCTTCGATCAGGTAAAATATCAATTAACTCCTTAGTGTCACCATCTATTATAATAAAACTCATAGATCCAGCTACTTTTTTGACAGATTTAAACTCATCAAAACAAAGGACAGCTAGTAAGGAATAACTATATTTCTGAATGGGTTGATACCATTCTTTAAGTACCCGATAAACAGTTGAAGTAGAAACGTTTGCTTGTTTTGAAATGTCACTCATAGATTGTTTAGAAGTTAGTTTTTTAGCAACAAGACGTTTTAAATTGTTAGAAATAGAATTGTTTCTAGAAACAAAAGGCGTATCTAAAACAAATGTCGATTTACAATCTTTGCACAAGAAACGACGTTTCTTTAATTGAACATATGTAACATATTCAGAAATAGCAGGAACTTTAATTAAACTAGCAGTATATCCCCACTTAATAATGTGTGTATCCTTTTCTTCGCAATGAGGACAACATTCTGGTGTTTCATCTAAAAAACCTTCAAATACTCTAGAGAAAACTCCCTTTATTTTCCTAGTAGACAAACAATTTTCATTAAAAATAATATTTAGGTCTAGTATATTTAAGATATCTTTGATAGTCTGTGAGTATGACATGTGGTATCCTCCTTAGATTGTTGTTTCGCAATTTCATTCTAACGGATAACACATGTTTTTGTGTACTAAAAACTGCTGGTAACTTTCGTTACCAACAGTAGAAATTATAGAGCCTTATTTGTTAACTATATGTCTTTTTTTTTATTTAAAATAAAAGTAGTTAATCATAACACGTGAAAAAAGTAAAACAAAAAATGTTCAAAATCCGAAATTTAGTTGAAATTAATATGTATAATATGTTAAAATTTTTTTAAAAGTACATTAAAAAGGAGGTTCTATGTGAAAAAAGATATTATTTTTGTGGGGATGATTGGTATTTTAGGATCTATTTTAGTTGGATGTTCAAGTGATAGTGGGAAAAAAAATACGGCAATGTCAACTGAGATTCCATCAGAAACATCAGAGTCTATAGATGCTACAAAATCGACAGAAGTAACAAATTCAACAACTAGTGAATTAGAACCGTTATCTAAAAAAGATACTGTTGAAGCTACTTTAGAATCTTTACAACAAGGCTTATCACAAATGTTTGACATAAGCTTTGATGAAAAAAATGAACGATTTTTACTTGAAGTGAAAAAGGATAGTCCTGTGGAGGCTACATTTTTAGAGCTTGTAAATAATCCCTCACCTGATAGCGAACAACAGGTTAAAGATTTATCTGCTTCATTAAGTGGATTTTCAGAATCAGTATCAGAAAGTTTAGGAGCAAATTATTCTATTGAACTAGTCAATAATTATAATGATAAAGGAAGCTTTTTTGTCATTAAAAATGGAGATATAAGTTTTCCATATTTAGAAAGTAAATGATAATTTTGGAGGATTATAGATGAAAAGTAAAAAATTTAATTATGTAATGTTGACGGTTTTGTTAGCTAATATAGCTACTTATCCTGTAATTGGTTTGGCCGAAAATACTTCTGAGGAACCTAAGTCAGAAAAAATAAATGGTGATACATCGACTTCATCACAAGTTATTAATGGTCAAGATAACCAGCTTGAATCCGCTACGTCAGATAGTATATTAACAGAATCAGAAATGTCTACGCAAACCACTAGTTTGGATGAAACAACAGCAACGACAACGACGGATACATCAGAAGAAAATAAAGAAGAAATAGAAAAAACACGTGCTGTAATAAATGAAAAATTAGGAATTAAGTATGAAGCACATATTCAAAACTTAGGTTGGCAAAAAGAAGTAAACAATGGAGAATTAGCTGGAACAACAGGTAGAAACTTAGCTTTAGAGGGATTAAAAATTTCCTTAGATAAAACAAATTCAGATTTATCTGGCGGAATAGAATACCGCTCTCATGTACGGAATATCGGTTGGCAAAATTGGACTTCAGAAGGACAAATTGCAGGAACAGTTGGTAAAGCATTGCCAACAGAAGCATATCAAATTCGTTTAACAGGAGAAATAGCTGAAAAGTATAATATTTATTATCGAGTTCATACAACAAATTTAGGCTGGTTAGGCTGGGCTAAAAATGGAGAGATGTCTGGTAGTGAAGGTTTTGCATATAATGTTCAAGCGATTGAAATTAAATTATTGGAGAAAAATGAAACACCACCAACAAGTACAGAAACTCCTTATGTTAAAAAAACTACGTTAAATTATCAAGCCCATGTTCAAGATATCGGTTGGCAATCAAATGTTTCAGACGGTAAAATTGCTGGAACGACAGGTCGAAATAAAGGCGTTGAAGGTCTAAAAATTAATTTAAGCGATGCAGCGGAATCAGGTAATATACAATATCGTGCCCATGTTCGAAATATCGGTTGGCAAGATTGGGTTACTGGTGGTCAGTTAGCAGGAACAGTTGGTAAAGCACTACCAACAGAAGCTTATGAAATAAAGTTAACAGGTGAATTAGCGAAAAATTACGATGTTTATTATCGAGTTCATTCTTCAAATGTTGGTTGGCTTGGTTGGGCTAAAAATGGTCAGTCTGCAGGGACTCAAGGATTTGCATTTAAAGTTGAAGCCATAGAAGTTAGATTGATACCTAAATATACTAGTGCTCCAGCTCTTGGAAATGCTTTTCTAAAAAGTGAACAAGTTTCATATCAAACACACGTGAAAAACATTGGATGGCAAAATGCTGTTACAAGTGGCGCAGTAGCTGGAACAACAGGTAGAAATCTATGGGTAGAGGGATTAAAATTATCCGTTCCAAATCAAACTATTAGCGGTAGTATTCAGTATAAATCACATATTCGAAATATCGGTTGGCAAGATTGGGTTGAGAATGGACAACTTGCAGGAACAGTTGGAAGAGCATTACCAACGGAAGCATATCAAATTAGACTAACGGGAGAGCTAAGTAAAATATACGATGTTTATTATCGTGTGCATGCTCAAAATTTCGGTTGGTTAGGTTGGGCTAAGAATGGTCAATCTGCTGGAACAGAAGGATACGCTTATCATGTAGAAGCTATACAAGTGACATTGGTACCTAAAGGAGGAAGTGCTCCTGGAAAATTAGGGGATTCATTTAGAGTTAAGAAAACATCTAATATAATTACCAGTGTGCCTTATGTGAGTCAATATGCTCCTATATATGCACCTTGGGGATGTGCTGTAGCTTCTATGACCATGTTACTAAGATCAAAAGGTGTTTCAGTAGATATGAAATACGCTTTAGATAATTTACCTATGTATCCTGCTGATAAAGGTGGGCAAAAAGGTGATGTTTATACAGGTGCCGGTTTTGGTTGGGTTATTACACCTCAATCGTTAACGCAATATATGAAAAAATGGTATCCAAACGTGTATAACATTACTGGTGTTACATCAAATGGAATTAAAAATCATATTATAGACGGAAACCCAGTATTATTTTATGGGTATACTTCTCATCAAAAAGATACTGTAAGAAACCATGCAAAAGTAGTAGTTGGATATAAAGATAATAAGTTTTTAGTATATGATCCATTATACTATAGTGAATCAGCAGGACCTATGTCTGGTGGAAAACACCCTAAATATGATAGAGGTGCTAAATATTGGGTAACAGAAAAAGACTTTAATGAAGAATTTGCTGGAAGAGCAATAGTCATAAAATAAAAAAGCTAGTGTTTTTTATTTCTATGTAAATGTAGGATTTAGTTAAATTACTTTTAAGGAGATAAAACGTAAAATGAACTATAAAGTGAGATTAGGAGTATTATCTTTAGCTTTGTTGTGTACGCCGGTATTAGCTAATGCTCAGAATGATATTGAATCAACTCATTCTGATTTATCGACTATCGCGACAGAATCTACTACTGAAACTTTTAAAGTGGAAGAATCAACATCGACAACAGGGTCTAATTCAGTTGAAGCTGAAACATATAATTCATCGACAACTTCAAGCGATTTAAACAATAAAAGAAGTAGTGAAGAAGAAGCATTGGAATTAATGATTTCTGATACAGAAAATGAATTTCCCTCAGATAGGTCTGATTTGTATCCCGATGATGTAAAACCAAGTGCTCGTGCAATAGGGACTCCATACATTGGATTATATGATAGAAATACTCCACAGAAAGGTTTTATCGATGTGTCTTCACATAATGGTGTGTTATCGGTTGAACAGTATAGAACATTGAAAAATGCAGGTGTAACGGGAGTTGTGGTTAAATTAACAGAAGCTACTAGTTATATCAATCCACTTGCACAAGGGCAGATTAATAATGCTAAAAAAGCAGGACTTAAAGTGTCAGCTTATCATTATAGTTGGCACAGTAATAATGCACAAGCACGCTTAGAAGCAGATTATTTTGCACAAGCAGCGGTTAGGTTTGGGTTAGATAAATCTACAATTATGGTGAACGATATTGAAGATCCTAAAATTTTTGGTAAAGCAGACCATAACGCAACATCTTTAGCATTCCAAAAACGACTAAATGAATTAGGATTTGGAAATGTGACACATTATGTAGGAGCGTATTGGATTACCAGTGGAGCAATTAACCCTAACAAATTAGGGTACAAAAATATATGGGTTGCAGCTTATCCTTATCAATTGAGTAGTCAGCAACAATATAGTAATTACGGAGCATGGCAATGGTCATCAAAATTAACTGTTCCTGGTATTAGTGGGACGTTAGATATTTCTTCAGATTACTCAGGTAAATACACTCAGCCTAAAACTCCGACTACTAGTGGTAATAGTATCAATAGCAATACAAATACGGGTAATAGCAATATTAAAGGTAACTTCCAACAAAACCCTAATCCTGCAATAGGACTATGGTATAGATCTCATGTAGCGGATAAAGGGTGGTTAGGTTATGCTGGAACAGAGTACACATCTGGCACAACTGGAGAAAACAGACGATTAGAAGCGATTGATGTTAGATGGAATAGAGAGAAAAATTCTATCCGTTCAAGTTTCCAAGATATTAATGGACGTTGGGTTGAGGTAGGTACAGATATTACAGGTACTACTGGACAAGCTCTAGCTATTCAACGTGTGTGTTTTGCGAGTAATGATGACTTATTAAAAACAGGTCGAAGAATCCAATATCGCGTACACTCACAGGATGTTGGTTGGTCAGCATGGAAAGAAGAAGGTAGGCCAGCTGGCACAACTGGTAAAAAAATTGAAGCAATTGAAATGAGAATGATAAAAAACGGAGTAGTTGAAAAAGGTTAGACTTTTTCAGATAATGAAAATCATTAGATTATAACTTAACTTTTGTTGAGTAAAATAGTCTAGTGGTTTTCTTTTTTATGGTATTAAGTTAAAATAAATAAGAATGTGTCATTAGCTTTAAATAAATAATAAAGGGAGAAAATAGTTATGACGATGCAAAATAATAATCATACATTTGTTGTATGTGCTTACAAAGAGAGCTCCTTTCTAGATAATTGTATTGAATCACTTAAAAATCAAACAGTGAAAAGTAATCTGTTAGTGTATACCTCAACACCAAATGAATATATAGAAAGTATCTGTAAAAAATATGATATATCTTTAGTTACTAAAGAGGGTGGATCTATTGGTAAAGATTGGAATAATGCATTATCGTTTGTTGAAACAGACTATGCCACAATTGCCCATCAGGATGATTTGTATTTACCTAATTATACTGAATCTATGATGAAATTATTCGAAAAGAATCAAGATGGTTTAATTGCTTATTCAAATTACCGTGAATGGAAAAATGGTGAAGTGATTCCAATTAATACGAATCTAAAGATTAAAAATGTAATGCTTAAAACAATTTCAGTATTTAATAAATCCAATTTTTGGAGAAAAAGAGTTTTAGGATTTGGAAATCCAATCTGCTGTCCAGCAGTTACTTATAATATGAAAAAGTTAAATGGTTTTCAATTTGATGAAAAAATGAAAGTATCATTAGATTGGCTAGCATGGTATGATATAGGAATGAAAAAAGGACGATTCTTATATGACTCTAGTGAGTTAATGATACATAGAATTCATGATGAATCTGAAACAACCAATACTATTAAGGATAATATTAGAACACAAGAAGATATTATGATGTTTAATAAATTTTGGAATAAACATATAGCTGATTTTATTATGAAGTTTTATGTAAAAAGTCAAGACTCAAATAATTAAATTCTTTAGGAGTGTTAATAATGAAAGGAATCATTTTAGCTGGAGGATCTGGGACAAGATTATATCCAGTCACAAAAGTCACATCAAAACAACTTATGCCGATTTACGATAAACCAATGATTTATTATCCATTATCAGTATTAATGTTAGCAGGTATTAAAGATATTTTAGTTATCTCAACCCCACAAGATGTTCCAAGATTTGAGGAACTGCTGGGTAACGGTCATGACTTAGGATTAAGTATAACTTATGCTGTTCAGGAAAAACCAGAAGGCTTAGCTCAGGCTTTTATTATTGGTGAAGATTTTATTGGAGATGACTCTGTTTGTCTTATTTTAGGAGATAATATTTATTATGGTCAAGGACTGTCTAAACTTTTACAAAGTGCTTCTAGCAAAGAAAGTGGAGCAACTGTTTTTGGTTATCATGTAAACGATCCTGAGCGATTTGGAGTGGTGGAATTTGATGAAGAGATGCGAGCTGTTTCTATCGAAGAAAAACCAGAAAATCCAAAATCTAACTATGCAGTGACGGGACTTTATTTCTATGATAATAATGTAGTTGATATTGCTAAAAATATAAAACCTTCTGAACGCGGAGAACTTGAAATTACTGATGTGAATAAAGCGTATCTTGAAAGAGGGGACTTATCTGTTGAAGTGATGGGACGTGGATTTTCTTGGTTAGATACAGGAACGCACGAATCTTTATTAGAAGCGTCAATGTTTATAGAAACAATCGAGAAACGACAAAATTTAAAAGTTGCTTGTTTAGAAGAAGTTGCTTATCGCATGGGTTATATCACTAAAGAAGATGTGATAAAACTTGCACAACCTTTGAAGAAGAATCAATATGGTCAATATTTACTTCGTTTAGCTGAGGAGGGAAAATAAGTGGGTAAGGTAAAAGTAACGGAAGCGTCTTTACAAGATGCTTATATAGTGGAACAAGCTGTTTATGGCGATCATCGAGGCTTTTTTACAGAAAGTTATTCGAGAGAAGATTTTAATGAAGCTGGTCTAACTTATGATTTTGTTCAGGATAATCATTCTCTTTCTCTTGAAGCGGGTGTTTTGCGAGGATTACATTTTCAAAAAGGCGAACACGCTCAAACTAAATTAATTCGAGTTATTACAGGAGTAGTATATGATGTGATTGTTGATTTGCGAAAAAATAGCCCAACTTATGGTAAGTGGGAAGGCTTTATTTTATCAGAATCCAATCAACGTCAATTACTTGTACCTAAAGGATTTGCTCATGGCTTTTTAACACTAACTAAAAATGTTAATTTTGTTTATAAATGTGATAATTATTATTGCGCACAGGCAGATGCAGGAATTGCGTTTGATGATAGCACATTAAATATTGATTGGCCAATTCATGTTGAAAAAGCGATTTTATCTGAAAAAGACAAAAATCATCCAACATTTATAGAATTTGGGCCAATGAATGATTTTATTTATGGGAGAATATAAGATGAAAAGAATTGTAGTTACAGGTGGGGCAGGATTTATCGGGTCTAATTTTGTACACTATGTTGCCAATCACCATCCGGAAATCGAAGTGATCGTATTAGATAAATTAACCTATGCTGGAAATAAAGAAAACTTACGTGGTTTGCCAGAAGAGCAAGTAAAATTAGTTGTAGGAGATATCACTGATAAGGAATTGGTAGACAAATTGGTTAGTCAGGCAGATGCTGTCGTTCACTATGCCGCTGAGTCTCACAATGATAATTCGTTAGTAGATCCCTCACCATTTATTGAAACAAATATTCTGGGAACATATACGTTACTTGAAGCTTGTCGTAAATATGATGTTCGTTTTCATCATGTGTCAACGGATGAAGTATATGGTGACTTGCCATTACGAAAAGATTTACCAGGTCACGGAGAAGGTGAAGGCGAAAAATTTACGGACCAGACACCTTACAACCCATCTAGTCCTTATTCTTCAACTAAAGCAGGCTCTGATTTATTAGTTAGAGCATGGGTCCGTTCATTTGGATTAAAAGCCACGTTATCTAATTGTTCCAATAATTATGGTCCTTATCAACATATCGAAAAATTTATTCCTAGACAAATTACGAATATCCTTTCAGATATTAAACCAAAGTTATATGGTACAGGTGAAAATGTAAGGGATTGGATTCACACAGAAGACCATTCTTCGGCAGTGTGGGCGATTTTAACTAAGGGAAGAATTGGCGAAACGTATTTAATTGGTGCTGATGGCGAAAAAGATAACAAAGAAGTATTAGAATTGATTTTAGAGTTGATGGGGAAACCGACAGATTATTATGAACATGTAAGAGATCGTGCAGGACATGATTTAAGATACGCGATTGATTCAACTAAATTAAGAGAAGAACTTGGTTGGACACCTAAGTTCACTGATTTTAGAGAAGGTTTGTCAGACACGATAAAATGGTATGAAGCAAATACATCTTGGTGGATTGATGAAAAAGAAATGGTGGAAAATAAATACAAAGAACAGGGTCAGTAAAAGAGGTGACAGGTAGGTGTATTTAGTAACAGGAAGCAACGGTCAATTGGGACAAGAATTATGTCACTTATTAGATGATAAAAAGTTACCATATATTGCCGCAACGAAAGAAACATTGGATATTACAAATAAAGAACAAGTAGAAGAAGTTGTTAAAAAAATAAACCCAGCTGTCATTTTTCATTGTGCAGCTTATACTCAAGTTGATAAAGCAGAAGATGAAGGCAAAGAGGTTAATCATGATGTTAATGTAACAGGAACTGAAAATATTGCTAATGTAGCTAAAAAAGTGGGGGCTACATTAGTCTATATTAGTACAGATTATGTATTTGATGGAGAAACCACATATGAATATGTAACAAACGCTGTGACTAATCCACAAAATGAATATGGTAAGGCAAAATTGTTAGGTGAAGAAGTTGTGCAATCAATCATGAAAGATGATTACTATATTATTCGTACATCTTGGGTGTTTGGTGAATACGGTAATAACTTTGTTTATACAATGAAAAAATTATCGGAAACTCATCCAACATTAACAGTGATTAATGATCAGATTGGTCGTCCAACGTGGACAAAGACTTTGGCTGAATTTATGGTGTTTGTGATTCAAGAAAATGCACCTTGTGGCATGTATCATTTATCGAATGATGGCGTGTGCAGTTGGTATGAATTTGCTAGAGAAATTTTAAAGGATACTGAGGTTGAAGTACTTCCAATTACTTCAAGTGACTATCCACAAATAGCAAAACGACCAATGTATTCTGTGTTAAACTTAGATAAAACAAAGCAATTAGGCTTTGTGATTCCAACATGGACAGATGCTTTAACAAGTTTTTTAAGGAGAGTGTAGATGAAGGTTCTAATTATAATACCTGCATACAATGAAGCAGCAAGTATCTTACAAACAGCTCAGTCTATAGAAGATTATAAGAAAAAAATATCGTTTGATTTAGATTATATTGTGATTAATGATGGTTCTAAAGACAATACTAGAGAGTTATTAATAACTCATGATATTCCTAGTATTCATTTAATTAATAATTTAGGTATAGGTGGTGCTGTGCAAACAGGCTATCTATATGCTTATTATAACAATTATGATATTGCTGTACAGTTTGATGGTGATGGTCAGCATGATATCGAATCTTTAGAGCATTTAATTACGCCAATTATGGAGAGTGGAGCAGATTTTACTATAGGCTCTAGATTTGTTGAAGGATCACCATCAGAGTTTAAAACATCTGTATTTAGGCGAATGGGAATTAATTTGATTTCATTTTTTATCAAAATGAGAACAGGTGTGACGATATTAGACGTGACTTCGGGTTATCGTGCAGCTAATAAGCAAATTATTGAGTATTTTGCTAAAAACTATCCTCGAAAATATCCGGAACCAGAGACGAATGCTATTCTTATTAAACAAAATAGACGAGTTAAAGAAATTGGTGTGAATATGTTTGAAAGAACAGAAGGAAAATCTTCTATTACACCATTTAAATCAGTTCGTTACATGGTCGAAGTGTTAACGTCTATTATTTTACTGTCGGATAAGGGGGACTAGAGAAATGGATGCATTATACTTATCAATGATTCTTTTTTCCTTACTTTTTTTATTTTTTGTGGTTCGTTCTATTAGAAAATCTACGTTTAGCTTAGAATATTCATTGATGTGGTTAGCAGTAGCTCTCATTATGGTGGTGTTTGCTGTATTTCCTAGTATACCAGAATCGTTAAGTAAGGTTTTAGGATTTGAAACAATGTCTAATTTCTTATTGGTGATGGCAGTGTTGTTTAGTTTACTTCAACTGATTTCTTCTACAAAACAAATCACCAAACAAAGTAATGAAATAAAAAAATTAATTCAAGAAGTGTCAATCTTAAAAGAAAAATCAGAAGAAAAGGAGAGGAATCAATGATATTATTTCTTATTTACGTGGTACTATCTTCATCAGGTATTATCTTGTTTAAATTAGGTTCATCAGATTTATCAATCAAAATCATTAATAATCAGTTGAATATGAATTTTCCTGGATTAAGCATTTTGGGTTTATTATGTTATTTAGGAAGTTTTGTTTTATGGATGATTATCATTTCAAAATCTGATGTTAGTTATATTGTTCCTTTAGGATTGGGAATAACAAATGTATTGATACTAGTTGGATCCTCAGTAGTCTTAAAAGAAGAGATTAGTTTATATGGAATCATTGGTATCGTACTTATTTTAGCGGGAACACTGTTGATTAATAAAGGTTAATCAACAGAGTTTTTTTAAAATCTACGAAAGAGAAAGAGTTTGATTGAACAAATGGAAAAATCAATAAAATCTTTATTTGATGTCTGCTGGGAAAATAAATATCTTCTACTTATTGCTGCTGGGTTAACAATATTTGGAGCAAGTTATTCCACAGGCTTTGATAATGTCTATTGGAAGTTTGTTGTTTTAATTTTTGGTCTATCGATTATTCCTATTTTAGCAACATCATTTTTTAAAACAGAAAATGTTGTATTTGTGACAATTGTTATGATGGGTTCTTTTTTTGTTATTTTTTCTCCTGTATTTGATGTGTTAGATGAGCCAGCTCACTTTGGACGAGCCGTCTATATATCAGAGGGAAATTTCAAATTACAAAATGATAATGATAAGTTACAGATTTCTAAAGATTATGACAAGTTGAACAAAATGACTGGATATAATGGTATAAATAGGTTAGATCCAAAGAAAAACTTCTTTCATACAAAATTATTTAGTATGAAAACTGATAAAAATAAGCAAAGTGAAACAAAAATTAAAGCAACGAGACCATACAGTACAGTGATGTATTTACCAAGTGCATTTGGTATTTGGTTGGGTAAAGTGTTATCTAATGGTAATTTAGGAGTCATGTTCTATTTGGGACGCTTTTTTAATTTATTAATGTATGCTATTATGGCATTTTTTGCAGTGAAAATGGCTGGAAAATGGAAAATGATTATTGCAGTTTTTTCTATACAACATTTACCTGTCTATATCGCTGCATCATTTAGTCAGGATGCTTTTTTTTACGGCCTATGTTTATTGATAGCAGCGAAATTTATTCAATTATTTGATAAAAAAGAAGCAATCACATATAAAGATGTGGCAGTGGTAGGAGTTCTTTGTGGACTGATGGCCTTTACAAAATTACCATATATTATGTTGATTGGGTTGATGCTATTTATCCCTATCAAACGATATGAGTCGAAAAAAGTTTATCTAAGTAATTTTATTGCGATTGTATTAATTATTGCAGTTGGTTTGTTATGGACTAAATATTATTCGACATTAGAACCAACAGATTTACCTGGTTCAGTTGACCAAAGTAAGCAAATTAGTCATATAATCTCTCATCCTAAGGCATTTCTTCAATCAATGTTGATTGGTGGAACAAATACAGTGTTGCTATTAAAACAATATTTTACGTTTGGTTGGTCATATCATGTTTCTGATATTGCGTATGCCTTATACTTGATGTTTATTGGTTCGGTTGTCTTTATGTATCCAAGACGGTTGGTAAATAAAATCAATCCATTTTTTAAATTAGCCATTATTGGTGTGTCACTAGGGATTATTTTGTTAACTAATTTTATTATGTATTTAACGTTTACAGGTGTTGGAGAACCTATTATTAAAGGTGTTCAAGGAAGATATTTCTTTGGTATATTTATTTTATTAACATTTATTTTGAATTTGTCAGAGAAGGTTTTTGCAGTAGATGATTTAAACCAACAAACTTATTTTAATGAAAAAGTCTATGACAAAACGATATTATTTATATCCATATTATTTTTAATTTGGATGGCTACTTTAAGGGTAGGTGCGTACTATTAATTAATAGAAGTATCAGTATGGAAAGGACTTTAAAATGGTTTTATATAAATTAAAAAGAAAATTTAAAAGTGACTTCAACAAGAAAAAGAGTCAGTATTATGGTGCCAATTATGAGTCGACAACTGTTGATGAGTACTTAATTGTTTATGAATCAAGAGATGGAAAATCAATTGTTGATTCACCATATGCTATGTTTTTATCCTTAGTTAGTGATACTCGTTTTTCGAAGTATAAACACGTCTGGGTTATTAATCCTGATGTTCCATTTATTAAAGAAAGCATTCCGCAAAATTTACAAAAAAAAGTAACATTTGTTGAACGGAATAGTTTGGAGTACGTAAACGTATTGCTAACAGCGAAATATTTGATTAATAACTCAACATTTGAATCTTTTTTTGTTAAGAAAAAAGAGCAAGTGTATATTAATACTTGGCATGGAACACCATTAAAACATATGGGGTTTGATATTCCTGGAAATCCTAATCATTCACAAAATGTTTTAAGAAATTTCTTAATGGCAGATTATATTTTGTCACCTAACGCTCATACATCAGAAATTTTTATAAAAAGCTACAAATTAGAAGGTATTTATCCAGGGATAGTTCTAGAAGGTGGCTATCCAAGAATTGATTTTACTCTTAATTCTAATAGGAGTGAGATTGTAAGAAAAATTGAAAACTATGGTGCAAAATTAACTGAAAAAAAAATCATCTTATTTTGCCCGACGTGGAAAGGAAGTTCTGTTCACAATACCACAGATGATATTGATCAAATTGTTGAAGAAACATTACAGTTAGCTAATCAATTTAAAAATGAATATGATGTACTAGTTAAAGTTCATCCCTTTATTGCAAACAAGGTCTTAGAGGATGGAAGGGTAAGTCAACATTTAGTGTCAGATTTAATTGATGCCAATGAAGTATTGGCTATTACGGATATTTTAGTGACAGATTATTCTAGTATATTTTTTGATTTTTTAGTGACAAATAAACCAATTATTTTTTATGCGTGGGATAAAGATTTGTATCAAAGAAACCGAGGAATGTATTTAGAAGAAAGTGAATTACCAGGGCCAACTGCAGAGACTTTACCAGATTTATTTGATTGTATCAGTCATGTGAAAGAATATTTTAAGGACTATCAAAATGCTTATAAAACGTTGGCAAAAAAAATGGTATCTTATGACGATGGAAATGTGACAAAAAAATATATTGAGCGAATTTTTGAAAACAAAAAGATAGAAGATATGAAAGAATATCACGTTGACTCCGACAAGAAAAAGATTTTACTATTTCCCGGAGCAATGAAAAGTAATGGAATTACATCTAGTGCATTAAATTTAGTTAACAATATTGATTATGACAAATATGATGTCACAGTTATATTAAATTCTAGAAGTCCGATTGAATCGGTTAAAAATATTGAAGAGATTAATAAAAACGCTCGATTGATTTTTAGATTTGGTCATGCTATTTTCAGTAAGGAAGAGGAAAAGTTAGATAGTAACTTTAATGTCAATGGTTTACCGAAAAATAATAGAAATGCTTATCCAAAACAGGCTTATGTACGAGAAATGGCTCGATTGACAGCTAATCTTGAGTTTGATGTATCAATAGATTTTAGTGGATATAGTTATTTCTGGGGGCGTCATATTTTATCGGCCAATGCAGAAAAGTATGTGGCATTTATGCATAATGATTTGGTAGCTGATTCAATGAGGGAAGTTGATGGCAAAATGCCACAGTACAATGACTTAAATGCACTATTTTCTATTTACTTTATGTTTGATAAATTATTAAGTGTGTCACCCATGACAAGAGATGTTAACTTAAAAAAATTAGGCGACTATGTAACTAAAGAGCAAATGTCTTATGTATACAATACAATTAATATCAATCAGATATTGGGGAAAGAAAACTCATCGGTTAAATCAGATGGTGAAAAGTTAATAGTTAAAAGGAAGCGGCTTAAAGTCTTAAATAATACTACTATTAAAGTTTATAAAAATTTATCTGATTTAGAGCTAGAAAAATCATTTGGACTATCATTGCGATTAGATGATAAAATAACACAATACGCTAGCTATTTATTTCATGACAAGATTTACGTCAAAATTAGTGTAAATGATATATACGTAGGCTGGATTGATCAAAATTATGTTAAAGAAGAGGAATTCGAATTATATAATGTTAAACCGTATCATACTATTTCAACTGCATCATACCCTTTAAAACAACCAATTTGGAATCAAATTCGTAAAAATAATGAAACAGATGAAATAATAACCTATATTGGATATTTTAAAGATAGATATATTGAAACTGATAAAATAGCCAAGACTAGTGGAGGACGTTATGTTAGAGTAAAATATAACGGAAAAGTAATCGGTTGGATGTCTCCTCGTCCTTTGAAAAGAACGCATAAACTAACGTCTATATCACCTTTAAAATTTTATTTCAATGGTAAATTGAAGAAAAAAGAGTTAGTTTCTCCTGTTGGTTATACGTCAAAAATAGAAAGAACAACATTATATGGTAAGTTCAATACTAATGTGTCAGTAAATATTTATAGTGAACCAAAAGGAACCACAAATAGTATGATTATTAGCACATCAGAAAATTATGTTGATGAGATTTTTTTAATCGATAAAATTGCATGGGTAGGAGAAGACAAATATTATCATATTTGTCTTAGTCTTGAAGAAAGTATAGGATATGTTCAAGCTGATTTTATTGATACTGTATCAGAAGATGTCTATTTTAATTTTAAAGAAAAAGAAAAACAAAATAATACAGAAGAATTTAGATTACCTAGGGTTGATTTGAGTTATCAAAAAGTCCCAAGTTTTGATTCAAATTATTATAATATTGTAAATATGGGAAGGCTATCACCTGAGAAAAATCAAACACATTTAATTCAAGCTTTTGCTAGATTTAATCAAGATGTTCCAAACAGTCGATTGTTTATTCTAGGAAAAGGACCTCTGGAAGCCTCATTAACCGAAACTGTTAAGACTGAGAAAATGCAAGGTAAAGTATTTTTATTAGGACATATTAAAAATCCTTTTAATTTTATCAAAAAAACAGATTTATTTATTTTACCCTCATATTATGAAGGGCAACCAATGGTATTGCTAGAATCTATGGTTTTGGGTTTAAAAATATTAGGTTCTAATATTCCTGCAAATATTAATGTTATTGGAAAAAATGAAGAATATGGTATGTTAACTGAGGGGATAGAAGTAGAAGATATATATCATGGTTTGCATCGTATTTATCAATTTGAAGGTAATTTTAAATCATTTGATTATATACAATATAATGAAAAAACAATTCAACGATTTTATCAAGAAATAGATCCGCTAAATAAATGAATTATTTTAAGAAGTTGACCCAAAAGCAACTTTTTAAATAAAAATCACTTAACTATCAAAATATAAATCCTATGAAATCAACGTTGTAATTAACGGATTTCATGGGATTTTTCTCTTATAATACTTTTGTGTCGGCCTCTTTTTTATTTTTATTGATTAACCCTCCAATAAAAAAATAATTGAATGTAAGCCTATTCTTTATAATGTCCGCATTGACAGTGTTTTGAGTGAGCTATAAAATGGGTTCAGACGTTTAGTAAGTATGGATGTGTAGCGTCAAGAATTGGGGGAAAGTAAGTTGGGAATGACCGTGTTCAATGAAACAATTGTATTAATTTTTTTTATGTTTGTAGGTGTTTGGTTAAATAAACGAGGTAAGTATTCACCAGGAGCCAATATTTATATTGGTTATTTACTGACAACAGTTGCTTTACCTGCGGCCATTATTAATAGTTTTCAAGTAGATAAAAGTGACCGGTTATTAATTATGATGAAACAAACGGCTATTTATACATTTATTATGATTGTGGCGACATTACTTATTACGTATTTAATTGCAACTTTATTTAAGAAAAAAGATATGTTACGAAGTTTATGGGTAGTTAGTTTAACTTTTTCCAATATATTATTTATCGGAATTCCGATTGTTGGAAAATTATATGGTGAAGTTGGATTGATTGTCTTAGTTGTGTGTAATACAGTAACAAGCTTGTTCTTATTCACAGTAGGGATTATGTTTTTATCAAATAGTCGAGAAATCAGAATTCGAAGTATTTTGACCACACCAGCTATTTTAGCAGCTGTAGTAGGTTTTGCGTTGTTTATGTTTGGTGTAAAATTACCAAAACCAATTCATACTTTTAATGTTGATTTGTCGATTATGACGGCATCTTTATCAATGATTATCAATGGTAGTTTGTTCTCACAAGTAAAACTAAAAGAGTTGTTCTTTGATAAAGATAATTTACAATTTCTATTTGTTAGAGCGATTATTATACCCATTATTTTTATTCCAGTATTGAAATTTTTTATCACAGATCCAACTATTTTAGGTGTTTTAGTGCTGCTTGCTTCAATGCCAGTAGGTTCGCTGGATGCTATTTTGGCAGAAGAATATGCTGGTGCAGGAACAAAAGTATCACAATATATTGCATTGACAACTGTCACAAGTATGGTAACATTACCAATTATTATGTCATTAATATAAACGAAAAAAGTATCTGAGAGGATGCTTTTTTTGTTTATATGGTATAATTTTTAAAACTAAACGTAGAGGAAGAGTGACGTGATTTATACACGATTAGCGAGAAAAGAAGATGTACCACAAATAGTGACCATCATTGAAGAAGCAAAGGAAGTATTAAAAAAAAGTGGAAGTCCACAATGGCAAGAAGGCAGCCCAAATGAGTCAATGGTTTATGATGATATTGATCATCATTATGGCTATGTCTTAGTTTATTATAACCAAGTGGTTGGTTATTTAGCTATGATTAATCAAGAGGATGAAGATTATAAGATCCTATCCAATTGGCAGCAAACGTCTGATTATGTTGTGATTCACCGAGTAGCCATTTCATCTAACTATCAAGGATGTGGGTTAGCAAATTATTTTTTCTCTAATATATTGAGCATTTCATTAAGTAAAGGTTGCTCAGCTGTGAGAATCGATACGCACAGAGTGAATTTAACCATGCAAGCTTTATTAGAAAAGTTTGATTTTGTTTACCGAGGGATAGTATATGTTGCCTCTGATATCGATGGTGAACGTTTTGCTTATGAGTTAGTAATTGAAGACTAATAAAAAGATGTTAAAACAGTTAAATATTTGCTAGAATCGATTTATAAAGCATGTGTTTTAAGATACTAAAGAAATCGATTTTTTATTGGTGTTGGAGGTGGGTAGAAATGAAGGTAATAATCGTTGGTGGCTCATTTGCGGGCATTCATTGTGCGATTAAGGTAAAAGAGTTGTATCCGTCATTTGATGTGGTACTGATAGAAAAAAAGGCAAAAATAGGTTATATCCCTAGTGGGTTATCTATGCTGTTGAATGGTGAAATTGATTCATTAGAAGAAGCCTATTTTATGACAAAGAAAGAATTAGAAAAGACTGGGATTAATGTATTAACGGATACAGAAGTTTTATCCTATGACTTTACGGGTAAAACAATCGATACAACAAAAGGATTGATGTCCTTTGATAAATTAGTGTTAGCAACTGGCTCATCACAAAAATCATCAAAAATGGAAGATGATTTTGATCGTATTAAAACGTATAAAGATAAAGAATCAGCTGAACAGATATTAAACACATTAAGTAATATTGATGAAGTTATAGTTATAGGAGCTGGACAAGCTGGAATGGAGCTTGCGAGTGGGTTAATCTATCAAGGAAAAAAAGTCCATATCATTGAGACGATGGATTATCCGCTATATAAGTATTTCGATAAGGATTTTTTAGAATCTTTTTACACTACAACAGGAGACATTCCCAATATGACGTTTCATTTTAGTGAGACAGTAAAGGAAATTGATGAGTCTAGGTTAGTACTATCAAATGGAAAAACGATGAACATCACTGATAAGATGGTACTTAGTGCAAATAGTGTACGACCTGAATTATCTATTTTTAATCAACAACTACGAGCTAATAGTGATAATACACTTTATGTTGATGATTATTTAGAAACATCTATTCCTGACGTTTATGCGATAGGGGACTTGATACAAGTGCCAAGTTTTCTATTTCATGCACGAGTTTATGCCCCATTGATTGTCAATGCGGTACAAACGAGTATGACGTGTGCCAAAAATATTGTGGAAAAAAAAGAAACCCTTAGACCAATGTTAAAAACAGTTGGAATTAAATTATTTAATCATTATTTGGCGAGTACTGGTTTAATGGAATCAGAAGATTTTTTATATGATGCGGAAGTTAAAAGTGTGATTATTACCTTGCCAATATCAACAGTTAGTAAAAAAGAAGTTAGTATTAAATTAGTTTATGGTGGGAAAAATTATCACTTGTTGGGTGTGCAGCTTATTTCTAAAGAACCAATTTTAGATAAAATAAACACCTTTGCCCTAATGATAAAAGAGAGGATAGATATAAGGAATCTTAGTCAATTACCTCATTTCTACAATGCTGTTTTTGCGAATACATCGTTAGGTCTGCCGGATGTGTTTGGAAAAGGAGATGATATGGGTGAGATTTGATGAGTTACTTGAAAAAAAAGAAGCCAAACAATTACAACTTCTAAAAAGTCTATTACTTCGTGGTGGTACGTCGAAGATTAGCTCATTAGCCAAGGAGCTTGGTATTAGTAAATCATCTCTTGAAACGTACATTGAGGATTTGATGTGGATCAATGATACATATAAAAAAGAAGCAACTTTGTTTTATGATGGGGCACTTGTCATGTTAGAGTTAGCTCCCAGTTTTTCTTTAGAAGTGATTGAAACACATTTGTATAAAGACTCCATTAAATATCAAATTATGAACTATCTGTATCATCATTTTGAGTATTCAACAGTTGCATTGACTAATAGAATAGGAATCAGTGAGTCGACACTTTTTCGTAAAATTAAAGAGTTGAATGTGTCGCTGAAAGAGTTTGGATTGACTATTTGGCAGGGAAAGTTAGTTGGAGAAGAAAGTCAGATTCGTTACTTTTACTATTGCTTTTATTGGTATTTAGATAATTATGCACAAAAAGAGATATCATTTAAACAACAATCATTGATTGTCGCAATAGAGCGAGGATTAGGTGTTAATTTTTTACTTGAAAACATGAAACGTATTAATCTATGGCTGATTATTTCAAAAAAAAGGATTAGTTACGCCTCACCAATCTATACAGAACTAAAAAAAGCAATAGAACCTTATGAACGAGACACACTTTATCTTGAGTTAAAATCAATTGTTTTACGTGTTTTAGGGCACTACGCTGTTGAAGTAGATGAGGAAGAAGCAATGATTCATTTTTGCTTTTTAATGAGTTTTCAAGCGATGTCTCAAAATGATTTTTATAAATATGAGATACTTCGCTCCAAATTTACACCGGTTGAATTAGTGGATACCTTTATTTTAGAGTCGTTGATTTTATACTATGCACCACTAAAGCTATCACATCAATTGGAAAGCCAAGTTAATTATTATTTGTCACGTGTGCATTATAGATTATATTTTTTTAGAGGAATTATTGAAGTATTATCACGTGAATACATTATAGAAACCGAAAAAGAATGGTCAGGGCATGTAATTTCACCGTTAATTGAAAGACTTTTTTCGTCAGTCGAAGGAGACTATGAAGGACTAAGCTTAGACCATAATAAGACGCTAATTGACTACTCAAAATTACAGTATCTTCATATTATTGCGTTAATCGATAGTCAAATTAATCGCACTGTAACAATTGGTGTCAAACTTGTATTAGAAGATGTGTATCAAGAAGTATCAACCACCCGCTTGATTAAAGAACTAAATTGTTTAAATGGTGTGAGATGTATGGAGTATGATGCGTCTAAATCATTTGATTTAGTGATAAGCAACAAGCCAATTAATCACGCTAAAGCTCAAACGTATCTTTTATCAGAATTAGGTACAACGTATGATGTGATTCATATTACTCGGCTCATTCGAGATATTTCTACAAATAAAATGACAAAAGAAATAAACGTTAAAAAAATCCAATTATAATTGGTCTAAGTAGTGTATGACTTAATAAACAACACGAAACAGTCAATTATTTGTAAAAATAAATAAATATTGACTGTTTGTTTTATAAAAAAAAGGGTAGAATGAATCTATCAAAAAGAAAACGCTATCTTAAGTGTTTGGGAGGAATTATCATGACAGAAAAATCTTATATTATGGCGATAGACCAAGGTACAACAAGTTCTAGAGCAATTATTTTTGATAAAGCAGGAAATAGTGTTGGAAGTTCTCAAAAAGAATTTACACAAATCTTCCCTGAATCCGGTTGGGTAGAACACAATGCAAATGAAATTTGGAACTCGGTACAATCTGTTATAGCCGGCGCATTAATCGAGTCAGGTGTTCGTCCAACTCAAATTAAAGGTATAGGTATTACAAACCAGCGTGAAACAACAGTTATCTGGGATAGAAAAACTGGAAAACCAATTTACAATGCTGTTGTGTGGCAATCAAGACAATCTGCTCCTTTAGCTGAAAAGTTAAATGAAGACGGTTACGCAGATATGATTCATAAAAAAACTGGTTTAGTCGTTGATGCTTACTTCTCAGCTACAAAAGTTCGTTGGATTCTAGATTATGTAGAGGGCGCTCAAGAACGTGCAGAAAAAGGCGAATTAGCTTTTGGAACAATTGATACATGGTTATTATGGAAATTAACAAACGGAGCAACTCACGTAACAGATTACTCAAATGCTGCTAGAACAATGATGTATAACATTCATGACTTAGAGTGGGATGACGAGATTTTAGAGTTATTAAACATTCCAAAATCATTATTACCAGAAGTAAAAAGTAACTCAGAAATTTACGGTTATACACAAAGTTACCACTTCTATGGTAGTGAAGTGCCAATCGCTGGTATGGCAGGGGACCAACAAGCAGCATTATTTGGTCAATTAGCATTTGAAGAAGGATCAATTAAAAACACTTATGGAACTGGTTCATTTATCGTCATGAACACTGGTGAAAAACCTCAATTATCAGACAACAAATTATTAACAACTATTGGTTACGGAATTAACGGTAAAGTTTATTATGCGTTAGAAGGTAGTATCTTTGTTGCTGGATCAGCTGTTCAATGGTTAAGAGATGGTTTGCGTATGATTGACTCCTCTGCTGAATCAGAAAAATTAGCAAATGAATCAACAAGTGATAATAGTGTTTACGTTGTACCAGCATTTACTGGATTAGGCGCACCTTATTGGGATTCAGAAGCACGTGGCGCAGTATTTGGCTTAACTCGTGGAACAACTAAAGAAGATTTTGTTAAAGCAACACTACAAGCAATTGCTTACCAATCGAAAGATGTTATTGATACGATGCAAAAAGATGCTGGTGTGAAAATTCCGTTAATTAAAGTAGATGGTGGAGCGGCAAACAATAATTCTTTATTACAATTCCAAGCAGATATATTAGATATTAATGTTCAACGTGCATCTAACTTAGAGACAACCGCTTTAGGAGCAGCTTATTTAGCTGGTTTAGCAGTAGGATTCTGGAAAGACTTGGATGAATTAAAAGAATTTACACAAGAAGGCGAAATCTTTACTCCTCAAATGAGTGAAGAAGAACGTACAGAATTGTATGAAGGATGGACAGAAGCTGTTAAAGCAACACAACTATTCAAGAGAATTAAATAATATAAGGACTGATAAAAATGAGTTTTTCTTTAAAAACGAGACAAGAAAGTATTAACTATCTAAAAGATCATTCCGTTGATGTATTAATTATTGGTGGCGGTATTACAGGAGCGGGTCTGGCTTTACAGACCGCTGCTTCTGGTATGAGTACAGCTTTAGTTGAAATGCAAGATTTTGCTGAAGGAACATCTTCACGTTCGACTAAGCTAGTTCATGGTGGTATTAGATATCTGAAAACCTTTGATGTTGAAGTTGTATCAGATACAGTGAGTGAGCGAGCAAATGTCCAAAAAATTGCTCCACATATTCCTAAACCAAATCCAATGTTATTACCAATTTATGATGAGCCTAATAACACATTCTCATTATTCTCATTGAGAATTGCGATGGATTTATATGATCAATTAGCTCACGTCACAGGAACCAAGTATGAAAATAGAGTATTGACAAAAGAAGAAGTGCTTGAAGTAAGTCCATATCTAGCTAAAGAAAATCTTTTAGGTGGCGGGATTTACCTTGATTTTAAAAACAATGATGCCAGACTTGTTATTGAAAATATCAAAAAAGCTCATGAAGATGGTGCTCATCTGTTAAGTAAAACTAAAGTAACGGGATTTATTTACGATGAAAACAATAAAATTTCAGGTGTTCATGTAGTCGATGTGTTAACGAATGAAACATATGATATTCATGCTGATGTCGTAGTGAATACAACTGGACCTTGGAGTGATACGATTCGTGGCTTATCAAATGATGAGACAATTGTTGGTCAAATGCGTCCGACAAAAGGTGTTCATTTGGTGGTTGATTATGACAAGTTACCTGTGACTCAACCAGTTTATTTCGATACAGGTTTATCCGATGGGCGTATGGTTTTTGTGATTCCAAGAGAAAATAAAACATACTTTGGAACAACAGATACTGATTATACAGGAGATTTAATGCATCCAACGGTGACACAAGAAGATGTTGATTATTTACTAAAAGTGGTTAATAATCGCTTCCCAGATCGTAATATTCGCTTATCTGATATTGAAGCAAGTTGGGCAGGATTAAGACCTTTATTATCTGGTAATGCTGGTTCAGATTACAATGGTGGTTCTAAAGACTCATTATCTGAAGAAAGTTTGGACTTAGTTATTCAATCTGTTAAAGAATTTGAAGCGGGAAATGGTTCTAAAGAAGTAATTGAGCAAACTATTAAAGATGCTAAGACAAGTAGTGGTGAAAAAGAAGTATCTTCTTCATCTGTGTCACGTGGTAGTAGTTTAGATGTGACAAAAGATGGCCTTGTGACGTTAGCTGGTGGTAAAATAACCGACTATCGTTTAATGGCTGAAGGTGCTCTTAAAGTGATTGCATCATTATTAAAAGAACAAAAAAATAAAAACTATAAGTTAGTGGATTCTAAAAACTACCCAGTGTCAGGTGGCGAGTTTGATGCAACGAAAGTTGAAGAGATGACACAGGAATTTACAAAACTTGCAATAGCTAGTGGTTTAACTGAAGAAGAAGCGGCAGATATTGCAAACCTTTATGGGGCTAATACGAAAAAAGTACTAGCTTATGACACAACAGAATTTAATGGTTTAACTAAAGCAGAATCAATGAGTTTAATGTATTCACTTGAAGAAGAAATGACATTAACTCCCGTTGATTATAGTTTACGACGTACAAATTATTTATTATTTAAACGTGATCGCTTAGAAGAAATAAAAGATGCATTAGTGAATGCTATGTCACATTATTTTGAGTGGACACAAGAAGAAGAAAGCAATTATAAAAATGAATTAGAAAAAGCAATGTCTGAATCTTTCTTAGAAGAATTAAAGACAGAAGGGTGAGTAAATAATGGATGCAAATAATTTACAGATTTTTAGTGAGTTTTTGGGAACATTGATTTTAGTGTTACTTGGAGACGGAGTTGTTGCTGCAGTTAGTTTAAATAAAAGTAAAGCACAAGGTGCTGGTTGGGTTGCTGTCACTTTAGGTTGGGGTGCAGCTGTAACTATGGCCATTTATGTATCTGGATTTATGGGTCCTGCTCATTTAAATCCTGCCGTAACACTAGGTTTAGCTATAACAGGTAATTTTTCTTGGGGCTTAGTAGTACCATTTATGATTGCTCAAGTCTTAGGAGGAATTGTGGGAGCTATTTTAGTTTGGATTACTTACTTACCACATTTTGCTGCAACAGAAGATGAAACAGCTATTTTAGGAACTTTTGCAACAGGACCAGCAATTCGTGATTATAAATCAAACGTTGTGACTGAAGCAATTGGAACATTTGTATTAGTATTTGCTTTACTAGCATTTGGCCAAAATGCATTTGCTGATGGATTTAACCCAGTAGTTGTTGGATTATTAATTTTAGCATTAGGTCTATCTTTAGGAGGACCAACAGGGTATGCGATTAACCCAGCACGTGACTTAGGTCCACGTATTGCTCATCAAATTTTACCAATTGCTAACAAGGGTGGTTCTGACTGGTCTTATTCATGGGTGCCAATTGTAGGCCCATTAGTAGGTGGTGCTTTAGCTGCTGGTTTATGGATGATGATTCCTTTATAGAATAAAAAGTATAAAAGTTGTTAGATTGAGCTTATCTCATCTAACAACTTTTTTAGTAAAAAACCCCCTTTTTTTGCGTTGTTAACTTGTATTATTTTTCTAAATAACTCATAATATATAATAAAAGTATTATTTATGAGATGTGATAGATCTCATATGAAAATAGATTTTTAAGGGGATAGGAAAATGAAAAAAGTTACACCGTATTTATTATTATCGACTTTGGTATGCCAAAGTTTATCTGTAGGGACCATCGTCCAAGCGACGAGTCTTAATAAGGCAGATAGTGAATTAATAAATCAAGAAGTAGTAGAAATGAATGATAGTACAACTGACATGGTATCAAGTCATGACGCTGATACTGTGATAGAGAATGTAACGGAAAACACACCAGAAGTAACACCAGAAACAAAACCGGAAGAAACGCCAGAAACAAAACCGGAAGAAACACCAGAAACAAAACCGGAAGAAACGCCAGAAACAAAACCGGAAGAAACACCAGAAACAAAACCGGAAGAAACACCAGAAACAAAACCGGAAGAAACGCCAGAAACAAAACCGGAGCAAAAACCAGAGCAAAAACCAGAGCAAAAACCAGAGCAAAAACCAGAGCAAAAACCAGAGCAAAAACCAGAGCAAAAACCAGAGCAAAAACCAGAGCAAAAACCAGAAACAAAACCAGAGCAAAAACCAGAGCAAAAACCAGAGCAAAAACCAGAGCAAAAACCAGAAACAAAACCGGAGCAAAAACCAGAGCAAAAACCAGAAACAAAACCAGAGCAAAAACCGGAAAAAACCAACAGTTAATTATCCATCACAAGCCAAAGATACATACTTTGCTGATACTAGTCAACTGACAACAAATAAAGCCAACTCTCCAATTAATTTTTCAGTGACAAAAACGACACAAGAATTTATTAATGAAATTGGAGAAGCAGCACGAAAAATTGGGCAGGAATATGATTTGTATGCTTCTGTCATGATTGCTCAAGCCATACTTGAATCAGGTAGTGGACAAAGTTCTTTATCGACACATCCTAACTACAATTTATTTGGCATTAAAGGTGAGTATAAAGGAGAATCAGCATCATTCTATACATTAGAAGATAATGGTACTGGTCAGCTTTATGGTATACAAGCTAAGTTTAGAAAATACCCATCAGTGAAAGAATCCCTAGAAGATTATGCTGAGTTGATGAAAATAGGCATTGCATCAAATGAAGATTTTTATAAAGGCGTGACTAAAAAAGAAGCTAAAACATACAAAGAAGCAACAGCTTATTTAACTGGTAGATATGCAACAGACACTAGATATGACGAAAAACTAAATGCTTTAATCGAAACATATGATTTAACTTATTTTGATCAAGCAGTAAAAAAAGGGAAACGTGTAACAAAAGGTAATGTTGAAGTAGATACCTATGAAATTATGAATCCAGAAACGAAGAAAACAGCTATCTTTACACTGCCGTTAGAAGAAAAATATGTAATTTCTAGTCCATTTGGTTATAGAGGGAATGAACATCACGATGGTATCGATTTAGCCATCGCAGCCAATACGCCAGTACTTGCTTCAAGTGATGGTGTGGTTGTAGGTACAGGATTTGACCCATCAGCAGGTAATTATGTCATCGTCAAACATTCGAATGATTTGTACACAAATTATTTCCATTTAAATTCAATTAGTGTGTCACTAGGAGAAAAAGTAACAAGTGGAAACATCGTAGGTCTTGTAGGAAGTACTGGGAATTCAACAGGAAGTCACCTACATTTTGGTATTAGCACAGATATGTGGCGTAACTATTTAAATCCAGCATCTTATTTTGAATTTTAGTAGATTTAAGTATAATTAAAAGAATCCCCATTATAATTATTATTGATGGGGATTCTTTTAATTTAATGGCTTAATATGTTTTGAGGCAAGTTCAAACGCCAATTCTTTATCTACTGTTGATAGCAATCCAATGGCAGATAGAATATAATCGTAATCAATAAACAAACGACTTTTTTCTGGAGTCAGCGTTAACTCATCTGTTGGGGTAAGGGCAGAAGCTAAAACATTTGTAGGTTGGTCGTTGTGTACAAGGATACCTCCAGTACCAATAATCGTTTGAAATTGTCTTAAGTCTTTACCATATTGATGATAAATGGTTCTTGAAGGAGTTTGCTCTTTTTTATAATAGCCAGCATGCCGGGCAATAGCAGTTTTAATCGCTAATTTAGCGATGGTATTATCTAATTGCTTTTCTTCCATAGTATCTGCTATATAGCCAGGATGTTGACTTCTGAATTCGCATTTACGTGTTAAGTCACTTTCGTTAAGGTTGATATAATCGTAAAATGCTTGAGGGGTGACACTCTCTAGAAGACTTTTAGCAGAATATCTCATGCCTAAGTCACCTTCAACAGTCCGTTTGCTGTAAGGTTCAGCCAATCCATCAAACTGTACATTTTTCTTTTCTTCTTTTCCACTTCCAATAGAATGAATATCAGTTGTTGCACCACCAACATCAACAATCAACGTATTGCCAAATCCTTTTTGAGTTGTTGTTCCTTCTGATAAGAGTTGTGCGGCATATAAAACAGCTGTTGGAGTGGGAATAATTTCCGCTGCTACTTGAGTTTGGATATCGCTCATCCCTTTTGCTTTGATAATATTATTAATAAAAATATCTCGTAATATTTTTCTAGTAGGTAAGGCATTTAATTGATTAATTTGAGGCATAACATTTTCTGTTAAATGGTAATTAATACAATATTGGTTAAAAAGCGCTTTTATTTTAGGGTAAGTTCCTTCATTTCCGGCCACTACAATAGGTATGTTTAAAGATAGTTCGGTTAATTGTTTTGCATCTTTTAAAATATTTTTATCATTTCCTCCATTTGTTCCTCCACTTAACAAAATGACGTCAGGATGTAGCACTTCGATTTCTTTGATATTATCAGATGTTAGGCCATAACTGTATACTTTCAGAATTCTCGTTCCAGCACCAAGAGCGGCACGTTTAGCTGCCTCAGCAGTTAGAGTAGGAGATAAGCCAATTGCTACCATCTTAAATCCACCTTTAGCAGATGAGCAAGCAAGGACTTGATCAAATGATTGTTGAGTAAGTTGTTTGGTCAAATCATCATAAGACTTATGATAACCATCAAGTACATTTGTTTCGATAGTTGTGTATGATTTACTAGTCGCTAATATCCTTCTTTCTTCATCATCAACTGCGGTTAATTTAGTGTAAGTGCTACCAAAATCTACTAATAAATAAGTTGTCATGTTTATCACCTCAAAAAATTTTTTTGTTATTTAATTATTTTTTTCTTCGTCTTTTATTATCTAATAATCGTCAAAATCAGTTTTGACATTTTAAACTTTCATTTTAAAAATGAGAATATATCGTTGTTGAATAAATAATGTTTTGTTCAAGTGATTTTCTATTTATAAAACAAATAAGTTAGTAGATTCATCGCAACAATGGCTGTTCTAGGTTTTTAATATCAATGTTTTTCCACTATCTAATAGTATTGAAAGTTAGATTTGTCAAAAAAAGGTCAAAAGATTAAGATTAGAAAAAATGGTTTTTTTAACTTGGTTTTTGTTAGCAAATAAAATAAAAATATTGTATAAAAAATGACTATTACTAATTGTTTCACAAGTTGTCTTTTTATATAAAAGTGGTGTTGACTTGTTATTTAAAGGGTGATATTCTTTGGGTGTCAATTGAAAGCGCTACCTAAGGGGTTGTGCTTTATTTTAACAAAAGTAAGGGAGTGAAAAAAAGAGTAAAAACTTACTTTTTATTATAAAAGTAGGTTATAGTATTTGTACATAGTTTTTACGCGTATCAAAATCATAAATTGAAAGGATGTTGTTTATAATGGCAAAAATAATTGAATGTGTACCAAATTTTAGTGAAGGTAAAAATGAAGAAGTAATTAACGGATTAGTTTCAGTGGCAAAAAGTGTCGGTGGAGTGACGTTGTTAGATCATTCTTCAGATAAAAGTCATAACCGTAGTGTATTTACACTAGTTGGGGATGAAGATGGTATTCAAGAGGTTGCTTTTCAATTAGTAAAATATGCAAGTGAAAATATAGATATGACAAAACATTCTGGTGAACATCCAAGAATGGGTGCAACAGACGTTGTTCCATTTATTCCGATTAAAGATGTGACACTTGAAGAATGTGTGGAAATTTCTAAAAAAGTAGCAAAACGAATCAATGATGAATTGGATATCCCAATTTTCTTATATGAAGAATCAGCATCTGCACCAACTCGTAAAAACCTTGCAAAAGTTCGTAAAGGTCAATTCGAAGGTATGCCTGAAAAACTTAAAGAAGAAGAATGGGCACCTGACTTTGGTGAAAGAGCTATCCATCCTACAGCAGGAATTACAGCAGTTGGAGCAAGAATGCCATTAGTAGCTTTCAACGTCAACTTAGATACTGATAACATTGACATTGCTAACAAGATTGCTCGTATCATTCGCGCTTCTGGTGGTGGATTTAAATATTGTAAAGGTATTGGGGTTATGTTAGAAGATAGAAACATCGCTCAAGTTTCTATGAATATGGTTAACTTTGAAGGAACACCACTTTACCGTACATTTGAAACAATCCGTTTTGAAGCAAAACGTTATGGTGTAAATATTATTGGTAGTGAAATCATTGGTTTAACACCAGCAAAAGCATTGATTGATTGTGCTGAATACTACTTACAAGTAGAAGACTTTGATTACGGTAAACAAGTATTAGAAAATCATTTATTAAATTAAGGAGCTGCTAAATATGAAATTAGTCGAATTAACAGTGAGTGAATTTGTTGAAACATTGGGATCAGATGCTCCCGCTCCTGGAGGAGGATCAGCAGCGGCATTATCTGCAACAATGGGAATTTCTTTAACAAAAATGGTTTGTGAATTAACAATTGGTAAAAAGAAATATGCTGAATATGAAGATGACATTAAATTAGTGTTCGATGAAACAAAACAACTCCAAAAGAATTTACTTGAAGCAATAGATAAAGATACAGAAGCATTTAACGCAGTTTCAGCAGTGTTTAGTATGCCAAAAGAAACAGATGATGAAAAAGCAGCTAGACGTGCGGCTATGCAATCAGCTTTAGAAGGAGCAGCTAAATCACCACTAGACATGATGAAATTAATGTTAGAAGCACTTGAAGTGACAAAACGTGCTATTGGAAAATCAAATACTAATGCAGCAAGTGACTTAGGTGTTGCAGCGCTTAGCTTAAAAGCTGGAATTCAAGGCGCATGGCTGAATGTTTTAATTAATTTATCAGGTATTAAGAATGAAGAATTTGTCGCATCTTATCGACAAGATGGTGAAGCATTATTAGCTAAGGGTTGTTTATTAGCAGATGAAATTTATGAGGAAACATTAAAAGTCGTTTAAAAAAGATGTTAATTAATTAAATGGAAGGGTTGAAGAAAAAGTTATGGCACATTTATCAGATATCGAAATCGCAAATTCAGTTGAAATGAAACCAATTAAAGAGGTAGCGGCTCCATTAGGATTAAAAGAAGAGGATTTAACACTTTATGGTAATTATAAAGCGAAATTAGATGCTCGTGAATTAACTAGGCTAGAAAATGAAAAAGACGGTAAATTAATTTTAGTAACAGCTATTACACCAACTCCAGCTGGAGAAGGAAAAACAACAACATCTGTTGGGTTAGCTGATGCCTTTACTAAATTAGGTAAAAAGGCAATGATCGCTTTACGTGAACCATCATTAGGACCAGTATTTGGTGTTAAAGGTGGAGCAGCAGGTGGTGGACATGCTCAAGTTGTCCCTATGGAAGATATTAACTTACATTTTACAGGTGACTTCCATGCGATTGGCGCAGCAAATAACTTGTTAGCTGCTTTGATTGATAACCATATTCATCATGGTAATGCCTTAGGTATTGATAGTCGTAACATCACATGGAAACGTGTTGTTGACATGAATGACCGTCAATTGCGTCATATTGTGAATGGATTACAAGGACGCGTCAATGGTGTTCCTAGAGAAGATGGTTATGATATTACTGTAGCATCAGAAATTATGGCTGTGTTATGTTTATCAAATGATATTGATGACTTAAAAGAAAAACTTAAAAACATGGTAGTAGCATATAATTTTGAAGGAAAACCAGTTACTGCTGGCGATTTGAAAGCAGAAGGTGCAATGGCAGCTTTACTTAAAGATGCGATTCATCCAAACTTAGTTCAAACATTAGAACACACACCAGCCATTATTCATGGTGGACCATTTGCCAATATTGCACATGGATGTAACAGTATTATCGCAACAAAAATGGCGATGAAATACGCAGATTACGCGATTACAGAAGCTGGCTTTGGAGCAGACTTAGGTGCTGAAAAATTCATCGATATTAAATGTCGTTTAGGAAATATCAAACCTGATGCCGTTGTATTAGTCGCAACAATTCGAGCTCTTAAAATGCACGGTGGCATTCATAAGAAAGAATTAGAACCAGAAAACGTAGAAGCTGTTGTTAAAGGATTAACTAACTTAGACAAACATATTGAAAACATTCAAGACGTTTATGGTTTACCTGTTGTTGTAGCAATCAATAAATTCCCATTAGATACAGATGCTGAAATCGAAGCAGTTGAAAAAGCATGTAAAGAGCGTGGCGTAGAAGTTGTTTTATCTGACGTTTGGGCTAATGGTGGCGAAGGTGGTATTGAGTTAGCTGAAAAAGTCATGGAATTAGCAGAACAAGATAATAGTTTCAGCTACGTATATGACTTAGAAGACTCAATAGAAGAAAAATTAACTAAGATTGTACAAAAAGTTTATGGTGGTAAAGGAATTGAATTAACTGGACCGGCTAAAAAACAATTGAAACAATTAGAAGAATTGGGTTACGATAAGTTGCCTATCTGTATGGCGAAAACGCAATACTCATTTTCTGATGATGCGACACTTGTTGGTGCACCAAAAGACTTTACGATTACGATTAAAAATCTCAAAGTATCTGCTGGAGCAGGTTTTATCGTAGCGTTAACTGGCGCAGTTATGACAATGCCTGGACTACCAAAATCACCTGCATCTGAAAGAATTGATATCGATGAAGAAGGTAACATTACTGGATTGTTCTAAAAGGTAGAGGCAAAAATATGTCGTATCATTTATTTAAACAGAATGATCATCAAACATCTCGTTGGAGTGGGGGAGAAACGACCCAAGTGTTTCTCTACCCACCAACGGGTAAGTATGAGCCTGGAAAATTTGACTACCGCATTTCTACGGCTTCAGTAGAAATCGAAGAAAGTACATTTTCAGCGTTACCTGGCTATAAGCGTTTGTTGATGTCATTGAATCATCCATTAGAACTGACACATGAATCAGAATCGTTTACTGTTAATAAAAAAATGAAACCGTTTGAAGTCGATGAGTTTGATGGAGCAGATAAAACAAAAAGTGTCGGGAAATGTCAAGACTTTAACGTTATCTTTAAACCAACCTACACTAGTGAAATGTCTGCTGTTTCAACTATTCGTGATAGACAATTATTACCTTGTGTTCGATACTTTTACTATATGTTAGTTGATGGAGTCATGACGTATATAGACCAAGAAGAAAAACATGTTGCCAAGTTGGAAGCCGGAGATTGTGTCATGGTAGAAGAGGGTCGTACGATTTCGATGATTAGTATAGAATCTCATCAACCACAACAATCACCAGCAGTTGTTGAAGTTGTTGTTTGGAAAAATGAAAAGTCGCTCTAATAAAAATAATTTGGATAGGAAGCATTTTTATATATTAAAAATGAACAAATTATGTTAACGATCAGATGATCGGAAAGGGGCCCCTTATGATTACCGAAACAAAAACACCGGTTGATGAGATTAAATTAACCGAAATAAACTCAGAAAGTTCAAAATTTAGTTTAGGTGGTGCAACGCTTTACGGTATTAATGCAGTAGTTGGTTCAGGTATTTTCTTATTACCACAAACAATTTATCGAGATTTAGGACCAGCTTCTCTATTAGCCATGGTATTTGATGCGGTGTTGGTGTTACTTTTGGCAGTATGTTTTGCTGAAGTGGCGTGTTATTTTGACAAAAATGGTGGTGCGTTCCAATATTCTAAATCAGCTTTTGGTGATTTAGTTGGGTTTATCGTTGGACTATTAGGTTGGTTTGTAACGATTATCGCTTGGTCAGCAATGGCAGCAGGATTTGCCAAATTATTAATTGTTACAATACCTGCATTAGAAGGGCATAATAAAGCGATTAGTGTTATTTTAGTGATATTATTATCTATTATTAATAGTACTGGACTTAAAACATCCAAAATTTTTACCATAAGTATCACAATCGCAAAATTGATTCCTATTATTGCGTTTACCTTTATGAGTATTTTCTTTATTAAAAATGGTTTTGACGCTGGTAACTTTACACCATTCCTACAACTAAAAGAAGGTATGACGTTATCTAAGGCTATGGCCGGAACATCAATGACAGTATTTTATGCGTTTATCGGATTTGAAGCTTTACCAGTTGTAGCTGGTGAGATGAGAAATGCGAAGAAAAATGTTCCAAAAGCAATTATTGGCTCAATTAGTATCGTATCAATTCTTTACTTCATGATTATCGCTGGAACCATTGCGATGCTTGGAGTGGGGATTTTAGAAACAAATGCGCCTGTACAAGATGCCTTTGCTATGATGATAGGACCTGCTGGTAGATGGATTATTTCCATCGGGGCACTTATTTCAATTCTTGGATTAAACGTTGGGGATTCAATGATGATTCCTCGTTATGGAGCAAGTATTTCTGATGAAGGTTTACTACCAAAAATCGTTTCTAAGAAAAATAAAAAAGACGCACCTTATGTAGCCATTATCATCTCTTGTGTATTGACTTGTTTATTATTATTAAGTGGAAGTTTCGAACAATTAGCAGAATTAAGTGTGGTATTTAGATTTATTCAATATATCCCAACAGCAATCGCCGTTATTTTCTTACGTAAGAAAAATCCTGGTGTTGAAACTGCCTTTAGATTACCATTTGGTCCAGTGATTCCACTACTTGCTGTCGCAGTTAGTGTGTGGATGCTTGTTATGGGAGCAAACAGTAAGAGTTTAATTGCTGGAGGTATTGGTATTGTGATTGCTGCAATTTTCTATTTCGTATTGAATGGTAAAAACGCTAGTAAAGTGAAATAAAGGGTTAAAAAGTATTGAATGAGTGAAGTGAGTTGTTAAGTTGAAAATGAGTTTAGGAGGAAGCAATAATGACTGAAGTAATTACATTAACAGGTAATGATTTAACATTGGAACAAGTGGTAGAGGTAGCAAGAAAAGGTGCAACAATTACGTTGTCACAAGAAGCAATCGAGGCAGTGAATGCTTCAAGAAAAATTATTGATGATATTGTCGACAGTAAAAAAGTAACTTATGGTGTCAATACTGGATTTGGTTCCCTTGTTAAAGTAAGTATTCCACAAGAAGAAACTAGACAATTACAAGAAAACTTAATTCGTACTCACTCAAGTGGATTTGGTGATCCTTTAGGAGAAGATGAAGTACGTGCTATTATGTTAATCCGTATCAACTCTTTATTAAAAGGCTATTCAGGTATTCGTTTAAGTACCATTGAAACCTTAATGGCTATGTTAAATAATGGCGTTGTACCACATATTCCAGAAAAAGGATCTTTAGGAGCTTCAGGAGATTTAGCACCATTATCACATATGGTGTTACCAATGTTAGGATTAGGGCGTGCTTATTACAATGGCGAATTATTAGAAGGTAAAGAAGCAATGGCTCGTGCTGGTGTTGAAGTGATTCACTTAGAAGCAAAAGAAGGTTTGGCTTTAATTAACGGTACAACAGTTTTAACCGCTATCGGAGCATTAGCAACACATGATTCAATCGAGTTATTAAAACTTTCAGACATTGCCGGAGCATTATCATTAGAAGTACACAATGGTATTGTAAATGCCTTTGATGAAGAATTACATATTATTCGTCCTCAAAGTGGGCAACTTGCAACAGCGAAAAACATTCGTCACATGTTAGAAGGAAGTACCTTAACAACGCAAGCAACAGCTGAACGTGTGCAAGATCCTTACACATTACGTTGTATGCCTCAAATTCATGGTGCAAGTAAAGATACTGTGGCTTACGTGAAGAAAAAAGTGGAAATCGAAATTAACTCTGTAACAGATAATCCAATTATCACTCGTAGTGGAGATGTTATTTCAGGAGGTAACTTCCACGGTGAACCAATGGCACAACCATTTGACTATTTAGGAATTGGTTCTGCTGAAATTGGTAACGTGTCTGAACGTCGTGTGGAACGTTTGGTAAATACTAACTTAAGTGGTTTGCCTTCATTCTTAGTGAAACATCCAGGCGTTAACTCAGGATTTATGATTACACAATATGCTGCAGCATCATTAGCATCAGAAAACAAAATCTTATCACATCCAGCAAGTGTGGACTCAATTACATCTTGTGAAAACCAAGAAGACTTTGTAAGTATGGGAACAACAGCAGCTAGAACTGCTAGAGATATTACGAAAAATTCTCGTCGTATCGTTGCAACTGAAATGATGGCAGCATGTCAAGCTATTGACTTCATTAAAGACCGTGGTGTATTAGGTAAAGGAACTCAAGTAGCGTATGATGTCTTTAGAAAATATGTAAAATTCATTGATTTAGATAAAGATATTGAAATGTATGACGAATTAGAAAAAGCCACAGATGTATTAATCAATGGCGAATTATTAAAAGCTGTTGAAGAAGTTGTAGACTTAGATATCGAATTTGATTTTGGAAAATAAATAAACCACTTATAAAGCTCTGAATTGATTAAGATTCAGAGCTTTATTTGCAAATAAGTCGTGATAACTATTGAGTATCGAATCAATATTATGTAGTATGAATATAACGAGAAAAGGATGGTGTATGACGATGAAATATCAGAAACCAAAAGGAACAAACGATATTTTACCAGGTGAATCAGAAAAATGGCAGTTTGTAGAATCAACTGCACGTGACGTATTAAAAAAATATGACTTTCATGAAGTCAGAACGCCAATGTTTGAGCATATTGAAGTTATTACACGAGGTGTAGGTGAGTCAACAGATATCGTGACAAAAGAGATGTATGATTTTAAAGACAAAGGTGATCGCCATATAACGCTTAGACCTGAAGGAACTGCTCCATTAGTTCGTTCATACGTTGAGCATAAATTATTCGGACCGGAACATCAAAATCCGTTTAAAGCTTTTTATATTGGCCCAATGTTTCGCTATGAACGCCCTCAAGCAGGACGTTTACGTCAATTTAACCAAATGGGGATTGAAGTATTAGGTAGCAGTAATCCAGCAACAGATGTTGAAGGGATTTTAGTCGCACTAGATTTCTTTAAACGTTTAGGCGTGACACATACTCAATTAGTGATTAACTCACTTGGAACAAGAGAAAATCGCATGGTTTATCGCCAAGCATTAATTGATTATTTAGAGCCTTTAAGCGACCAATTAAGTGATGACTCAAAACGTCGTTTACATACTAACCCACTTAGAGTATTAGATAGTAAAGATAAAAAAGATAAAGAAATTGTCGAAAATGCACCGTCAATTTTAGATTATCTAGATGAAGAGTCAAATGCTTTCTTTACTGAAGTGAAATCATTACTTGATGCAATGGGTGTGGAATATGTAGTCGATCATAGAATGGTTCGTGGTCTTGACTACTACAACCACACAGTATTTGAAATTATGAGTAATGCGCCAGGATTTAATGGTGCGATTACCACAATTTGTGCTGGTGGACGATATGATGGATTGGTTTCAGAATTTAATGGACCAGATAGCCATGATTCAGGATTTGGGTTTGGTATGGGAATTGAACGTGTCTTAATCACAATGGATGCTGAAGGAGTGGAAATTCCTGCAGCAAATAACGTGGATGTATATGTTGTTGGTCTAGGTGAAGAGACAAACTGTGAAAGTTTAAAATTAGCTCAAGCAGTAAGACAAGCAGGATTTGTTTGTGAACGTGATTTCCTAAATCGTAAAGCAAAAGCTCAGTTCAAGTCTGCAGATAAATTAAATGCTAAACTTGTTTTAATTATTGGTGAATCAGAATTAGCAGAAAAAGTTGTTCGTGTAAAAAATATGGTGACAGGTGAAGAGACAACCGTTTCATTAGATGATGTTTATACATCCTTTAGCAATGTTTACAACAACATAATAGGGGAGTAAACGTATCTTTGGAGGAGACTTACCATGAAACGATTTAGCAAGGACTCTAGTACCATTGCTGATAATACTCGTAAATTAACGGTTATATTTTTATACGCGTTATTATACGCGATTGCTTTAAACATGTTTTGGCACCCAGCTTCAATCTATACTGGTGGAATCACTGGTTTTTCTCAAATAGTAAACACTGTTTTTGACAAATGGTTTGGCGTGAGTTTGTCGATATCGGTCATTTATTATTTGATGAATGTACCATTTTTAATTTATGGTTGGAGAAAAATGAATAAAGAAATTGTCATTTTTACTTTAATAAGTGTGACAGCCGCATCCCTTGCAATTAGCATTGTACCTGAAATTGTACTAACTAAAGACCCAATTATTTGTGCACTTTTTGGTGGGGCCATTGGAGGAAGTTCTCTAGGTTTAGCGTTAAAAAATGGTATTGCTACAGGTGGACTGGATATTGGGATTATTGTGATTCGACGTAAGACGGGTCGTAGTATCGGCTCAATTTCGATGGTAATCAACGGGATTATTGTAATAGCAGCAGGCTATCTATTTGGTTTTCCGTATGCTTTTTATAGTTTGCTATCAATTATTGTGAGTGGAAAAGTGACTGACTTTATTTTTACTAAACAACAAAAAATGCAAGCTTTAATCATTACTAGACAGCCTGAAAAAGTGATAGCTGAACTTAAGGTGCGATTACTTCGAGGTGTGACGATTTTAAATGAAGCAGAAGGAGCATATGATCACCGTGAAAAAGTGGTTCTTTTGACGGTTATTACACGTTATGAAATGTCGTTATTGGAAGAAGCAATCAAAGAAGCGGATAATGAGGCCTTTGTTAGTATCTCAGAAAATGTCCACACAATTGGAAAATTTGATGATTTTGAATTTTAAATCAATAGAAAAGCCACTTAGCGATTTGCTAGGTGGCTTTTTATAAACTCATTTTCACATGACAGGTAAAAATAAGACTTACACAAGTTGTCGATTTTTTGAAACCAATTCTCCATTTTTATAAACATCTTTGACTAAGTTTGTTGCAAAGAAATATAATGGATAATCAATATTTTGTGCATCAAATACGGCAATGTCAGCACGTTTTCCTTCTGTGAAACTTCCGATTGATTCCCCTAAACCAACTGAGTAAGCAGCATTGATTGTCACGGCATTAAATACTTGGATTGGTGTTAAATGCATTTTGAAACAACCAAGTTGCATAATAAATTGGATATTAGCTGTCGGGCAGCTTCCAGGATTTGAGTCAGTAGACAATGTAATGGCCATACCAGCATCTAACATTTTTTTGGCAGGAGCGTAAGTATCAGCCATTAAACTGAACGTTGTTCCTGGTAATAAGTTACCAATAACACCTGCTTTGCTCATTTTTTTGATCCCTTCATCAGTAACAGCCATTAAATGTTCTGCACTCACTGTTTCAAGTTCAGCTGCAACGTCTACGCCACCGACTGAATCGATTTCATCAGCATGGATACGTAATTTGAAGTCTAAATCCTTTGCTGCTTGAAGTAAGCGACGAGATTGTTCTGCTGTAAATACTCCTGTTTCACAGAAAATATCACAAAAATCAGCTAATTTTTCTTCTTTTACTTTTGGAAGCATTTCTGAAATAATATGGTCAATGAATGCATCACCGTTACCATTAAATTCTTCAGGAATAGCATGAGCTGCCATAAATGTTGACACTAAATCAATTGGATGAGTATGATTTAATTCTTTTACCACATTCATTTGTTTTTTTTCTGTTTCCCAATCAAGACCATAACCACTTTTTGCTTCAACTGTTGTTACACCGTGGATTAACATCTCATCTAATAAATGACTTGATTTATCGTAAAGGGTGTCAAAAGAAGCACTCTTTGTCGAGCGTACAGTACTTAAAATACCGCCACCTTCTTTTAAAATATCTAAGTAAGAGACACCATTTAATTTTTTTGCAAATTCATTTTCACGGCTGCCACCATATACTAAGTGAGTATGACAATCAATCAATCCTGGTGTTGCAAGTTTTCCTGTATAATCATGGATTTTAGTATGATCACCAATTAGTGACTCATCAGGTTGTCCACTACCGATTTTGAGGATTTTACCATTTTTAATCGCGATATACCCATCTTCAATAATGGTTGCCTCAGACATTTCGCTTCCTTTTAAAGCACGTTGTTTATCTATCGGTGAAAAAATTTGACTAAAATGTACTAATAGTTTATCTGCTTGCATGAAAAAGTTCCTCCTTTTTATTTCTATACTAATTATAACCATTTAATGAGTATAATGTAGTCTTGTATCATCTAAAAAGGGTCAAAAAAATTTTTTTAGAAAAAAAAGAGAAAAAAGAGACTTTTTGCTGTGAATTGACCCATAATAGACTATGGGAGGATAAACTAAGGCCATAACTTAATGATTCATTCACTTATGTCTACAGGAAAAGAGATAAGTAACTCAAGATAAACTAAGGAGGAAGTAACAATGATTAAAAATACTGATATTAGTAAAGCAATGACGATTAAATTGCCAGATGTGTTACCAGATATGCCGAAATTCGAAGAAGGCATTCGTCGTGCCCCAGACAGAGGATTCCGTTTAACTGAAGCACAAACTGAATTAGCATTAAAAAATGCGCTTCGTTATGTACCAGAACAATTTCATGATCAAGTGATTCCAGAATTCTTAGAAGAATTAAAAACAAGAGGTCGTATTTATGGCTATCGTTGGTATCCAAAAGAACGCATCTATGGTAAACCAATAGATGAGTATAAGGGAAAATGTACTGCAGCTAAAGCAATGCAAGTTATGATTGATAATAACTTAGATTTTGACATTGCACTATATCCTTATGAATTAGTGACTTATGGTGAAACAGGCCAAGTCTGTTCAAACTGGATGCAGTATCAATTAATTAAACGTTACTTAGAAGAGATGACTGATGAACAAACATTGGTTCTTGAATCTGGTCACCCATTAGGCTTATTTGCTTCTAAAAAAGATGCTCCAAGAGTCATCATCACAAATGGTTTACTTGTTGGGGAATATGACAATATTCACGACTGGGAAATTGCAGAACAAATGGGTGTCACAAACTACGGACAAATGACTGCTGGAGGATGGATGTACATTGGTCCTCAAGGGATTGTACACGGAACATTTAATACATTATTAAATGCTGGTCGTTTGAAATTAGGAATTCCAGACGATGGAGATTTAACTGGAAAGCTATTCATAACATCAGGTTTAGGTGGTATGAGTGGGGCTCAAGGTAAAGCTGGTGAGATTGCTAAATCAGTGACAATTGTAGCTGAAGTTGACCGCTCTCGTATTGATACTCGTTTAGAACAAGGTTGGATTAGTCATGTGACTGAAACACCAGAAGAAACAATGAGATTAGCTAAAGAATACTTAGATAACAAAGATTCAACATCTATTGCGTATTATGGTAATGTTGTTGATTTGCTTGAATATGTTGACAAACATGATATTCATGTTGATTTATTATCAGATCAAACATCTTGTCATAACGTATATGAAGGTGGATATTGCCCAGTTGGTATCACATTTGAAGAAAGAACTCGTTTGCTTGCTGAAGATCAAGATACATTTAGAAAAATGATTGATGATACATTAGAGCGTCACTTTAACGTGATCAAATCACTAACAAGCAAAGGAACTTACTTCTTTGACTATGGTAACTCATTTATGAAAGCGATATATGATACTGGTATTAAAGAAATTTCTAAAAACGGTGTGGATGATAAAGATGGATTTATCTGGCCATCATATGTAGAAGACATTATGGGACCTATGTTATTTGATTATGGTTATGGTCCATTTAGATGGGTATGTTTATCACGTAAACATGAAGACTTAATGGCAACAGATAGAGCAGCTATGGAAGTAATCGATCCAACTCGTCGTTATCAAGACCGTGATAACTACAACTGGATTCGTGATGCTGAAGATAACAAATTAGTTGTTGGAACAGAAGCTCGTATATTATATCAAGATGCAATGGGCCGAGTGAATATTGCGCTTAAATTTAACGAAATGGTTCGCCGTGGGGAAATTGGCCCTGTGATGATTGGTCGTGACCATCATGACGTATCTGGAACAGACTCACCATTCCGTGAAACATCAAATATTAAAGACGGAAGTAATGTGACTGCTGATATGGCAACACAATGTTACGCTGGTAATGCCGCTCGTGGTATGAGTTTAATCGCTTTACATAACGGTGGTGGTGTTGGTATTGGTAAATCTATCAACGGTGGCTTTGGTCTAGTATTAGATGGAACTGAATTAACAGACGAGATCATCAAATCTGCGATTGCATGGGACACTATGGGTGGAGTTGCTCGTCGTAGTTGGGCAAGAAATGACCATGCGATTGAAACATCAATGGAATACAATGAAATGAGAAAAGGATCAGATCATATCACGATTCCATATTTAGCTGATGATGAAAAAGTAAAATCAGCAGTAAGTGAATTATTTAAATAACGATTAGAGTGGACTTCCTATCCAAATCTCTAAACCCTCTCGTTTTTACAGCGAGAGGGTTTTATTGTCTCAATTTGCCGAAAACGATTTCTTTTACTATAACAAAATAGTATAATTATGGTGACAGGGTATATGTGTATATCGTTAATATACAAAAAAGCATGATTTGTTAAAGTGGGGAGAGTTTTTACGGTATGGGAAATTATTTAAATTGTCGATTGTTTGGAACACCAGAAGTAAGTTTAGATGGTGAGATTGTTTTGTTTTCTTTTTCTAAAATCAATGCCATGCTTTATTATTTATTAATTAATAAAATCGTTAGTCGTGATGAATTATCAGGACTGTTATGGCCAGATAAGAGTGATAAGAATGCAAAAAAGAATCTTCGAAACGCCATTTATCAAGCAAATAAAAGTTTAGGCATGGAGCTAGTTATTTCTCCAAATAAATCATTGTTAATGTTAAATGACACAATAAACTTCACAAGTGATGTGGAACAATTTACTCAGGATCCTGAAACATATTATTATCTTTATAAAGGTGAATTTTTGAAAGGGTTTTATTTAAAAGAATGTGAAGGATTTGATTTTTGGGTTGTTAGGATGAAAAGCTTTTTTGAGAAAAAGTTCGTTGAGACCGTTCATCGCCGAATAGAACAAGATATTGCCAATGGTGTGAATGAGCATGTGGAAGAAGCGATTGAACAATTAATGTTTATTGATGAATTTAATGAAATTAACTATCAGTATTTGATGACTTTTTATCAACAACAAAGCCGAGATAATAAAGTAGTAGATGTTTATCATAAGTTATCTAATTTGTTGAAATCAGAGCTTGGAGTTACACCAAATAAACAAACAAAAGCCATTTATGAAACGTCACTTGAGAGGATTTTGTCAGAAAATACGACTAACAATCAGCGTTTTTCATCACTATTTTATGGTCGTTCAGAAGAGTTACAACAATTATCAGTGAATTTTGCGGCTTTTAAAAGTCGTCAGTCTTATCAATCTGTGGTGGTTCGCGGTGAAGCGGGTATTGGAAAAAGTACGTTGATAAATCGGGCAATAGATAGCGTATCAGATGAGTTTAAAGTCATCGAAACACAGTGCTATCAAGCAGAAGAAAATCATTTGTTACGTCCATGGAAAAAAATTATTGATCAATTGACGGTTATAATAGAAAATCAAGAATTAATTGATCCACTTGTTTGGCAAAAAGTGATTCGAAAAGTCTTTCCTAGTTTTACTCAGCCATTTCTTGAAGTGATTTCGCATGGAGAGACAGAACCTTACAAGGAAAAGATGTTGTCAGATTTGATGATAGAAGCTATTAATAAGTTATCTCAACAACAACAACTTATTTTCTTATTTGATGATATTCAGTGGATGGATGAATCCAGTTTAGATTTGTTGACGACTGTTATACTACATTGCCATACAAATGCGATGTTTATGATGTCCGCTAGAAGTGTTGAGCGTTATCCATTGGACAAATTTATCAATACATTAAAACAGAGTGGTAAGTTAGCAGTTATCAATCTAGAACCTTTCTCATATGAGGAAACAGATGGATTTATTCGCAAAAAATTGCCGCATTTTGATGTGACCACTACAATAGTCGATAATGTGTATCAACATACGGAAGGAAACTTATTTTTCTTAATTGAGTACGTGTCCCTATTAAATAGCAATATGAATTTAAATACCATGACAGTGAAGATGAAAGATGCTTTACGAAATCGCTTTTTATATCTAACAGAAGAAGAACAAGAACTAGTGTCTATTATTTCTTATTTTTATGATTATGCCTTAATTGATAGTCTGGTGTTTTTAACCAATAAATCAAGTTATGATATCGTGGCGATGATTGAAAGCCTCGTATCAAAAAATATCTTAGTTGAAAAAGTGGTTAGAGATAAAATTGCGACAAGTTTTACTCATGTGAAGTTACGGGAGTTTGTTTATATGAATCAATCTCTTGCTAAAAAACGTGTACTTCATCACCGCATTGCTGAATTTTTAGAATCGCAACTTAAACCTGGAGGCAATGATATTCTTCAGTATGATACGATAGCTTATCACTACAAACATGGAAAAGATGAATTAAGTGGTTTGAAATATCGTCTAAAATATTTTGAAGGGTACCTTGGTTTTTATCATGAGTTATTCCCAGTTGAAGGACAATACGGTGTGGATCCATTTAGTTTCAACAAAGAATGGGCAACAGAGCAATTTGCAAAAATTAATCAACGATTAACACAATTAAGTCCAGATGATAAACAAACAAATGTATATAACTTACTCAAACTTCAATATTTGTACCTGGAAGGTCGTTTTTTGATAAAATATGGAGAGTATGAGCGAGGTGTGGCAAACATTCAAAACGTGTTGATTAGAGCAAAAGAATTAAACGAGAGCTCTTATTTATTAAATGGGTATAAGCAAATGATTTATTATTATATTCAGATAAATGAACCTAAAGAGATGATTTATTACATAGAACTGGCTTTGGATTTGTCGATTCGAGAAAACAATCATCAATCAATCGGTATTTTATTACGTCTTAAGGGACTTTATCATATGATGAGCGGTAATAATACGGTGGCTGAGAAGTTACTAAAAGAGTCCATTAATACGTTTATGTTGACTGATGAAATCAGTAAAAAGTATTCAGTGAGCATTGCAGCAGCCTATAACTACTTAGGTGAAATACGGATGAATAATGGAGCGTATCAAGATGCTGTGGGTATGTTTGAAAAAGCCATTGATTTGTGTCAAAGTAATCAAGCACTCTCAAGTTTAACAATATTCTATATTAATGTTGGCGCGGCATTGTTTGCTTTAGAAAATTATGAAGAAGCAGAAATCTATTTCTTAAAAGCAGAAGAAATTTTTTCTAGTCTAAATTTTTACTGGAAACGAGCTAAATTAGATGCATATCTTTCTATTTTGTATGCACAAAAGAATCATATGCAGAAATCTCAATTTTATTTAATTCAAGGTGAAAAACACGCAAAACGGATGGGGAATTGTCGTGATATAGGTATGGTAGAATATGCAAAATATATCAATTATCACGTGTACCATCATGACGCTATAGATGATTTTTTACCAGTTGAAACGATTTGTGAGTATTTAAATGACTACCAAGATGCTTATGAAATTAGTAAATTAAAAGAAATTAGATAATAAATTCAAGTCTCAATAAGAGGCTTGAATTTTTTTATCTTTAATCATCGAAGATATTTAGTGAAACCAGTGATTTGATGTTAAAATAAAACTATAAAGAAAAAGAAGGGTGGATATGGGATGTATCCTTTAGCGATTGACGTTGGGACAACCAATATTAAGTTACAAATTTTTGAAAAAGACACGATTATAGAAGAATTAGTCTTACCGATAGAAACATTTACAGATAGAGGAAGTAGAGTTTTCCAAAGTCCAGCTCACATTTATCGTCAAATTGTACGAGGTATTCGTACCATGACACAAGAGGGTTACAACATTGATTCAATCGTTTTGACAACAGCTATGCATAGTATTATGCCAATAGTTGAGGGACGAGACGAAGAGATGTATATTTGGCTAGATGCACAGAGCAAGCCATTTGTTGAAACAATAAAATCAGAAAAAAACTATCTAAATTATTATAAAAAAACGGGGACACCCATTCACGAGATGTCACCTTTTGCAAAAATTGGGCATTTCCAAAAAGAAAAATGGTTTAACGATGTTATTCGGTGGGTTGGAATGAAAGATTACTTAATGGAACGATTGACAGGAGAATTTGTCGTAGATTATTCCATTGCCTCAGCAACAGGCTTATTTAATATCTATGATAAGAAATGGGATGAAGCCATTTTGAAAAAAGTTGGAACAGATGAATCAATGTTAGCTAAGTTAGTTGATACGGATTATTCTGCCCCACTTCTTGAAGATGTTGCGGATGAATTATTCTTAACACCAAATATCCCAGTTTATATTGGTGCAAGTGACGGTTGTTTAGCGAGTTATGCTAGTTATGTCGCAAATGGTACGCTTAATACCATCACGATTGGAACGAGTGGAGCGGTGCGTAAATTATCTAAAACAGTTGAGTTAGATGATAAAGGACAGACGTTTTGCTATTACTTAAACGATACTTATTGGGTCATTGGTGGTGCGACAAATAATGGCGGACAAATAATGACATGGGCTGAAAATGTCTTTTTTGAAGGTCAGTCTATTTATCAAGAGCTAAATCATTCTCTTAGTCAATCACCAATCGGAAGTGACGGGCTACTATTTTTCCCTTATTTAACAGGAGAACGTGCCCCAATTTGGCAATCAACTCCTCAAGGAAAATATATTGGACTAAGTTTACAACACACTAAACATCATATGGTTAGAAGTATAGTCGAAGGTATTTTTTATAATTTACGTTACATCAGTGAATTAGTTGAATTAGAGCCACGAGAGATTACTGTGAATGGCGGCTTTTTTGCGAATGAATTATTAGCCATGATGACAGCTGATATTTTTGGTCAAAATGTTGTTCAATCAGTTTATAATGAACCAAATTTTGGAGCAGTGAGCCTAATCCATCCAGTTAAGTCGTTTTTATTATCAGACCATCGTCGAACATTTTATACGGAAGATAACCACCATTTATATAATCATAGCTATGAATCATTTAAAAAAGAGTTAGAAGCGAACATTATAAACGAATAACTTTTAAAATTTACGTATATTTTTGACAGAATTTTTATCACTTGTTACAATGAACAAAAAGACAGAATGGAGAATAGTCATGAGTGATATTGCTGTGATTATGGGTAGTAAATCTGATTGGGATACGATGAAAGAAGCATGTGATGTCTTAGATGAACTAAATGTAACGTATCAAAAAAAAATTGTATCAGCTCACCGGACACCAGAGTTAATGTTCGCTTTTGCTCAAGAAGCAGAAAGTAAAGGCTATAAAGTCGTTATCGCAGGAGCAGGTGGTGCGGCTCATTTACCAGGAATGGTGGCAGCTTTAACGACGTTACCAGTGATTGGTGTACCAGTAGAATCAAAAAGTTTAAAAGGAATGGATTCACTTTTATCAATTGTTCAAATGCCAGGGGGAATTCCTGTCGCAACGACAGCTATTGGTAAACCTGGCGCTAAAAATGCCGGTTTATTAGCAGCTCAAATTATTGGCATTACAGATAAAAATATTAGAGAAAATCTGCATCAATATAGACAGCAGTTAAAGAAAACTGTACTAGAAAGTGGTGACTCTTTTGATTAATCCTATCTTGCCTTCGCAAACAGTTGGTATTATTGGTGGTGGACAACTCGGTCAAATGATGGCTCAAAGTGCAAAAGAAAAAGGATTTGTTGTCGGTGTACTTGATCCTAATGATAATTGTCCAGCTGCTCAAGTATGTGATTTTCATATTCAAGCGTCATATGATGATATCTCTGCTATTAAGAAATTAGCTAATCAATCAGATGTTTTGACGTATGAATTTGAAAATGTCGATGCTAAAGTATTAGAACCCTATGACAAAATAGGCAAACTTCCTCAAGGGTTGAAACTATTAAAAATATCGCAAAATAGACAATTTGAAAAAGAATTTTTAGTTCAACATAATATCCCAGTTTCTCCATTTGAAGTCATTCGTTCAGTCGACGAATTAAAAAAAGCACTTAAAGTGATTGGGTTTCCAAGTGTACTGAAAACGATCATTGGTGGGTACGATGGAAAAGGTCAAATTGTGTTGCGCAGTGAAGATGATATAAAAGACTGTCAAGAATTACTAAAAAATGCGACATGTATTTTGGAAAAATGGGTGTCGTTTGAAAAAGAAATCTCTGTGATCATTTCAAACAATAAGCGTCAAGAGATTAGTGTGTTTCCTGTGGCAGAAAATAAGCATGTGAACAATATTTTGTTTACTAGTATCGCACCAGCTAGAATTAGTGAAGCATGTGCAAAAGAGGCTATATCACTAGCCAAGCGAATTAGTAAAGAACTTGAAGCATGTGGCACAATTACGATTGAAATGTTTGTAACTGAGACAGAAGAATTGGTAGTCAATGAAATTGCACCAAGACCACATAATTCTGGTCATTACACGATTGAATCGTGTTCAGCAAGTCAGTTCGATACACATATATTAGGAATCTGCCAATGGGCAATGCCTAATATCAAAAGTTTTAGTGATGTAGTGATGGTGAACTTAATTGGAGACGAACAAAGCAAAGCAAAACAGGTTGTCTCTGAAAAAAATAATTGGAATTTTCATTTTTATGGAAAAAAAGATGAAAAACCAGGTAGAAAAATGGGTCACATTACGATATTATCAAATAGTATTTCAGAAACATTAACAGAAATTCAAAATCAAGATATTTGGCAATAAGAAAGGAAAAGACAATGATAGAACGTTATACTCGTAAAGAAATGGGAAATATCTGGTCAGATGACAACCGTTATGCTGCATGGTTAGAAGTTGAAATTTTAGCTGCGGAAGCATGGGCAAGCTTAGGAGAAATTCCTAAAGAAGATACTGTATTGATTAGAGAGAATGCGACGTTTGATATTGATCGTATTTTAGAAATCGAACAAGAAACACGTCATGATGTTGTGGCGTTTACGCGTGCAGTTTCTGAGAGTTTAGGACAAGAGAGAAAATGGGTTCACTACGGCCTAACAAGTACAGACGTTGTTGACACAGCTTATGGCTATTTAATGAAACAAGCTAATGATATTTTACGTAAGGATTTGTCTGAGTTTCTTGAAGTAATAAAAGAAAAAGCATTAGAGCATAAATACACAGTTATGATGGGTAGAACGCATGGCGTACACGCGGAACCAACGACATTTGGACTTAAATTAGCGTTATGGTATTCAGAAATGAAACGAAACATCGAGCGCTTTGAACATGCTGCTCGTGGTGTTGAAGCGGGTAAAATTAGTGGTGCTGTTGGAACATTTGCTAATACACCACCTGAAGTTGAAGCGTTTGTCTGTGATAAGTTAGGGATTCGCGCGCAAGAGATTTCAACGCAAGTATTGCCTCGTGACCTACATGCTGAATATATTGCAACAATTGCATTAATCGCCACAAGTATTGAAAAATTTGCAACAGAGATTAGAGGGTTACAAAAATCTGAAACACGTGAAGTCGAAGAATTTTTTGCAAAAGGACAAAAAGGTTCTTCAGCTATGCCGCATAAACGTAATCCAATCGGCTCTGAAAACATGACAGGGTTGGCTCGTGTGTTACGTGGACACGTGGTAACAGCTTATGAAAATGTGTCTTTATGGCATGAAAGAGATATCTCTCATTCATCTGCAGAACGTATTATTATTCCAGATTCAACGATTTTATTAGACTATATGTTACAACGATTTACTAACATTGTTAAAAATTTAACAGTATTCCCTGAGAATATGAAACGTAACATGGGTGCTACGTTTGGTTTGATTTATAGTCAACGTGTGCTATTAAAATTGATTGATAAAGGTATGTCTCGTGAGGAGGCGTATGATTTAGTACAACCAAAAACAGCTATTTCTTGGGATGAACAAACTGATTTTAGACCATTACTAGAAGCTGATGAAAAAATTATGTCTGTCTTGTCTAAAGAAGAATTAGACGATGCATTTGACTATAACTATCATTTAAAACATGTTGATGATTTATTTGATAGAGTAGGATTAATAAAATAATGACTTAGGTTCGCGAAATCTATTTTCGTGGCCTTTTTATTTTGTCTAAAATCACACTAATTATATTAAAAGCGAACATTTTAGAGAATGTTTTATTTTATCGTTAATAATTAATTGACGTTCAAAAAAACTCTTGTTACTATATGTTTATTAAATGAATAATGTTAAGAAAATATATGTAAATGTTCTCTAATGATGAAAGGAAGAAAAGAAATGTCAGAAGTTTTATATTTAGGTAAGGCTAAAAGCGTACATTCGACAGAAAAAGAAAATGAGTTAAGGTTGGTTTATCTAGATCAGGCAACGGCATTAAATGGTAAAAAGAAAGATGAAATTATTGGTAAAGGTCAATTGAATAATTCAATTAGTTCTGAAGTGTTTCGATATCTATCTTCAAAAGGAGTGGCACATCATTGGATTAAGCAACTTAGTGAGAATGAGCAGTTAGTTAAAGCTGTGACAATAATTCCGCTTGAAGTCGTCGTTCGAAACATTGCAGCAGGAAGTTTTTCAAAGCGTTTTGGTATAAAAGAAGGAACGATCTTACCAAAACCAATTCTTGAGTTTTATTATAAAGACGATGCCTTGGATGATCCATTTATGAATGAAGATCATATTGATTATTTAGATATTGCAACAAAAGAAGAAGTGGCTTTTATTAAAGAACAAGCTTTTACAATTAATGATTGTCTAAAAGAATTGTTTTCATCTATTGGATTGACATTAGTTGATTTTAAATTAGAGTTTGGACGAGATAGTGACGGACGCATTATTCTAGCAGATGAGGTAACACCAGATACGTGTCGTTTATGGGATGATAAGACGAACAAATCATTAGATAAAGACGTTTACCGAAAAGACATTGGAGATTTGATGAGTGTATATAAAGAAGTTGAAAAACGATTAAACGAAAGAAAAGGAGAATAATCATGTTTAAAGTAAGAGTGTATGTAAACTACAAAGCATCCATTTTAGATCCACAAGCTGCAGTTATTGAAGGAGCTATCAAACGTTTAGGTGAAGATGGTGTATCAGATATTCGCGTGGGAAAAGTATTTGATTTTGTGATTAAAGCAGATAGCAAACAAGATGCTGAAGCAAAAGTTGATAAGATTAGTGATAATTTATTAGCTAATCCAAACATGGAGACCTATGACTTTACTGTTACGGAGGTTAACTAATCATGGCAAAATTTGGTGTAGTAGTATTCCCTGGTTCAAATGGTGATCAAGATTTATTGTTAGCTATTCAAGATGTGATTGGTGAAGAAGCCGAATATGTGTCACACAGAGCAACTGACTTGTCAGAGTATGACGTTATTTTATTGCCAGGTGGTTTTTCTTATGGTGATTACTTAAGATGTGGGGCTATTGCTAAATCAAGTCCAGTGATGGAAGCAGTAAAACAGTTTGCCAGTGAAGGAAAACCAGTCTTTGGCACATGCAATGGATTCCAAATCTTAACAGAGACAGGTCTTTTACCAGGTGTTTTATTAAATAACACATCGCTGAAATTCATTTGTGGCATGCAACCATTAAAAGTGAAGAATAATCAAACAATGTTTACAAATGAATATGAACAAGATGAAATCATTACCTTACCGATTGCTCACGGTGAAGGAAATTATTACTGTGACAATGCAACTTTAAAAGAATTAAAAGAAAATAATCAAATTATTTTTACTTATGAAAAAACAAATCCAAATGGCAGTGTGGAAGACATTGCAGGCATTACAAATAAGGAAGGAAATATTATTGGTTTAATGCCCCATCCAGAACGCGCGATGGAAGATTTATTAGGTAGTTCTGATGGCAAAAAACTATTTCAATCAATCGTAAATCATTTAAGAAAGGTGACGGCATAACATGGTAAAAGCACAAACAATGACTCCAGAAGAAGTGAAAGAATCTAAGATTTATCAAGAATGGGGTTTGAAAGACTCTGAGTATGAGTACATAGCTGATTCGATTTTAGGTCGTTTACCCAACTACACAGAAACAGGTTTGTTTGCTGTCATGTGGAGTGAGCATTGTTCTTATAAAAATAGTAAACCTGTGCTAAAACATTTTCCAACATCGAACCAACATGTTTTACAAGGGCCTGGTGAAGGTGCTGGGATTGTGGATATTGGAGATGGGTTAGCTGTTGTGTTTAAAGCAGAAAGTCACAATCATCCATCAGCGGTTGAACCTTATGAAGGGGCAGCTACAGGAGTTGGTGGAATTATTCGTGATATTTTTAGTATGGGTGCTAGACCGATTGCCATGTTGAATTCTTTACGTTTTGGTGAAATTAAAACTAATCGTACTAAATATTTAATTGAAAAAGTAGTCGCGGGGATTGGTGGCTATGGTAATAGTATTGGGATACCAACTGTTGGTGGCGAGATTGCGTTTGACACGTGTTATGAAGGCAACCCACTAGTGAATGCGATGTGTGTTGGTTTAATTAGACATGAAGACATCCAAAAAGGACAAGCAAAAGGAATTGGTAATCCAATCATGTACGTTGGAGCAAAAACAGGACGAGATGGGATTCATGGTGCAACGTTTGCGTCAGTTGAGTTTGTAGAAGGTGAAGAACAACAACGTTCTGCGGTACAAGTAGGCGATCCATTCATGGAAAAAGGCTTAATGGAAGCGTGTCTTGATTTGATTTTAAATCATTCAGATTGTTTAGTCGGAATTCAAGATATGGGTGCGGCTGGTTTGGTTTCTTCAAGTTCAGAGATGGCGTCAAAAGCTGGATCAGGATTAGAACTTTACTTAGATGACGTGCCACAACGTGAAACAGACATGACACCTTATGAAATGATGTTATCTGAGTCACAAGAAAGAATGTTACTTTGTATCAAAAAAGGAAAAGAACAACAAGTCATCGAATTATTTGAATCTTACGGTTTAGATGCTGTAACAATTGGTCATGTAACAATGGACAAGCGTTATAAATTATTTTTCCAAGGAGAAAAAGTCGCGGATATTCCTGTTGACTCGTTAGCGGAAGATGCGCCGGTGTATCATAACGAACAAGAAAAACCAAAACGCATCATTGAATTTGAAAAACAAGAAGCATATAAACCTAAAATAAAAGACTTTAAACAAACAACATTATCTCTTTTAGCCCAACCAACTATTGCGTCAAAACAATCATTATACGGAACATATGACTCACAAGTTCGTACTAATACTGTTGTAGGTCCTGGTAGTGATGCTGCTGTCCTACGTGTAAGAGGAACACAAAAAGCTCTTGCGATGACAACTGATTGTAATGCGAGATACTTGTATTTAGATCCAAAAGAAGGCGGAAAAATGGCGGTGAGTGAAGCAGCTAGAAATATTGTGGCAAGTGGTGCAAGACCATTAGCTATTACAGACTGTTTAAACTTTGGTTCACCAGAAAAACCTGAAGGATTCTATGAGTTAGATCAAGCAGCAAGAGGAATTGCTCGAGCGTGTGAAGCATTTGATACGCCCGTTATTTCAGGTAATGTTTCGTTATACAATGAAACGAATAATCAGTCTATCTACCCAACACCTATGATAGGAATGGTTGGCGTAGTTGAGGATTTATCCCATGTTACAACTCAAGATTTTAAAGAAGCATCAGATTTGATTTATGTGTTAGGTGAAACGAATGCTGATTTTTCAGGTAGCGAAATTCAAAAATTATTAACTGGTAAGATTTCAGGGACTATATCAGCTGTTGATTTAGAAGAAGAAGTAGTCATTCAAGCTAAATTATTACAAGCTATTCAATCAGGTTATGTAAAAAGTGCTCATGACTGTGCTGAAGGTGGGCTATTAATTAGTGTGATTGAATCAACATTTGGAAATGGATTAGGTGTTGATATTAAGACGAACCTAGCAACAGAATTAGTGTTTGCCGAGACATCAGGACGATTCGTTGTCAGCGTGTCACCTGAAGATAAAGATGCATTTGAATCTGTATTAAAGAAAGATGCTACTTTATTAGGAAAAGTGACAAATGATGGTGTGATAAAAGTTAGTACAGCCGACGATTCATTAGAATTACCAGTTGCAAAAGCCAAAGAAGTATGGGAGGAAGCAATACCATGTCTCATGAAATAAAAGGGATAAATGAAGAATGTGGTGTGTTTGGTGTATGGAACCATAAAGATGCCAGTCAAATGACTTATTATGGCTTACATAGTTTACAACATAGAGGACAAGAAGGTGCAGGGATTGTGTCATTAGAGAACAATCGCCTGCATGGTCATCGAGGATTAGGGTTATTGCATGAGGTATTTGCTAACCCTGATTTATTAACACAATTAAAAGGCCACTCTGCGATTGGTCATGTGCGTTATGGAACAAGTGGCGAGGGAGATATTATTAACATTCAGCCCTTTTTATTTCGCTTTTACAATGCTGAAATTGCATTAGCTCATAATGGAAATTTGATTAATGCTAAAACGTTACGTAAAGAATTAGAAGAAGATGGGGCGATTTTTCATTCTAATTCTGATACAGAAATCTTGATGCACTTAATTCGTCGTAGTAATAAAGACACATTCATCGACAAATTATCTGAAGCATTAAATATTGTCAAAGGTGGTTTTGCTTATTTACTGCTAACTGATGACGCCATGTATGCAACGCTTGATCCAAATGCTTTTCGTCCTTTATCTATTGGTCGTATGAGTAATGGTGCTTACGTCGTAACAAGTGAAACGTGTGCTTTAGATACAATTGGTGCAACGTTTGTCAGAGATGTCGAACCTGGTGAAATTATAGAGATTAGCGATAACGGATTAAAAAGCTATCGTTACACTGATGAGACGATGTATTCAATTTGTTCAATGGAGTACATTTACTTTGCACGACCTGATTCAAACATCAAAGGAATTAATGTTCACTCTGCTCGTAAACGCATGGGAAAAACATTAGCTAAAGAACATCCTGTTGAAGCAGATATGGTCATTGGTGTGCCTAATAGTTCTCTTTCAGCGGCTAGTGGGTATGCTGAAGCAAGTTCTATTCCTTATGAAATGGGATTAGTAAAAAACCAATATGTCGCTAGAACGTTTATTCAACCAACACAAGAACTGCGAGAAGAAGGTGTTCGATTAAAACTATCTGCTGTTCGTGGTGTTGTGGAAGGAAAACGCGTGATTTTAGTGGATGATTCAATCGTTCGTGGGACAACATCAAAACGTATTGTTCGTTTGTTAAAAGAGGCTGGTGCAACAGAAGTTCATGTTAGAATTTCATCACCTCCATTAGCATATCCATGTTTTTATGGGATTGATATTCAAACAAAAGAAGAATTAATTGCTGCAAATTATTCAACAGATAAAATTAGAGAAATTATTGAAGCTGATTCGTTAGAATTTTTAACAGAAGAAGGTTTGATTAACTCGATTGGATTAAAGTTAGATGCCCCTTACAACGGGTTATGTATGGCGTATTTCAATGGTGATTACCCTACACCTTTATATGATTATGAATACAGAGAAAACAAGGAGGACTAGTATGTCAACAGCATATGAAAAATCAGGAGTCAATGTTGAAGCAGGATACGAAGTCGTAGAAAGAATTAAAGCTCACACAAAAAAAACAGAGCGTTTAGGGATGATGAGTGTATTAGGTGGATTTGGTGGCTGCTTTGATTTAAGTCAGTATCATGTGAAAGAGCCTGTCCTTGTTTCTGGAACAGATGGTGTGGGAACAAAATTAATGATTGCCATTGAAGCAGACAAACATGACACAATAGGGATTGATTGTGTTGCCATGTGTGCGAACGACATTTTAGCTCAAGGAGCGGAACCTTTGTTCTTTTTAGATTATATTGCTACAGGAAAAAACTATCCTGAAAAAATCGAAAAAATTATTGAAGGTGTAGCCAAGGGCTGTGTGGAATCCAAAATGGCTTTAATTGGTGGCGAAACAGCTGAGATGCCTGATATGTATGGTGAAAGCGATTATGATTTAGCTGGATTTGCGGTTGGATTGGCAGAAAAATCAGAATTAATCGATTCATCAACTATTTCTGAAGGTGATGTATTAATCGGCGTTGCATCAAGTGGGATTCATTCAAATGGTTTTTCACTAGTCAGACAAATCTTATTTAAAGATCATGATTTTTCTTTAGATACAGTTTTAGATGAGTTAAATGGAAAAACTTTAGGTGATGTGTTATTAACGCCAACAAAACTTTACATAAAAAGTGTTTTACCATTAATTAAAATGCAAAAAATTAAAGGCATTGCTCATATTACTGGTGGAGGTTTCTATGAAAATATTCCTAGAATGTTACCAGAGAATATATCAGCCACTATAACAAAAGGCACGTGGCCAGTACTACCTATTTTTGATTGTTTACAAAAACTTGGAAATATCAGCGAAAAAGATATGTTTAGTACATTTAATATGGGAATTGGTATGGTACTAGCAGTTGATAAAAGAGATGCTCAGACAGTTTTAGACTATATCAATGATCATGATGAACTTGCTTATACAATTGGACAAGTTGAACTAGGTGCGACAGGATCTGTTCACATTAAAGGAGAGAGTCGATGAGATTTGCCATTTTTGCTTCAGGAAACGGATCAAATTTTGAAGCAATAGTTAAAGCGAGTCAACAAGGAAATATTGCTGGAACATTGGTCTGTTTATTTTGTGATAAAAAAGATGCCTACGTGATTGAACGAGCAAAAAAGTATGATGTGCCTTATTTTGTGATGGAAAAAAAGGTACATCAGACAAAAGAAGAGTACGAACAAAACATTTTGACGATGCTAGAAAATGAAGAAATAGATCTCATTGTGTTAGCAGGCTATATGAAAATTATCGGCCCAACACTTTTGAATCAATATAAAAAGAAAATCATTAACTTGCATCCATCCTTATTACCAAAATATCCGGGAAATAAAAGCATAAAAGAAGCCTATGAAAGCACTGATGAAAAGACTGGTGTGACGATTCATTTAGTGGATGAAGGTGTGGATACTGGCCCAATTATCTATCAAGAAAGTTTAGCAATTAACCGTGAGCTTTCTTTAGAAGAATTTGAGGAAGAGATGCATCAATTAGAGCATCATGTATTACCAATTATTTTAAATCAATTTATCTTGGAGGAATTTAAGAATGTCTAAAAAGCGTGCACTCATTAGCGTTTATGATAAAACTGGTGTAGCAGATTTTGCAAAAGAGTTAGTTAAGTTAGGGTATGACATTATTTCAACTGGCGGAACAAAACGAATACTTGAATTTGAGGGAATTAAGTGTTTGAGTGTGGAAGAAGTAACGAAGTTTCCAGAGATGCTTGATGGACGAGTAAAAACACTGCATCCATTTATTCATGGTGGATTATTGGCTAGACGAGATAATTCAGAACACATGAACACATTAAAAGAACACCATATAGAGATGATTGATTTAGTGTGTGTCAATTTGTACCCATTTAAAGAAACCATTGCTCAACCTAATGTGACACAAAATGAAGCGATTGAACAAATTGATATTGGTGGCCCGAGTATGTTACGAAGTGCGGCGAAAAACTTTGCTAGTGTGACGGTTGTTGTTGATAGTAGTGATTATGAGATTGTTTTAAATGAATTGAGTGAAGCAGGGGACACAACACTTAAAACAAGACAATCATTAGCAGCAAAAGTATTTGCAACCACATCAGACTATGATGCAAGTATCGCTAATTACTTGTCAGAAGAAAATGATGAAAAAGGGTTACCAAACCAATTGTCACTAAACTATACAAAAGTTGATACTTTAAGATATGGTGAAAACAATCATCAAAAAGCGTATTTCTATCAATCAGATGATAATCAATCAGAAATCGGAATAGGAACAGCAAAACAATTACATGGGAAAGAATTATCTTATAACAACTATAAAGATGCTAATGCAGCGATACATTTAGTCAAAGAATTTGATGAACCAACAGTGGTTGCTGTGAAACATATGAATCCATGTGGTGTTGGTTTTGGAAAAACGATACATGAAGCTTACAGCCTAGCTTATGAAAGTGATCCGATTTCGATTTTTGGTGGCGTACTAGCTTTTAATCGCGAAATTGATACTGATTTGGCTGAAAGTTTAAATCAATTGTTTTTAGAAATTATTATTGCCCCAAGTTTTACAGCTGACGCTTTAGAGATATTAGAGAAAAAGAAAAATCGTCGTTTGCTTCAATTAGACACAACGAAACCAAACCAATCTGAGTGGGAATTAGTCAGTATCTCAGGTGGTTTACTAGTGCAAGAGTCTGATACTAAAATTGACGATGAGACAGAATGGACAGTTGTTACGGAGACATTACCAACAGCTGAAGACATTGATGCATTGAAAAAAATGTGGCTAGTGGTTAAATCTGTAAAAAGTAATGCGATTGTTGTCGGTAACGCTCGCCATACATTAGGTATTGGTGCTGGACAAATGAATCGTGTCGGGTCAGTAAAATTAGCAGTTGATCAAGCAGGTGATTTGGCCAAAGGTGCTGTATTAGCTAGTGATGCCTTTTTCCCAATGCCTGATAGTGTGGAATATGCAGCAAAACATGGGATAAAAGCAATCATACACCCAGGTGGTAGTGTGAAAGACCAGGAATCAATTGATGTAGCAAATGAGTATGGTATTGCAATGATTGTCACTGGAACAAGACATTTCAAACATTAAGAGGAGAAGACTTGATGAAAAGAAAACTATTGGTAATTGGTAGTGGTGGACGCGAGCATGCGATTGGTAAAAAATTATTACAAAGTCCACTAGTTGAAACAGTCTATTGTTTACCGGGAAACGCAGGAATGGTCATAGATGGGATTCAGTTAGTAGATAGAAACGAAAGTGATCAAAAATTTATTGCATCATTTTGTCAGGAGAAAGAGATTAGTTGGGTATTTGTCGGACCTGAAGTGCCTTTAATAGATGGATTAGTTGATTTTCTAGAGACAAAAGGGATTAAAGCGTTTGGACCTAAAAAAAATGCAGCCATTATTGAAGGTTCAAAAGATTTTGCAAAACAACTAATGGCCAAATATGATATTCCAACGGCAAATTATGAAACATTTACTGATAGAGATGATGCAATTGCCTATTTATCAACACAGGAATTACCGATTGTCATCAAAGCAGATGGATTAGCTGCAGGTAAAGGTGTTGTGATTGCCCAAACCATTGAAGAAGCAACACAAGCTGTTGATGATAATTTATTAAATAATGTTTTTGATAGTGAAGAACCTAAAATTGTGATTGAAGAGTTTTTAGTTGGTAAGGAATTTTCTTTATTGTCATTTGTGGGAGACTCTTTTGTGTACCCAATGGTTGCAGCGAAAGACCACAAAGCAATTTTTGATGGAGATAAAGGACCAAATACTGGAGGGATGGGTGTATTTACTCCAGTACCATATGTAACAGATTCAGTGTATCAAGCGTCACTATCAAAAATAGTTTCCCCAACAGTAGATGCGATGAAAAAAGAAGGAAGAGCTTTCCAAGGGATTTTATATACTGGATTAATCCTGACAAAAGATGGTCCGAAAGTCATTGAGTATAATGCTCGCTTTGGGGATCCTGAAACACAAGTACTGCTTGAAAGATTAGAAACAGATTTAGTTGAAGTAATCGAATCTATTTTGGATGATCAATCATTAGAAGTTTCTTGGAAAAATATTGGATTTGACTTAGGGGTTGTTGTCTCTGCAAAAGGGTATCCAAATAGTTATGAAAAAGGAAGGCCTTTAAACATTGATACAACGAATAAAGAAGTGAACCTTTTCTTTGCAGGAGTTGCAAAGAAAAATGATTCTCTTGTCTCAAATGGTGGTCGAGTATTTATGGCTGAAAGTAGTGGAGCAACACTCGAAGAAGCGAGACGAAAAGTATATGAATGGTTATCTAAACAACAGTTAACTGATTTTTATTATCGAACAGATATTGGAAAATAAAACAAGCTGACTAGGACTATTTTAACCTGGTCAGCTTGTTTTATTATTTTAAATTATTGCCAAAAACACTGATTAATCCGCCACCCAAATTATTATTAGTGTAGGGATAATTTGTGATAGTAAGATACAATTCTCCGGTTTCTTTTGATAACTGTCCACTTACAGCTAATGGAGTAAGTGACGCCCTTAAATCAGAAACGACACGTGGTAAGTAGCTGTTATTCTCAAGAGTTGTTTTAGCTTTTGTTAGTATCGCTTTTTCATTTTTGGGAATTTCTTTAAGTATCAGCTTATCAATACAACATATAAACTCCTTGTTAGACATTTGTTTTTGCATGAGATATCCTCTTTTCGTTTTTATGATAATATTACGACATGTTTTACTCTGTGTAGTAATAAAAGTTATTATTCTAGCCGTTTGTCAATAATGGAACGTAGTACTTTTTCTCTTAATTCAAGGGAATCAACATTATATTTAATTTCATATCCTTTAATTAGTAAATCACAAATATATAATTGGGACATTTTACCGGCAATTGATCCACCATCTAAAAATTCATCAACAGTTGTTTGAAGTACAACATCTGCTAATTGAGCGATTGGTGATAACAAATAATTTGTAATGGCTATAATTGTTGCCTGATTTTGTTTTGCGATTTTTAAAGAATCATAGGTGTCCTTAGTCTTACCAGAAAGAGATAATCCAATCACCAAATCTTCTTTGGTTAGTAATGAGGCAATTTGTGCTTGTAAATGGGGATCAATACTTGCATTAGCTTGAAGGCCGACTCTTAAAAACATAGATTCTAAATCATTGGCTGTATTCCCGCTTGATCCCATGCCAAAAATATGAATGTTTTTGGCCGAGCTTAGAAGATTAATGGCTGTATCCAAAGCATGATTATCTAATATCTTTTCTGTCATTTTTAACGTATGAGCCAAATTAGTAGCAAAATCACTATAGAAAAAGGTCGAATTATTTTGTTTTTTTTTGTTGGTGAAGTCTTCTTTAGCAATTTCTATTTTTAAGTCAGTAAAGCCAGAAAATCCTAATTTTTGACAAAATCTAATTATTGTAGCGTCTCCAACACCTGTTTCTTGTTTGACTTCACTCATTGTAGAATGGATAATTTTTTCATTAGTAGTTGTAATATAATCAGCAATTTTTTTCTCTGATTTAGTTAATATTCCGTAATAATCCTGCAATAGCTGTTTAAAGCTCATAATAATCCTCCATCAATATAGTTGCTATTATAAGTATACGATAAAAAAAATAAATTGACTAATCTATTTACATTTATGAAAACGTATGCTAAATTAATTTTGGAGAATAAATCCGAAATAAATCAAAAACGGAGTGAAAGTGGAGTATGAAGAAAGAAGAATTTTTATCGCAAATTCATAAGGGCTTAATTGTTTCCTGTCAAGCATTACCGGGAGAACCCCTATATACTAAAGAAGGTGGTGTAATGCCTTTATTAGCTTTAGCAGCAAAGGAAGCTGGAGCGGTTGGAATCAGAGCAAATTCAGTTAGAGATATTCAACAGATTAAGGAAAAAGTTGATTTACCAGTCATTGGTATTATTAAGCGAGATTACTTACCTGAGAAACCTTTTATCACAGCAACCATGAAAGAGGTAGATGAATTAGTAGAAACAGGTGTAGAGGTTATTGCTTTAGACTGTACGTTAAGACAACGTCATGATGGCTTAACGATTAATGAATTTATTAAACAAATCAAAGAAAAATATCCACAACAACTATTTATGGCGGATATCGCTACATTAGAAGAGGGGATAAATGCACATGAAGCAGGAATTGATTTTATTGGGACAACACTTTGTGGCTATACAGAAGAGAGTAAGGATATGTCAGTACCAAATGATGATTTAATTAAATCATTGATTGAATGTGGTGCTTATGTAATAGCTGAAGGACAAATACATACACCAGAAGTGGCAAAACGTATCATGGATTTAGGTGTGAGTGGCCTAGTCGTTGGTGGTGCAATTACACGTCCAAAAGAGATAGCAACTCGTTTTATTAACGAATTAAATAAGGAGGAAAACTAATATGTTTAAAAAATTCTCTCAATTGGGTAGAGCATTTATGTTACCAATATCGATTCTACCAGTAGCAGGGTTGTTACTTGGTTTAGGTGGTGCGTTAACAAATGAAAGTGCTGTGGCTGCCTATCCATTTTTAAATCAAGGTTGGTTGCAAACGATATTGACTGTGATGAGTTCAGCAGGAAATGCCGTGTTTGCTAACTTAGCACTAATTTTTGCTATTGGTATTTCTGTTGGGTTAGCTAAGGGAGACAAAGGAACAGCTGGATTAGCTGGTGGTGTAGCCTTTCTAGTTTATACAGCAACTATTAGTGGATTATTACAATTATTTTCAGCAGAAGGTGCCACGATTGATACAGGGGTTGTTGGGTCAATCGTTATAGGTGTCACTGTTGCTACGCTACATAATAAATATCGTAAAATTCAATTACCACAATTTTTAGGTTTTTTTGGTGGGTCAAGGTTTATTCCAATCGTTTCATCTTTTGCTGCAATTATTATAGGTAGTTTCTTTTATATTATTTGGCCACCAATTCAAGATGCGTTAGTTGTCGCAGGAAATCACATTGCTGATATGGGAAGTATTGGAACGTTTTTCTATGGATTCTTATTACGTTTAACTGGTGCAGTTGGACTACATCATACGATTTACCCAATGTTTTGGTATACCTCTCTTGGTGGTAGTGAAGTTGTGGCAGGTCAAACGATTTCAGGTGCACAAAATATCTTTTTCGCTCAGTTAGCTGATCCTCAACATACAGGACTATTTACTTATGGAACTAGATTCTTTGCTGGTCGTTTTATTACAATGATGTTTGGGTTACCTGCTGCCTGTTATGCTATGTATCGTGCTATTCCGAAAGCTAATAGGGAAAAAAATGGCGGATTATATTTTAGTGGAGCTTTGACATCATTCTTGACAGGTATTACAGAACCAGTTGAATACATGTTCTTATTTGTTGCACCATGGTTATACGTCATTCACGCTTTTCTGGATGGATTAGCCTTTTACTTTGCTGATATTTTAAATATTCGTATAGGTAATTCTTTTTCTGGTGGATTAATCGACTTTTTATTATTTGGTTTACTTCAAGGTGAAGATAAAACAAATTGGATAAAAGTCATTCCTTTAGGGTTGTTATGGGCAGTTATATACTACTTAGTCTTCACTGTATGCATTAAAAAATTCCATGTCGCCATTCCAGGAATGGAAGAAGCAAGTAGTACGTTAAATGAAGCTGATGTAGTGGATAAAAATAGTACATTGCATGAAGATGCTGTGAAAATTATCGAAGTGTTGGGAACAGAAGAAAATATTGAGTCTGTTACAGCATGTGCAACACGTTTAAGAGTATCAGTGAAAGATAGTCAAAAAGTTCAAGTAGATGTATTTAAAACTCTTGGTGCAACAGCAGTATTTGAAGTTCAAGGAGGAATTCAAGCTGTATATGGTGGTAAAGCCGATTTGTTAAGTCAAGAAATTAATCAAATTTTAGGGTTGGATGAGTAAATTTTTTAGTCGAATAAATGAATTAATCTAATCTTAATTATGTGAGGTGTTATAAATGTTTAAAATGTTTAAAAAGAAAGAAAAATCAATATATGCAGTAGCGACAGGACAATTGATTGAATTAGCTAATGTGTCTGATGCGATGTTCTCTCAAAAAATGATGGGAGATGGTTTTGCAGTATTACCAACAGATGGGAATGTGTCATCACCTATAGATGGAAAAGTAATGTCTGTTTTTCCAACGAAACATGCTATCACATTGGAAACAAATGATGGCTTAGAGTGTTTAATTCATATGGGGGTTGATACGGTTGAATTAAACGGAGAACCATTTACTATCCATGTTCAGGAGGGGGATAATGTATCTTCAGAGACGATATTAGCAACTATCGATTTAGATAAACTAAAATCAGCAAGTAAACATACAGATATTATCGTTGTTTTTCCAAATTATGCCGAAAAAATTAAATTAATGACAATGAACACGTTAAAGCAAGTCGTTTCAACAGATCAAATAGGCAAGCTAATTTTAAAATAAATTTGTTTTATTCATGGCTCTATAAAAGTAATGGATCAAATAAAGAAATGGTATATCTAGCACACTAAGAGTTAAGTGAATCATTCTGACTTTTAGTGTGTTTTTTTTAATTAGAGACTTCTTTTTTTCGATAGAAATTAATTAGTCGTAACGGATGAAATATCATTAAAAATAGCGTATAATAGCAATTGACGTAGAGTGCCTAGGAGCCTCTATTTTTTTTGAAAGGAAGAAACTATGTTTAATCAATATAAACCGACATGGATGGTAGATAAAATTTACAATATTACGCCTGCGCAATTGAAGTCAAAAGGAATTGATGCAGTGTTGACTGACTTAGACAACACTTTAATCGCTTGGAATAATCCTGATGGAACGCCTGAGTTATTGGAATGGATTAAAAGTATGAAAGAAGCTAATATTCCAGTGATTGTCGTGTCTAATAATAAAGCATCACGAATTGAACGAGCTGTTAATTCGCTAGGTCTTGATTATGTGTCACGAGCGATGAAACCTTTTAACAAAGGATTTAAGGAAGTTGAAAGACGCTATAAATTACCGAATAAACATCTAGTGATGATTGGTGACCAGTTGATGACGGATATTAAAGGAGCTAATAGTGCTGGTATTCGTACTATCTTAGTAAAACCGATTGTTGAAACTGACGCTTGGAACACCCAATTTAATCGTGCGATGGAAAAGAAAATAATGTCTTATTTAGTAAAAAAACATCCAGATATGAAATGGAGGACGTCATTGAATGACTGATGAACTAAAATGTATAGGGTGTGGCTCAACTATACAAACTGAAGATGCAAATAAAATAGGTTACACGCCTCAATCTGCTTTAGACAAAGGAATGGAATCTGGAGAGTTATATTGTCAAAGATGTTTTCGTTTAAGACACTATAATGAGATTCAAGATGTGGATTTAACGGACGCTGATTTCTTAGCCTTGTTAAATAAAATTGGTGACAAAGATGCATTAATTGTCAATGTTGTGGATATCTTTGATTTTAACGGTAGCTTAATTCCAGGCCTACACCGTTTCGCAGGAGATAATCCTGTGTTATTAGTAGGAAATAAAGCAGATATATTACCTAAGTCGTTGAAGAAACCCCGTTTAATTCAATGGATGAAAGAACGTGCTCATGAAGCTGGTTTACGTCCAATAGACGTGACGTTAACTAGTGCAAAACGCAAGCAGGATATTCAGGAGTTTTTAGAATTAATAGACAAATACCGTGAAGGACGAGATGTTTACATCGTTGGTGTGACAAATGTTGGTAAATCAACATTAATCAATGAAATTATTAGACAATCAGCAGGAGTTGATAATATCATTACAACGTCTCAATTTCCTGGAACGACACTTGACTTGATTGAGATTCCATTTGAAGATGGTAGTTGTTTAATAGATACACCTGGTATCATTCATCGTCATCAAATGGCACACTATTTAGGGAAAAAAGATTTACGTTTGGTATCACCAACTAAAGAAATCAAACCTAAAGTGTATCAGTTAAACGCAGGACAAACACTCTTTTTAGGTGGTCTTGCTCGTTTTGATGTGATTCAAGCTGAAAAGATGGGCTTTATTGCCTATGTATCTAACGATTTAATGATTCACCGTACAAAACTTGAAACAGCGACAGAGTTTTACAAAAAACATGTCGGTGGATTGTTACAACCACCTAGAGAAGACGAAGTAGAAGAATTTCCAGAGCTTGTTCGGTTTGAATTCTCTATAAAAGAAAAGACAGATTTAGTATTTGCTGGACTTGGTTGGGTTACTATACCAAAACCATGTGTCATCGCAGGATGGGCACCAAAGGGCGTTGATGTTATCATCAGAAAAGCCTTGATTTAAGAAAGAGGGATAAAACATATATGGAATTACGTGGAAAACAAAAACGATTTTTAAGAAGTCAGGCACATCATTTAGATCCAATCGTACAAATTGGTAAGAATGGTTTAACTGATACAGTATATGACCAAGTCGATGATATTTTAGAAAGACGTGAATTGATTAAAATTACGTTATTACAAAATACTGATGAAGATATTCAAGACGTTGCTTGGCGCATGGAAGAAGAACTCGATTGTGCGGCTGTTCAAATAATTGGACGCATTATAGTGCTATTTAGACCTTCTTCAAAAGAAAAATACCAAAAACTATCACCTCTTGTCAGAAAAATGTAGGAGTAGAGCTATGTCAACTCATGTAGATAACCATACAATCGTACACGAAAAAACTGAAATGATTAATGAGCCAAGAAAGCGAGTTGGAATTTTAGGTGGAGGGTTTAATCCAGTTCATTTAGGGCATTTGGTGATGGCTGAACAAGTGTATGCCCAACTAGCTTTAGATGAGTTTTATCTCATGCCAACTTATCAACCACCACATGTTGACAAAAAGACAGTGATTGATGCAAGCCACCGAGTTGCAATGTTAGAATTAGCGACAAAATCAAATCCTCATCTTAAGGTTGAATTAGAAGAAGTATATCGTGAAGGAAAAAGTTATACGTTTGATACGATGGAGTCTTTAATTGCAAAAAATCCAAATACGGATTATTATTTTGTTATAGGTGGAGATATGGTTGACTACTTACCAAAATGGTATAAAATTGATGAGTTAATGAAGATGATTCAATTTGTTGCGATTAAACGGAGTGGTTTTCCACAAACATCTGATTACCCATTAATATGGGTCGATTCTCCAAGGATGGATATCAGCTCTTCTTTGATACGACAAAATATTCAAAGAGGATGCCCAATTAAGTATTTAGTACCTGATAACGTGATTGACTATATACAAAAAAAGGATTTGTATCGCCATGACAACTGAGTTAGTTTATAGCAAACAATATACTGATTTAACTCGTGAAGACTTAATGCAAAAAGTATCTGAACAAATGTCTGATAAACGATTTCAGCATGTGTTACGAGTAGAAAAAAAAGCATTGGAATTAGCGAATAACTATCAAATTGATAAAGAAAAAGCAAGTATTGCAGCATTAACTCATGATTACGCAAAGGAAAGACCTGATGAAGAGATGATTGATATCATCCAAAACGAAGGTTTTTCTAGTGAATTATTAGAGTATGGAAATGCGATATGGCACGGTATACTAGGTGCTTATCTGGTCAAAACAGAATTAGGTATTACTGACCAAGAGATTCTTGATGCGATAACGTTGCATACGACTGGGGCTAAAGAGATGAGTGATTTGGCTAAGGTGATTTATGTGGCGGATTATATTGAGGATGGTCGTGATTTTCCTGGTGTTGTCGAGGCAAGAGAAAGTGCAGAAAGAAGTTTAGATGAAGCTGTTTCATATGAGACATATCACACCTTAACTTATTTATTAAAAAGTAAAAAGAAAATATACCCAAAAACATTAGAAACATATAATTATTGGGTTGTAAGTCATTAGGAGGGATTCATTATTAATAGTGAGCAGATTTTAGAATTAGTAGTAAAGGCAGCAGATGACAAACGTGCAGAGGATATCGTTGGTTTAGATGTATCAAAGGTGTCTCTTTTAGCAGATTATTTCGTGATTTGTCATGGGAATAGTGATAAGCAAGTATTAGCAATTGCAAAAGAAATTATTGACGAAGCGTATAAACATGAGGTTGATGTGAGACGTGTTGAAGGAAAAGAGTCAGCTCGTTGGATTTTAATTGATTTAGGTGATGTTATTGCACATATTTTCTACGGAGAAGAACGTGAATTTTATAATCTAGAAAAATTATGGTCTGATGCACCACTTGTTAATATCGATCATATGGTAGTTAGCTAATGACAATTTATAAAACGTTCGCTAAGATTTATGATGAGGTCATGGACGAAACGTTATATGAAGATTGGTTAGATTTTACAACGCGTCATATTGGCGAGTCACAAAAAAATATTTTAGAACTTGCGTGTGGCACAGGCATATTATCTGTTGAATTAGCCAATATCGGTCATCAGGTAACAGGCCTTGATTTGTCTGAAGAGATGGTTGAATTAGCGAAAGAACGAACAACAGAAGCTGATGAATTGTTATCTTTTGAAGTTGGAGATATGCTAGATTTGAAGAAAACAAATCAGTATGATGTGGTGACGTGTTTTTCAGATTCGTTGTGTTACATGCCAAATGAAGAAGCAGTTCAGACTGTTTTTAATGAAGTAAATCGTGCGTTGAAATCAGGTGGGATATTTTTATTTGATGTTCATTCTATTTTTAAAATAGAACACGAATTTCCAGAATATAGTTATCATTATCAAACGGATGAATTTGCCTTTTTATGGGAAAGTTATCCAGGAGATGTACCGTATAGCATTGAACACTTTTTGACGTTTTTTGTAAAAGAAACAGAAGAAGAGGACATCTTTAAACGTTATGATGAACTGCATGAAGAACGTACTTATTCAATCGAAACATATGAAAAAATGCTTTCTAAATCAGGGTTTACTGATATTAAAGTCGTCGCTGATTTTACAGATAATGAACCAAATGACGAAAGTACACGTTGGTTTTTCATTTGTCAAAAATAATTATGTAGCTTAGAGACTCGTTCTCTGAGCTATTTTAATACGTTGGGAGTAGTTTGATGAGGTTAACAAGTTGTGGTGTTATTGTAGAGTATAATCCATTTCATAATGGACATATCTACCATTTGAAAGAAGCAAGGAAAAAGTCAGAAGCAGATGTGTTAGTTGCGGTCATGAGTGGTAATTTTTTACAACGAGGAGAACCAGCTATCATTGATAAATGGCAAAGAGCCGAAACAGCCCTACATAATGGAGCTGATTTAGTCATAGAGTTGCCTTTTGCTTATGCGGTACAGTCAGCAGATTACTTTGCAAAAGGTGGCATTAAGTTGCTTCATAGTTTAAATGTGGAGTCACTTTGCTTTGGAACAGATTTAACACAGTCAATGGATTATGAATTATTTGGTCAAACATATGTAGAAAAAGAGAAACTTATAAATCAACGATACCAAGAAATAAAAAATAATGGCGAGAGTTATCCGCAACAAATGACACAGATTTATAGGGAGTTATTGCAACAAGTTCCGCTTGATTTCTCATCGCCAAATCATATTTTAGGGATGGCTTATGCCAAAGAAAATGCAAGGTATGCTAACCCAATGTCGCTCATTCCTATTACTAGACAAGGTTCCGGTTATCATGATGAAACCATAAAATCACAAGAGTTTTCCAGTGCAACAGCTATCAGGCAACGTGTTTTAGAAAAAGATATGACAAGTATTTCTCACACAGTACCAAGTGAAACACGTGACTTTTTAGAAAATACTGACTTACATTCTTGGGGGGACTATTGGCCATTATTGAAATATCATTTGTTAAATCACTCTTTTGATGAATTATCAGATACTTATCAACTTAGTGAAGGAATAGAGTATCGATTGAAAGAATCGGTAAAAAAAGCGGCTAGTTTTTCAGGTTTTATGTCTCTTGTTAAAACGAAGCGATACACATGGACAAGATTACAGCGTTTAGCTACCTATTTGTTGTTAAATGTAAGAGAAAAAGAAATCCATGATGTTTGGCAAAATTCTTATTTAAGAGTTTTGGGGTTCACTGAAAACGGTCGTCAATTTTTAAATCAAGAAAAAAATCATGCTACTTTGCCTATTGTGACAAAAATTGATCAAAAGAATGAGAAGCAGTTATCGTTGGACATTCGAGCAGGACAAATTTATCAGTTAGCCCAACAACATCATCATATAGAGCAGGATTATTACCGCTCGCCAATTTATTTGAAAGGGGAAACGTCATATGAAAGTTGTACTTCATATCCATGATTTAATTATGTGGTCTACTTGTTTAGCAAATGTAAATAATTTGCTTGAAGCAAGTGAGGATGACGAAATCAAAAATATTGAAGTGGTAGCCAATGGACCAGCGATTAAAGGTTATCTTGATCCAGATATTGGTCAAAAAATTGACTGGTTACAAGAGAATAGAGGGATTGTATTTTCTAGTTGTGCTAAGGCAATGTCAAATCAGGATGTAGCAAAAGAGAATTTGTTAGCCAATGTTCAAGTTGTTGCATCAGGGGTTTACCGATTAGTTAAACTACAACAACAAGGATACTTATATATAAAAGTGTAGCCATGGATTTATTTCCATCGCTACACTTTTTAGTTTATTGGTAGATGTCTTTGATGACACCAGTTTAATAATTGATTGTCTAATACAATTGATTTATCTTTTAAAGATTGAATATTTTTTGCCCCAACTAAAGTCATTAAATGAGTGAGTTCCTGTTTAAATCGATTGATTTGGCTGATTGTTTCATGCGTCCCTTTAGTTAAAATCAAATGGAGGAACTCTCCAGATAATCCAACAGCAGAAGCTCCAAGACCAAAAGATTTAAGCATATCGAGGGGTGTTTTAATACCACCTGAGGCGATAAAGGTGGCTTTATCTTGATAGATTCTAGTTTCAAGTAATGACTCAGCGGTTGTTTGTCCCCAATCATAGAGGTAGGTGTATTCTTTTAAGTCACGACGTTCATTTTCAATTTCGATAAAATTAGTCCCGCCTTTTCCTGCAACATCAATGATGGTTACACCGACATCAGTTAATTGTTTGATAGTTTCTTTTGATACACCAAACCCAACCTCTTTGATAATAACAGGAACAGATAAGGAATTAACGATTGCTTCTATATTCGTTAACCAGTCAGAAAAATTACGATCTCCCTCAGGCATGACTAACTCTTGTGGCGTATTAAGATGAAGTTGTAGAGCATTTGCTTCAATCATCTCAACTGCCCGTTTAGCATTATCAATTGAATGATGTGCTCCTAGGTTAGCAAATAAAATGCCATTCGGATTCGTTTTTCTCACAATCTCAAAAGATTCTTTATACTGTGGTTCTTTTAAGGCAATACTAATTGATCCAAGAGCCATAGCTAAATTTGTATCTCGAGCAACTTCAGCTAAATTTTTATTGATAATTGTCGCTTTTTGACTGCCACCAGTCATCGCGTTGATAAAAAATGGTGTGTCTAGTTCAATATCACCTAGAGTTGTTTTTAAACTAACGTCGTTTACTGACATTTCAGAAAGAGATTGATGGACAAATCTAACGCCATCAAGACCATTTGTTTTTGGTGAACTATATTGCATTTCAGCATAATGGATGTGTTGATCTTTTCGATTCCAAGATGTATTCATGCACTAAGCCTCCGCTTTAATTGATTGATGTGTGGTATTTGGCGTACGATAAACTTTTAAAGGCAAATTCGTTATACCGTGTGTTTCCCATTGTGCCAACATAGAGGATGCATCGTCTTCTTTTTTAAATAGTACGATACCACAATCACCACCACCAGCACCTGATGATTTAGCAGCACCACCGAATTCTTCTGCACTTTGACATAGGTTTAATAATGCTTCAGTCTCGATATCAACGCCACTTTTTTGAGCAAGAGATGTTAAAAGAGAACGATTTAAACGGATGCCCTCTTGAAATCGTTCGATATTGCTTTGTTTAAATGCTTCAATCAAATCAGTCACACAGTCTGCACTTTTTTTAAGAAAATCACGGTAAAAGCCATTCATTTCATGTTGTTCATCATTCATTGTATCAACAAGTAATGTGGTAGAAGCAGGTGTTCCAGTCCAACCAATATATAAATCTAAATTAGTTGGTGCTTCAAGTGGTTCAATCATTAATTTTGGCCATTTTTCTTTTAATAAATCGATTAAACTAATGGCTTTATTGGCTAAGCGATCAAGTACCCAATCTTTTTCAAAGCATGAGTAAGCAACCCATCCTTCAAAGGAACTAGCTGCCAAATCACCAAAAGAGCCATTGCTATGCAGTGAAAGATGAGTGATAGCTGATAATTTATAAAGTAGTTCAGCATCATAATCAATCTTATAAAATTGTAAAATAGCTTTAATTGTCGCAATCGTCACAGCGCCACTAGAGCCTAATCCGTATTTACGACCGTCTTTATTGTCTAATTCACTTTCAATGGTTAAATCAAAATATTTTAGCGGTAAGCCTAATTCTTTTAAGTACGATTCAACAATCGTGACAGAACCAGCGATATAAGAAAAAGGATTATCACGCTCATCCATATAAAATTTACCATTTTTTCGTGTCCAAGGAATTGAAATACCGTTTGAATAAGATGAACGGATACTTCCTTGTTTGTCTGCGGGCTTTAGCGTTACAGTAATGAATTGATCTAGTGCAACGATTAGCGCAGGATTTCCAGGTTCTAACACAGCATATTCTCCTGCTATATACAATTTTCCTGGTGCACTTGCTTTAATCAAAAAAATCTCCCCTTTAGTAACTCCATTCTTCGTCAGTTAATTCTCTGATGCCTTCTCCCACTTTTGAGCAAATTAACTGATCATTTGTGAAACTTTCTTCTAATTTGTTTAAGATGTCAGACATTTGTGATTGTCTACATAATACTTTTACATTCGGTCCAGCGTCCATTGTAACATAACAAGGGATGCCATTGTTACGAATTTCTTTAACTTTATTGATTGCTTTAACACTATCTGGTTCCCAGTAAGAAATAGGAGGAGTTGCACCAAGCATGGTGGCATGCATTTTCATTCCATTAGATTCAGTAATTTCTCCCAATCTGATAAAATCTTTTTCGTGGATGGCTTGTTTTATGTCGATTAAATCCTTTTTAGCTTCTGTAACCCATACTGGATAGAAAGGAGATGTATCAACTGTTTGTCTCATTCCAACACGACTTGAAAGTTTTTTTTGTTGTTTGTTGATAGCGATAATAATCATACCTAAATCCCATGAAGCATCATCAACTTCAATCGCGTGGCTGGTTTCAGATAGGTTTCCTTCACCCATATTCCACTCAACTAAACCACCATAAATACTTCGTGTTGAACTTCCGCTTCCTTGACGAGCATAGGTAGAGAGTGTTTGTTTATCAAGATTTAATTTCCAAGCACTGTTTGCAGCTCCAGCAAGTGCAGCAAAAGCTGATGCTGAGGAAGCTAGTCCAGCAGCTGTTGGTACATGATTATAGCTTTCTACTTTAGCAAATGTATTATCTTTTGCAGTTTCACGAAATAAATTTAAAAATCGATTTATTTTTGTTGTTTCAGTTTTATCTTGCTTTATACCATTTAAATAAAACACATCTTCGGTCAAAGTATCATCAAGTGTAACGGATGTATCGGTATAAAAAGCATCTAAAGTTAATGATAAGCTGCTATTCATAGGTAAGAATAATTCATTATTTCTTTTTCCCCAATATTTAATTAATGCAATATTCGTATGAGCACGACATCTGCCGATATTTTTCATAAATGGTCACTCATTTCATATACCCATGTTTGTTTTGCACCAAAATCTTTTAACGTTTGGGCAATTTCATGAGCTGATTTTTTATCCATTGCTAATGCTATCATACATCCACCGCGTCCGCCACCGGTTAGTTTTGCACCAAGTGCGCCGTGAGTCATGGCAGCATCAACTAGTCTATTTAATGATGGACTGGACACACCCAATTCTTTTAAAATTTGGTGTGCTTGAGACATGTAGGAACCAAGTTCTTTAGCACGATCTGATTCTAAAGCGATTCGTCCTTTGTCTGGTAAAGATCCTAATGTATGGATTAGTGCAAGTGTATGCTCTTTAGTGTTTCCTTTTAGTTTATGGCTAATGCTTTCAACCGCTTCTTTTGTTTGTCCTGTTTCACCAGTATCTGCTACGACAAGATAAGCACTCAACATCATGTGAAGAGGAACTTCCAACTGTCCTTTTTTAAAATAGTAAGGAGTTGAAGAACTGGTCATTAGAGCATCCAGTCCACTTGGATTTCCGTGAGCAATTTTTTCAGAAGTATTTACTAAATCAAGTAGTTTTTCTTGTGTTAATGACACGTCAAAGTAATCAAAAATCCCTCTAATGGTTGCAACAGCAACTGCAGCACTTGACCCCATTCCTCTTTCAGCAGGAATTGAGCTGTTAATGGTAATGTCTAATGGGTAGGATTTTTGATTTAATGTTTTTAAACTGAGATGAATCGCTTCTTTTAAGCTATCTAATAACTCAGGCATGTCACCTAATAATCCAGTGTAAAAATCACACGAAATAGTTGGTTCTTGGATTGCTTTTTTGACAATTGTTTGAATCGATGTTTTAGGAAAAGGTATAGCAATCGATGGATAATTATAAACTACTGCATGTTCACCTAGTAGAATAATTTTACCATGAGATTGTCCAATTCCGAATTGTTTTGGTGCCATGTACAAACTCCTTTGATAACTTGTCATGTTTCATAAAATTGAATCTCTTATAGCATAATACAATAAATGGCTATATAACAACTAAAACTAGCAAATATTTTATAAATTCTTATATTATTTTTAGAACAAAACAAATAATGTACTAAAATTAGTTTTATGTAATATATCTCTGTTGATAGTTATTTAATTAAAAAGAAATACTCGCATGAATAAAAATATTGTATTAATGATTTTATGGTCTATATTAGCAATTTTGTCTGATAGTTACTTTTTAAATAAAACATAAAAAACTTCCTACTAATCTGACTCACATCAGCTTAGTAGAAAGTTTTGTTTATTATTCAGTTGCTTCTTGTAAGATATTGATTTTTTCGATTTTGATATCTTTTTTCGGTTTATCATTTTCTCCTGTTTCGGATTTTGCAATTTTATCTACAACGTCCATACCCTCTATAACTTGGCCGAATACAGTATGCTTTCCATCTAGGTGAGGTGCGCCGCCTTTTTTATAAGCATCGATGATTTTTGCAGGCACATCTTCAGCTAACAATCCATCAGACATATCATCGCTATTTTGAACGATGAAGAATTGACTGCCATTTGTATTTGCACCAGAGTTTGCCATAGATAGAGCACCTCTTAAGTTATACAATTGATTTGAAAATTCATCTTCAAATGGTTTATCCCAAATACTTGAACCGCCAGTACCATTTCCCTCAGGATCTCCACCTTGAATCATGAAATCATTTATTACACGATGAAAAATAAGTCCATTATAGTATCCATCTTTAGCGTGTGTCATAAAGTTTTCAACTGCTTTTGGTGCAATTTTAGGGAACAATTTAATTTTAATTGATCCTTCAGTTGTCACCATTTCAACTAAGTCTTCGTCTTTTGCTACTTCTGTTGATAATTGTGGTAGCTCTAAAGAATTAATATCTACGGATTCTGAAGTTGCTGTACTTGAAGCAGCTGTTGATTGTTCTGTTTTACTTGTTGCAGTGTCTTTTTTTGCTGAATCGTTATTACCACAAGCTGAAAACAAAGCCAATGATAAAAGAAGAGTTGTTGACGCTAATAACAATTGTTGTTTCTTCATTATAAAAAAGCCTCCATATAATAGTTTGATTTGTAAAGTCTTTATAATAGTAACAGACTTTAAATAACTTTCCAAATAGAAAAGGTGGTTTAAATGGTAAGTTTTTAAGAATGATAATGAAAACATGATGAAAAGTCGTATCAATATACATTCAATGATATACTAATACTTGTTAACAAATATATAGGAGGCGTTAGATATGTTTAAAGAGTATGGTCCTCTTAGCACAATGATGTATCAGAAAACAAAAGCAGTCGGTCAATCCTTGGATGGTGATATTGACTATTATTACGATTTTTTACAAGATGTGAAGGGAAGTATTCTGGAAGCTGGTGTTGGAACAGGCCGGGTTCTTATTCCATTATTAGAAAAAGGACTAAATGTTGAAGGCGTTGATGTGTCGGAAGACATGTTATCACAATGCAAAAAAAATATGGAGGCATATTCTGTGTCAACATTTGTTTATCAACAAGATTTGTTTGACTTATCATTAAATCAAGAATATGAAGCGATTATTATGCCGACTGGAAGTTTTTGCTTATTAGAAAAAGATAGAATAGAAAAAGTTTTAAAGGGATTTTATCACTGCTTAAGTTGTAAGGGGAAAGTGATTTTAGATTTAATTGTCCCGAATGATTTTAAAAAAGGAAAAATCACACAATCTAAAATTGATTTATCTAATACTGAGACTATTATATATACTCATTACGATGAATCCATCGACTGGATTAGTCAACAAACAACCTCTATTGACAAGTATGAATTAATAAATGAAGGTAAAGTAGTTGAAACAGAGTATTCCCATTTTACTTTATATTGGTATGGTTTAAAAGAATTTGAGTGGTTGATACAGTCATTAGGATTTAAATTAATTAAATATGATGATGGATACAATCGAGGCGTTCCGGGTATTGTGACTGCGATATTGGAAAAACAAGATGAATGATTTTTAACATGTTTTATTATGAAAGTATGAAACGTGGTAGACAAATAAAAAACGAACAGATACAATAGAAAAGAGATTTTTTAAAGAAAAGAGGTGGACTAAGATGTCCATGTTTTTAGATCAAGTAACGATTGACGTAAAAGCCGGTAATGGTGGAGACGGTATGGTGGCATTTAGACGAGAAAAATATGTTCCAGACGGTGGACCAGCTGGTGGAGATGGTGGTCGTGGTGGAAGTATTATATTTCAAGTAGATGAAGGTCTACGTACGTTAATGGATTTTAGATACAATCGACATTTTAAGGCAACTCCTGGTGAGCATGGTATGAGTAAAGGCATGCATGGTAGAGGGGCTGAAGATACATATGTCAGCGTTCCCCCAGGTACAGTCGTAAGAGATGTTGAAACAGGTCAAGTTTTAGGTGATTTGTTAGTTAAAGGGCAAACACTTTTAGTGGCTAAAGGTGGACGTGGTGGACGTGGAAACATTCGTTTTGCAACACCAAGAAATCCAGCACCTGAAATATCTGAAAATGGTGAACCAGGTCAAGAAAGAAAACTAGAATTAGAATTAAAAGTTTTAGCAGATGTAGGGTTAGTAGGATTTCCTTCAGTTGGAAAATCAACGCTATTATCTATCGTATCAAAAGCTAGACCAAAAATCGGTGCATATCATTTTACAACGATTGTCCCAAACTTAGGGATGGTCACAACAAGTGATGGGCGTAGTTTTGTTATGGCAGATTTACCAGGACTGATCGAAGGGGCTTCAGAGGGTGTTGGTTTAGGAACCCAATTTTTACGTCATATTGAAAGAACTCGCGTAATTTTACATGTGGTAGATATGAGTGGAATGGAAGGGCGAGATCCATTTGAAGACTATTTATTGATTAATAAAGAGTTGGAATCTTATGATTTACGTTTAATGGAAAGACCGCAACTTATTGTTGCTAATAAAATGGATATGCCAGAAGCAGAAGAAAATTTGGTTGAATTTAAGAAAAAATTAGCTGAGTTAAAAACAGATGAATGGGAAGATGATATTAAAATATTCCCAATATCAGGTGTGACGCAACAAGGTGTGGCACCGTTACTAAATGCTACAGCAGATTTATTAGAAGTAACGCCAGAATTTCCTCTTTACTTTGAAGATGAAGAAGAGGAAGATGTGGTTAACTATACATTCAAAGAAGATGAACCAGAGTTTACTGTCTCTCGTGAAGATGACGCAACTTGGGTCTTATCAGGTGATAAATTAGAAAAACTATTTGTTATGACAAACTTTGATAGAGAAGAAAGTACCATGAAGTTTGCTCGTCAGCTACGTGGCATGGGTGTTGATGAAACACTTCGAACTATGGGAGCAAAAGATGGCGATTTAGTTCGCATCAAAGACTTTGTATTTGAATTTGTTGACTAAAAGAAGTGAGAAAGAGATATTCTTTCTCATTTTTTTGTTTTAAAGGTGCGATACTCTTTAAAAATTGATACAATAGTTGGTAGTAAAAAAGAATGAAAGAAAAGCAGGGGAAAAATGGAACTACAATTTTTAGGAACAGGTGCAGGTGTACCTGCCAAACAACGTAATGTGACAAGCATTGCTTTAAAGTTATTAGATGAAAGAAACGAAGTATGGTTATTTGATTGTGGAGAAGGCACGCAGCAACAGATTTTAAATACAACCATTCGACCTCGAAAAATTGCTAAAATATTTGTGACACATTTACATGGTGATCATATATTGGGATTACCTGGTTTAATCAGCAGTCGGTCATTTCAAGGTGGAACAGATAAACTTGAAATATATGGTCCTAAAGGAATCAAAGACTATATTGAGTTGAGTCTGAAGATATCTGACACACATTTAAAATACCCGATTAAATTTATCGAAATTGAAAAAGAAGGACTTATTTTTGATGACAAGACATTTAGTGTGTATTGTGATTATTTGGACCATCGAATTGAGTGCTTTGGGTATCGTGTTGTTGAAAAAGATTATCCAGGGGAATTAAACGTTCAGAAATTACGTGACGAAAACGTCATGCCAGGTCCAATTTATAAAAAAATTAAAGATGGTGAAATCGTTACTTTAGAAGATGGTCGTACTATTGATGGAAAAGACTACTTAGGACCAGATATTAAGGGCCGAGTTGTGACGATTCTTGGTGATACAAGAACGCATCCGAATTGTTATACATTAGCTGAAGGAGCAGATGTTTTGGTGCATGAAAGCACATTTAGTGCATCAGAAGGTAAACTTGCCCGTAATTATTATCATTCAACGAGTTTACAGGCAGCAACTGTAGCGAAAAAAGCAAATGCTAAACAGTTATTTTTAACTCATATCAGTGCCCGGTATTTAGGAAGACAAGCTTTAGAATTACAAACTGAAGCACAAACTGTTTTTAAAAATTCAACCATAGTTAAAGATTTTGATGTATTTGATATTCCTTTGGTAAAATAAAAGGAGGAGATATTTTGTCAGTAAAAACTTTAAAAAATAAACTGGTTTTAATTACTGGTGCTTCTAGTGGATTGGGTGAAGCAATCGCTTATGAAGCAGCTAAAAAAAATGCGTCACTAATACTTTGTGCTAGAAATGTAGACAAGTTGCAAAAAGTCGCAAGGACTGCGCAATCTATGACTCGTGGAACTGTTATGATAAAACAGCTTGATATTAGTGATTATACAAGTGTTGAAAACTTAGTGAGCTATCTTGATAAAGAAGAGATAGTTATTGATGTCCTTGTTAATAATGCTGGAGTTGGAATCTTTAAGCCGTTTATTGATACAAAACAAGAAGACATTGAGTTAATGTTTTCAGTTAATGTGTTAGGACTTATGACTCTAACACAAAAAATTGCTTTAAGAATGATTGAAAACAAAAAAGGGCATGTGATCAATATTGCGTCTCAAGCTGGAAAAATAGCGACACCAAAATCGAGTGTCTATGCTGCTACGAAGTTTGCCGTGCTTGGCTTTTCAAATGCATTACGTTTAGAATTAAAACCATTTGGGATTCATGTTTTAACAGTCAATCCAGGACCAATGAGAACAGCCTTTTTCGATACAGCAGATCCAACAGGTGAGTATTTGAAACAAGTATCAGGCTTTGTCACAGAACCAGAAAAACTTGCGAAAAAAGTAGTTGATAACTTTGGAAAATCCAAAAGAGAAATCAACACACCTTGGATTATGGAAGTAGGTAGCATTGGTTATACACTATTTCCAAGGTTAGGGGATTTTTTAGCAGGTGGATTGTTTAATAAAAAGTAAGGGGTTGAAGAAAATAAAATGAAAAACACAACGAAGACGATTGTTATTTTGTTATTACTATTTGTAGTCGTGTTGTTTGCTGTAATAAATGCTCAACCAATAACGATTAATTTTATATTTACCAAGCAACGTGTACCACTTGTTTTAATTATTATATCATCTGTTATCATTGGTGCGATTATTACATTAATTGGGACAATGGGGACTATTTGGAAGAAAAATAGAACGGTTAAAGAGCTAAATAAAAAACTTGAAGATTTAAAAGCTAGTCCACTTGATGACACCAGTTCAGAATATTTATCAACGTTAGAGGAAAAATATAAAGAAAGCCAGTTAGAATTATCAGATTTACGTCATAGACTAGTTAATCAAATGATGAGTACCCCAGCTGATCCCAACTCAAGTACACAAACAAATGAGTTAACAGAAACGATGAAGGATTAGTTTATGTTACGAACGGAAAAAAGGGAGTTTCATCAGATTAATTATCGGATTCTATTACCAGTTTTCTTTCTAAGTATTATCGGATTGATGTCAATGTATGTGGCAATCAGTGGTGAGTACTCTTCAACAGATGTTTTAAAAAAAATGTTACAGCAAGTACTCTGGTATGCCATTGGAGGAGCTTCATTGTATGTAACAATGATCATTAAACCAGAAATTATATGGAAACTAACGCCATATGCTTATATCTTAGGTTTGATTTTAATGATGTTATTATTATTTGTTTATGATGTCCCACTTGCGTTAGAAACCGGATCTAAAAATTGGTTTCGTTTTGGGTCAGTAACATTTCAACCAGCTGAGTTGGTTAAGATTTTATATATTTTGATGTTGTCTTATATTGTGACAGGTCATAATCAAATGTATCAAGTACGAGATATAAAAACAGATGGATTACTAGTAGGAAAAATGCTTTTAGTAACGTTACCTATTGCTATTTTGTTAAATCTACAAAATGATTTTGGTACGATGCTGGTCTTTTTAGCGATACTAGGTGGCGTGTTTTTAGTATCTGGTATTTCGTGGAAAATAATTTTAGCTGTGGTAACACTTGCGCTATTTTTAGGATTGATATTGATATATTTAGTCACAACAGATAGCGGTAGAGAATTTTTATATAAATTAGGATTCAAAGCTTACCAATTTGCTAGAATAGATGCCTGGATTGATCCTTTCTTTGATCCGAATAACCAATCTTATCAGCAAGTACAGGCCTTATTAGCCATTGCAACAGGTGGTTTTTTTGGTAAAGGATTTAATGTGACAGATATCTATGTTCCAGTGAGATCATCAGACATGATTTTTTCAGTAGTTGCAGAAAATTTTGGATTTATTGGAAGTGTATTTGTTATCTTGATGTACTTATTGTTAGTATATCGTATGATTAAAACTTGTTTTGAAACAAAAAATGTTTTTTTCTCATATATTACAGCAGGTGTTGTGATGATGATTGTATTCCATGTTTTTGAAAATATTGGGGCAAATATCGGTTTATTACCACTTACGGGAATTCCGCTTCCATTTATTAGTCAAGGTGGATCAGCTTTGTTAAGTAATATGATAGCTGTTGGCTTGGTGATGAATATGACATATCATTATACATCGATAAAAATTAAAAGGCAGCGATTATAGTTATATTCTATAGTCGCTGCTTATGTTTTAAGATGTTTCGTTTGTTGAAAAAATAATACTAGCCTGTTTATGGCTAATATGGTGTTGAGAATTATCCTTATTAATCTTAAATATAATTAGTTCATTAAATTCATCAATATCTATTATAGTGATAGTGTCACCAATTGATAGATTAATGCTGTCAAGATAAGTTAAGACTGACACATCGTCCATAACTCGGCCAATAATAGGAGTGTCGCCAATACTAAATTGGGTCAAGGGAATAATTGCTTGTTCTCTGTAGTTGTCTTGTGTTGGTATGATACCACCATGGGGACAGTTGGTTGGATTTCCTAAATAATCATATAATCTATTAAAGAATACGGAGTCTTTAACATGTTCTAGTTCTTCAGATAGGTGATGCAAATCGTATAAAGAATATCCTAATTTATCGTATAAAAAGGTTTCGATAATTCGATGGTTTCTAATGATAATAATCGTTTGATTTAATCCTTCAAGAGTCAATTTTGCTCCAGTATACGGTTTATACTCAATCAATCCATCTTTTTGTAGCTTTTCAACCATTTCGCTAACAGACGCAGGGGATACATGAAGATGTTGGGAGAGTGTTTTATTTGAAACAAATTCGTCAATGCCATTGTTCTCATAAATCGCTTTTAAATAGTCTTCTTTATTGGAAGATCTTGACATAATTGTCCCTCCTACTAATTAATTGCTAAAATATATTAACTCATTTATTTTATCATAAAAACTGAAAATATATCAGTAAAAAGGAAATTTGTCCCCTTTTTTTTAATAATTGATATGCTATACTAGATACGTACAAAATAAGGGAAGTGAAGGTGAGAAAATGACTACATTTTATTGGTACCCAAAATGTTCTACATGTAAAAAAGCCATTGCTTGGTTAGACGAGCACCAGATTGATTATAAATTAATCGACATGATTGAAACACCACCTACAAAAGAACAGCTTGTTTCTTGGATGGAAACAAATGATTACCCAATTCGCCGTTTTTTTAATACGAGTGGAGTAAGATATAGAGAACAACACTTAAAAGATATGGTAAATGATTTTTCTAAAGAAGAGGCTGCAACACATTTAACTGCTGATGGCATGTTGATTAAGCGTCCTATTTTAGAATTAGGCGATAAAGTGTTATTAGGATTTAAAGAATCAGAATATGAAGAGTTATTGTTAAAATAATAAAGGATGTGTTGGTATGTCAGAAGAAACATTATGGGTGAAAGAAGTATCAGAAGGTAAAAAAGTTGGCTTAACATCGACTGCTCAAGATGATTTAGGAAGTATCACATTTGCGATGTTACCAAAAGTTGGAAAAGAAGTAATAGCAGGTGAACCAGTTGTGGAACTTGAAGCTGAAAAAGCAGTTGTTGAGTATGACTCTCCTGTTTCTGGAGTGGTTGTGTCAATCAATGAAGCAGCAGAAAAAAATCCCAAGCTATTAGATGAAAAAGATGCTTGGTTATATATTGTAAAATAAAAAATCCGCAACGAGTGTTGTGGATTTTTTATTTTTTATCTTCTGTTTTTTGATTAACTGAAAAATTGACAGTTGTTGTTTCTTTCTTTACTTCAGGTGTATTTTTTTTATCTTCTTTTGGTTCAATGGCAAATTCTTCAAACATTTTTTCTAAAGAATCTTTTTTCTTAAATGTTAATCCCATCTGTTATTCTCCCTTCATCTTTGGTTGAATGTAATGATTAGGTTGATGTTTGTAAGACTCAAATAACGTCTTTTTATTGTATAACCAATCTACCATTGTTTTACCAATAATTGGCCCAGTTGTCAACCCAGATGAACCAAGCCCACTTGCTACTAGTAAATTACTTAGGTTTTCAACTTCACCAAAAAATGGTAGGAAATCAGAAGTATAAGCACGTGTTCCTACACGGTAACTATCAATGCCATAATCAGCTAGTTGACCAACTGTTTGAGTCGCTATTTCTTTTAATTGGTTGAGTAACTTATTTTCTGGTGTTAAGTCAAAGCCTTCATCATTTTCATGTGTGGCACCGACTAATATTTTTCCATTGTAAAAAGGAATGATATCTGATTCCCCAACAGGCATGATAACTGGTAAATCAGTTGTTTCTATATCTGTTTGGATTTCGATTAATTGTCCTTTTTGAGGTCTAATATCAACTGATAGGTTTAATGATTCGAGTAAACGAGGTAACCACGCCCCAGCGGCAATAATCACATCATCCACCACAACAGAGTCTTCATCTGTTGTGATAACCCATTTATCATCAGAAATAGATAGATTAGTAACACGCGTTTGTTTTAACTGCTTCTTTTCCTTTAATAAATGATGTATGTTTTTAACTAAATTTTCTCCGTCAATTTTTGCACCACCTGTAATAAAGAGAGCATCCTCATCAGATGTGACAAAAGGGAATTGCTCTTGAATATCTTTACCAGATAATCTTTCAATCTCGCCAATTTCAGGGGCTTCTTTGCGTCTATCATAAGCAATTTTTTCCAATTTATCCAATAATTTTGGTGTCTTTTTATAAAGTAAAGTACCTGTTTTTTTGTAGATTTTTTTTGTATCTAGATATTTAGCTAAATCACTCATATAGTCAGAGTAAAATTTAGCCCCTTCTCGAGCTAAAAAATACCATTCTTTGTTTCTTCTTTGAGATAGCCAAGGGGAAATAATACCTGCAGCCGCACTACTTGCTTGTCCTTTGCCATCATCAAACAATAGCAACTCAACTTCTGGATCGTTAGAAAGATAAAAGGCAGCAGTCGACCCAACGATTCCGCCACCTATAATTCCGATTTTGCGTTTTATTGACATAGTATCAAATCCTTATCACTTATTTACTTGGATAGAATGGTTCGACATGGACATCAATATCAAAAATCTCATATTTTTCTTTTAAGTCACTCTCTAGATTATCCACTAGATGGTGACTTTTTTCTACCGTTAAGTTTGGGTTCATTGATACAACAACATCTAAAAAGACATTAGCCCCTAAACTTCTTGCACGGATACTCACGACATCCATGATTCCATCCATTTTAAGGATATCATCTTTATATAAAGCTAACAAATCTTTATCAAAGCCATCGGATAAATAAAATGTACTTTCCTTAAAAATTTCAAAAGCTGTTTTCAAAATAATGCAGCCAATAATAATTGCTGTTAGTGTATCAAGCCATCCTAGTTTAAATGATGCGGCAAAGACAGCGACAGATGTACCAATACTTGTAAGCATGTCACTCAAATTATCTTTGGCAACCGCATGAAGTGCTTGGCTATTATTTTTTTGAGCAATTTTTTTATTGATAAGATACACTCCATACATAATTACAGCTGAAAATAATCCAACGTAAGCAGCCAGTTGACTAGGTTGTTCCATTTGCTTGTCAATAACCGAGTGAACACCGTCCATCACAACTTGAACCCCAACAGCAAACATAATTAGTGACGTTAATAAAGACGCGACATTTTCGGCTTTCCAGTGTCCATATCGGTGTTCGTTGTCAGCAGGCTTTCTTGATAACTTTAATCCAATTAATACTGCAATTGAAGCGATCATATCAGTAAAGTTATTTAACCCGTCAGCAGATAGAGCTTGTGATTGTCCATAATACCCTGCAGCCAGTTTAATAATAGCTAGGAAGATATAGGCAAATATCGAGATGATTGCTCCTTTTTCAGCTTGTTTGATTTCATTTATCCTTTTTGTCAATAAACTCACTCCTTAAATGATACGAAGGCAAGTATATCAGACAACCTATCATTTAGAAAAGATGGAAAAAAATATTAAGGCGCCCTAAAAAATAAAATAAAAAGCCCCAAAACTTATTGGGACTTAACCAGCGGGATTAATTAAAACACCATTGATATTGTGAACAGTGGTTAAATTGATATGATCATCGTACCGTTCATCGGTGCCTTTTCTTGAGAAATTGAGATACAAATCATTACCACTATAAACAAGTTCAAAAAATTCCATGTCGTCATAAACAAAGCGTTCAGAGTTATTATAAATGATAATTATTTTACCTTCTGAGATATACATATGTGATGAAAGAATACTATTTTTCAAATCAATTAGTGAATGTTTTTTTACCATAATCATCTCTCCTTTAGCGTAGTGTATCATAAAAAGTTTGATTGATAAAATAATAGAAAACTAAAATGTTAGTTTTTCAGTGCGATCAAAGGCTTCTTTTAAAACGGGGATATCTTGTGTTGCGGCCAGTCTGATAAAGTTTGTTCCACTTTCTCCAAATGCTTGACCTGGAATAACTAAAACTTGTTGTTCTGTTAGTAATTTTTTAGCAAAATCAACAGAATTTAATCCTGTTTGACTAATGTTGATAAAGGCATAAATACTTCCTTTAAGTGAATGCAAAGTCATAAAAGGAATGTCTTTCACACGTTTTTCGATGTATTCTAGTCTAGTTTTAAATAATTCTACGACATCTTTTGATACAGCTTGATAGTTATCAAGTGCATAAATACCAGCACGTTGAGAAGGGGTAGGGGCAGAGTAAGTCACATCTTCAGATAACAAATGACAGGCATCATTAATGTATTTGGGCGCAATCATATAGCCTATTCTCCAACCAGTCATAGCAAAAGTTTTTGAAAAACTACTAAATGTTATGGTGTTCTCAGGAGCAAGAGATGCTATTGGTGTAAATTCTTCACCAAACGTGAATGCTTCATATACTTCATCTGATAAGATAAATAAATTATGTTTTGTTGCAAGTTCCGCTATTTTCGTTAGTGTTTCTTTTGAAAAGACAGCACCTGTTGGATTATTTGGCGAATTGATAATAATTGCTTTTGTTTTTGGTGTGATAGCGTCTTTTAAAATAGTTGGATCAATTTGGAACCCATCTTTTTCATAAGTGGGAATAATAACTGGTATACCACCAGCTTCAATGACTTGTGTTTTATAAGGAGAAAAATATGGTTCATGTATAATCACTTCATCACCTTCGTTTAGTAGAACTTGAAGAGTTAAATACATTCCTTGTAAGGCACCTACAGTAGCGCGTACTTGATTTTTTTCAAATGTTAAACCATATTGTGTTTGGTAAAAATTTACCACACTTGTTAGAAAATCATCGCTACCATCAGAGGCGGTATAGTGCGTGTGTCCATTTGCCACATCTTTAAATGCGGCATCGATTATTTCTTTAGGTGTTGTAATATCTGGGTCTCCTATAGAAAGATTAAGTAAGTTTGGTGTTTTACTCGCTAAGTCTGTAAACTCCATTAATAAGCTTTCATTAGGTAGTTGATAATAAGTATTTAGCATGTTTTTATTCATTGATATCCCCCTTAATAATAAAAAGTCAAAGGCTTAACCTTTGACTTCATTTTATAGTACTTTTTCTAAAAAGTCTTGTGTTCTGTCATTTTTTGGGTGTAAAAAGATGTCTTCAGGTGTGCCTTCTTCTTGAATCACACCTTTATCCATAAAAATCACTCGATCTGCTACTTCCCTGGCAAATCCCATCTCGTGAGTCACGACGACCATCGTCATCCCTTCTTTAGCTAAGGCATTCATAACCGCTAAAACTTCACCAACCATCTCAGGATCTAGCGCACTTGTTGGTTCATCAAACAACATGACATCTGGATGCATCGCTAGGGCACGCGCAATCGCGACACGTTGTTGTTGACCTCCAGATAAACTTTTTGGGTATTGATTGGCTTTATCTTTTAGTCCAACACGTTCAAGTAAAGCAAGTCCTTCTTTTTCTGCTGTTTCTTGTGACTCGTTTTTAACTTTTACTGGGCTAATAGTCAAATTTTCTAACACTGTTTTATGTGGGAAGAGGTTAAAGTTTTGGAACACCATACCCATTTTTTGACGTAGTTGATTGATGTCTATTTTTGGATCAAGTAGGTTGGTTCCCTCAAATTCAATCACACCACTTGTCGGTGTTTCAAGTAAGTTTAAACAACGTAGAAACGTACTTTTTCCGCTACCAGAAGGACCAATCACCACAACCACTTCGCCGGCTTTTATATCTAAATTAATTCCTTTTAGGACATCATTATCACCAAAGGATTTTTTTAAATCATGTATTTTAATCATTGGCACCAATTCTCCTTTCAGCTACACCTAATGCACGAGATAAGGTAAAGGTTAATACAAAATAAATCAATGATGCAATTAAAATCGGTAAGAATGGTTTGAAACTTGCACCACGTACCACACCTGCTTGGAACATCAATTCAGATACCCCAATCACTGATACGACAGAGGATTCTTTAATAACTGTCACAAACTCGTTACCTAAAGCAGGTAAAATATTTTTAATCGCTTGAGGCATGATAATGTATCGCATCGCCTTTTTCTGACTCATTCCTAGAGATCGTGCCGCCTCAGCTTGTCCTTTATCAACGGCGTTTAACCCAGCACGAATGATTTCAGCCACGTAAGCGCCACTATTTAGAGATAGTGCCACGCAACTTGAAGCGAGTGCACTTAAATTAATTCCTAACACATTTAATCCAAAGAAAACTAAGAAAATTTGAACCAGTAAGGGAGTTCCACGAACGTATTCGATGTAGATGACTGAAATCCATTTAAATAATTTATTTTTAGAGCGTTTCATTAATGCAAGTAGCGTTCCTAATACACTACCACATAACACGCCAACAAATGCTAAGAAAATTGTATAACCTGTCCCTTTAATGTAGTAGGGAGCGTATTTTTTCATAAAAGACTCATCTTGGAACATATAAGGAATGACTTTTTGTTTATAGTCTTTCATTAAATCTTTATCATTAATTTCTTTGATAGACGTATTCACTAGATTAAGAAAACCAGGAGCATTTTTTTGTAGTGCAACGGCTGTTCCTTTGTCAGCATTATCTAGTTTAATGTCAGCAAACATTAAAGAGTCATCTTGTGTTAAGTAAGCTTCAGCAACAGGTTCTTCGATTACAGCCGCATCAATTTTCTTTTGTTGAAGTTGTAGAATAATATCAGGCACTTGTTGTAAAGAAACGGTATTAGCTTTTAAGTCATTGTTGGCTAATTCCTCCTGCATGGATTGAACTTGAGCCCCAACTTTGATTCCATTAAAGTCATCAACGGTTTTAAATTTATCTTGATCTTCTTTTCTAATGACAACTTTTTGTTGAACAGTCATGTATGGATCAGAAAAATCAACTTCCTTCAAACGTTCAGGAGAAGGAGACATACCAGAGATAATTAAATCAATTTTGCCAGTTTTAAGAGCCCCAATTAAAGCGTCAAATCCATATTCCTCTACTTTTAATTTAACCCCCATATCATCAGCAATTTTTTGAGCAATCAAAATATCTGTTCCGACAACTTTATCTTTACCATCAACTGTAGCATGAAATTCATACGGAGCGTAATCAGCAGATAGGCCAACTGTTAGCACCCCTTTATCCTTTATTCCTTTTAAAATGGCATCTTCCTCGGCTAATGAATGAAGAGGAAATAGAAAAGCTGTAAAACTTATAAAGAAAACAAATAATAGCGATAGTTTTTTATTTATGAATTGTTTCATTAAAATACTCCTTTCTTTTTGATCTTGGGTCTAATTATATACGTCTTATAATTAATATGCAAGTTTTTTTGAATAAATGTATAAAAATGATGTTTATTCAGTATTTTCGTTTTTTTTATACATTCCTTTTAAACCATTATGAATTTAAAATAATAAGATTAGAAAAAAATGATAAAACAATTGATTTTTTCTAATAAAACAGATAGAATAAATTTCATTAGTTATAAGAGGAGGAGTAGAATGAGTAAAAGAATAAAAGTAGGATTAGCACTAGTTAGTGCAGTTTGGTTATTAGCATCTTGCGGAGGAAATAATACGAAAAAACAAGAATCATCTAACGGAAAGATTGAGCAGGTTGCTAGATTAGCTATTCCACAAGAGGTAGCTTCAATTGATCCGGGTAATGCTACGGATTTAGTTAGTTTTGGTGTGATAAATCAAATTAATGAAGGTATTTATAGATTGGATGAAACAAACAAACCTACCGCTGCTGGAGCAAAAGAATTAGCAACCGTCAGTGAAGATGGATTAGAATACACAATTAAACTAAGAGAAGATGCAAAGTGGAGTAATGGGGATCCTGTTGTAGCAGATGATTATGTTTATGCATGGCAGCGAGTGATAGATCCTAGTACCGGTGCAGAGTATGCTTACCTTTTTGAAAATGTAAAAAATGGCTCAGAAATTATAGAAGGTAAAAAACAACCAACAGAATTGGGTATAGAAGCAGTGAATGATTATGAATTAAACATTACATTAGCTAATGCGACACCTTATTTTGATTATTTATTAGCTTTTCCAACATTTTATCCATTAAATAAAAAAGCAGTGGAAGAATATGGGAAAGACTATGGTAATTCAAGTGATAAAACAATTTATAATGGACCATTTGTCTTAACTAACTTTGATGGACCAGGTTCAGATGTGGAGTGGTCTTATGAAAAAAATCCTAATTATTGGGATAAAGACAATGTGAAAATGGAAAAAATCGATGCTCAAGTTGTAAAAGAAGCCTCAACAGCACTCAATTTATATGAAGATAATCAACTAGATGATGTTACTATTAGTGGTGAATTAGCTCAACAATATCGTGAAGATACTGATTTTGTTGGGGTGCCAGACGGAAGAACGATTTACTTAGAAATGAATCAAGAAAGAAAAAATAAACACTTTGAAAATGTTAATTTACGTAAAGCTTTATCGTATGCAGTAGACGGAGAAGCTATTGTTAACAATGTTTTAGGGGATGGTTCTCAGTCTGTTAAAGGTATTGTTCCTAAAGGATTGGCATCAAATCCGGAAACAGGGAAAGATTTTGTTGAAGAGTCAGGGGAATACAAGGAATTTAATGAAAAAAAAGCGAAAGAGTATTTTGAAAAAGCTAAAAAAGAGTTGAATATTGACACACTTAACTTTGAAATCTTGACAGATGATAACGATTCAACCAAAAAAATTGCCGAATATATTCAAGGAGCATATAAAGATGTCTTAGGGATTGAAACTGAAGTGGCTGTTGTGACAAAACCTATTCGTCTTGATCGTACGACAGCGGGTGATTTTGATATGGTAGTAACTGGATGGGGAGCTGATTACAATGATGTTAGTTCATTCTTAGACTTATTTGTTACAGGGAATAGTTACAATAAAGGGAAATATTCAAATTCTAAATATGACAAACTGATTGAAGAAGCTAGAACAACGAATGCTACAAATTTAGAAGCAAGATGGCAAAATTATTTAGATGCTGAAAAAGTATTACTAGGTGAGGATTATGCTATTATTCCACTGTATCAAGTAGTAGAAGGACATCTTATCAATCCTAAAATCAAAGGATATGTTCGTCATACTGCAGGAGCACCTTATGATTATAAATGTATGTCAGTTGAATAGGTAAACAATTTAACATCGAAGAATTATTCTTCGGTGTTTTCTATTTTGTTACCGTATAAAATATTATTGAAGAATATGTTAAATAAGAATAATATTTGCTATAATTCAATAGAAAGAAAAATGTAGATTATATAAAAGGAGGCGTGTTTGTATGTTACCTCAAACAGGAGAAGTTATTATGAATTGGTTACCATATATTGGCATTGCACTTATTGTCGTTGTAGCCTTTTTATTTTTTAAGAAGAAAAAATCTAATGATGATGAAGAACAAGATGAACAATAAAACAAGAAGCACCTTCTTAGGTGTTTTTTTGCTATAAAGAATAGGAGAGATAACATGTCAAAACTACTAGAACGCTTTATTGCGTATGCAAAACTAAATACTCGCTCAGATGCCACAAGTCAAACAATCCCCACAACTCAAACGCAAGTTGAATTTGCTATGATATTAAAAGAAGAGATAGAAAAAATGGGATTGGAAAATTGTCATTATAATGAAAAGAATGGGTTTTTAACAGCTAAGTTATCAGGAAATAGTACTAATAAAACAAAAGCAGTAGGATTTATTGCACATTTAGATACAGCAGACTACAATGCTGAAAACATCAACCCACAAATTTTTGAACACTATGATGGAAAAGATGTTGTACTAAATTCGGAAAAAAACATCGTGATGAAAATCAGAGAATTTCCTAACTTAACAGATTATATTGGCGAAACGTTGATTACAACAGATGGCACAACATTACTTGGAGCAGATGATAAGGCTGGTATTGTCGAGATATTAGAGATGTTAGATTATTTCATTGATCATCCTGAGATTGAACATGGAGATATTTATGTAGCATTTGGCCCTGATGAAGAAATAGGGACTGGAGCAGATCACTTTGATCCATCCTTTTTCCCCGTAGATTATGCTTATACAATAGATAGTGGCCGTATTGGTCATTTTGAGTATGAAACATTTAATGCAGCTCAGGCGACTATCACAATAGATGGGACAAGTGTCCATCCAGGGACGGCTTATGGCATGATGGTTAACGCCTTAAAAGTAGCGATGGCGTTTGACGCTCATTTACCACAACTAGATGTACCGGAAAAAACACGAGGTTACGAAGGATTTTACTTGTTGCACGATTTAGAAGGAAGCATCGACTTTGCAACAATGACTTATATTATACGCGACCATGATACAACGCGTTTTAATGAGCGAAAAAATTATATGACAAGATTAGTAGATGAAATGAATAAAACGCTTGATAGACCAAGATTGTCTGTAAATATGATTGATCAGTATTTTAATATGAAAGATATCATTGAACAGGATATGACAAGTGTTGATGTGGCAATTGAAGCAATGAAAAATCTGGCTATCACTCCAATTATTACTCCATTTAGAGGTGGAACAGATGGCTCTAAGATATCGTTTATGGGAATACCAACCCCTAATATTTTTACAGGTGGGGAAAACTTTCATGGTCAGTACGAATTTATTACGTTAGAGTCAATGCAGACAGTTGCTAAAACGTTGATTGAAATTATCAGATTGAGTAAATAAAAATAGGGAGAATAGACATGGCGGAGAAGTTATTAGATTGTGTAGATTTAACTATTGAGCAAGAAAATGATTTAAAAAATACATTTCCTAATATAGAAATCATTAAACTTAATGAACTAACCCAATAAAACACTGAAGACATAACAATTATGTATGGTTGATCGAAATATTTACCAGACATTGACCAGTTTCGTTAGTTGAAATGGGTGCAAACTTTGTCAGCGGGTGTTAATTACTTACCTTTGGATAAATTAGAGCGTAATAGCATTACTGTTACCACAACTAGTGGCATACATGGTCGTCAAATGACTGAAAGTGTGTTGGGAATGTTATTTAGTTATACACGAAATATACGTCAATCTATTTTAAATCAAGAAAAACGTGAATGGGGTATAACAGAAAAAGGAACAGACTTAGTTGGAAAAAAGTCATGATATTTGGTACAGAGAATATCGCAAGACAAATAGCCAAAACGTTACAAGTCTTTGATTGCGATGTATTTGGCATAAATCGAAGTGGTAGAGTAGTAGAGGGATTTACTCAAACATATTCATTTGAAGAAGGTAAGGAGATTCTTCGTACAGTAGACATTATGATAAATCTAATGCCAGGAACGCCAGAGACTTATCATTTTTTTAATGATGGTTCATTTTCGAATATGACAAACGGGGTTATCTTTATAAATATAGGACGAGGTAGCTCTGTAGACACTAGAGCCTTGATTAAGCATATCAAATCTGAAAAAATTGGGTTTGCCGCTCTGGATGTTTTTGAAGAAGAACCACTCTCTAAGGACAGTGAATTGTGATGTTTAGAGAATGTATTAATCACCCCGCATATTTCAGGTGCTACTGATAAATATAATGAAAGAGCGTTTAACGTTTTGATGGACAATTTATCTCATTTTACTCATCAAGAACCATTAAAAAATAGGGTTGATTTAGAGTTAGGTTACTAAATAAATATAGTAGAACCCACTTATGAAAATAAGTGGTTTTTTGTAATAAATTGGTATGAATGTCATATATAATTGACAAATAGAGAAGGAAACGTTGTAGTAAATTTAGTCATATATATATGTCTTTTTAAGAGAGGGAATCATGAACCGAATAAAAGAATATCGTAAACAAAAAAGTTGGTCGCAAGCTGAACTAGCAAAACGAGTCGGTGTTGCAAGACAAACAATTAATTTAATTGGAAATACCACCTACAATCCATCGCTAGATTTATGTATAAAGATAGCAAGAGAACTTGAAACAGATTTAAATACATTGTTTTGGAATATGGAAAATGATGAGTAAAAAAATGAAACAAACAGAACAAAAATTATTAAAACATTTTGTAGGACTTATTGACGACAGAGATGAATACCAATAAAAAATGATCTATAAAGTATTAGCAGATGCTAATATGATTACATTTATATTATTAACTATGTCCATGATGATTAGTTTTATCTAGGATGCTTGGCATCATATTATTTCATTAGGAACTATTTTTTTATTTCTCATTCAGCAATTTAATTCATATTATATTCTATTAAAAATATGATGTTGTTAAAACAGAAGTTTTTGATGATGAAACATATCAAAAAGAATTAAAAAAGATTAAACGAGGAGCAATAATAGCGGGTATTAATTGGGGGATTTTTATGTTTGGGTTGATGGAATTTCTATTTCCGCTTATTTTACATGAGCCAATCGAGTTGAAATGGTTTAATATTGGTGTATGGGTAGTAACGAGTACGATGTTTGGTGGTTCGATGTATGTAGTAGGTAAGGGAAAACTAAAACTAGTTAAAGAATAAAGAAAACGTGAGAACATTTAAAAAATGGCCTCACGTTTTTATTAATAGTTTTTAACACAAACGACTTCTGGAGCAAAAACATCTTTTTGTAAGAGAGTTAATAATCCAGTGTCGTTGTTTCTTTCAAAAAGTGTTAGATTATCAGAGTTTTGATTAGCAACTACGATGAAATCATCAGTTTTTGATAGATTAAAATCACGAGGAAAATCACCTTCAACCGAAATCCATTGTAAGGTATTTAGAGCTTTGCCATCTTCAGATATACCATAAACAACTAATGAATTATGCCCTCTATTTGACGCATATAAAAACTTACCGTCTTTAGAAATACGAATAGCAGCTCCACCATTAAAGCCAGTATGTGTCTCTGGTAAAGTTGAAATAGTTTGTAATTCTTTAAAACTACCAGTGCTAGCATCATAATCTAATACTAGAACATCGCTTGATAACTCACCGAAAAGATAAGCAATAGGTTTAGTTGGGTGAAAGACAAGGTGACGAGGTCCAGTTCCAGGAGATACGATAAACTTTGCTACTTCAGTTAATTTACCCTCATTGTCTACATCATAAGTATAAACCGTATCATTTCCTAAGTCGCAAACCACTAAGCGGTTATCAGGTGTCAAGTCAGCGTAATGAACGTGAGGCCCATCTTGATTTTCATGAGGTCCATGTCCATTATCTTGGATTTTGTCAGCCAATGTTAAAGAGCCATCTTCTGAAATTTTATAAGAGTACAAAATTCCTTGGTGATAATTAGCACCATAAACAACTTGACGTTTATTATCAACAGCGACATAACAAGGTGGAGCTCCCTCAAGCATGACACGGTTTAATAAAGTGTAAGTCCCATTATCATTTTGTTTATAGCTAGCAACGCCACCCAAATCACCTTCTTTTGCTACAGCATAAAGAATATCATTATCTGATACATCCAGATAAGTTGGGTTGTCTTCACTGATTAAGTGAGTTAATTGAACAAGTTCTTTCTTTTTTGTATCCAAAGTGATGTCATAGATTCCTTCACTTATTCTTCTAGTATATGATCCTAATAAAAATTTTTCCACACTACACATTCCTTTCAAGTTGATAAATATATTATAACATAGAATGTTTTATTCTTAACTTTGAAACAGATGTTAGTGGTTTATGTACTAAAGACACAAGTTTAAGACATATTTTTAACTTGTTTCTTTGTTACATTATATAGTAAGATGTTCAATGAAGACTATGATGGAACAAGGAAAGAGTAAGGTAGATAATGAAAAAAAATAAATCAAAAAAACCAACAAAATCAAATGGATTTCAACAGACCAAATTTACTGTTACTGAGGACGCTGAGTTGTTACCATTTTTATTAATTAATATTAATAAAAGTCGTAACTCAGTAAAATCAATCTTAACAAGAGGGCAAGTAGCAGTGAATGGCAAACCAACAACAAAACACAATGATAAACTAGTCAGTGGAGATGTTGTGAGTATTCAAAGCAATGAGTCATTGATGAAAGAAAAAGCGTTGGTTGGTTTGAGTGTTGTATATGAAGATGATGATATTATTGTCATTGATAAAGAAGCGGGATTGTTATCAGTTGCGACAGATAAAGGAAACGAACCGACTGCTCACAATCAATTAATGGGATATGTGAAACGTGACCATCCGAAAAATCGTATTTATATCGTTCATAGATTGGACAAAGATACATCGGGTGTGATGCTATTTGCTAAGAAAGAGTCAGTGAAGCATAAGTTACAAGAAACGTGGAAAGATTCAGTACAAGAGCGTCTCTATACAGCTTTGGTAGAAGGGGAAGTAACAAAAGATAAAGGTACCATTACATCATGGTTGACTGAAAGTAAAACCTTTAAAGTCTATTCAAATCCACATGACAATGGTGGTAAAAAAGCAGTGAGTCATTATAAAGTAACACGTAAAAATAATGACTACAGCCTATTAGAGGTTTCTCTTGATACTGGTAGAAAAAACCAAATCAGAGTTCATATGGAAAGTATCGGACATCCAATTGTTGGGGATAAAAAATATGGTGCAACGAGTAATCCGCTAAAACGATTAGGGTTACATGCTACGACACTAGTGTTTACACATCCAACAACTGGTAAAAAAATGGTGTTCAAATCAAAAGTTCCTCGCTCATTTATAAAGAAAACACAAGCCTCGAAATAGAAAAGTAGGAGTTAGAAAATTAATTTTTCTAGCTCTTTTTTAGATTCACTAAAAGACCTTTTGTCTATAGTTGGTAAGTCATTTTTCTTAACTTCTTCCCAACTCGAAACTCCTTTTATACCATTGACTACCCGTGGTGTTAGTTAATTTTAATATCCTAAAGAATATCTCAAAGTTCCTTCGAAACGTCGTTGTGCTCGACTTAATAGAACACTGTAATCCAGTAATATGCTTTCAAATCTACTCTCTAGCCCTTTAACAAAACGTGAGTTGAAATTTTGACAACCTAATTTTTCTAAGGAAGAAAAAACAGTCTCAACTGTTTTTCTTTGTTTTCCAAGTAAGCTGTGGTCTAATTTTTCTGATTTATCCATGTTTTTACGTGGCGGAACGGATATAGTAATGCCTTAAGGGCAAGCTTTTCATGGATTTTATGGCTAATATATCCTTTGTCCCCTAGGATATTGGGAAGATTCGCTTCTTCCGATAAAGTCTCTAACACTTTCACGTCATAGACACCTGGATTCGTGATTGAGTAAGTAATCGGAAAGCCAGTCTTAGTAACGATCATATGAATTTTAAGACCATGAAAATAAGATTTTTTTGTTGAGTTATAGCCAACTTTGGCTATTTGATTCAATAGTTTTGCTTGTCTATTTCTAACTGGTTTACATAGTGGATTAGGAAAACTATCTATAATTCCGACTAGTTCACCTTTGGTGAGCTTCTTGATGAAAAAGTATCGAATAATCTTGATGGTGTAAGCTAAGTTTGAATTTAAGCGAGTGAATCGACTCCTACTAGGAAAGTCACCATTAGGAAGTAAGACGGAACAACCCACTCTATACATGGCTCTTTGGCTAATGTAGGCATTAATTATGCCCCATATAATACAAGCAATAATCACTGTATCGCGTTGCTTCAGTTGATCAGTATTTCTTCGGTTTTTAATCTTATCTGGTACACAATTGTGGTATATGTTAGAAACAGTTCTCATAATTTCCTTGAATGTTATAAAAGTATCTGTATAATGTTCAGTATATTTTGATGAACGCATATGTAGTCCTCATTTATTGGGAGTTTTGAGACTACTATATGCCTTTTTTTGTTGATTTACCAACATGTTTAGACATTTTCCTCTAGAAAAAAATTAACTAGCACCACGGGTTTGCCACTTATTATTTTGATAAGTCTAACTATTGCTTATGGCATCAAAAGTGTCTTAGTGATACTGGTACTAATTATTCTGTCACTTACATTAGCATTATTTATTGCAAAATAAAAAGCAAAGCTTTTATAAAAAAAGTCTTTACCTTTTATTTTTCCCAAATCATATGATACTCTTTTGAATCAGTCTCAGTATCCATACCTACACTTTCTATGATAAAATCTTTATTCTCATAAAAATTAACGGTATTAATATTATCTACATAGACTGAAAGTGTTAATTTGTCGTTTATTTGTTTTAGGTAATTAATTAATCGGCTACCAACACCTTGGTTTCTGTAGTTTATGTCAACAAATAATCCAGCTATGTAACCATCTAATTCGCCTAAAAAACCGATAATTGTTTTATTATTCCTATACACAAAAATATTTGCTTCAGGCGACATTTTTTAATGTTCACAAATTGATTTTTCCAATACTGAGCGGGAATAAATGAATGTGTTTGTAAATTGCTATTCAACCAAATCTGTGCCAATTGTTCTAAATCCCTGTCTGAAAAACTGTTTAATTTTGTAATCATTGTAGCCCCTTTTTCCTAAAACAAGTTTAATAAAAAATAGGAGAGGATTCAATTATCTAAAACTAGGAAATGATATTAATTAATCATATATTTTCATTGTACGGACTGAATAAAAATAGTCCATTTTTTTAGTATAAGAGCAATTCCTTATGAGTTCTGAAAGAAACTAGATTTATAGTATACTATGTCAAAAGGAGGAATTAGATGAACAATCAAATCACACTAGCGTATTTAGATTGTGATGATCTAGATGCTTTACAAGTTGTAAGTGTTATCAGTTTTTATGAATCGTTTATCGATGGTGCAGATCCACTTGATATGCAAGTATATTTACAGACACAATTGACAATTGAAATATTGGCAGTAGAATTGGAACAGCCAACCAGTAAATTTATTGGTATTAAGGATCATCAAATACTCATTGGTTATATGAAAGTCAATGATGAAAAAGATGCTATAGAGATTCAACGGATCTATCTGCTCAAAGATTATCAAAACAAAGGGTTAGGGCAACGGTTACTCGATGAAGCGAATTGTTATGCTAAAACGAAACAAAAACGTTATTTACGTTTGACTGTTTATGAAAAAAATCATGCAGGTATTCGTTTTTATGAACGTCATGGATTTAAAAAAATCGGGATCAAACATTTTCCTTTAGGAAAACAAGATCGTATTTGTCCGATTTTAGAAAAAGAAATCTAAAAAAACGTCCTCACTTTTGATGCTGAGGACGTTTTTTTAGACTGGTAATGGAACCATAATTCGCTTTCCTTTTTGATAAATCGATGATTCCGTCACACCTTTTGTTTTTTACAGAGCAAAAAGATCATCGAAATGGAAACGAAATGTTCAAGGTAATGCCCATCTGATCCAACACTAAATAAGGTACCGCCACGTGAAAGATATAAATCAATGACATATTCATATAAAACTAAATTGTCATACAAGTAAGCGCTCTTAGTATGTAATTCGAATGTCAATTTATTTTTGATTACTTGATCTAGAATCGGTAAAAACTGCGCTTCATATTGTTTAAATTCAGCAACGGATAGACCAAATACCCGAAAACCATAGTCAAAATGAGCAAAGACATCTGCTTCTATAACAACTAGTGCTTCTGAAAGTTATGCAAAATACTGAGGAATCACAATAGCAGGATCCATATCTTTGACTTCGTCATCTAAATAATCAAAGTGACCATTATGATGCACATTGAGTAATTTTAAATCGTAATCTTTATTGGCTAAATAGTCGATGATCCGATCCTTTTCAGAAGCAATGTAACCGATTTTTATGCCTTTTAAAACACGATTACCAAAACGCTTATTTAAGCTATCGATTGTTTGACTGTACATTTCATAATCGGGGATATCATCGACTTTAGTAACAGGATTGGCTAAGTCAAAATGTTCAGTTGTCACGACATAACCATCGTAGTTTGTTAAATAGTCCTCATTTCTTGGGAGTTTTGAGACTACTATATGCGTTTTTTTGTTGATTTACTAACATGTTTAGACATTTTCCTATAGGAAAAAATTAACTAGCACCACGGGTCATTGAATTTTATTTTTAAGTAGGGATCTTGTTTTAGAGATTTGTTCATATGGTCATACGACTTTGGCATTAGAGTCAGGAATGAGTCAAATTGAGGTTAACGAGTTGTTAGGTGGAGGTATGTCAGAAGTTCCGAATGAGGAGCATATGGGTGATAGTATCATTATTAGGCATGATTCCAGTGGCATTAATCCAAGCGGTATTTGGTATCTTATTAGATTAACCCAAATCTTGTTTTAATTAAATTAAAAAAAAATGAGAAATAATATTGACATCACATGATATATTAAGATATACTACGTTTAACAAATTTAGATTGTGAGGAACTTGCTATGAATACAACAAAGCAACAAAAACCAACACAACTGAATAATTTTTACTTTAGCTACTTTAGATAGTGTTTGTAGACATGTCAGTCATGGATGCAAACCGGAAAGTTTGTATCTATGGGGCTAAGGAATTTTAACGAGCAACGTTCGCCACATAGATTGTTAAGATAATCTAAGTGGCTTTTATATTTTAAAAGATAGTCGTTTTATATCTTTTTAAAGCATTGGCTTAGATTATTGTATCTAGTCAATGCTTTTTTAATTGAGTTTCTTATGTGGTTGAACTAAGAAAATGGAGGAAGAAAAAAATGAAGAAAAAAATGTTAAGTAGTTTAGTCGGATTAGCAGCAGTGGGATTATTAGTTGGATGTGGAAATAACAGTGCGGAAACGGATTCGAGTGTACAAAGGATTGGGATTCTACAATATATGGAGCATAAGTCTTTAGACAAAGCCAGAGAAGGATTTATTGCTGAATTGAAGGATGAAGGTTATGAAGATGGGAAAAACATAAAAATTGATTCTCTAAACTCACAAGGAGATCAGGCAAATCTAAAAAGTATGAGTGAAAAATTAGTAAAAGAGAAAAGTAATGTGATTTTAACTATCGCAACCCCAGCAGCTATTTCAGTAGCGACAGAAACAACAGACATACCTATAATATTCACTGCGGTGACAGATGCTGTGTCGGCAGGTCTAGTTGATAGCAATGAAAAACCAGGTAAAAATATTACAGGAACGAGTGATATGGTACCAATTGACAAACAAACAAATCTATTGTTATCAATTGTTCCAGATGCAAAAGCGATTGGAATTATTTATAACTCAAGTGAGGAAAACTCAGTTATTCAAGCGAAATTAGCAAAAGAAGCCATTGAGAAAAAAGGTGTCAAAGTCAAAGAATCAACAGTGACTTCAACAAATGATGTGCAACAGGTTATGACAGCTCTAGCAGGAGAAGTAGATGGTGTGTATATTCCAACTGATAATACTTTAGCTAATACCATGGAGACAGTTGGTGAGATTGCACGAAATAAAAAATTACCGATAGTTACTGGTTCAGCGGAAGATGTAAAAGTTGGGGCTTTGGCAACTTACGGATTAGACTATGAAAAATTAGGTCGACAAACTGGAAAATTAGCAGTGAAGATTTTAAAAGGTGAAGCAAAACCAGCTGATTTAGCAGTAGACATGCCAACTGATTTAGACTTAGTAGTCAATGAAGATATGGCAAAAGCATTAGGGATTGACCCTTCAACGATAAAATAAGACAAAGATAAGCGGAGTGAATTGTAATGGATATCATAATTTCAAGTGTTTCTCAAGGATTTTTGTGGTCGATTATGGCTATTGGTGTGTACTTAACATACCGAATTTTAGATGTGGCAGACTTAACAGCAGAGGCTAGTTTTCCATTAGGCGCAGCAATTAGTGCTAGCCAAATTGTGTCAGGAACTTCTCCATTAATTGCAACGATAATGGGATTAGTTGGTGGATTATTAGCAGGACTTGTTTCAGGCTTACTTCACACTAAATTAAAAATCCCAGCATTACTTGCAGGGATATTAACCATGACAGGATTGTATTCAGTCAATCTAAGAATCATGGGGCAGGCCAATGTTTCATTATTAGGTAAAAAGACTATCATGCGTTTCTTTAATGATTTAGGAATGACTAATCAAATCGCCACTTTAATCGTTGGTGTGATTGCTTCATTAATTGTCATTTTATTCTTGTTTTTATTCTTTAGAACAGCCATTGGTTTAGCGATTCATGCTACAGGTGATAATAATGCGATGAGTGAGGCTAATGGGATTAACACAGACAATATGAAGATCATTGGCTATATGATATCAAATGGTTTAATTGCTCTATCAGGAGCTTTAATGGCACAAAGTAATGGGTATGCTGATATTAGTATGGGGATTGGCACAATCGTTATTGGATTAGCGTCAGTCATTATCAGTGAGGTTTTATTTAAAGATGTTAGTTTTGTTAAACGATTATTCTTAATTATACTAGGGTCAATTATTTACCGATTCATTATTTCATTAGTACTATATCTAGGTGTTGCGCCAACAGACTTAAAATTATTCTCAGCAATTGTTTTAACGATTTGTTTATCGTCACCTTTAATCAAAAACAAATTGAATCGAAAGAAAAAATAACGAGAATAAGGAGGAATCATCATGTCAGCAACATTAACATTAACGGATATACATAAAAGTTTTGAAGTAGGAACGGTGAATGAACATCATGTGTTACGTGGAGTAAACTTAACGTTAAACGAGGGCGATTTTGTTACGGTTATCGGTGGTAACGGAGCAGGAAAATCAACATTATTAAATTGTATCGCAGGAAATATTCCAGTTGATTCAGGGAAAATACTCTTAGAACATATGGATATTACCAATCAAAAAACTGAAAAACGTGCTGCTCATATCGGGAGAGTGTTCCAAGATCCACGTATGGGGACAGCGACAAGATTAAGTATTGAAGAAAATTTATCGATTGCTTATTCACGTGGAAAAAAACGTGGCTTGTCTTTAGGAGTAACAGATAGTCAACGAGAAGAGTTTAAAAAACAATTAGTGCGTTTAGATTTAGGATTAGAAGAACGACTTAAAAAAGAAGTTGGGCTACTATCTGGCGGACAACGTCAAGCACTGACACTACTTATGGCAACATTAGTAAAACCTAAACTATTATTACTAGATGAGCATACTGCTGCTCTTGATCCAAAAGCGAGTCAATCCGTTTTATCTTTAACCAATAAAATGGTTCATGAAGATCAACTAACGACACTCATGATTACGCATAATATGGAAGATGCTATAAAGTATGGGAATCGTTTGGTGATGTTATATGAAGGGAAAATAGTCGTTGATATTAATCAGGAACAAAAAGAAGGACTTAAAGTACAAGATCTAATGGATTTATTCCAAAAAAATAGTGGACAAGCATTAACAGATGATGCACTGATTTTATCATAATGTAAAATAGGGAAAACTCAAATCATTTTGGTTTGAGTTTTTTTATTTGTGAAAAATTATTTTTTGTTATTTGTGATAAAAGTTCTATAGTCATAGAAAAACTTGTAAAAACCATTTGTGAATTTGTTTTTAAAGGGTTTATTAAATGTTAAATAACTCACAATTATATTGTGTAAACGTTATTTTATGATATAGTAGTTACTAAGGTAGCTACTAAAAAAGAGGTTAAAAAAATATGGAAACAATAATACAAATAATGAAAAAATATCATTTTTCTGAGATGGAGACATTAGTGTATACCACCTTGTTAGAACAAGATAAACTAACAGGTTATGAAATTAGCAAACAGTCTGGTGTACCAAGGTCAAAAGTGTATAACATTTTAGAAAAGTTATTGAAAAAAAATTTAATTATTGTCAATAAATCAGAACCAAAGTTATATCGAGCAATTTCTTCAGATGAATTTATCGAACGCTTAGAAAAAGATGTTAAAAAAGATTTAGCAGTACTGGACAAGCAATTAGGCGGGATAAAAGAAGCTGAGGAAGAAGATTTATTGTGGAAAATCGAAGGGTATTCACATGTAATTGAAAAAGTTGAGCATTTAATCAAGCATTCAAAAAGTAGTTTGTTACTTCAAATATGGAAACAAGATGTCAGTAAAGAGCTATTATTATTATTGCAAAATTCGGAAAAAAGGTTAGATGAGTGTGTCGTAATTTTATTTGATGCTGAACATCATTATGACTTACCGCTAAATCATTATTATAAACATGGATTTGAAGAAGATAAATTGGCTGATTTTGGTTCCAGGTGGATAAATGTTGTGCGTGATGAAGAAGAAGTCGTTTTTGGGACTCTGTCAGAAGACGCAAATCAAACCGATGTCACTTGGACAAAAAACAATGCCATGGTGAGTTTGTCGAAAGAATATATCAAACATGATGCTTATACATTAAAAATTATTGAAGAGATGCCTCAAGAATTACGCAGTAAATATGGTCACGAATTTGAAAAAGTGCGGTCAATATTTAAGGGGGAATAAGTCATGGTCAGAACGGTATTATTAACACTTATTATTTTAGTCAATGGATTCTTTGCTTTTACATTTGTGAAAAATTTAATGAGTCATAAAGAAGAATTTAAAGAAGAAAAAGCAAATGTAAAATGGTTACCATTTACTTCATTTATCATGTTTTTCTTATCAACATTTGGGATTTCAGATTTTGCAATAGGAACAGTTCTTTATCCAAAACTAGGTTGGGTTAACATGAAAAAATTACCAGGGACACTAAATACGCAATGTGTGATTCCTGTTGCAGCTATGGCGTTATCGTATATTTCAGGAGTAAATGTAGGAATTAAAACATTAGCGATTTGTATTATAGCGCAAGTAATCGGTGCTTATATTGGACCAAAATTTGTAGTGAAACTACCAGAAGATACCATTAAAAAATTCGTTGGTGTAGGATTAATCATTGCAGCATTTTTAATTTTTGCGGGACAAGTTAATTGGATTCAATCAAATGGAACAGCAACAGAATTATATGGTGGAAAACTTATTTTAGCAGCATTTTTATTATTTGTGTATGGTGCATTAAACAATATTGGGATTGGGTCATATGCTTTAACAATGGTGACAGTTTATTTATTAGGAATGGATCCAATCGCAGCATTTCCAATCATGATGGGAGCTTGTACATTCTCAGTGCCAATCGGAAGTGTTCAATTTATTAAATTTGGTGAATACAGCCGAAAAATCACATTATTTACTTCTGTTTTTGGGGTACTTGGTGTATTAGTTGCAGTGTTTTTAGTCAAATCATTAAATACTTACATGTTAAAATGGGTTGTAATTTTTGTACTACTTTATAGCTCATATTCAATGTTAGCAGCACAAATTAAAAAAGGATCACAACCAGTTTAGGAAGGGGAAATAAATATGTTATTTTTGAAAAAAGAAGATATTGAAAAATGTTTTGATATGAGAGCGGCAATGGATGCGTCTTTAGAAGCGTTGAAAATTTATTCAGAAGGTCGCGCTACTATTCCATTAAGAACGAATATTCCAGTACCAAAATCGGAAGGTCAAAGTCTTTATATGCCAGGATATGTTGAATGTGATAATGGCAAAGACGCTTTGGGAGTCAAAATTGTATCTGTTTACCCAAAAAATATTGAGAAAAATATTCCAAGTGTTCCAGCCACAATGGTAGTGTTGGATGCAGAAACAGGTATTGTGAATGCCATGATTGATGGCACCTACTTAACCCAATTAAGAACAGGCGCTGTCCAAGGAGCCGCCACAGAACTTTTAGCAAGAAAAGACGCTAAAATTGGCTCATTGATTGGAACGGGTGGTCAAGCAGAAGGTCAACTACGGGCTATGCTAACTGCTAGAGATTTAACAGAAGTTCGCATCTTTGATATTGATTTTGAGAGAGCTTCAGCGTTTGCTAAAGAGATGTCAGATAAATATGATGTCAATATGATTCCTACAAAAACAGCGCAAGACTGTGTTGAAGGAGCAGATATCATTACAAGTGTGACAACATCTAAACAACCAACATTTTCTAGTGAATGGGTGAAAAAAGGAGCTCATATAAATGGTGTAGGAGCTTATACACATGATATGTGTGAAATTCCAAGAGAAATCATTAAAGAAGCAGATGTGGTTATTTTTGACACGATGGATGGGGTCTTACAAGAAGCCGGAGATTTCATGCAACCATTAGAAGATGGTTATGTATCAAAAGAAAAATATAAAGGTGAACTTGGTGAACTTGGTTTAGGTAAATTAACTGGTAGAAAACATGATGAAGATATTACGATTTTCAAAACAGTTGGCTCAGCAGTGTTAGATGTTTATGTCGCTCAAAAAATGGTGGAACAAGCCAAAGAAAAAAATATTGGTTTAACTGTTTAATAATAAAAAATCAATCGCTTATGTGGTTGATTTTTTTATTGGACAAAAATAGTTATAAAACCATCATATTTACTTATTAATTTAATGATTCAATTAGTATGGCTAGCTAGAAGAAAGGAGACAACATGAAAAAATTAATCAAGGTCTTTTTTGTTATTGGAATTATCTTGTTACTCCTTATTATATGGTATGCATACAACCATCAATTATGCCAGAATCCAACACAATTAAAACAGTTTATTCATCGTTTTGGGTGGTATGCACCGGTAGTTTTTACCATGATTCAAATCATACAGCCTATTTTACCTATTATCCCTGGTGGAATGAGTGATGTGGTTGGAGTTGTCGTTTTTGGCAAAATAATTGGAGTGTTGTACGCGTCTGTTGGCCTGATAATAGGGGAAGTCATACTATTTATACTAGTTCGTCATTATGGTCGTTCATTTGTTTTATCGATTTTGTCGGAAAAAAATTTACCTCGTTTAGATAAATTGATTCAACTAGGGAATAAACATACCATCTGGATGTTAATTATTGTCTTTTTGATGCCTTTTGGTCCCGATGATTTAGCTTGTTTAGCAGCAGGATTTACGAATATATCATTTAAAGATTATCTAAGAACCATTATTTTGTTTAAACCATTGTCTGTTGCGATTCATTGTTATTTATTATTAGATGTTTTTAAAATGGTGAAAATTAATTAATTAATTATGCTAGTAATTTAAGTAAAACATGTTACACTAATTAAGCTAAAATAAACAAATAGGCAAAAGCTTATTTGATGAAGGATGTTTACATGACAAAAAATAAATTTAATCTTTTCGGAATCGATGAGTCAATTATTAATGCACTTGACGTTTTAGGCTATACCTCACCAACTGAGGTGCAAAAAGAAGTGGTTCCTTTGTTACTTGAAAAAAAAGATATCGTGGTTCAATCTCAGACTGGTAGTGGAAAAACAGCGGCATTTGGTATTCCTGTATGTGATACTGTGGAATGGGAAGAACGCTACCCACAAGTTTTGATACTAACACCAACTAGAGAACTTGCGACACAAATCCAAGATGAATTATTCAATATTGGTCGATATAAACGTTTAAAAGTAGTGAGTTTATTTGGTAAAAGTTCTTATCAAATGCAAGTCAAACAACTTAAGCAACGAACTCATATTGTTGTAGCAACGCCTGGTAGGTTGTATGATCATATCATGCAAAAAACGATCAACCTAAGTAAAATCAATCAAGTGATAATTGACGAGGCAGATGAGATGTTTGCGATGGGATTTATCGAGCAACTTGACCAGATTATGCCGAGATTACCGAAGAAAAGAACGACCGCACTGTTTTCAGCAACCATGCCTGATGCGGTGAAACGATTATCTAAAAAGTATCTACATAATCCAGTGTATGTTGAAATTAAAAAAACTGATGACCAGAAGAAACGTATTTCACAATACTATCAATGGACGGCTGATGATGAAAAAAGCGCACAGTTTAAAGATACATTGATTGTTGAGAATCCTGAGACAAGTATTATCTTCTGTAATACTAAGATTATGGTTGAAGAGTTAACGAAGCAACTAAAAAATCTAGGTGTTAATTGTGAAATGTTACATGGTGGGATGGAACAACGAGATAGAACACGAGTGATTAAAGATTACAAACGTGGATACATTCATTGTTTAGTCGCAACAGATGTCGCAGCTAGAGGGATTGACGTATCAGACATTAAGCTAGTTGTGAATTATGATATTCCTGATAAGGTTGAAACCTATACGCATCGAATCGGTCGTACAGCTCGTTTTGAAAAAAGTGGGAAAGCTATATCATTTGTCAATTCGAAAGATAAATTCTCTTTTAAAGCTATTATGGCAAAAGAAGGCGACAGTCTTGAAGAAATGCGTCGTCCAAATCAAGAGTTAGTAAAAGAGATGAAACGTCCATTTTTAGATAGACAATTAGAATCTCCAAAATTACGCAAAGAAAAAGGATTATCATTTAAAGAAGATATCATGAAAATCCATATCAATGCTGGAAAAAAATGCGTGCCGGTGATATTGTAGGAGCTTTGTGCCAAATTGATGGTATGACTGCTGATGATATTGGCGTGATTGATCTATTAGATATTTCAACTTTTGTTGACATATTAAATGGTAAAGGTGATCTAGTTTTAAAAACGTTACAAACAAAACCTATTAAAGGTCGTTTACGAAAAGTTAATCAATCAAATATCACAAAATATGAGCAAGATTTACAAAAATATCAACGTTAAAAGAGTCTTTTTAAGGCTCTTTTTCCTTTTTTACGAATATAGTATTAAAGGAAGGTGTGACTTATATGTTGAATGGTTATATTTTATTATTTTTCCTTGGAGGCAGTTTGGCTTCTTTTTTTGTTTTAGTTGGTCAACGCACAAGAAATGGTCAGTCAATTGTACTACCAAAATCACATTGCAGTGTTTGCAAGCATGAACTGTCATGGTATGAACTGGTTCCTGTTTTTTCTTTTTTATTTTTAAGAGGAAATTGTTTGTTTTGTTTTTCAACGATTCCAAGGCAAAGTATGTGTTGGGAAGTTGTTTCAGGATTATTATTTATTTTATTATATTGTTTGTTGGAAAGTTTGAGTCTATTTATTGGTTTAAATGTGTTATGGTTTATAAGTGTCATAGTGATTAATTACAAAATATAAAATGGAGCCCTTAATATAATCTTAGTGAAAAAATCCAATAATAATAGTAAAAAAACAGTCGATTTGATGATTTTTTTCGAAAATTACAGTATACTATCATAGGATAAACTAAGGAGAGTATGATGAAATGGCTCAATTATTTTTTAAATACGGTGCAATGAATAGTGGGAAAACGATTGAAATTTTAAAAGTCGCGCACAATTATGAAGAACAAAATAAACCAGTCGTGTTGATGACAAGTGGACTAGATACAAGAGATGAAATAGGTATCGTTTCAAGTCGTATAGGATTACGTCGTGAGGCTATCCCCATTTTTCATGATACAAATATTTATGACACAGTGAGTGAGATGGATGACAAACCATACTGTATATTGGTTGATGAATCACAATTTCTTGAACAAGCTCATGTGGTACAATTTGCTAGAATTGTGGATGAACTTGATATTCCTGTGATGGCATTTGGCTTAAAAAATGATTTTAAAAATGAGTTATTCGAAGGCTCTAAATATTTATTATTATATGCAGATAAAATTGAGGAATTAAAAACGATTTGTTGGTTTTGTCATAAAAAAGCTACAATGAATCTAAGAATGGATAATAATAAACCTGTTTATACAGGTGAACAAATTCAAATAGGTGGCAATGAAGCTTACTACCCAGTTTGTCGTAAGCATTATGTGAATCCACCACTGTCAAATCGAAAGGATGAAGAAAATGTTTGATCAATTACAAGCGATAGAAGACCGTTATGAAGAATTAGCGGAATTACTAAGTGACCCAGATGTCGTAAGTGACACGAAGCGTTTTATGGAGCTATCAAAAGAAGAAGCAGGAACACGTGAAACAGTTGACGTGTACCGTCGATACAAAGAAGTCACTCACGGCATTTCAGATACGGAAGAGTTATTAGGTGAAAAACTTGATGATGAGATGCAAGAGATGGCTAAAGAAGAGTTATCTGAATTAAAAACTGAAAAAGAAGAATTAGAAGAACGTATTAAAATTCTTTTATTACCTAAAGACCCGAATGATGATAAAAATATTATCTTGGAGATCCGTGGTGCAGCAGGTGGAGATGAAGCCGCATTATTTGCTGGCGATTTATTTGAGATGTATCAAAGTTATTCACAAAATCAAGGTTGGACGTTTGAAGTCATGGATGCCAACATCACTGATATTGGTGGATATAAAGAAGTCACTGTGATGATTACAGGAGACAGTGTCTTTTCAAAACTAAAATATGAAAGTGGCGCGCATCGTGTACAACGTGTTCCATCAACTGAATCTCAAGGTCGTGTTCACACTTCAACAGCAACAGTCGTTGTCTTACCTGAAGCAGAAGAAGTTGAGTTAGAATTAGAAGACAAAGACATTCGTGTGGATATTTATCATGCAAGTGGAGCCGGTGGACAGCACGTCAATAAAACTGCCTCTGCCGTTCGTTTGACACATATTCCAACAGGGATTGTTGTAGCCATGCAGGATGAGCGTTCTCAGTTGAAAAATAGAGAAAAAGCGATGAAAGTGTTGCGTGCTAGAGTATATGATCAATTGCAACAAGAAAGCCGTAATGAATACGATGCTAACCGTAAGTCAGCTGTTGGTACGGGAGATCGTTCTGAGCGTATTCGTACATATAACTTCCCACAAAATCGTGTGACGGATCATAGAATTGGTTTGACCATTCAAAAATTAGACCAAATCTTAGCCGGAAAATTAGATGAAATTGTGGATGCATTGATTATTTATGATCAAACAGCTCAATTGGAGAAATTAAATGGATAAACCTGTTACATATTTTGAAGTCCTGAAATGGGCTTCTTCTTTTTTAGAAGAGCATAATAAAGAAACGGCGATTGCTGAATACCTATTGTTAGAATATAATAACTGGAATAAGACAAACCTCTTACTGCATTTTAATAAAGAAGTACCTAGAGAGATAGTTAATCGATTAAAAACTGATTTAGTTAAGGTGAGTGAAAATTATCCGCCACAATACTTAATTGGCTCTTGTGAATTCTATGGTGAACGTTTTGTTGTGTCAGAAGATACGTTGATTCCAAGACCTGAAACAGAAGAACTTGTTGAACTGTGTTTAACAGAAAATGATTTAACTAAAAAATCAGTTGTTGATATTGGTACTGGTACAGGTGTTATTGCGGTTTCTCTGAAAAAAAATCGTCCTAATTGGGATGTATCAGCCGTTGATTTATCATCAAGCGCTTTAGAAATTGCAAAGGAAAACGCGTTACAGCTAGATACATCAATTGATTTTTATTTAGGGGATGCTTTAGAACCAGTCATGGATGAAACGTTTGATATTATCATCTCAAATCCACCTTATATAGGAGAAGAAGAGTGGCCAGAGATGGACGAATCTGTTAGAATCCATGAACCTAAAATGGCCTTATTTGCTGATAATAAAGGATTAGCGATTTATGAAAAAATAGCTAAGGAAGCAACAAAGGTATTAAATGAAAAGGGCAAGATTTATTTAGAAATTGGCTACACACAAGGAATGAGTGTTGTACGTATTTTCGAAGAATACTTTCCACAAAAAGTCGTAGAAGTAGTAAAAGATATGTCTGGTCATGATCGAATGATTAAAGTTTATTAAAAGGAAGTGTAGGGATGAAGACAAAAATCTATCATCAAGAAGACATTAAACAAGCAGCACGCGTCATAAAACAAGGTGGTTTAGTGTCGTTTCCAACAGAAACAGTATATGGTTTGGGGGCAGATGCGACAAATAGTGAAGCGGTAAAAAAAGTCTATGAAGCAAAGGGCCGTCCTAGCGATAACCCATTAATCGTCCATGTTGCTTCAAAAGAAATGGTTACACAATTTGTGAGTGGCATTTCTGAGAAGGCAAATCAATTGATGGAAACTTTTTGGCCAGGACCTTTAACACTTATCCTACCGTTAGCTGAGGAAGCAAATCTGTCGATTAGTATGACAGACCAATTGGAAACAGCAGCATTTAGAATGCCAAATAATTCTTTAACATTATCATTAATTCGTGAATCTAATCTGCCACTTGTTGGTCCAAGTGCTAATACATCAGGCAAACCATCCCCTACAACATCTACACATGTGTTCAATGATTTAAATGGAAAAATTGAAGCTATATTAGATGACGGAGAATGTGAAGTAGGGATTGAATCAACAGTTATAGACATGAGTCAGCCAGATAAACCAACGATATTAAGACCTGGAGCTATCACAAAAGAAGAGATTGAAAAAATAATCGGAGCAGTATTTATTGATACGCATCTTGTAGATGATAAACAAGCACCAAAATCTCCCGGAATGAAGTATAAGCACTATTCACCTGACGCTGATGTCATCATTGTTGATGGATCAATTAATGACTGGAGACACGCGATTAACTACTATAAAACGCAACAAAAAGAAGTGGCGATTTTGTCAAGTCAAGCTATCTATGATGAATTAGATGATTATTCGGTATTTGCTCATTATATTTTATCTGAAAATAAAGACGTGAAATCAGCTATGCATCATTTGTTTAGCGGGTTAAGACAGTTAGATACTGATTTGTTGGGACATAATGGTGTTATTCTAGCTGAAGGATATGATGAAACAAGCGAAAATATGGGATACATGAATCGGTTAAAAAAAGCAGCAAATCAAACATTTTTTAGAAAATAAATAGTAATTATAAAGAAATATGGTACAATGGTATAAAAAATCGGGAGTGTGTTTGCATATGGATTATAAAAAAGAAGATGCTGTTTTATGGGATGCAATTGCTAATGAAAAACAAAGACAACAAGAAACAATTGAATTAATTGCTTCAGAGAATTTTGTATCAGAAGCTGTTATGGCAGCTCAAGGAAGTGTGTTAACAAACAAATATGCTGAAGGGTATCCTGGACGCAGATATTATGGTGGCTGTGAGTTTGTTGATGTAGTAGAAAATTTAGCAATTGATCGTGCGAAAGATTTATTCCAAGCAGATTTTGCTAACGTTCAAGCTCATTCAGGCTCACAAGCTAATACGGCAGCTTATTTATCATTAGTTGAAGAAGGCGACACAGTGATGGGGATGGACCTAACAGCAGGTGGCCATTTAACTCATGGGTCTCCAGTAAACTTTAGTGGTAAAACATATAACTTTGTGTCATATGGCGTAGACCCAGTGACAGAAGTCATTGATTACGAAGTTGTAAATATACTTGCAAGAAAACATCAGCCAAAATTAATAGTGGCCGGAGCGAGTGCTTATTCACGTGATATTGATTTCAAGAAATTTAGAGAAATCGCTGATGGTGTTGGAGCAAAATTAATGGTCGATATGGCTCATATAGCAGGTCTTGTGGCAACAGGTTTACACCAAAATCCAGTTCCGTATGCAGATGTTGTAACATCGACAACACACAAAACATTACGTGGGCCAAGAGGTGGTCTTATTTTAACAAACTCACCTGAATTGGCTAAAAAAATCAATAGTGCTATTTTCCCTGGTATTCAAGGGGGACCTTTAGAGCATGTGATTGCAGCCAAAGCTGTGGCTTTTAGAGAAGCATTATTACCTGAATTTAAAGACTATAGTAAACAAGTATTAGCAAACGCTAAAGCAATGGCTAGAGTAATCAATCGAACACCAGGATCTCGATTAATTAGTGGTGATACAGATAATCATTTATTATTAATTGATGTAACTGGTTTTGGATTGACTGGTAAAGAAGCAGAAGCTATTTTAGATAGTGTTCACATCACTGTCAATAAAAATACGATTCCATTTGAAAGCCAAAGTCCATTTGTGACAAGTGGTATTCGTATTGGAACACCAGCGATTACAACACGTGGATTTAAAGAAGATGATGCAACAAAAGTCGCTGAATTAATTGTTGAAGCACTAACATATCACGAAGAAGAAAGTGTTTTAGAAAAAGTCAGAAAAGAAGTAGTAGAGCTATTAAAGAGCCATCCACTTTATAAATAAAATTTTTAGGTAATTGACTAGTCAATTACCTTTTTTTCGGCTACAATAGATAAGAATAAAATTTAAAGGAGAATCGTATTATGGGAAAATTTCAAGTGATAGATCATCCGTTAATTCAACACAAATTAACAATTATCAGAGAGAAAAATTGTGGAACAAAGGTTTTTAGAGAAGTTGTTGATGAGATTGCTATGCTAATGGCTTACGAGGTATCTCGCGATATGCCTTTAGAAGATATTGAAATTGAAACACCAATGGGAACGTCAGTACAAAAAACGTTAACAGGTAAGAAAGTAGCGATTATCCCAATATTAAGAGCAGGAATTGGTATGGTTGATGGTATGTTAGAATTAATACCTGCAGCAAAAGTTGGACACGTTGGTTTGTATCGTGACCATGATACACTAGAACCAGTTGAATATTTTGTAAAATTACCAGCAGATATTGCTGATAGACAATTATTTGTAGTTGATCCAATGTTAGCAACAGGTGGGTCAGCAATTATGGCAATAGACTTATTAAAACGTCGCGGCGCAACAAACATTAAATTTGTATGTTTAGTAGCTGCTCCTGAAGGGGTAAAAGCTTTACAAGAAGCTCATCCTGATGTAGATATCTACACAGCAGGTTTAGATGAAAAATTAAATGACGAAGGTTATATCGTACCTGGGTTAGGTGACGCTGGTGACCGTTTATTTGGAACAAAATAATAAGATTCAAAAGAGATCAGACTACATATTCTGGTCTCTTTCTTTGTGAAAAAATCTCTTTTTTCGATTGTCAATAGGAAAAACCTATTAAAATAACTATTAGATTCCATAATATTCTATAACTTTTAATCGGTTGGTAGCGTCAAGAATTTTGTGTAAACGGAAAATCCATTCTATTATTTTAAATTAAAATATTAATTCTAACGTATCTTGAATTTCCTTAAATTTTTTACGGACTCTACCTGAAAATTTTTGGGTATATTCAATGAACTGAGAAACTAGGAATCTTTTCAGAGATTCCTTATTAGGGACTTGTTCTTTTCTCTTTGTATATTTTTAATTACTTATTAAATTCCTCAATTAAACTAGTTGAGTAGATGGTCTTTCTGAATTTATAAAAAGTTAATAATAGAAGGATTTATGAATAATTTAGTGACTTGTAGATACTGTTTTTTTCATTTTTAGCTCTTTATCAAGATTTGGCGAAACAATTGGATTAAGTTTATTATTCCTTTTTGGTGCAGTTGCTTGTTTCTTTTTTATCTATGCTGGAAATGTCCAAAGTAGTTATAATGTTTTAGAAGTACATGTGCCATATGAAGAGTACAAACGTTATCAATTTTTCCAAAAATTTGAGTCTTTGTATTGGATGATTATTCTATTAATCTTTTTTGGATGGGGAATTTTCTTCGATGGATGGGATATCTGTTGGATAGTGTTTCTAATAGGTGGAGTTTTGCAAGACACATTAAGTAAACGATCATAAAAAAGAGGCTGACCCAAAAGTCTCTAGAATAAACTAAAAGGAAGAAAATCTTTTTTCGATTTTCTTCCTTTTTTGACGTAAAAAATAGCACTATCCTATATAATTAAAGTGACGAAACCAACTAAAAAGGAGTGCTATTTATGTATAAGAATTATAACACGAAACAGGTTACTTTATCACTGAATTTAGATATTTATTTAGAAGAAAATGATATCGCTTTTGCGATTGATGAGTTAGTAGAAAGCATCCCTGTGGATGTGTTCTCAGTTTTTGAGCATCGAATGGGAACTTCGTCTTATCATCCAAAAATGATGTTGAAGCTTATTCTGTGTGGCTACACTCAATCTATTTTTTCAGGCAGAAAGATAGAAGCTATGTCTAAAGATAGCATTCGTGCCATGTGGTTAACGCAATCACAGACACCTAACTTCAGAACAATTAATCGATTCAGAGTGAACCCACTGGTTCAACCGATACTTCAAGAATGTTTTATTCAATTTAGAAATCAGCTTGTTTCTCAACAATTAATTGATGAAGAAGCTATTTTTATTGATGGAACAAAGTTAGAAGCCAACGCAAATAAATATACCTTCGTTTGGAAAAAGAGTACACAACGTTATGAAGAATCTTTGAGAGAAAAGTCAAAGTCCTATTATCAACAACTTGTAGAAGAGCAAATTATTCCATCTATTTGTTCAGAAGATGATGAGTTAAACACAGGAAATTTAAAACAAATCATTGATGAGTTGGAAATGAAAGTAAGTGATTTAAGCACTAAAATTGAAAATACTTCAGATGTTCAAGAGAGAAAAGAACTTCGTTCTGAGCGTAAAGAGCCTAAAAAAGCATTGAAAGCTTTTTCTGACTTTATCTATAGAAAGCAAAAATATAAAGAACAACATGATATTTATAACGGTAGAAATAGCTACTCTAAAACAGATCATGATGCCACTTTTATGAGAATGAAAGATGACCACATGATGAATGGTCAGTTAAAACCTGGATATAACGTTCAAATTGCAACCAATCATCAATACGTTTTAGCATATGAAACATTTTCAAATCCAACGGATTTTAAAACAATGATTTCCTTCTTAGATACTATCAAGAAATCTTATTTTGACTTACCTAAATACATTGTGGCTGACGCAGGTTATGGTAGTGAAGAAAACTATCAAGCAATTTTAGATGATTTTGAAAGAACTCCATTAATTACTTATACAATGTATCAGAAAGAACACACTAAAAAATATAAACAAAATCCATTCATTCCAGATAACTGGATTTATAATGAATTGGCAGATACTTATATTTGCCCGAATAATCGAGAAGTCAAATTTAGAAATTACTCTACTCGAACGGATAAATCTGGATTCAAAAGACAACTTAAAATATATGAATGTGAGTCTTGTTTAAATTGCCCAGTTAGAGCATTATGTACTCGTGCGAAGAGTAGTAAAAATCGAGTGATTCAAAGAAATGGGAATTGGGAATATTTTAAAGCTCACGTAAGAGAGCTTTTGAAAGAGGATGTCACAGGAGAAATATATCGTCAAAGAAAAATAGATGTTGAACCAGCCTTTGGAAATCTGAAGGCTAATTTGGCATTCAATCGATTCTCTGTAAGAGGAAAAGATAAGATTTCACAGGAGCTGGGATTTGCGTTAATGGCACTAAATTTAAGAAAACTGAGAAAAAATAGGAAGGATATTAGTAAGAAATCACGAAAAAACAAGCATTCTGAAATGAGAGGTTTCATTTTGGAATGCTTGTTTTCTGTAAAGAGACTTTTGGGTCAGCCTCTTTTTTTTAAAATTGTTTTGCTAATTCTTTTGTTTCTTCCATAATTCCTTGAAGAATCTCATCTGCTTTTTCTGGTTGATAATCAAGACCTTCAATAATAATCGTATCTGTTTCTTCAACCCCTATAAAGTTGAAAATTTCTTTAACAAATTTTGATGAAGTATCTTCACCAGCATGAATGCCACCACTAGCTTGGATGTGTAACATTTTTTTACCTGGAGCTAAAGGCATTTTACCATTTTCGGTGTATTTAAATGTTTTTCCAGCGACAACAATCGTATCAATCCATGCTTTTAGTCTTGTTGGGATATTTAGATTCCATAAAGGATTAGCAATGCTAATTTTATCAGAGTTCAGAAATTGTTCAGTCAGTTCAGAAAATCGTTCGATTTTTTTTGCTTGAACCTTATTAATTTCTTTACCATCTTTTAAATTAGCCCAACCTGTTAAAATATCTTTATCGATTTCAGGAATATGATTTTCATACACATCTAATACTTCGACTGTGTCATTTGGATGACTTTCTTCATAAGATGTTAAGAAGGCATCAAGTACAGTAAGAGTACGTGATTCATTTTTTGTTAGTGGATGAGCTTTAATAACTAATACGTTTGACATAATTTTTCCTCTATTCATTTATATTTTACTTATTATTTATCAGTAATTATTAATATAAAGTATTTTGTGAAAAATATCAAAGTTTTTTAAAAGAAGTATAAGTAAACGTCACACACCTATTATTTAAAGTTATAGGAGACTTAAGAAAAAGTTGTTTGAAATCGTTATCAATAACGAGTACTATTAATTTAAGTAAAAGACTCACAAACTATTTGAGTAGAAAGAGGATAGATATGACATTAATTAATGAGTTATTAGGAATAAAGTATCCACTGATTCAGGGTGCTATGGCAAAAATATCGACATCAGAGCTAGTTAGTGCGGTTTCAGAAGCTGGTGGTTTAGGTGTTATAGCTTCAGGTGGTATGACAACAGATCAAGTAAGAGATGAGATTCGCAAAACAAAACAATTCACAGATAAACCTTTTGCGGTGAATGTGATGTTGATGATGGAAAATCGTGATGAGATTATTGATGTTGTTATTGAAGAAGGTGTTAAAATTATTACGTCAGGAGCAGGAACACCAAAACCTTATATGAAACGTTTAAAAGAAAATGGTGTGATTGTAATGCCGGTTGTTCCTAATGTCAAAATAGCATTAAAAATGCAAGGTTTAGGAGCAGATGCAGTGATTGTTGAAGGGATGGAAGCAGGAGGACATATTGGTGAAGTTTGTACGATGCCATTAGTAGCCGCTGCAACTAAAGCTTTAAGTATTCCAGTCATTGCTGCAGGTGGATTATCAGATGGTCGTTCATTAGCCGCAGCATTAGCTTTAGGAGCAAAAGGGGTACAGATGGGGACAGTGTACCTGTCTACTGAAGAATGTCCAGTGTCGGCTCCTTATAAACAAGAAATTATTAATGGAAATGAAACATCAACTGTTGTAACAGGACGTAATAATGGGGCACCTGTTAGAAATATTAGAAACGTAATGACAACTAAGTATTTGGAATTAGAGCGACAAGATGTCTCAAGAGACGAACTTGAAGAGCTGACGATTGGCTCATTGTATCGAGCTGTAAAAGAGGGAGACATGGTTAATGGTTCAGTTATGGCTGGTCAAATCATTGGAACAATCAATGAGATAAAAACAGTTCAACAGCTTCATGATGAAATTATCCAACAATACAGAGTGTTGACATTGCCCAAAATTTAAAAAAGACAGCGTGCTATCGTTGTCTTTTTTTCTTGATTTGAAGTATACGTTTATTTAGTATGAGATGCTTTAAATAATGAATGCATATATTTGTAAGTTTAATCACTTCTATATAGCTTGCAAGAATCGTTTTAGATATGAGCCAGTGTTCTGTTTTTTTATTTATATTTTGTTATACTTTATAAGAAGGGGTGAGAAAATGATACCACTAAATATTTATTTGCAAAATGGCACAACATCAGTATCTAATTTACTATTTAGATACTATAAAAAGATTGGAATGACAGATACTGAATTAGTTTTTTACTTACAATTATTACAGTATCAAGATTCAGGAGATTATTTTCCAGATATGGATATGATTACTAAACGTATGGATATGTCTTTAGATGGTGGATACCATATTATTCAAGAACTTATGACAAAAGGTATTTTATCCATTGAAACAAAACGAAATAAGTTTGGTAAAACAGAAGATAAATATGACCTAACACGTGTTTACCAGAAAATTGAATTGGTACTTGAACAAGAACAAGAGATAAAAATGGAACAATTAGAAGAAAATAAACGAGTTGAGTTATTTAATAAATTTGAACAAGAGTTTGGCCGTTCTTTATCACCAATTGAATTTGAAACGGTTCAACAGTGGTTAGATAATGATAACTATTCAATAGACTTAATTGAACTAGCTTTACGTGAAGCTATTTTAAACCAAGCTTATAGTTTAAAATATATGGATAGAATATTGCTTAATTGGGAGAGAAAGAATTTAACATCCAAGCAAGCTATTCAAAGTGACCAAAAGCAACGTCTTAAAGAAATAGATGATAAAAATATAATTGACACGGAAGAAACATTACCAAAAGTACCAATGTATAATTGGCTAAATCCTGGTGATAAATAGGAGAGCTTATGTTATCAAAAAAACGGACGATAGAAGCAATTGATCTAATGAAAGAACTGTATCCTAATGCTAGAGGTGAGTTGAATTATGATACTCCATTTCAATATTTAATTGCGGTTATATTGAGTGCACAAGCGACAGATATCTCGGTTAATAAGGCAACACCATTATTATTTGAAGCTTATCCAACTGCTGAAAAATTAGCCCAAGCTTCTTTAGAAGACGTGATGATGCGGATTAAGACGATAGGATTGTATAAAACAAAAGCAAAGAACATTATTAAAGCGTCTCAAATGCTAGTTGAAACCTTTAATGGCGAAGTGCCAAAAACAAAAAAAGAACTAGAAAGTTTACCAGGTGTGGGAAGAAAAACGGCGAATGTTGTAGCAGGAGATTTGTTTAATGTTCCATCAATTGCTGTAGACACACATGTAGAGCGAGTGAGCAAAAGGCTTAGAATATGTAAACAATCAGCTACTGTCACTGAAGTAGAAGATACGCTTATGAAGAAAATACCAGAAGAACGATGGGTCGATACGCATCACACGATGATATTATTTGGAAGGTATCAATGTACGGCTCGCAACCCCAAATGTGAGGGATGCTTATTACTTGATCTGTGTGCTGAAGGTCAAAAAAATATCAATATAAAAAAGACAAACAAGGAATGACGAAATGTCTTTCCTTGTTTCTTTAATTTAATCTTTTTTTGTATCATTATTGCGAGGTTTGTTCTCTTGTGTTGGAGAGTTATTATTTCCTTGATTTGTTTGGTTATTACTATTATTCCCAAGGTTTGTTTGCTCGTTATTATTACTACTTTGATTTGTTTGACTATTATTTGTGTCAGGTTTTTTTTCTTCAACCGATGTTTCTTTTGAAGTTTCTGTATGAGTGTCTTCTTTTGTTTCTTCTTTGCTTTCAGAATGAGGAGTAACTGTTTGTTTTTCTGTTTCATAATAATACGTTGTGTTATCCGATTGAGGGCTATTGTATAAAGATTGTGTTTGCTTAGTATGCCCTTTTATGTAGACTTCATTTCCAACACGAACGACATTAGATGGTTGTTTCCAATCAGTGGGCTCAATATTTTGGTAGAGATACATCATAAACGACCGGTAAATATCCATGGCGAGTTGCTGATTGTACAATGTAATTGGTTGGAAATAGTCATCGTAACCTGTCCAAACAGCTAAAGAATACTTAGGAGTATACCCAACAAATGTAATATCCGGGCTTCCTTCTCCTTTAACTTTACCTAAAACATCATCGTCATAATTACTAGTACCAGTTTTACCAGCTTGAACAATACCATCGATTTGAGCCTGATTTCCAGTTCCTCGATTAATTACATCTTTTAGCATATCTGTTACAATAAATGCGGTTGATTCTTTCATCGCTCGTTTTCCTTGTGATTCAAAGCTTTCCTCTGTCCCGTCAGAATAAACGACTTTATTAACATAACTTGGTTCATAATAGATTCCACCATTAGCGAACGCTGCATATGCTGCAGCTAATTTTTCAGAAGAAGATTCAAATCCGATTGCAGTTCCCTCATAGACATTATTATCTAAACCAAGTTTTGAAATAAACTCTTTTGATTTATCATCTCCGACTTCTTTTAGAGCTTTTAATGCAGGAATATTTCTAGAGTCAACTAACGACTCACGCATTGTCAAGTTCCCACGATAAGATCGATCATAGTCGTAAACGGGAGTTCCATCTTCATACTTATATGGCATGTCTGCGTATATTTGTCCGGAACCATAGTTTAAGTCTTCTATGGTTGGAGCATATGCAACTAATGGCTTGGCAGTTGATCCAATATTTCGTTTAGCTGTCACGGCTTTATTATCATTCATTGCACCGTCACCAACATTACGACCACCTATCTGAGCACGAACATCGCCATTTTTTACATCAATTAATGTTGCAGTTGCTTGGAATTTTTCATCTGGAAAAGCAATAGAAGAGTTTTCGCTATTAATAAGATTATATAAGTATGTTTGTGCTGCCAAATCCATGTTAGTATAGATATCTAAACCATCTGTATAAACATTTTTCTTCGTTTTCTTTTGTACTTCATCAATAACTTGCTTCACATAATTATCTGTTACAACTTGTGTGGTTGAGTCTTCTTTTAATGAAATTAAGCCATCTTCAATTTTTGTATTTTTAGCTTCATCGTAATCTTTTTTTGAAATCACTTTGTCTTTATACATCTCACTAAGAACAAGATTTCTTCTTGTAGTGGCTAAATCAGGGTGAGTATATGGATCATAATCAATTGGAGCTTGTGGCATACCAGCTAATAGCGCATATTGAGCTAAAGAGAGATCACCTAGATTTTTACCAAAGTAAGTTTCGGCAGCTGTTTGCATACCATATATACCGTTTGCCATGTAAACACGATTTATATAATATGTAAGGATTTCGTCTTTTGATTTTTTACGCTCCAGTTCAACTGATAACCAAGCTTCTTGAGCTTTACGCTTAATGGTTTGATCTTCTTTTTTAGTCGAGAAAAATGATAATTTTATTAACTGCTGAGTTAAGGTACTACCACCTTGTCTACTCGTTCCTTTAATATTTGAAATAGCTGCTCCAACAATACGTATCGGATCAATACCAGCATGCTTTTCAAATCGTTTATCTTCAATTGAGATGATTGCTTGTTTTAGCGTTGGTGGAATTTGATTAGGTTCAATGGTTTCACGCTTCTTTTCCCCAATTTCTAAAATCATTTCCCCATTTGAGGCATAAATTTTCGACGAGCGAGTATCCTCTAATTTTTTATAATCAAGTGTTGGAGCATCTTTTGCGTAATAAAAGAAAAGACCAGCTCCACCAATTAAAGGTATTATGATTAGTGAGAGAATGACAGTTAGGGTAATTAACACCACTTTTTTTGTATTATGTTTTTTTTGTTTTGATGATTTATTAGGGTGTTTTGTCCCAATCGAACTATTTTTCATAAACAGAATCTCCTTTTAATATATAATGATCAATAACTGTCAGGTATGGAATAATAGGAGCGATTCCTAATTCTAATTCATACCCAACCTTTTCTATCACTTTCAATGGAATAGATTTTCGTTTGTTCTCTTTGCTTTCCCAGTATTCAATGACATGTTTAGCTGGGAGAAAAAAACACCTTTGTAAAGTGGAAAACCATATTAGTACAAAGACAACTCCCTGCTGGTTAAGACATTGTTTCATATGTTTTATTTGATGATCATGAAAATTATGAAGTGGAAAAGACGTTTTATTCTTTGTTTCTTTCGCTTCAAAGTCGATGTAGTGACCCTTATAAAGGCCATTATAATCAGTTGTAGAAGCTTCTCTAAAGTAAGCTTCAGTTATAACAGCAGCACTCCTTTTTGGATAATTAACATGAACAATTTGAACAGGGGTTGGTTTCTTATGAACAATGGCCATTTCTTTAGATAGGTAATACTCGTTACTTTGATTGATGTAATCTTCAAAAGACATCCCACGATTTGAAAAAGATGGTTGTTTTGTTTTAGTAACGAATTCTTTTTTTAAATGTTTAGACATACCATTAGGGTAATTAATAGTCAAAATACCACACTCCTTCTTTTATTATATCAAACCTTGAAATACAATGAAAAGAAAAAAAGAATAAACTTAAGCTAATGTATAGGAAATTACTAAAAATTTTAATTTTTTCATTAAAAGTGTTGTGTTATAGTAGAAAACTGATTATAGTATAATATGCAGTGTAGCGTATTTTCTAAGAAGTTTATCAGATTGATGTTACATATAGTACTTAAAAGATAACATGTTTAAAAATAATGAAATTTATAATGAGGTGTAATAATTGACTAAATTAAATTTATCAGCAAGAGATATTTTACAAAAAGAATTTAAATCAAAAGTACGTGGCTATGATCCAGTGGAAGTAGATGAGTTTTTAGATACCATTATTAAAGATTATGAAACATATAATCAAGAATTATTAGCTTTAAGAGAAGAAAATCATCGATTAGTTAATAAAGTGGATCAATTAACTCAAAGTCAAGCGACTCTTTCTCGTATGAAACAAGAAGTACCTAATCCAACTTCTGTGACTAACTTTGATATATTAAAACGTTTATCAAACTTAGAAAAAGAAGTCTTTGGTAAAAAATTAGAGGAATCATCGGGTTCTGTAAAAATTGATGTAAGTGAAAAAGCTCGTGCATCATTGTCATCAGCAGCTGAAAAAGTATTAAATAATGATGATTTGGGAGCGACTCGTCGTTTTTAATTAAATATTTAATTTGTAATTTTCGGATAATCGCAGTTTACGTTAAGTAAGGTGAGGAAAGTCCATGCTCGCACAAACTGAGATGTTTGTAGTGTTCGTGCTTAATGAAACCATAAATTAAGGTACTTCTTTTTTAGAGGTAACGGCAGGAAAAATAGCTAAGGTTTTTGCTATGCTAGAGTATCCTTGAAAGTGCCACAGTGACGAAGTGATTTTAGAAATAAAATCAGTGGAACGGGTAAACCCCTCGAGCGAGCAACCCAAACAATGGTAGGGGCACCTGTCCCAAGGAAATGAACTTAGGGATGGGACAGAAAAATTTCTGTAGACAGATGATTATCGTTGATTAGTGTTACCTGGCAGTAATCAATACAGAACATGGCTTATAGAAGATTACAACATCAGGTTGCCTTCCAGTTTGATGGAAGGCTTTTTTTCTAAAATAAAGTTAATTGGGGTTACAAACATGACAGAATATAAATTAATAGCAACAGCAGCTAGTGGTATTGAAGCACTTGTTGGACGAGAACTAAGAGATATGGGAATTGAATGTGAAGTAGAAAATGGTAAAGCTATTTTTTATGGAGATATTGAAACCATTGGACGAGCTAACTTATGGCTTAGAACAGCAGATAGAATCAAAATAGTTGTTGGTGAATTTGAAGCAAAAACGTTTGAATCGTTATTTGATCAAGTTAAAGCATTGCCTTGGGAAGATTTTTTACCAATGGATGCTAACTTTCCAGTATCAGGAAAATCAATTAAATCAACGTTATTTAGTGTGTCTGATTGCCAAGCTTTGACAAAAAAAGCAATTGTTAATCGTTTGAGTGAATACTATTCAAGATATGGTCGCTTACCAGAAACAGGCGCACAATTTCCAATTGAAGTGGCATTGTTAAAAGATAAAGTAACGTTAACAATTGATACAACAGGACCAAGTTTATTTAAGAGAGGGTACCGTTTGGAAAAAGGTGGCGCACCTTTAAAAGAAAATATGGCAGCAGCTATTATTTCTTTAACAACGTGGCGTAAAGATAGACCTTTCTATGATCCAGTTTGTGGGTCTGGAACCTTTTGTATTGAAGCTGCGTTGATTGGTCGAAACATGGCACCAGGATTTAATCGTGAGTTTTTATTTGAATCATGGCCTTGGGTTAATGATTCAGTGATGGAAACATTACGAGCTGAAGCTGACGCTCAAGTTGATTATGAAACAGAGTTAGATATTTTGGGAACAGATATTGACCCTAAGATGATTGAAATTGCAAAGAAAAATGCAGAAGAAATTGGTTTAGGAGAAGATATTACATTTAAACAAATGCAATTAAGTGACTTTACGACGGATAAAGAGTACGGTGTGATTGTCGCTAATCCACCATATGGTGAACGTTTAGGTGAAGAAGGTGCTGTAAGAGAATTATATAAACAAATGGGGGATGTTTATCGTCCACTTAAGACTTGGAGTAAATATATCTTAACAAGTGATTTACAATTTGAAAGTTTTTACGGAGCAAAAGCGACGAAGAAACGTAAATTGTATAACGGGGCACTTAGAACAGATTTATTCCAGTATTGGGGAACTCGTCCACCAAGAAAGCCAAAAACTGAAGGAGCAAACTAATATGAGTCAAGAACAAGAATTTTTAGCTTATTTGAAAGAAATTGCACTATTAAATGAAGCAGTCGGCCTAGCTGAATGGGATAGTCAAACTGGTATGCCAGAAAAGGGTGCTGAATATAGAGCTGAAATGTCTAGTTATTTAGCTGGTATAGCCTTTGATAAATCGACAAATGAAACAATGAGAAAATATATGGAATATTTTTCAGATCATCCAGAAGAATTATCCGACTTTGGGAAACAAGTATTTAAGAAAACTAAAGAAAACTATGATTTAAACAACAATATTCCAGCTGATCGCTTTCAAGAGTTTTCTCGCTTATTATCCAATGCTCATAGTGTATGGGTAACAGCTCGTGAGAAACAAGATTTTTCAATTTTCGAGCCAATTTTAACCGACATTATAGCCATGACGAAAGAATTCATTCCATTGTGGCGTAAAAATGAAGCCACAGACTACGATGTTTTACTAAATCAATACGAACCTGGTATTACAGTTGAAGTATTAGATAATGTTTTTGATCAAGTAAAAGAAGGTATCATGTCTATTCGCAAAGAATTAGAAGAAAAAGGGACAGCACCTAATACGGATTTTATTAACCGTACCGTACCAAAAGAAATTCAAAAAGAGTTTGTGACACAAGTTGTGGAACAATTAGGCTATGATTTTTCTAGAGGTCGTTTAGATGATACTGTTCACCCCTTTATGTTAAACCTGAACCGTAATGACGCACGTATTACAACACGTTGGGATGACAATGACTTTATTATGGCAACTTTAGGTGTGATACATGAAGCAGGTCATGGGATGTATGAACAAAATGTTGATGCCAAATTTGACTACACACCACTTGCAGGTGGAACCTCGATGGGAATTCATGAGTCACAATCATTGTTTAATGAGATCATCGTTGGGGGAAGCCAAGCATTTTGGTACAAACAATTTGAGTTATTAAAACAATTAACAGGTGACACATTTGCTGATATTTCAACAGAAGATTTTTACAAAGGATTGAAATTAACGCAACCAAGTTTAGTGAGAATTGAGTCAGATTCACTCACTTACCCACTTCATATTATTATTCGCTATGAAATTGAAAAAATGCTTTTCAATGGCGATTTAGAAGTGAAAGATTTGCCAAAAGTTTGGAATGATAAATACGAAGAGTATTTAGGTATTCGTCCTGAAAATGATACAGAAGGTGTGTTACAAGATGTTCATTGGTCAGGTGGTAGTTTTGGTTACTTCCCATCATATGCTCTAGGTTACATGTATGCAGCTCAATTGTATCATGCAATGAACCAAGATATTAATGTGGAAGAAGTTTTAGCAAGTGATGATTATTCATCAATTAGAGAGTGGTTAACTGAACGTATCCATCAATATGGTAGTTCTAAAAAACCAAACGAATTAATCGTTGGTGCAACAGGTGAAGAATTAAATCCTCAATATTTAATTGATTACATGCGTGATTTATACTTTAATGTATATGATGTAAAAGCTTAAATTATAAAAAGTTACAGATGATTCTGTAACTTTTTTTGTTGAGAAAGTATATGGCAAAGGGTACAATAGGGCAATATTGAATAGATAGTTAGAGGAGAAAAAGAGATGGAAGATCAAAAAAGAGGATTGAAGCGGTTTAATACGGTTCAATTTATTACCTTGATGTTTTTAATCATTATTTTTATTGGATCATTTTTATTATTTTTACCGATTAGTCATCAAGCGGGTAAACAGTTAAGCTATATTGATGCTTTATTTGTTGCCACTTCATCAGTATGTGTCACAGGGCTAACGCCTATAAATATTTCACACGTTTTAAGTCCATTTGGTCATGTGATTATGATGACTTTAATTGAAATTGGTGGCCTTGGTTTTATGTCCATAGCCTTAATTGTGGCAATGATGTTTCGAAAAAGAGTGTCACTTCAGTCACGTCTTGTCATTAAAGAGATGCTTAACATGAATAATCAAGGTGGAGTCGTAAAACTCCTTAAATTTGTGGTACGATTTTCGGTGAGTGTGCAAGCTCTAGGTGCGTTGCTTTTGAGTTTTCAATTAATTCCTCAATATGGATTAGGGAAAGGACTATTTTATAGTGTATTCCATTCAATTTCAGCTTTTTGTAATGCCGGTTTTGATTTATTTGGTGATAGTCTGCTTAGTTATCAACAAAACCCATACATGTTACTTGTGATTTCTGGCTTAATTATCGCTGGGGGATTTGGTTTTATTGTATGGTATGACTTGATTCATTTAAAAGAACATAAACGATTATCACTCCATACGAAGATAGCTTTAACTGTGACACTTAGTTTGTTAATTGGAGGCACTATTTTATTTGCTTTTACGGATAAATTTTATGACATGTCTTTCTTTAAACAAGTTACAAATACATTTTTCTTAAGCGTCACACCACGTACGGCAGGATTTGCTTCCATTGATTATGGTTCAATGAGTTATGCTGGACTAATATTAACCATTGTTTTAATGTTTATTGGTGGAACATCTGGCTCTACAGCTGGTGGTATTAAAACGACAACGTTAGGCGTATTATTAATTCAGTTATTTAGTACATTAAGAGGTCGAGATGAAGCGGAGTGGCAAGGGCGTTCAATTCCTCGTAATATTGTGATGAAATCTTTTGTGCTATTCTTTTTTGCGAGTTTATTGTGTTTGTTAAGTGCGTTGATTTTATCAATGACTGAGTATAGTCCACCACATTCAGGTATTGAATACGTGTTATTTGAAGTCGTGTCCGCATTTGCAACAGTTGGATTAACAATGGGCTTAACCCCTCATTTGACTATATTTGGAAAATTGCTTATTATGTGTTTAATGTTTATTGGTCGTGTTGGTTTATATACAGTCATGTATGCTTTGTTGAGAAAAGAATTGAATGATATGGGTAATAAGTTTAATTATCCAAAAGAAACAGTGTTAATTGGTTAGACAATCTGGTATTTTTTTAATGAAATTATTTTTGAAAATTTTCAAATTTTAATTTAAATTTTGATGTGTTATGTATTATAATGAGCATATTAAAAATAAAGGAGAATGTGACATGCTAGATGAAAAAACATTGACTATGGTAAAAACACATCCTGGATTTATTGCAGCGATGGATCAGGGTGATTTAAGTACGCCAGGTGCCTTAAGACAGTATGGTGTGCCAGATGAAACATATCAAACATCTGAAGAGATGCATAACATCATTCATGATATGCGTACGCGTATGATTATTAGTGATGAGTTTTCATCAAAATATGTATTAGGCGTTATTTTATACAAAGATGCTTTAGAGAGAACCATCTTTTCAGAGCCTATGCCTGACTATCTTTGGAATAAAAAAGGAATGTTACCTTTTTTAAAAATCGATCAAGGATTAGCTCCTTTAGTTGATGGTGTGCAGCAAATGGCAGAGTTAACAGAATTTGATACATTAGTGGAAAAAGCAAAAGATTTTCCATTTATCGGATTTAAGTTTCGCTCATTAGTTTGTGCGGCAAATGAAGAAGGAATTAAACAACTAGTGAAACAACAATTTGATTTAGCAAAAAAGGTGTATTCACTAGGTTATTTACCAATGTTAGAACCTGATATTGATTTGCATATTATTGACAAAAAACAAGCTGAAATCTATTTAAAAGAAGCTTTAATAAAAGAATTAAATGATTTAGATTCTGATATGAAAATTATGCTAAAATTAACGTTACCATCAGAACCAGACTTTTATCATGATTTACTTGATTTTCCACAAGTCGTAAGAATGTTGGCCTCTTCAAGTGGTTTAAGACAAACTGAAGCAGATAAGAAATTAAGTGAAAACCATGATATGATAGCAAGTTTTTCACGAGCATTAACAGAAGGATTAAGTTATCAAGAAAGTGACATGGAATTTGATTTCCATTTAAGACAAACGTTGCATGCAATTTTTGATGCTTCAAATACATAACCAAGTGGCCATCTGAAAAACAGATGGTCTTTTTATTGAAAAGTTGAAATTAGGAGAATGGGTATGAAAACATTAGTTGTTATTGCGCATCCAAATTCACATGAATCTGGTGTGCAATCATTTTTAAAAGAGAGTTGCGCCTCTCTGACAGATGTCACGATTTACGATATTCAAGAAGAGCTATCTTCTTTTGATTTGAAGAAAACACAAGAATTACTAGCATCGCATCAGCGAATTATTTTTCAATTTCCGATGTATTGGTATGCAGCTCCTGATATACTATATAATTGGTTAGAAAAAGTATTGACCAAATCATTGTACCAATCTGGATTGAAAGGAAAAGAACTAGGTATTGTGATGAGTATGGGACAAAAACTATCAGCATTTCAAGCAGGTGGCACAGAACATTTTACTATTTCAGAACTGTTAAGGCCGTTTCAAGCATTGGCTTATAAATGTCTTATGACTTATTTACCACCATTTCCTATTTCATTATTCCCATATCTAAAAGAAAAAGAAAAGCATCAATTACTCATTAGCTACCAACAGTATTTAACAAAAGAAAATGATCACCGTTTTGTGACAAGTGAGAAATGGGTGATTAATCGTTTGAAAGAATTATCTGATAAAGGATTAATCAATGACTTAGACAATCGACTGTCATTTATCCAAGATACATTGGAGAATAACCGTATGGAGCTTGATAGTTTACTAGCAACACTTGAAGAAATGAGGGTGGACTAATTGGAAGAAAAAGAGTGGATATTATCCGAATTGTCTTTATTACAACAAGAAGAACAGTCATATGAAGTTCAAGCATTTTTAAGTGAATTAGCGTTTATTTTAAAAGAGCAATACAAACGAATTGAACAAGCTGAAGGAGAGATTGATGGCTTACTTTGGAGCCCCAAAGAGTGGTAGTTATTTATCTTTTAGTCAAAATTTGTTATAGTAAAGAAAAATAGATTTGATAGGAGATCCAATGAAGTATGCAAACTATTTAATATTACTTTTTCTTTTGGTTGGCTTAAGTGGTTGTGGCGAAAAGAAAACACAAACACAAGAAACAACAGAAAGTACAACTGGAATGGTTGTAAAAGATAAAAAAGGGAAGCGTAGTACGGTTGTTAATAATATGCTAGTAGGTCACTCAAAAATTAGTTTTAATAATGAAAAATATGACATATTGTCTGAAGGGAAGTTTACGCAAGAAACTCTCTGGGGAACGTTTCAACAAGAAAATAATCAAAAAACATATATCCAAATAGATGCTTTTGATAATACACAAAAGATGTATGGTGATATTGAGGGGTATGTATTAGATGGCGTGCAATGGGATGAGGCAGAACCAGTTCAGTATCTAGGTGTGATGGAAGAAGCACTTCAACCATCTAAAGATAAAAAAGCATTGATGTATAAAGCTAGAACAGGTGATGTCATTTTTTCAGTAACAATGTTTGGTAAAGAGAAACTAACCAATAAAGATATTTTAAACCTAAAAGAGATTGCGAAAAGTATCAAAGTAGAATATGTCGCAGATCAAATGATTTCCGCAGGCGGTGAGTAACTTCATCGCTTTTTTATATTTTTTTGGAAAAAATTCAAATTTAATCTTATTAAATAAAACGTAAGTTTGGTAAACTGTATAGCGTAGTATATAAAATGACTTTTTAGGAGGAAATAGGCATGGATACATTAGTAAATTTTCGAGATTTAGGAGATATTGTAACCTTAGATAATAAAAAAGTGGTGCCACACCAATTTTTAAGAAGTGGTGAAGTTGTTAACATTTCAGAAAAAGATAAAGAAACATTAACTAAAATTTATGGTTTAAAAAAAATTATTGATTTTAGAGGAGATACTGAGGCTAGTCAAAGTCCAGATGATACATTAGTTGGAGTGATATACGAACACATTGATATTTTGGGTGAGTCAGCCAATCAAGGTGCCAGTTTGGAAGAATTATTGAGCCCTAAATACGATCCTAAAAAAGCCATGATGACAATTTATGAAGAATTAGTTTTATCAGAAAATGCACAAAAAGGGTATTCAAAATTTTTAAGTGATTTCATTAATCAGCCAAATGAAACAACTCTTTTCCACTGTTTTGCTGGGAAAGATCGAACAGGATTTGGTGCAGCGTTGATTTTACATAGTTTAAACGTCTCTAGAAAAGCGATTGAAGAAGATTATTTAAAAACGAATGAATCGCGTAAACCAGCTAATCAAGCTATTTTAGCAGAAATGAAAGAAAAAGGAGCAAGCGAAAAACAAATGTCGAATATGCTTATCATGTTGAATGTTGATAAAGCTTACTTAGATTATGCGTTTGAATTGATTGAAACACACTATAACAGTGTTGAAAATTATTTTACGACTGTTTTAAACTTACCTGAAACATTTTCAGAAGACATGAAAAAACTATACACTATCTAAAAGGAAATCAATTTTGATTTCCTTTTTCTAATGCTAAAAGAGATTGTTTAATGGATAAACCAAATTCAGATGAACCAAAGTAACCTATTAGTTTTCCTGACTGACTAATCACACGATGGCATGGAATAATAATGGGAATGGGATTTTTTTTACATGCTTGGCCGATAGCTTGATAAGCACGAGGATGATTTGTTTTTTCAGCAATATTTTTATATGAATAGGTTACACCATATGGAATATCACGTAGAGCAAGCCACACAGCTTTTTGGAAAGGAGTCCCTTTTTGTAAGTCAATCGGAACACTAAATTGTGTGATTTGTTTTGAGAGAAATTGTGTGATTTCTTGTATGCATTGTTGAGTAATTGGATTGTCTGAATAGTCGTAAATTTTTTCTGACGTATGTTCTAAAAAACAGATGTTAGTAACACCATACTGACTGGCTTTAATATCTAATAAAAAATGACCAACTTTATATGCCATTTTATCTCACTCCTTTGTTTATCATAATACCCAATTTTAGTGAGATATGATAGTATAAAAGGTATGAGAAGGGACGTTAATCATGAAAGAAATCATTCACTTATTGCATACAAACGATATGCATTCACACATAGAAAGATGGCCTAAAATAAGACGATGGCTAAACGACACAAAACGACTTTACACAGAAGAAAAAGAAACGGTTTTTACTTTTGATGTTGGCGACTTTTTAGACCGTGTCCACCCTTTAACTGAAGCAACAGATGGATTAGCCAATGTCGAGTTGATGAATCAAGTTCATTATGATGCGGTGACGATTGGAAATAATGAAGGAATTACGAATAGTAAACAAGTTTTAAATGACTTATACAAAGAGGCCAACTTTCCAGTTGTGTTAAGTAATCTAAAGGATTTAGATACCCATGATTATCCAGATTGGTCAAAGCCTTATATTATTACGAAGACTAAAGAGAATACAAAAATTGGTGTGTTTGGCTTAACAGCGCCAATGGAATTAAGTTATTATCCATTTGGTTGGCAAGTGATTGACCCATACATTTCAGCTAAAGAAATGGTTGAAGAGTTAAGAGAAAAAGCTGATGTGATAGTATTGTTATCCCATTTAGGCATTATAGATGACAAAAAAATGGCCCAACGTTATCCTGAAATTGATGTTATCTTAGGCTCTCATACGCATCATTTATTACCTGAAGGGCTAATGGAAAATGGTGTCCTTTTATGTGCGGCGGGACGTTTTGGTGAACATGTAGGAGATGTCACGTTAGAATTAACAGATAGAATCATCACAAAAAAATCTGCTAGAACTACTAGTTCAGATAGTTTATGGGCTGATAGTCATGATAAACAAGAAAGTGAAGAATTTTATCGTTATGGGAATTTTTTATTAGAAGAAAAGTCGGTGGCTAATTTAGGAGATGCATTAGACAAGGAAACGACTCTAATAATTGCCACATTAGAAGCAATGAAAGAAGCCAGTGGATGTGATGTAGCAATGGTAAATTCAGGATTATTTTTAACGGATATTGGCCCTGGATTAGTGAACGAGAAACAGCTCCATACAAGCTTGCCACACCCGATGAATTTGATTAAGGTCACCTTAAAGGGTAAAGAGATGATTCGACTAGCCAAAGAAGTAGTCAAAAATCGAGACTTTTTAAGAAGATTTCCAATTATTGGGATGAAATTTAGAGGGAAATACTTTGGTGAAGTATGGTATGATGGCTTTAATTATGATGAAACAACAAACGAAGGTTTTTGGTTAAATGAACCAATTGAAGATGAAGCAGAATATAGTTTTGTAACGGTCGACCATATAGCATTTGTACCGTTTTTCCCGACAATTGAGATTGCAGGAAAAATTGAAATACTTGGCCCAAGTTTTTTGAGAAATCATCTGGCGATTTATTTAAGTAAATTAAACATTAAAAGATAGAGGTAAACAGTATGTCGAGAAAGAATAAACAAGTAATAGAAGAAGTAGAAAATATCGACACTCAACCAGAGGAAGTTGATGACGTTCTCTTGGAAATGTTAGCAAATTATAATCCGGAGTCTTTTCCACTAGCAAATGGGACTTATCGATTAGTAAAAGATTATCGTGATGGGTTTGATTATGAAGCTTTAATTAAACGATATAACGATGTGTTGGCAAAATATGACTATATCGTTGGTGATTGGGGATATGATCAGTTGCGTTTACGTGGTTTTTTTAAAGATGACTTTAAGAGTGCCCCGCTTGATGCAAAAATCAACACGTTAAATGATTATTTATATGAGTTTTGTAATTTTGGATGTGCTTATTTTGTGATTGAACAAATTGGTGAGTTTAAACGAAAAGGTCGTTCATCAACATTTAAGTCATCAAAAAATAAAAACCAAGCTCATATTAATGAGAAAAAATATGACAGTATAAATAATAAAAAGCCTAAGTATAAGGGGAATAATAAGCAACAACAAAAGAATAATCAATCAACTAACAAGGAAACTAATAAATCAACACAAAATAATACCAATGTAATAAAAGAGCGTCACTTTAAGATAAAGAAAAAAGAAGGTTAGGAGAAAAAAATGACTTATAAAGGGTATTTGATAGATTTAGATGGCACTATTTATTTAGGAAACCAATCAATCGATGCAGGGAAACGATTCGTTGATCGATTAAAAGAAAAGAATATTCCTTTTTTATTCGTAACCAATAATACGACTAAAACACCTGAAGCAGTAAAAAATAGATTACATGATTCATTTGATATTGATGTATCTGACGAGACGATTTATACAGCCAGTTTAGCAACAGTTGACTACATGAAAGACAAAGGTCTTGGAAATAGAGTTTATGTTATTGGTGAAGAAGGACTTAAAGAAGCGATTTTTTCATCAGGTTTTATTCTAGATGAAGAGAATCCTGACTATGTTGTAGTGGCTCTAGATACAGATTTAACATATGAAAAATTAGCGGTTGCGACTTTAGCGATTCAAAAAGGGGCGCATTTTATTGGTACAAACCCAGACAAAAATATCCCGACAGATAGAGGATTAATGCCTGGAGCTGGAAGTTTAATTGCGTCTATTGAGACGTCTACCCAAACAAGTGCTGCTTATATTGGAAAACCAGAAGCTGTTATGATGGAAAAAGCGTTGGATAGATTGAAACTTAATAAAAATGATGTCATGATGGTTGGCGATAATTATGAGACAGATATTCGAGCAGGTATTGATAATGATATTGATACGTTGTTAGTTTTAACTGGATTTACTAAAAAAGAAGATATCCCAACGTTACCTATTTCTCCGACACAGGTGATTAACTCTTTAGATGAGTGGCAGGTATAATTCGTGGTAAAAGCAAAAGAGTATTTAAAAAGAATTGTGTTAATTTTATTTTTATTGAGTCTAGCCATTACGTTAACGATTAATGCAAGATGGTTGTATCAATTAGATATCAATTATTTAGGCATTACAGAATACACGGATTACTCCAAACAAACTATTATGTCTAATTATGACGACTTGATGCGATACTTGAATTTTTTCTGGATAAAAACTCTTTCGATGAAAGATTTCCCAACATCAGCTGAAGGCGCATTTCATTTTGTTGAAGTGAAGCAATTATTTCAGTTAAATTATGCCGTGTTTTTTATCACGTTAATTCCAAGTGTGATGTATCTATATCGTTTATTTAAAACAAAAATGGTGTGGACATTGTCACATATGATACAAGGTATTTTGATGGGACTAGCAACACTGTCTTTTTTTATGATTGTGGCGTTTGACCAATTTTTTGTGTTGTTCCACGAAGTTTTTTTTAATAACGATGCGTGGATGTTTTATCCTGAGACAGATCCTATTATTTTAGTCTTGCCTCAAGACTATTTTTTCCATTGTTTTACTTTGTTTTTTGTTTTATTTATTTTATTTTTAATTGTATTACTTATTAAAGGAAAAAAAGAATTAAAAAAAACCAGTGATGCGTAAAGTATCACTGGTTTTCGTTTAGTCGGTCGGGTTCAGAGTGAGCTAGACGACTTGCTGCAGCGGCTGCAATAGCTCCGACAATATCATCTAAAAAGGTATGAACTTGATTGCCTTCATGTGAATTCAATTTTTCTAAAATACCTGGTTTGACTTTATCTATATAACCATAGTTAGTAAAACCAATGGAACCATATATATTAACAATAGATAATGCTAATATTTCATCAATTCCATATAAACCTTCATCTGTTTCAAGAATTTCTTGTAAAGGTTCTAACACTTGATGATTTTCTGCAGCGATATCAAGTTGAATCCCTGTCAAAATAGCATTTTGAACTTCTCTTTTATTTAAAACAGCCTCAACGTTTTCTAAACACATATCAAGAGTTAAATCTTGTACGTATTTTTCTTGTAGAAAGTAAACTAGTTCTGCTATGTCCTTAATTGTTACACCACGATCTAATAATAATTGTCGAGACATTTTTTTAAGTGTTTCTTTTTTTATTGTCATTATGTCACCTTCTTAATTAGTATTGTTAACTAGTATAACCTAGTGTCAGAATTGTAACAAGTATGAGCTATTGGTCAAATAAACTAGTGCTATGCATCGGTTGAACACGTTCTTTAGGATTTATGTGGTTTACTGCGTGATTAACGGCAATCGGTGCTTCACCAAATCCAGTTGCGATAAGTTCAACTTTCCCATCATACGTTGAAATATCTCCAATCGCAAAAATACCGTCAACAGATGTTCTAGTAGCAGAATCCGTTACAATTGATTGACGCGTTAATTCTATTGGCCAATTCTTTATTGGCCCTAGTGAAGAAGAAAAACCGTAATTAACGAGTAAATTAGATACGTCAATTGTTTTTGAGTCATCTGTTTTTGGGTTAAATAAGGTAACACCTGTTAAGTGTTCTCCATCTCCATGTAATTCTTGAATAACAAAAGGCGTTTCGATTTCGACACTTGATTGTTCTAATAAGCTGATACTATGTTCATGCGCTCTGAACGTTGGACGACGATGAACTAGTTTGACAGATTTAGCAACATCTTCAAGCATCAATGCCCAATCAACCGCAGAATCACCACCACCACAAATCATGATATCTTTTCCTCTAAATTGTTCCATATCAGTCACAAAATAGTGTAGTCCTTTTCCCTCATACTGCTCATGACCTTCAGTTGTTAATCGTTTTGGTTGAAACGCGCCATTACCGGCAGCGATGATTACTGTTTTGGAATAGTGTGTGCCTTTTTTGGTAATAAGTTTAAACATGGCACCTTCTTTTTCAATTTGCAACACTTCTTCATCTAAACAAATGGTTTGATCAAACGGTTTAATTTGTTCAACTAATTGATCGACTAATTGTTGTGCTTTTATATTTGGAAATCCTGCTACATCGTAAATGAGCTTTTCCGGATAAAGTAAACTAAGTTGTCCTCCAAGTTGTGGTAGAGATTCAATAATTTTAGTTTTAGCTTGTCTCATTCCAGCGTAAAAAGCAGCGAAAATCCCAGCAGGTCCACCACCAATAATTGTAATATCATATATTTCTTTTGTCATGTGAAACTCCTTTACTAAATCAATACACAAAGTATAAATGACATTTTTAGATAAAGAAACTATTTTGAATTTTGAAGTGTTTTTAATTGATTTGTGACACAGCGTCATATACAATGACACCATGTCATAAATCAGTTAGGAGGTAAATTTATGCCAAGTCTCACATTTTTTCGTTTAGAAGAAGAAAAACAGCAAAAAATTATTGCAGCATGTGAAAAAGAATTTTCTGATGTTCCAATCCACCAAGCATCAATTGCCAATATTGTGAAGTATGCAGGTATTCCAAGAGGGAGTTTTTATCAGTATTTTGAAGATAAAGATGATGTGTTTTACTATATTTGCGATAATTTAGTAAAAGAACCTGAAACAACATTCATGGCATTATTTAAAGAAAATAAAGGAAATTTATTTTTAACCATGCAAGAATTTTTTGATTATTTTATTCATTTGGTTTTAAAAAGTAAGCATGCAAAGTTATTAAAAAACATCTTTATGTATATGGATTACAAACGTTCAAGTGAAATTTTTGATGAGTTAGGTGTTGAAAAAAGAACACAAAAACAAATAATGGGTCGAAAAAAACAACGATATCATCAGTATGAAGAATTAGTAAAAAATGTTGATTATTCATACCTAAAAATATCTGATGTGAAAGAGTTAAAAGTATTATTAAGATTATTGTTTTATACGATGCACGCATCAATTAATGAAATTTATCGTTCAGAACAAATGGGAAAAAAAATAAACATTGAAAAAGCGAAAGCGGAATTTAATATGAAGCTAGATTGGATTGCCTACGGGGTAATTGAAGATAAATAGGAGGATAGAAACATGTTAAGAATCATAAAACGAATGTCTCTACCAGCAGTTTTAGGGGCTATTTTATTCATCGTAATTCAAATTACGAGCGATTTGTATTTACCAACACTCACGTCAAATATTATTGACAAAGGAGTTACTAAGGGAGATATCTCATACATTTGGCGCGTTGGTTTTGTGATGATAGGTATTTCATTTGTCGGAATATTAGCATCTATTGCTAATACATTTATTGCCACAAGACAAGCGCAAAAACTAGGTAAAAAATTACGTTCTGAGATTTATGAAAAAGTAGAATATTCATCTCAACGCGAATTTGACAAGATTGGAACAGCGTCTTTAATTACCAGAACAACCAATGATGTTAATCAAATTCAAATGGTTAGTCAGATGTTCTTAAGAATCATGATTAATGCACCAATCACATTAATAGGTGCAAGTGTTTTGGCTTTTTATCGTGACAGAGAACTGACAAAAATATTTTTATATGTCATTCCAATGATTATATTAGTTGTAGGTGTCACAATGTATTTTGCGATTCCATTATTTAAAAGTTTACAAGAAAAAACAGATAGACTGAACTTAGTATTTCGTGAAGGACTAACAGGTGTACGGGTTATCCGTGCATTTAATCAAACAAAATTTGAAGAGTATCGTTTTGATGATGCCAATAAAGACTACACGAATACTGCCATAAAGGTAAATACACTGATGTCATTCTTATTACCTGTGATTACGTTCATTATTAGTGTGACAAATGTATCTATTATTTGGTTTGGAGGTCATAATATCGCGGAAGGAACGCTTGAAGTAGGGAATATGATGGCGTTTATGACGTATGCTATGCAAATTTTAATGAGTTTTGTGATGATGGCGATGATTTTTGTGTTTGTACCCCGTGCTCAAGCATCAGCTGTTCGTATTAACGAAGTACTTGACATGAAAGACGATATTAAAAATCCAGATTCACCAAAAGCATTTAATTCAGATAGTTCATTAACATTTAACGAAGTTAGTTATAGCTACAGTGGTGCTGAAAAACCTGCTTTATCTGATGTTGATTTTACCGCAAAAAAAGGTGACACGGTTGCGATTATTGGGGGGACTGGTTCAGGTAAATCGACGTTGGTCAATTTAAT